>PASO01000010.1 GCA_002712135.1 Gammaproteobacteria bacterium
TGCCTAATGTAAAGCTGACGGCGCACCCTTGGAATCTCAAGCACTGGGTCGGGGTTTCTCGTGCTCCGTCCCACACCATGATTGGGCTGGGTGAGAGGGCGTTGGGTGTGCAAGTAGGGAGGAGTAGAGCTAGCCTGGTCCTTGGGAAGCAAATGCGGACCGAACGGTTTTCTTTGGAGATGAATGATTTAGTGCTCCAATCCGTTTCGGGCCAAGCTTTTGGCGCATTAGATCAACTCCAAGTGCACCTCCGTAACCTACCGTCAGCAGTTCTATCGCGTGACATTGGTATCTTGGCTGATAACGTGAGTGTCAGAAATATTGGTATTGCTCAGCAATCATTTGACATAGACGGCTTAGTAATGGAGGCAAAGCTTTCAGGCCCAACGCTTATCAGGTGGGATGTTGCTTCGTTGAACAGGTGGCGTGCTAGTGGCGGCATACTTGAAATCCAGAATTTGCAAGTATCGGCGGGGGGCTTAGGGGTGGTATTTTCTGGCACGATTGCCCTGGATGCCCTGTTTCGGCCTATCGGTGCAGGCACAGTTGTAATTGACGGCTATAGAGGGGTTCTGGAAACTTTTTATAGCAGTGGATTAATTAACAATGTGGCTAAGGCAGCTGCTATTCTCACTTTAGACCTGCTTTCGACTGTGTCAGAAGAAACTGGTCAGAGATCTGTAGAGGCGCCCATTTCAGTACAGGATGGTGTTTTGAGTGTGGGTCCAGTGGCTTTAATGGAAGTCAGCCCGGTTATAGTTCCTTAGCTGAACTATGCCTGTTTTGCGTCTATAACCCGTCTTCGCAGGTCACGGGTTCTTGTAAATTTCGTTTCAAGACTGTTGGCATCCCCTCGCCGGATTGCGCGCTGCAGGGCCGACAGGTCTTCCGAGAACCGTCCTAGCATCTCTAATACGGCTTCTCTATTCTCCATGAAAACGTCGCGCCACATTTCTGGGTCAGATGCTGCTATCCGTGTAAAATCTCTAAATCCGCCAGCCGCATATTTCACCACCTCCATTTTGGTGTCACCTTCGAGGTCTGCCACTGTGCCAACGATATTAAATGCTATTAGATGTGGAATGTGTGAGGTTATGGCTAATACCTTGTCATGATGGGCTGGGGTCATTATATCAACCTTGCTGCCCACCCGCCTCCAGAGGTTTGTTACTTGATCTATGGCACTTTCACTCGTGTCATCGGTGGGAGTTATCACGCACCACCTGCCCTCAAATAGAGATGCAAAACCAGCTTCCGGTCCAGAGTTTTCTGTTCCTGCTATAGGATGGCCGGGCACAAAGTTAGCACTGTTTGGTATATGTGGTGTTATGGCTCTAATCACGGACTCTTTCACAGAACCAGTATCTGTAACAACAGCATCTGGTTTAATGTGTGGACCTATTCGTACAGCCACGTCTTCGGATGCNCCAACGGGCACGCTGATGATGATAAGATCAGCGCCATCCACCGCTTCTTCAATGCTTTCCGCTACACTGTCTACAATTCCGAGGTGGCTAAGGCGTTTCCTTGTATCGGATCGGCGGGAATAGGCTGTGACGGACTTAGCAAGTTGTTCCTGGCGAATTGCCCGCCCTAACGAACTTCCTATCAGTCCTGCTCCAATGAGCGCCACACGATCAAAAAGTAATTTTTTGGTGCTCATGAGATCTCCAATGTATTGCCGATATCCAGCTGTTCTGGGTAACNGCCTATAGTTGCAAACCGGGTCACGANGGGCTGCAACGATGGGGGTAGGAGGGGTTTAACCTGATCGGGATGTTCAACGAACTTTTGAATCGACACTAAAAGTGNGATGGTTTTGCCCGTGCTAGGTTGCGTANTATTCAAGCTTAATTGGCCAAGTATTTGGCATGACCCTGCTGGATCCACCAAGTTTATACTAGGTTTCTCCGCAACACATTCCAGCACTACAAGAGAGGTGTCTTTTCCGCTAGATTCTGGCCTTACCTCAGCTATGGAGAAAGCTTCTAAGGAGGAAGATGCATCTGAACGCAGAAAGGGAAGAAGTCCTATAATTTTAAGGTTTTTGTGCTTCCCAAAAGCTAATTCGTGCCACCAAGCACTTTCGGTGTGACGGTTTGGCACCGGTACTACTGCAACCATAGAGTCACCGGCATAAACATTTTCTATCGTATGTTCAGGTGTGGCGAAAATATGCGTGGGAGCGTTGCTAAATTGGTCTCGTACCAGGCCCCTTGATCCTATGGGGTCATCTCCTTCACAAAGGGCCACCGAAAAAGGCGTTTGCACTCGCACTGTGCCACAAAGTAGTTCCCTCCATATTCTGATAAGTGCGTCGGCAGGGAAAGGCCCACGATGCTGACTNACGAGCCGCCGCATCATCGAGGCTTCACGCGCTGGCCTCAGAGAGAATTGGTAATCTCCGGCCTCCGCTTTCACTTTGCCTACTTCGCCGACCAATTTTACCCGGNTCATCAATAAGTTATGAATTTTGTTATCGATGGNGTCAATTTCAAGCCGAAGNGTTTTTAGCGAGTGCTNTTTCACATTTTNATCCAGTCTGCGGGTGGGCAGCAAATATTACTAACAATGGGAAACGTTAAAATCAAAGAAAACGTTGACAAACANTGGTTCTGATCCCTACCAATTTACCGTTTCATGCCTCAATACAATACATTTGAAGGGGCNGATTAATAGCATAATGGCGAATAAAGTGGAAAATACTGCAGGNTTGCTTGATCATCAGCCAAAAATTTTAGTTGAGGAGGGAAGGCCATTAGTGTTGGAATCCGGCCTATCCATTGCCCCAGTCCCGGTAGCTTACCAAACGTATGGCAGGCTCAATGATGATAAGTCAAATGCGATTCTGGTATGCCATGCATTGACCGGTGACCAGTATGTGGCTGGTAAACATCCTATTACAGGCAGATTAGGTTGGTGGNACCATCTGGTAGGGCCAGGACTAACCTTGGACACTGATAACTATTTTATAATTTGTGTCAATGTATTAGGTGGTTGTATGGGAAGCTATGGGCCGGCGACGATAGACTCCAATACGGGTGAACAATATGGATTGGGATTTCCTGTAGTAACCATCGGTGACATGGTTGAGGCTCAAGCTAGGGTGATAGATGCGCTAGGCATCGAAAAGCTTTTTTGCGTGGTGGGCGGGTCCATGGGTGGCATGCAGGTTCTTGAGTGGGCATCACGTTTTCCTGACAGGGTATTTTCTGCCATTCCTATTGCGGCGGCAGGNCGCCACACGGCCCAGAATATTGCCTTCCATGAAGTAGGTCGGCAGGCAATTATGAGCGACCCTGACTGGTGCGACGGTAGCTATGCTAAAGTGGATAAAAGACCAAGGCAGGGATTAGCTGTAGCTAGGATGACTGCTCATATAACATATTTATCGGAGGCGGCTTTTCATCGGAAGTTTGGCCGAATGCTCCAAGACTCGAGCCAAATCACATATGGATTTGATGCGGAGTTTCAGGTGGAGAGTTATCTAAGACATCAGGGAAGCACATTCGTAGATAGGTTTGATGCTAATTCTTATCTATATATAACGCGTGCCATGGACTACTTTGATCTTGCCGCAACCAATGATGGCTCATTGGCGAAGGCATTTGAGAACACAGAGGTGCGTTTTTGTGTGATCGCATTTACCAGCGATTGGCTATTTCCTGTCTCTGAGAGTCAGGAGGTTGTNAAGGCTCTTAATGCTAATGCCGCGAATGTTAGTTTTTGTGAAATTGAAACGGATAAGGGNCATGATAGTTTTTTGCTTGATGAACCGGAATTTTTTGATGTTCTAAATGGCTTTTTGCGCGGGGCNTCTAAACATCGTGGGTTACCGAGCAGATAATGGAAAATGAAATGACGGAAGATGCTTTAAGGCCNGTAGTATCAGTTCCTGACAGCATCCGGGTCGATCTCCAGTTAATAGCAAGTTTGATTAGGCCTGGGTCGCGGGTGTTAGATGTTGGATGCGGAGATGGTTCGTTGCTGAGGTATTTGGCGGACCGCAGAGACGTTGATGGGCGCGGNCTTGAAATCAGTCGAGAGGGGGTCCAGTCATGTCTTCGTCAAGGACTGTCTGTCGTTCAAGGAGATGCTGAGGCGGATCTAGGCAATTATCCATCAGGAGCCTTTGATTATGTTGTGCTTAGTGAAACAATTCAGGCTACGCATAATCCTCTAGCGGTGTTACGGGAACTTATTAGGATTGGGCATTATGCATTGGTATCGTTTCCCAACTTTGGCCACTGGAAGTGTCGGCTTCAACTTTTGTTTAAGGGGCGTATGCCGGTGACTGGGAGTTTNCCTCTATCTTGGCATGCAACACCAAACATCCATTTCAGTACGATTGCAGACTTTGTGAGCACATGTAATNCCGAAAAAATTTCAGTAGTCCGACGTTACAGTCTTAATGAACGGGGTCNGCCCGCTGGATTTTGGGGCGGGGAGCCTTTTGATAATCTCTTGGGTGCGCAGGGGGTATTTTTGTTGTCGACATCTCCTGAGGCAGCTGGTGATTTTATCGGTCCGCGGTAGAGGGTTNTTTTGCTAGTGTTCTCCACCCAGTTTTTTTCGTTTCAGTAGCAATACCGCTATTTGTTGGTGAATAAACTCGTTTTTCGGCCTCCACAATAATTACGCCCGAAAACAAACGGAGGTATTTAGGGCCGATTGTTTCCCAAGGCCTGGCGAGACGCTGTAAAAGTTTTCCAGTGCTTGGCGGCATATATAAGGCTGAAGCCACTCTCTCGGGCATAAACACCGAGTCTTGTAACAGCGTGGTGAGCTGTCCTAGNCTATAGGGNTGCCCNTGGCCAAAGGGTGTATGCTCTAATCGGGTCCAAAGNCCNCTTCGATTGGGAGCGATGACCATTAATTTTCCTCCACCATCCAGAACTCTCCAGATATCCCTAAGCATGGGGTGTGCAGGATTGGTAAATTCNAGAGCGTGAAGAAGAATAACCCGGTCTAATGAATTATCTGCAAAGGGAAGTTTGTTTTCATCCGATAACAGAGCGGAGTTCTTTGCTTTGGAGGGGAGGTGGATAACACCCTGCTGGCTTGCCATCATATGGAAGAGGTGTTGAGGAGTAGATTCAAAAATTGCAGCGAGCGGTGCGCCATAACCGATTATTAATGTGCGTTGTCCACTTGTGTTGGGCCAAAGTTGCCCAACTTTGTCGCATAATAAATCTTGCGTAAGGCGACCAAGAGCCGTGTTGTAGAAGTTTTTCAGATAGGATACATCGAGCCACATTGTGTGGGTANTTTAGATGGATTCNTCTTTCGTTTACATGGAAAATTCTTATTTCTAAATAGTTGCTTGCGTTTAAAAGACTTTTTGGTAACCATCAGGATGCCCAAAATTAGATAGATTACGGAAGGAATCCCAAGTGTCCAAGGAACTTGATCCCCAGGCAGCCACTCTAATTCAAAAAGCAATAGAGGCAGGAAACCCCGAGATACATGAGTTGGAACCCCTTGAGGCCCGGAGATTTTTTGCTGAGACGTCGAAGGCTGTTGCAGTCGAAAAGAGGGATGTAGGGCGGGTATCCGAGCATGATATTCNTGGCCCTAATGGAANTATAGTGGTTCGAGCCTATTGGCCCTCTGATGATGTGGGGCCTTTCCCTGTGCTGGTTTATTTTCATGGCGGAGGCTGGGTTATAGGGGATCTAGAGACTCATGACCCTGTGTGTCGTTGGTTGAGTGTCCGGGCCCAATGCGTGGTTGTTNCAGTTGATTATCGGATGGGTCCCGAAGACAAATTCCCTGCTGCTGTGGAGGATTGTCTGGCAGCGACGGAGTGGGCTGCTACNCCAGGATGCCTAATCAATGTTGACCCAACACGGATCGCGGTGGGTGGCGACAGTGCTGGGGGTAATTTGGCGGCGGTTGTGGCTCAGAAATGTATTAATAACCCTCAGATAGAGCTTTGTTATCAGTTGCTGATATACCCGGCTACAGATCTCACTCGGGCGGAGGCATCACAGACTGAGCTTTCGGAGGGTTACAGGCTTACGGGCGTCCTGATGGACTGGTTTATAGATCATTACTTGAATAACGATGGGGAGCGGACAAATCCAGACGCCTCTCCNTTATTTGCAAAAGAAGTTTTCGGTTTGCCACCTGCGTTAATAATCACGGCCGGATTTGATCCATTGCGGGACGAAGGACTTCGGTATAGCGAAAAACTAACGGCGGCCGATGTTGAGGTAAAATACCTTTGNTATGAGGGGATGATACACGGTTTTATGAGTATGGGAGGCTGGCTCGATAAGGGAAAAGAGGCATTAGACCTTTCTGGAGANTGCTTGGCTGATGCATTCTCCAAGGTTGAAGTGNTAGGTAAAAACAAATCTTGAGTCTCAGGACCCTTTGCTTACTCCGTTTTCAGGTATTGTTCGTCCACTTCTATCTGATAGCCGTTAGCCAAACGATTTGTTTGNTTAAACATTCCAACAACAGCCATTAATTCACCTAGCATTTCATTGTCCATCCCAAGTTTACGGGCAGNNGCCGTATGCGAGCGGATGCAGTAGTCACAATTGTTTGTTGCACTTACCGCTACCGCAATCATTTCCTTAGTCAATGGATCAAGTCGACCAGGGGCCATCACAGTCTTAATTCCCAGCCAAATTCGTTTAAGCGTGGGAGGATGGGTTGCCAGTGTTTTCCATATATTTGGCACATAAGCGATTTCACGGGTCTTCTTAATGTCTTCGTATACGGACTGAACTTCAGCTGTTGCTGCTCCATCCTCGATCATTTTGACGCTTGCCATTTTATCCTCTAAGGGTGGGTATTTGAGNGTTTACTCGGCGGTTTGTAGATGNTCTCTAATCGTAGAGATCAGTTGATCTATTTGATTTTNTTCAATTATCAATGGAGGCGATAGGGCTATTGTGTCGCCCGTAGTTCGGACCAAGACACCATCTTCATAGCACTTAAGAAAGGTTTCAAAAGCCCGAGCAGTCGGCGAGCCCTCGCGTGGCTCAAGCTCGATCCCGGCTACCAATCCCATATTTCGAATATCNATAACGTGCCGGCAATCTTTTAGGCTATGCACAGCCTCTTCCCAGTAGCTCTCTAAGTCCGCGGCCCTCTGAAACAATCCCTCTTCCTTATAAAGATCCAGAGTGGCAAGAGCGGCCGCACATGCTACGGGATGCCCAGAGTATGTGTATCCATGAAACAGCTCTATTTCCTGTGCCGCATTTTGGATNACGGTGTCATAAATCTCGTTACTGACTACGACTCCTCCCATGGGTATAGTTGCATTGGTTAAACCTTTGGCGCAGGTAAGTATATCTGGTGTCACATCAAAACGTTCACAGGCGAAACTTGCCCCGAGCCGCCCGAAGCCGGTAATAACTTCATCAAAGATCAACAAGATGTTATTTTTGCGGCAGATATCCCTAAGGCGTTCGAGGTAGCCGACTGGGGGTATGAGCACCCCGGTCGAACCGGCCATGGGTTCNACAATAACGGCAGCGATATTGTCGGCTCCGTGGAGGGCTACTAACTCTTCTAACTCATTTGCTCGAACTGCTCCCCACNCCGGCTGGCCCCTGCTGAATGCATTGTGCTCAAGAGAGTGAGTGTGNGGTAAGTGGTCAACGTTGCCNAGAAGGTTGCCAAACTGTTTTTTNTTTGGGGCCATGCCGCCCACGGACAAACCGCCAAAGCCGACACCGTGGTATCCGCGGGAACGTCCGATAAGTATCTTTTTGNTNCTCTGCCCATTCGAGTGGTGATAGGCGAGAGCAATTTTTAGAGCAGTATCTGCCGCTTCNGAACCAGAATTTGTAAAAAAAACATGGTCAAGTGTTTCGGGAAGCATAGCAGCTAATCGGGCGGCTAGCGCAAAGGATAGGGGGTGTCCCATCTGGAAGCCAGGAGCATAATCAAGAGTTGCNACCTGTTTCTGGACGGCCTCGATGATTGGTTGTCGAGAGTGCCCAGCGTTTACACACCAGAGCCCGGCGGTACCATCAAGTATCTGTTTTCCATCCGCATTTGTGTAATGCATGTCTTTCGCTTTGACTAACAACCGTGGAGCAGATTTAAACTGCCGATTGCTAGTAAAGGGCATCCAGTGCGGTTCTAGGTCATTTGGNNTTGTTCCCAATTGCACGTCCGCTGAAGAAATGNNGGTTGGNCTCATGTCATCTTCNCCTTGTGNTCGGTCGCTTTTTNATANNGNAGTCCTTAATGTGACANTAACACGTTCNGCGCTATAGGCAAAAGGCATCTGCCAGAGGGNGTATTGTATGGGATTTGTTCGCTTAAATTGGGGCCATACCATGAGGGGATGATGTGTCGTTAACATTTAAGAGACTTAATTTATTAAATGGCTATACTACTAGGCTAANGATTTGTGCGGCTGAGACGGGCAGGAAAGGCTGTAGGGCGAGTGCACGATACGATTATAAAATTAGTGGCCAGTGGGCAAGAGACCAGCCCAGCAATTATAAGTGCGGAAGATAAGGTTCTAACCTATGGGTCGCTTTTGAGGCATATCGAGTCGTGTATAACCAGACTAAATGAACTTGGTTTGGGACGACATGATCGTGTGGCAGTTGTTTTGCCTAACGGCCCTGTCATGGCCTCTGCCTTTGTTANCATTGCNTCTGGAGCAACTATCGCTCCCCTNAATCCTGCGTATCGATATGATGAATTTGAGTTCTATTTGAAGGATCTTGGGNCGCGGGCTGTCGTTCTGATGCAAGGGGAGGATGGTGAGGCCCGCCGCGCGGCACAAGATCTGTCCATTCCAATCCTGGAAATGTGTCCAGTTAGCCATAGCCCTGGTTTGTTTCAGTTGGACGGTGAGGGTATCTCCGGTGATGTAACTGAAGGGTTTTCTGAGGCAGATGATGTAGCNCTGATATTGCATACTTCTGGGACCACCTCCAGGCCCAAAATAGTGCCGTTGACTCAGGCTAATTTGTGCGTTTCTGCTGAAAATATNGCGGCCACTCTTCAACTTAAAAATGACGACTTGTGTCTNAACGTCATGCCCCTTTTTCACATTCACGGATTGATTGCAGCTGTATTGTCATCGTTGGCGGCCGGTGGGTCAGTTGCCTGCACTAGTGGTTTTAATGCGTTAAATTTTTTTAGTCTAGTTTCTGCCTTGAAGCCTAGTTGGTACACGGCCGTTCCCACTATGCATCAGGCAGTGTTAGGACGGGCCCCCAGAAATAAACAGATCATCGAGGATAGTCGCCTTCGCTTCATACGGTCCTCTTCGTCCTCGCTGCCTCCACAGGTCATGCACGAACTGGAAGAAACTTTTGGGGTTCCCGTAATAGAATCCTACGGGATGACCGAGGCGGCGCATCAAATGGCGAGCAACCCGTTGCCTCCTGCCCAACGAAAACCAGGCTCTGTGGGTCTGGCTGCTGGTCCTGAAGTTGAGATAATCGGCGAGAGCGGAGATCTCCTGGGCCCTGACGGAGGTATAGGAGAAATAGTTATTAAGGGAGCCAATGTTACTAAAGGCTATGATAGTAATCCGCAGGCCAATAGTGATGCNTTTAAGAANGGTTGGTTCCGTACTGGGGATCANGGNTTNTTGGATGAGGATNGTTATCTGACTATCACTGGCCGACTCAAAGAGATTATTAATCGAGGGGGGGAAAAAATCAGCCCTCGTGAGGTCGACGATGTAATGATGGATCACCCAGCTGTGTCCCAAGTGGTTACTTTTGCTTGCCCCCATGAGAAGTTGGGGGAAGAGGTGGCTGCCGCTGTCGTTTTGAAAGAAGGCNCAGAGGTNACNGAGAGAGAGTTGCGGACTTTTGTTGGGGAGCGATTGGCATCGTTCAAAGTGCCTAGTAAATTGGTTTTTTTAGAGGAAATCCCAAAAGGACAGACTGGCAAATTGCAACGGATAGGTTTGGCGGAGAAGTTGGGCATTAGTCCGTGAGGATCTGCATTTATGGTGCTGGGGCCATAGGCGGCTATTTAGCGGTGCGTTTGGCAGCGACGGATAATGAAATTAGTGTTGTAGCTCGTGGTGCTCATCTGGAGGCAATACAGAAAAAAGGTCTCACCCTGATTGCTGACGGGGAAGAAGTTACAACCCCTTTGGCCTGTAGTAACGATGCCCGAGACTTTCCAGTCCAGGACTATGTCATTGTAGCTGTAAAGGCCCATTCTGGGCCAGTAATTGCTGATGCCTTGGAGCCACTGCTTGGACCAGATACGGTTGTTGTTCCCGCTGTCAACGGTATGCCGTGGTGGTATTTTTATAAACTGGGCGGTGTGTTTGATGGCCATCAAATGCAGTCCGTTGACCCTGGTGGGGAACAGTGGAAGTTAATAGGGCCACAACGTGTTATTGGCTGCGTGGTATACCCAGCGGCGGAAATTGTTGAGCCAGGTGTTATTCGCCATATTTCAATCAACCGTTTTCCAATTGGGGAACCAGATGGTTCTCGGTCGGATCGGGTTTTGGCCCTAAGTAAGGTATTTACAGATGCAGGCTTGAGGGCGCCAGTAAGGAAAAGAATACGGGATGATATATGGGTAAAATTTTGGGGCAATTTGTCTTTCAATCCGGTCAGTGTTTTAACAGGGGCTACCCTTGGCCAGATAGGGGGAAACGCGAGGTTGCGCGAAGTGATTAAATCTATGATGTGTGAGGCCAAGGAGATTGGTGAACGGCTTGGAGTTACTTTTCCTGTCGACGCAGACAGAAGGATCAATGGCGCTACAGAGGTTGGTGACCACAAGACTTCTAGTTTGCAGGATTTAGAGGCAGGGAAGGCAATAGAACTCGATGCATTGCTTGGTGTTGTGTGTGAGCTCGGCGAATTGACTGGGGTTAAGACACCAACGTGTGATGTTGTTTATTCTTTGGCGTGCCAAAGGGCCTCGTTGGCAGGAAGTTACCAGTTTCCCGCACTCTAGTAACCCAGCGCGCATCCGTCTTTTCGGGGATCGGAGCCGCCGCTCAATACACCGCTTTCCCAATCTATCCAGATTGCCTGGCCGCCTCCGATTGGGGTTTCTGCCGTCCGCACATTATGGCCAAGCTTCCTTAATCCCTCCGCTACGTCGTTCTTTATACCACGTTCAACGCTCAACTCATTATTGAATGCAAAAACCCTTGGCGCATCGAGTGCTTCCTGTACGTCTAGGTCAAAGTCTAAAAAATTAGTTAAAAAATGGGCGTGGCCAACTGGTTGATAATGTCCCCCCATTACACCAAATGGCATTACGGTTCTGCCGTCTTTTCGGAGCAAGCCCGGTATGATCGTATGCATAGGCCTCTTTCTTGGAGAAATCTTATTCGGATGAGCTGGGTCTATTACAAAACTTGCTCCGCGGTTGTTAAATAGAACACCGGTTTCCCCATCTACAAGTCCACTTCCAAAGGAATTAAAGATTGAGTTTATAAACGAAATTGCNTTTCGTTCTTCGTCNACTACGGTGAGGTAGACNGTGTCAGCGTGGGGGGNCTCACCCGGAGCAGGCAGCTTGGGCATCGCTTTTTCTATGCTTATGCTGGACCTAAGTTTATCGGCATAATCCATGGACAATAATTTTTCNACAGGTACGTGAGTTTGCGTTGGGTCAGCTAAAAAAGCGGCCCTGTCTCTAAATGCCAGTCGGGTAGCCTCTGATTCAAGATGCAATCGGTCAATTCCAAGTGGCTCCAACTTTTTCAAATCATAGCCACTTAAGATATTAAGTATTTCAAGGGCAATAATTCCTTGGCCATTTGGAGGACATTCCATAACTTCATAGCCACGGTAATTTGTGCTGATAGGAGTTACATAGTCAGGCTTTGTTTCGGAAAAGTCCTGGATGCTATGTAATCCACCTTTGCCAGATAAAAATTCCACCATTTGTTCGGCTATCTTGCCACGATAAAATCCATCAGCTCCCTTTTCTCCTATCATCTGGAGTGTGCGAGCAAGGGCGGGTTGAGCATGCACATTNCCGGCAGAAGGTGCTGCGCCAGATGGAAGAAAAATNTCGCGGCTGTTNTTATCTGNCGATAATTTATCAAAGTTTCGTGCCCATTCATCTGCAATNACCGAATGGACAACGTAACCATCGCGTGCCGANGCAATAGCTGGTTGTAAGCACTCTCCTAGTGATTTATTGCCGTAGTCGTCAGATAATTGTTGCCAGGCTGCCACGCATCCGGGGACAACTACAGAGTGAGGGCTTTGATAGTCAATGGAGGTAATTCCTCGGCNCTGAAACCAATCAACNGTTGCGGATTCAGGAGCTTTCCCCGAGCCGTTAATTGCCACAACCTTGCCGTTTTGTGGAGCGTAGAGCGCGAAACAATCACCTCCAATGCTGGTTGAATGGGGTTCTACGACCCCAAGAAGGGCAGCCGCCGTAATAGCAGCATCCACTGCGTTACCCCCATTGCGCAGCATATCAAGGGCGGCTAGAGTTGCTAATGGATGTGACGTAGCAGCCATTGCTCGCCGAGAATGGGCCGGGGATCGTCCTGGAAGTTGAATGTCGCGCATGCGGCTCTCCAAAAATTTTAAATAACACTAGTGGTGGTTTAAACCGGCGGCAAGNGTTGATATTTCGGAGTTAACACTGCGCTGCGCTATATATAATTAATTAGGCTATCAATGCCTCCGTAGACNGGTTGGAGGAAATTTTCCTGAGGGTCGAGGTTATGGTGTTAAGCGATTGGCCCATTATANTGNGGGNNGATTTTAGCGAGAAATTTTTTATGGATGGGACCAAAGAGGTGAAGCATAGGAGAGAATTTGGTCACCAAGGAGGCGAGCTTTCTGAGCAGGGGGCCAGGGGTACAGTTGCGGGNTTATATTCAGAAATAAGGGATACCATGGGTCTTAGNATGGTAAACCTTATCTATAGGCGGATGGCTACCGAGGAAGGGGTGCTCGAGTGGGTTTGGGCTTGGATCAACGGCGCCATAAATTCGCTTGATATCGAAGATGAGTTGGCCCAGCTCTCCGATGGGGTGGCTTGGCCGGCAGTAAAGTCTGTTCAGCGTGCTAGTTTACCGTTATTAGGCATTGATGAAGTAGAGGAAATCAAATTGGCCTCGGTCCTTTCCCAATATAATCGTGGAAATAGTCTGAATTTACTTCTTCTNAATGCTTTCCTCGCGCATCTAAAAAAAGGAAAAGTCCTACAAGGCCCGCGAATGCAACCTCTGAAGGCTCGGAGGGTCCATGTAAAGGAGTTGCCCCCTATACTTGATCTGGGTCAAATGGGGCAGGACACGGCGGCTGTGGTGCGCGTTTTAGCAAAGTATGTTTCGCCACCTCGAAGTTTGATGATACCTAGCCTATTTCGACACCTGGCTCATTGGCCAGGATTTCTGGCTCTAGTTGCTCCACATATTCTTCAGTCGATTGCTAATGGGGAGGTTAGAAAAGTTTCTTCTTGCTTGAAGGAGCGTGCAGTTTCCAAGGTATCAGCTCTTAGGTTGCAAACGACTGATATTATCACGGAGAAAGTTCCTAGCATCGATATACGTGACTATTGGGCGGAAGAAATCGACTCGTATTTGCAAAAGCCTATTCCNGAGATGATCGTAATCGGAAATATGATCNAATCTATATTGCCAGATGAAGAAAAGTAATTTGAAATCNAGCGGCTGTTCTTAGTATTAGNCTTCCCAGTCTTGGTATCTCTTTCTCGACTCTTCGGTAGAAGGATACAATCCAGTGATAGAATCGCCAGCCTGGACCCGAGAGAGAACATAGCGTTCATAGCGTTCTTGTTCTGGTGCATCTTCAGCAATCTCTTCGGCAAGATTTCTGGGAATAACGATGACCCCGTCCTTGTCTCCTGCAATAATGTCNCCCGGGAAAATAGCAACTCCACCGCAGCCGACGGGGACCTGNACTTCAACCGCATATAGTTCGGCCACACTTGCTGGGGCNGCGCGAGATCCGCAGTACACAGGGAAATCTATAGTTTCAATATCTCCCGAATCACGAACAGCGCCATCAGTTATTGTTGCTGTCACTCCACGCACGCGCAAGCGCTCGATTAAAATATCGCCCATTGTGCCTGCAATCAGGTTGCCGCCAGTGTCGTTTACCAGACAGTGGCCTATTGGTGTTTTTTCGACAGCATATCTTTGCGGATACTCCGGATTAGCAAGGATCGACATATCGCCCAGATCATCTCNCATTGGAATGTTGCGGAGCGTGTAGGCGGGAGCAACAAAACTTGGAGTACTGGTGTGCAGAGGTTTTACACCTCTAAGGTAACATTTTTTAAGACCTCTTTTATAAAGTTGTGTTGCAATGGTTGCGGTGGTGACCTGGGANAGGAGGTTTATGGTCTTCGGCTCTACTGATTCTACATTAGTGTTTGTCATTATTACGACTCTGGTTTGTTTTTAGTCATATAGGGGGCTTTATGTTTCGTAGTGCAATCGAGGGGCCAGGCCATGCAATGTAAAATAGCCTACAGTTTGGAACCCAGCTAGCCTATGTATCGCCTATCTACTTAGCGTCCCCGAAATACTGGGCGGCGCTTCTCCATGAAGGCAGTGCGTCCCTCCTTATAATCTTCACTATCAAANATTGAACGGATTTTTTGTTCTAGGTGGTGGAGATCTCTCTTTTCAGGGTCTTTGAGGGTCTCNTTGACTGCNAGTTTTGCTGCCGCGATAGTAAGCGGGGCATTCTCCGAAACTTTGCTGACGTATTTTTCGACTGCGTCCTCAAGTTCGTTTTGCTTCGTAACTATGTTTACTAGCCCCATGTTGGCTGCTTCTTTTGCTTTTAACTTCCGCGCAGTAAACATGATGTCCTTAGCTGAGGATGGGCCAACAAGGTCGCTTAGTGTTTTCATTCCATCGAAACCATAGCCTAGGCCAAGCCTTGCTGCCGGTATCGAAAATACCGAATTATCGCTGCAAATGCGAATATCAGCAGCTAGAGCAACTCCAAGTCCTCCGCCGATGCAATAACCGTTAATCATTGCGATTAACGGTTTATTGAATGTCTTCAAAGTTAATTGAGATTCTGCAGATATGCGATTGTATTCCTCTTCAGCTNAGGCAGAAGATCTATGCTNCGCAAATTCCGATATGTCGGCACCGGAAATAAAGGCTTTTTCTCCCGCCCCCTTCATAACAACAACTCTTATTGAAGGCTCCTTTTGAAAGGCGGACATGATGACGCCCATACCCTTCCACATCTCAACCGAAAGGGCGTTATGCTTAGCTGGGTTATTGAATATCATCCACCCCACGCCTCCACGCTGAAAGGCTATCATCCGTTCGGTGGGGGAAGTTATTGGTTTCGAGTCGGTCAAAAGACTATCTCCAGGCTTTTCTGACATTGTTATATAACGCCTTCGTCTCGTAGTGATTCAAGTTCCTTCTCACCTATGCCTAGGGTACGAAGAATCTCGTTGGTGTGCTGTCCTTTTTCGGGCGTCGACCTCCGCATAGTGGAGGGTTGTGGCTGCCGGGAGAGATTTACGGCCTGGCCCACAACTTTTACCGTACCTAGTTCAGAATGTACCATGTCCCTTGCAATGCCTAAATATTGCACTTGCTCGTCGGCAAAGGTTTCCTTAACGCTGTATATGGGGCCACAGGGAACACCAGCTTCATTTAGACACTTTATCCATTCCTCGCTAGTTTTTTGTACAGTTATGCTTTCTAGAGTTTTGTTAAGGGCCTCCCGATTGGTTGAGCGTGCTTCTCCATCTGCATATCGGTTATCTTCTGCTAACTCGGGGGCACCTATAACTCCTATGAACCTTTTCCATAAAACTTCACCGGCCGCGGCTATGTTGATGGCTCCATCCGACGTTGGGTAGACCCCCATCGGGATTCCAGTCGGGTGATTATTGCCTGCCTGGGGAGGGACTTCGCCATCTATTAGCCACCGAGCCGCTTGAAAATCCAGCATGGAAATTTGAGCCTCAAGAAGGGAGGTATGAACCCACTGCCCCTCACCACTTCTATCTCGATCGATTAAAGCAAGCAGAATGCCCATGGCTAGATAATTGCCGGAGGATAAATCGGCAATGGGCACTCCCACCCGGACGGGGCCTTGCCCAGGCAACCCTGTTATAGACATTAGGCCGCCCATGCCTTGGGCTATTTGATCTAGTCCCGGCCGATCCCGTAAAGGTCCATCTTGCCCAAAGCCCGAGATACTTCCATATATGATTCTTGGATTGATTGATTTTACCTTTTCGTAGTCGATGCCAAGACGCCGTTTTACATCAGGACGATAGTTTTCCACTATTACGTCTGCCTCACGAGCCATTTCAAGAAATAGCTCCAGTCCCCTGGATTTTTTCAGGTTCAGGGTGATGCTCCGTTTGTTTCGGTGTAGGTTAAGGAAGTCTGGTCCGTGCCTTATTCCTCCCAAGCCTTCATCCTCTGGGCTTGCAGGCATCTCAATTTTGATAACATCCGCACCCCAGTCTGCGAGATGTCGTGCGGCTGTGGGGCCAGCCCGAGCCCGGGTCAAATCTAAAACTTTAATGTGTGAAAGCGGTAGTCCGTTGCCCATTCTATATNCCTGCTTTTCTGCTTGCTGAGTACACTGTCAAAATTACAATTAATGTCTAGTAAAGATTTAAGTTTTAGCTGAAATTTTTTTGAGGCTTGCAATTGGTTTGTTCCACACTGTATGCACAGCGATGATGACAATCTAGTGCGAAAATACTGGTCACGTATTGAGGTAAAACAGAATGAAGACTGCTGTAACAATTGGTGGATACGCAAACAGTGATATTGGTGGTGCCATAGAGTTCGTGAAGCAGGCTGATAAGTTGGGCGTGGATCGGGTTTGGTCGGCTGAGGCATGGGGCCAAGATTCGGTGACGTCATTAGCGTATTTGGCAGGTCAGACTGAACGGATTGGGCTAGGCACAGGGATAATGCAGATCAGCGCTAGGGTTCCGTCAATGATAGCCATGACGGCGCTGTCTATGAATATGCTTAGCAATGGAAGGTTTGTTCTAGGGCTCGGTGTGAGCGGCCCACAGGTTGTTGAAGGGTTGCACGGGGTTGCTTACGATTCTCCTCTGACCCGCCTTCGTGAAACTGTTGATATTGTCAGGTTGGGTTTTCGTGGGGAAAAATTAAATTACAGGGGAAAACATCATGTTCTTCCTCGTCCAGGCGGGGAGGGAAAAGCAATTCGTTTGGATCATCCGCCAACCCATATACCAATTTTCCTCGCAACTTTAGCGCCCAAATCTCTCGAATACACGGGCGCCGCGGCTGATGGGTGGCTGGGAACTTCTTTTTCTCCTGACTATCCAGATGCNCACCTCACTCACCTTAAGAAGGGTGCGAACGAGGCGGGGCGCTCCCTGGAGGATTTAGAAATTAGTGTGGCATGCCATGTGTCGATAGGTGATGACGTTGAGAGAATGATCGAAGATAAGCGTTCTAGTGTGGCGTTCACTATGGGAGCTATGGGCTCTGCATCGACAAACTTCTATAACGATGCCTTTAAGCGAGCCGGATTTACTGATGATGCAAAGGCTATTCAAGAGTTGTGGTTGCAAGGCAAAAGGCCGGAGGCGGCTGCGCGCGTTCCGGATGAGATGGTAACCAACTTTGGGGCGCTTGGCACGCCGGATATGGTGCTGGAGCGGTTTAAGAAATACAGGGCAGCTGGTGTAAATTCACTATCTTTAAGATTTGACGAGGTGGGTTCAGCGGAGAGAATAGGTCTTCTGGAACAAGCGCTGGACTTAATTGGACAAGTTTAATTATATCTGAACACATCACCCTGTGTTTGTCGGGTACTCTGTGTTTTGGAAACAATAGGCCATTGATATGCAAACACTAAATTTGGGTTTGGTTCCTGCCCACTACAGTCGTCTTCTAGGGGGTGATACAAATTGTTTGAGCTACCCCGATGGGGATCGCACGTGGGCCCAGCTGGAGAGCCGAGCCAATCAGATTGCAAGATTGTTGACAAAATATAGGGTTACACAAAATAGTTTCGTTACAGTGGCATTACCTAATAGCATCCTGTTCCATGAGGTATGCTTTGCTATTTGGAAGTTGGGGGCCACGCCACACGTGGTGTCTTACAGACTGCCTAGCGGCGAATTAAATGCCATTCTGCAAACTCTTCAACCGGCTCTTTTAGTCGGCTCCAGCNTGGAAGGGGTTGTTAGCTGNCAGGTTCTGGACATCGGTTCAGTTCAGAGCGATTATTCCGACGCGCCTCTCCAGCCCAAACTTGCAAAGCATTGGAAAGCTATGTCCAGTGGAGGTTCTACGGGACGACCAAAAATCATTGTGGATGCGCAGCCGTCCGAATTAGACGTTAGCGATACCTATTCCGTGTTTGATATCCCTTCCAAATCGTGCGTATTGAACCCAGGCCCACTATACCATAATGCTCCTTTTGCTTTTGCCCATCACGCTCTGTTCAGAGGAAATAGGGTNGTTGGAATGGAAAGGTTTGATGCCGAGACNGCTCTTGCGCTGATCGAACAACATGCTGTTACGTGGGTAATGATGGTTCCCACTATGATGCATAGGATATGGCGTCTGCCAGACGATGTCCGTAATAACTACGACCTATCCAGCTTAAAAATNGTTGGTCATGTGGCTTCACCCATGCCAATTTGGCTTAAGGAGAAATGGGTNGAATGGCTCGGCCCGGGAAGGGTCTACGAGCTATATGGGGGGACGGAAGGTACGGGCGCTACCTGGATGTCGGGTCACGAGTGGCTGGAGCATAAAGGTTCCGTGGGGAAGCTTNTTAACGGATCTCGTGCTCGGATTTTGGATGAAAATGGGGAAGAGTGTGCTCCTGGAGTAGTTGGAGAGGTATATCTCATGCCTCAAGATGGTCCAGGCACTTCTTACCATTATGTGGGCGCAGAGCCGCGAGTTACGGCAAACGGGTGGGACAGCTTGGGAGATATGGGTTGGATGGATGAGGANGGTTANTTATATCTGGCCGATAGAAGAACTGACCTGATTATTTCCGGAGGGGCCAATATTTACCCGGCGGAGGTAGAAGCCAGTTTAGCTGAGCACTCTGGAGTAGATACGGCTGTAGTTATCGGACTCCCTGATGAAGATCTGGGCCAGGTGGTGCATGCAATTATCCAAAAAGATCCGGAATGGNAGGAAGANTTGGATGAGAGTGTCTTAGCTGCCTTTTTAGNGTCTCGCTTAGTCCGTTATAAAACCCCTAGAACCTATGAGTTTGTGGACTTTTCTCTCCGGGACGATGCAGGGAAGGTGCGACGTTCCCAATTACGGGCTGAGCGAACTAAATAATTTTAGTTCTGGGTGCTCGTCGGTTCCTTCCACGGGGCATAGGCCTCAATTGTGGAAGGATTTTGGCTTTCTCCACCGACGTGATATCATTACCCAGTAATTAATCATTTTGGTCCTGGCAATAATCTGGGGCCGTGAAAAGCTAGAGGGAAGGAAAGATCGTGCACGAGGACCTTCAGTTTAATATTGCGGGTGGGTTGGGGTTCGATTTGCCCCAAATGGCCCGGGTACGCCAGGCATTTGAGCATCATAAAATTGACGATGTTGCGGGAGCGGTGACAAATGAGATGGGTCGAGAAGATATCAAGGCAAAAGTTAAGCCCGGGGCAAAGATTGCGGTCGGCGTGGGNAGTCGCGGCGTAGCGAATATTGATGTCGCCGTAAAAGCTCTGATTGCTTCCCTGAAAGAGCTTGGTGCAGATCCGTTTATTTTTCCGGCCATGGGCAGTCATGCCGGTGGCACCTCAGAGGGCCAAGAAGCGTTACTCGCTGGCTATGGGGTAACCGAAGACAAGATGGGNGCGCCTGTGCGGGCGACCATGGATACAGTGGTCGTTGCCGAGTTGGAAGGNGGCACAAAAGTTCATATGGATAAATACGCTCATGATGCTGATGGGGTTGTATTGATTAACCGCGTTAAGCCTCACACCAGTTTTCGAGGGGAGATAGAGAGCGGAATTGTCAAAATGATGACCATAGGTATGGGAAAAATCAATGGGGCAACTTCCTTACATGGAAACCATCCAATCACTGAATTTGGAGATGCTCTTCCGCGTGCGGCTAAGGCCATAATGGAATGCCAACCATTCCTTTTTGGGATAGGCATGGTAGAGGATGCCTTTGATGACACAGCAATTATCCAGGCNCTGCCAGCGGAGACCCTTTTTGCGGAAGAAACCAAGTTACAAGCCAAGGCAAAAGAGCTCATGGCAAAGATCTATATTGAAGATATAGACGTCCTAGTTATTGATGAGATTGGCAAGGAAATAAGCGGTGCAGGTGCTGATCCCAATGTAATAGGTAATCCGGGTACCCCGGGATTTGAAGTTCCTCGGGTGAAGAAAATTGTAATTCTTGATCTTACCGAAAAGACTCATGGGAACGCAGCGGGCATCGGCTCCGCCCATGTCATTACCCATCGGCTGTTACGGCGCGTAGATTTTGCTTCAACCTATGCGAATATGGTGACGGCAACGGCTTTGGAAGGCGCACGGGTGCCCATTCCTATGAAAACGGCTGAGGACGCGGTGCGCTTGGCAGTTAAGACTCTGATAGGTGTTGAGCCTGAGGATGCACGGATTGTGCGAATTCGTAATACCCTAAGTCTTGGGGAGATTGAGGTCTCTGAGCCCATCTTGAAGGATTTGCAAGGAGATAGTCGCATGG
Organism: Gammaproteobacteria bacterium; assembly: GCA_002712135.1. Taxonomy (GTDB): domain Bacteria; phylum Pseudomonadota; class Gammaproteobacteria; order Pseudomonadales; family Azotimanducaceae; genus UBA7455. Next base: position 20,642 of record PASO01000010.1, read on the forward strand.
AAGTTCTCTCTCAACCCGGGAAGATTAGTTTCGAGGACGCTGCGTAAGAGCGAACTATCTGAATGTTTTAGGAGGAAACAGGCCACGTCACTAGGTATCTTTGATGTGGCCTGATCCGTCTTACTAGCTGAAACTTTCACTATGTGGTCTAGATTGGATGCTTGCTGACAGCGACGCAGATGTCTTGTCCAAGGAAAATTTTCAATAGCGTGCAAGGGGAGGAATGCGNCTCATGGACTCAGGCCGAGTTGTAGTGGTTACTGGTGGAGGTAGCGGAATTGGCCGGGCTACTGCGCTGCGGTTCGCCCAAGAGGGCGATTCTGTAGTTGTAGCGGATGTCAATGAGGCGGGAGGTATGGGTGTAGTGGATGAGATATCCCAGAATGGGGGAACATCTTTTTTTGAACACGTAGATGTTGCCAACGATGAATCCATTTCCGAGTTGGTGAGACGGGTGCGTGACCGGTGCGGTGCAGCATCAGTGCTCGTGAATTCTGCCGGAATACTTCAAAACCCAACTAGATTAGTGGATCTGGATATTGAGGAACATGACAGGATTTGGGCTGTCAACTACCGAGGTACCTTCATGTGTTGCCGTAAGTTTGTTCCAGATATGATNGAGTTAGGTGAAGGTGCGATTGTTAATATCTCGTCCACGTCTGCCGTGAGAGTTTTTCCCCTTCTTGCCTACTCTCCGAGTAAGACAGCAATTGATCAATTGACCAAAATACTTTCCGCAGATTTGGGCCAGAATGGTATTCGTGTCAATGCTGTGCTTCCAGGTTATGTTCGAAGCGAGCAAATGCAATTGAGGATTGACCAAGGTTTTCGGGATGAGGCTAAAATGAAAGAGCAAAGTGCCTTGCAGAGAATGGTNGAGCCATCAGAAATTGCGGANGGAATATATTTTCTCTGCTCTTCGGCAGCCAAGGCTATTACGGGCAGCATNTTGCCCATTGATGCGGGCTATCTCTCNAGTACTAGNTATCAGNTGTATGCTGGCTGGACTAAAAGCTGAGCGGCATTTAGGTNNNCCAGTCNAGTGGGGATTGCTTGTTAAATGGGTGGGGATGGGAGCANCCCTAGCCNCCCCCAATCCGGGGCAANAAATAGACCTCNCTGTCTGGAGCAACAGCTTCTAGGAGGGGGTCATGATAGATTTCNCCGTCNACGGCNACGGCCATTTCTATTTCTATTGCCTCCCCNATACCNGGGTATTGGNTTTCCAACTNTTNAATGACNGACCGGACAGTCGNTGCATCNATNTCAAATTCGGCTTTCCCGCCGGTNTATTGTTTNCTTAGACCGGCGGGAATTACCACTTTAGCCATATTTTTTANNCGGCCTTTCCNTTCCCGTTCNTNAGTGTCNCNANCACNTTCGGTGGCGACATGGGGAGTTCCATCATACGNGTNCCNCCTAGTGCNGAAGACACNGCATTTGCGACAGCCGCCATGGGAGGAATAATNGGAACCTCGCCGACCCCNCTCACCCCAAAGGGATGGTTAGGGTTGGGAACCTCCACCAATACTGTATCGATCATTGGNAGGTCAGACGCAACGGGAACCCGGTAGTCAAGAAACCCTGGATTGTCCAATCGTCCATCCTTATCATAGATATATTCCTCGTTTAGTGCCCAACCTACACCTTGAGCGACGCCNCCCTGGAGTTGTCCTTCCACATAGCTTGGGTGAATTGCGCGGCCCACGTCCTGAACGGCCGTGTAGCGAACNACAGACACTCGNCCNGTTTCTTCATCTACTTCAACATCGCAAATGTGGGTTCCAAAACCTGGTCCNGCACCTTTCACGTTAAGGGAAGCGTGTCCTCCAATCGGACCACCGGTTTTCCCGGCCATTCCGGCGAGAGTGCTGAGGGGAAGAGGGTCAAATTTTCCTGCGTTATCCCCGGCTGGTCGGGCTTCACCGTCTACCCATTCAACAGCATCTGGATCAATCTCCCAGATCTTTGCGGCGCGGTTACACAATTCAGCCACAGCTCCTTTAGCAGCCTCCACAACAGCTTTTCCGCTAGCAAACGTGACGCGACTGCCTCCGGTTAGAAAGTTGTAACCGACTGAGCTAGTGTCTCCGATAGTCACACGGATTTTCTCATAATCGATCCCTAGAACTTCGGCGGCCATTAGCGCCATAGAGGCCCGGCTACCACCAATATCTGGATTGCCCTCCATTACGGAAGCCGTTCCGTCCTCATTAATGTGAACGCTAGCCGTGGAGTCTCCGCCGATATTGAACCAGAACCCAGAAGCCACTCCGCGCCCTTGGTTTTTACCTAAAGGAGCAGAATAGTGCGGATGCGATTTAGCGGCTTCCAGGGTGTCCGCAAAGCCGATGGGTCCAAATGTTGGTCCATAGGCAGCTTTAGTACCCTGTCGAGCTGCATTGTGTTCCCGCATCCCAAGAGGATCCATGCCAATTTTAGTAGCAATTTCATCTATTACACACTCTACCCCATACTCAGAGATAGGTGCGCCAGGGGCTCGGTACGCCGCAACTTTAGGCCGATTTGTAACTACATCGTAGCCCACGACGTGAACGTTTTTAATATCGTAAG
>PASO01000011.1 GCA_002712135.1 Gammaproteobacteria bacterium
GGAAGGGCGCATCATGATTAAGGCACTTTGTCCTGATGGCATTGAGTCTTGGTTGACGATCAACATTCCTGTGCCAAATTTCTATACAGCCCTTGAAGGCAATGCTTGGGGATGGCCCAAGTATGTGGCTGATGAGATGACGGTAACCAAGGAACATTCCGAGGTTATCTACGAAGGTAAACCGAGTCTGCTTCTGGACTTCACGCCAGGTGGTGTCGATGATACGACCATGGCCCAACTCAAGGAGCAGGGCACTGAAGGCGGCAATACAGTTTCTTTCCACATGGCGACAGGGACGACGTCTCATATGACGTTGCTGAGACAGGGTACTGGACCGAAAAGCGGCAGAGGTGGCTATGTTGCGGAATGGGAAGCGGGGATGATCAGAACCTGGGGTAGGCCAGAGGATAAATGGTCTGGACTCTTACCTGAAGATTGCGTTACGCCCGGATTTTGGCAGCGCACTGTAGCTAGGGGTGGACCTGGTGGCGGTGCTATGTACAAGGTTAAGAACTTACAAGTTAATTAGACTTAACTTGCCGCGATGGTCGTCGGCTTCTTTTACTGTGAGGGGGTCGACTTGTACGGCCCTCGATTAAATCGAATCGCTCTCAAGAGCGCCGTTGGGTTGCTGTGTATGCTGCTGCTTGCAGCGTCTCTGTCGTGGTCTCGAGAACCCAGCCATGGCTTCTCATACTTTGGAGACTTGAAATACGCTGAGGATGTGCCTTATCTGGGGTATGCGAATCCCGATGCACCTAAAGGCGGCCACGTACGCATGAGTGGTATTGGAACGTTCACCAACCTGAATGTATATGCCGATAAGGGAAATCAGATCGTCTGGGTTGATCCTAGATGGGGGCTCGGTTCCTTTATCCATGATCCGCTGCTGCGTAAATCAGAGGATGAACTTGCAACTTACTATTGTTTGCTCGCGGAGAGTGTTGAGGTGCCCGATGACTACACCTGGGTGAAGTTTAAGCTTCGAGAAGATGCTCACTGGCAGGACGGTACGCCGATAACGATGGAAGACGTCGTTTGGACATTTGATACTATCAGGCGCGACGGATCGATTCGCTGGCGTCAGTTATACCGGGATATTGATCGACTTGAGCAGATCGATGATTGGTCGTTCAAGTTTCATTTCAAAGAAACCGCGGAGAAAACACCACAGGTGATCATGCAGACGGTCACGTTTACACCGCAACCCAAGCATTATTGGGAGAGTAGGCAGATCGGCGAAACAACTATGGCCCCTCCCATGGGGAACGGCCCGTACTTTATAGAGTCGGTAATGCCCGGGTACAAAGTGTTGTTTAAGCGAGACGAAAATTACTGGGCTAAGGACCTCAACCTCAATGTTGGTCATTTTAATTTTGATTACATTGAGCTCACCTATTATTTCGATAAGAAAGTAATGCTGCAGGCTATGCGCGCTGGAGAAATCGACTGGTGGTTCGAAGAAAATGAAAAGGACTTTGCAACCGCATACGATTTTCAGGGCTATCATGATGGCCGTTTCGAGAAAGAAACCTATAAAATGGGTTTTGCCTATGGCATGCACTGGGGCGTAATCCTCAATACTCGTAAACCTCCATTGGATGATATCCGTGTTCGTGAAGCATTAACTCTCGCCTATAACTTTGAGTGGGCTAACCGTGTTTTCTGGCATGAGGGCATGAATCGAAATAACAGTTTTTTTATTCGGTCGGGCCTGCGTTCCAGTGGACTTCCATCTACCGAAGAATTAGCCGTTCTGGAACCTTTTCGCGGTAAGATCCCCGATAGAGTTTTCACTGAGCCAGTCGAGTTGCCAAAGGGCAGCCGCTTTGGACGTAATCGAGATACGCTGCAGAGAGCAGACTCATTGCTGAAAGAAGCCGGATGGCTAATCAAAGATTTTGAGCGTCTGAATGCAGGAACCGGAGAACGAATGAGTTTCGATTTCGTGATTAGCTCTCGTGATCATGAACGGATGCTGGTTCCATTTTCGGAAAACTTGAAGCGACTGGGTATTGACGCTGTAATTAGACGCGTGGAAGGCACCTTGATGACCAACCGACTGCGGACCTATGATTATGATGCGACTATTCGCAAGGTCTACACGTGGAAACTGCCAAATGCAGTTGCCATGCGAAGTCAGTTCACTTCCCAGTACGCAGATTTGCCTAATATGAGAAATTACCCTGGCATCAAGAACCCTGCAGTAGATTACCTCATAGAAAAAATTGCCCGCGCAGACTCAGAGGCGATGATGAACATGCNGGGNCGTGCTTTGGATAGAGTATTACTGCATAGCTATTACGTAATTCCCGATGGCCATCCGGTTGGGCGTCACGTAACCCATTGGGATCGGATCATGCATCCACCCCTTGGCGCGGAANACATGAATTGGCATGGTTTCCCCACCCTTTGGTGGTGGAATGGGGATGTGGAGACCACAGTAGCGGAACACAAGAGACGGACTTCCAGNAGCGATTAGACCCTCGCCAGATTCGAGATCACGGTGCTGCCAAATAGCTGTGCTTCATTAGTTTGTGGCGCATCCAGAAAGTGCACGGTAATCCGATGAATGCCCTGGTCGACAAGCGCTAACATCTGCTCGGTGACTTGATCCGGCGTGCCTATAAAATATCCATCGCCTGGTGGATTGTTATTGATTAGCTGACTCAGTTCAGTCTCGTTGGGCGCGATGCGAATGCCAACATGTGCGATCTGCGTAATCTCGTCGTAGTCACGCCCAACATCCTTACAGTGCGCTCTAAGGATGTTTTGCTTATGAATCAGATTGTCATTGGTTTTGTAAAGGTGATTCCACCAATCAGCGAGCTCTGCGACAACGCGCAGTGAATATTTCTCACCGTCGCAGCCGATCATTATGGGTGGGAGAGGATTAGGTCGCGGTTCGCAATGTGCTTCGTTGATTTGGTAATACTCACCATCATAGTTGGCGGGGGAGTCCGACCACATTGTTCGAACAACCCTTATTGCCTCAGCCATTTGCGCGATTCTGACTTTGAGGTTAGGAAATGGCCAGTTATAGGACCTGTATTCCTCTTTCCTCCACCCTGCGCCAATACCCAAAACGACTCGGCCACCAGAAATTGTTTGCGCTGTTGCGACCATCTTGGCAAGAAGTGCCGGGTTACGAAAACTATTACAGAGGACCTCATGCCCGCACACTTTATCGGGATAGCGAGAAAGTGCGTAGGTCATCATGGTCCAGCCTTCAGCTACATCCCGGTCATGGTGCTGGACATGATCAGCTATCCAGATAGAGTCGAATGGTGCGACAACCTCGTCAAGATAGGGAAACGTTTCGGGCACCCATCGCGATATTACTTTGATGCCGACAGGAACAGGCATGGCTTTCCTCCTGGATCGTTATTATAGCTGATACTTTATTGCAGTGATTCATGGACTGGTTGTCGGATTAATAGTATTTTTCACGCACACGAAAATGAGACATCCTAATGGAAAATCTACAACTAAAGTCACTGGTTACCGACGATGGTTACTTGGAACTTCTGCTCGAAACCGCAGAAGTGCCTGATCCGGGCGATGACGAAGTCGTCGTCGAAATGCACGCGTCACCTATCAATCCATCAGACATGGGGATGCTTTTTGCATCCGCGGATATGACGACAGCGGAAGCAGTAGGAACATCGGATAGTCCTGTTGTCAGGGCAAAGATACCCGAAGCCATGCACTCGTATGTGGCACCCAGGGTTGGCAAAGCCTTGGTTTGCGGTAATGAGGGTGCTGGAGTCGTGTTGAGTGCCGGGTCGTCTGAGGCGGCGCAGGCACTAATGGGCAAGACCGTTGCAATACTGGGTGGTGCTATGTACGCAAAATATAGGCTCATAGAGGCTGGGCAGTGCCTGGTGATGCCGGAGGGTACAATTCCCAAAGAGGGTGCATCCTGTTTTGTTAACCCTCTGACTGTTCTTGGCATGGTAGAGACCATGCGTATGGAAGGGCACAGTGCCATTGTGCATACGGCGGCGGCATCGAATCTTGGCCAAATGCTGCAGAAGCTTTGTATCAACGAAAGCATCGATCTTGTCAATATCGTGCGCAAATCGGAGCATGCCGAACTGTTGAAGAGCCTCGGTGCAAAATGCGTCTGCAATTCATCTGACGATGATTTTATGGCGCAGTTGACAGATGCTATTGCCGCAACCGGCGCCACGATAGGTTTTGACGCTATTGGTGGGGGCGACATGGGGGCCAAGATTCTTACTGCAATGGAGGCTGCTGCAGTTAGGGACTCCGCGACGGCCGGGCGCTATGGCTCGACNGTCCATAAGCAGGTTTATATCTACGGCAGTCTGGATAGATCGCCTACTACCTTTGATCGNTCCTTCGGTATGGCGTGGGGAATGGGAGGATGGTTAATGCCCAATTTCCTTCAGAAGGTAGGGCCCGAAGCCGCACAGAAGCTGCGCGAGAGGGTGGCGATGGAGATTAAGACCACGTTTGCTAGTCAGTATACGCAGGAAGTATCACTGCAGGACGCGCTGACGGTGGAAGCCGTTTCTGTTTACAGCAAGCAGGCAACCGGCGAGAAGTATCTGATTACACCTAACCGATAGCTCAGTTTTAAAACGTCAGTTATGCGATGCTTNACGTCACTGTATATGATAGTGATATAGTTATATATAACACTAGATCACAATAAGCCAATCGTTCGTATGGATATTCGCTGGAACGACAGGGATCCAATTTATCGTCAGCTTTATGACCGCTTTCTGGAGCTCATTCTGGAAGGGGTATTTGAAGATGGAGATCCCTTGCCATCGGTCAGGCAGATAGCGNNAGAACAGCGCATCAACCATATCACCATATCCAAATCTATTCAGTTGCTGGTGGACGAAGGTCTGGTGGAAAAACGNAGGGGTCTCGGGATGTTTGTTTGTGAAGGCGCGAGCAGCAGTCTCGTAGCGATGGAGCGTAAAAAATTCCTGCAGGAGGAGTGGCCAAAATCCNTTGGAAAGATAAAACGCCTTGGCCTACACGTGGAAGACTTACTTAAGGAGCTGCCGAAATGAGTGTCGTTTCTGCGCGAAATCTAAATAAGCGTTTCGGAAGTACGCGCGCCATGGACAATGTCAGTTTTGATGTCGAGCGAGGTTCTATTGTTGGGCTGATTGGTCCTAATGGTGCGGGAAAAACTACCACGCTAAAAGCGATTCTTGGTCTTACCGATTTTGAAGGTTCGCTGTCTGTCCTTGGTCGAGATCCACGTCATGGACGACATGAAATCATGAAACGGGTGTGTTTCATCGCCGACGTCGGTGTTTTGCCGCGATGGTTAAAGGTTTCTGACGCGGTTAAGTACGTAGGGGGTGTTCACGAACGATTCGATCGTGATAAAGCCATAGCGCTATTAAAAGAGACGGANATTTCTCCCAATCAGCGTGTTAAACAGTTNTCTAANGGGATGGTGACGCAGTTGCACCTCGCGTTGGTGATGTCCATCGACGTTGACCTNTTAGTGCTTGATGAGCCAACGCTGGGTCTGGATATCCTCTACCGCAAAACATTCTATGAGCGACTACTCAATGATTACTTCGATAAAAATACCAGCATTATCGTGAGTACCCATCAGGTTGAAGAAATTGAAAGCTTGCTGACACATCTATTGTTCATAGACCGGGGACAGATCGTGCTCGATAGTGCCATGGATTCCCTTTCAGCATCCTATAGCGAGTTGTTGGTGAACCGGGAACATCTGGCCCAGGCAATGTCGCTGCAACCTATTCATAGCCGCGANGTTATCGGCAANAAGTGCCTGATATTTTTCGATACAGAGCGAAGTACACTTGAGCCATTTGGTGAAGTCAGTACACCTAGCGTCACCGACCTTTTTGTTGCGTTGCTGAGTAAGGAGTAGATCAATGATTCCGACCTTGATTAGACGTGAATTCTGGGAACACAGGAACACTTTCTTCCCCTATGTGACCGTTGGCCTGCTGGTGCTTGTAATGCTGTCGGTATTCGCGGTGGGCTCAGCAAACGTATCTATCGATGATCCTGGGGAATTAACTAAGCTTGATGTGAGGTTTATGCAGTACGGTGTGGATCTGTTTCGTGATATGTCTCTGGAAGACCGTCGAAGTGTTATGGGTATGGCATACGGCTTTATAGCGATTGTTTTCAGCTTTTTTCTGCTTTTCGTGGTGTTCTTTTACCTGCTCGATTGTCTCTATCGAGATAAAAAAGATCGCAGTATTCTCTTTTGGAAGTCTCTGCCGGTGTCTGATTTACAGACGGTTGGAGTAAAATTATTTACCGCGATCGTTTGTGTGCCCGTGGTGCATTTTCTGTTTATCGCAGTTACTCAGCTTATCTTTCTGTTAGCTGCGTCCGTCGCGGCGCTCGGCTATGACGTGCCAGTTTGGTCCACCCTGTGGAAGCCGTCGACGGTAGTGTTCGATCAATGGGCTGATATTGGTTTTCACTACGTCCTTGTATTGCTTTGGCAACTACCTTTTTACTGCTGGATTGTTTTTGTATCTTCTTTCGCGAGAAGCGTCCCTTTTATATGGGCGGTGGGTGTGCCCTTGGCAATCGTGATCATAGAATCTATGTTTGGCGAGGAGACAATCTCAATCTGGATAAAACATCACATTGCCCCTCAACTTGGAGGCATGAACCTCACAGGTAGTATTGTTGAAATTGCAGATCGAATAGCCAGTGTAGATTTTTTTATAACGCTAATTCTCAGCGGGCTAATGCTGCATGGTGCAGTGTGGTTCAGAGGCAAAGCTGCTGAGATGTAACTAACGAGTAAAACCAAAAGGAGAGGCCTTATCTGAGTTCTGCTAATTGACGGTTTTATAAGCTGTGGTCAGTGAAACCACTGTGTAGAGCTTCTGTCTGAAGTTGAGTACAAAAAGTTCCTCACGCAGGAGCAGGGAGGGCGACGGAACGAACTGTCGGAGATTCGAAAACGCCTTAATAGTCACGAGGTCTGGGTTTTTTCTCGCCTTAGCCGAAAGACCAGCTTCGCTTTGTCAGAAAACTGACTGAATTCTTTTTCGCTTAATGGGATTGTAAAGTTATCGGGCAAAAAATATTGTCGATAGTAAACAATGCTGAGCATGGTTCTTGATTCGTCCGTAGTGTTAGGCATGCCGCGATGCCACGTCCTCATGTCACGCAAAACAATCGAACCAGCAGGCATGAGGGTCTGTTCTGACTTGAGGTCTGCGTAACGCTCTGGTGGGATTCTCAATGTCGATGTTTCATCCGAGTTTCCATCGACCAGGAGATGAGANCCNGNCCAGACCTCTGTTGCACCGTTTTCCGCTGTGAACTGATCNAGTGAAATNTTGACCACAATCATGAGGGGNGGCATGGGGTNNTGAATTTCCGGNAATANATGTCCACANTCTCGGTGNACNTTCTGANCTTCGCTNCCNGGGAACGTNGTGTTACAGCCNTAAGGTAGACACCCAAAGAACCGCTCTCCNAANACCTGTTTCAGTATCTGAAATACCAACGGGTTTTCGATAATCAAAGGGTTCATGAACGGCATTCTGATTGGAGATTGAATCCCGCCATGTCGGCTAGTTCGGGCAAGNTCTTCCTCTGCGTATTCATACTTGGCGTTGAGCTGCTCACTGACTGCGGCTCTCATTTTCTGTACCCAGNGCTCGTCAAGCNCTTCTTCAAGGATAACGATGCCTTCATCATGGAGGGTTTGTGTCGCCANCTCGAAATTACTTTCGTTGAGCTTNCCGGCGGTTATTTCNTCTGGGGTGAGCTTCATAGCACCATTATCGAGTGACTTGGTAGCATTAGTCCACAGTTGCAAAAAGCCAGTCAACTAACAAGCCCAGATTNGAATTCTTTNTTATTTTGCGGGTATATTNTAAGTATCTACACANCAGTTATTAGGGATAAGCATGTCGAACGTAAGCTACAAACTACAGGATGATATCGCAACGATAACCATGGATGATGGCAAGGCCAATGCTATGAATCCTGAAATGATCGGTGCCGTGAATGCCGCGCTGGATCAGGTCGAAAAAGAAGCCAAGGTGGTTATATTGGCTGGCCGACCTGGTGTTTTCTGCGGTGGGTTCGATTTGAAGGTTATTCGGGGCGATGATGATGAACGAAGGAGAGCTCAGTCCTTAGGTGGCGCGCGTTTGGCCATGCGCTTGTTCGGCTTTCCCAAGCCGACGCTAATAGCTGCGACGGGTTCGGGTGTTGCGCTAGGCGGTTTCCTGTTGCTGGCAGGAGATTATCGTATTGGCATCAGCGGGGACTTTACTATTGGACTAAATGAGGTCGCGATCGGTATGTCGTTACCGTCATTCGCTTTGACGTTGGTTGATTCGCGTATAGATAAACGCCACGTTACGAACGCGGCGATTAGTTCGACCATGTATTGCCCGGAAGATGCNATAGCTCCTGGATTTCTTGATGAGGTGGTTCCGCTTGAAGAACTGATGGGTCGAGCGATGGAGAAAGCGAAGCAGTTGGCTCAGTTGGATGGTGACTCGTTTGCTAAAGTTAAACGGGATATTCGAGGAGAGAGTATTCAAGCGATATTGGACGAGCTACAGAACGATGTACTTCTTAACTAAGATCTGCGTCCCATTGATAGGCCCGCATGGCGTTTTCACTATAGAAAAGCGTTTGCACAGTTTCCCTCAGGTTTAACGCGTCAATTTCTTCGTGGGCTCGGTCCCAGGCGATGGTGGGATATTCGGTGCCAAACATCATTTTTTCTTTGCCGCGCGTATTAATGAAGTGGACGAATTGCTCGGGCCAGTATTTGGGGGCGACGGCACAACAACTCATATAGACGTTGTCCCAGTGCGCTATGGTGGAAATGGCTTCGTCTGTCCAAGGCTGACCACAGTGAGTCATGATCAGGCGAAGTTCCGGAAAATGAAATGCCACTTCATCGTAATAGATTGGATTTTGTACCCAGCCAGGGTTTCTCGGTCCGGGCATGCCTGCATTCATGCTAACGGCAATATTTAGTTCACATGCTTTCACATAGAATGGCCAATAGATCCGATCCGTTGGTGGCAGGGTGTACCGAAACGGGGGGATGCGCAGGCAGCGTACGCCATAGGTTTCATGGTAGTGCACTACCTTTCTAATCTCATCGATCCCTTTGCGCGGGTCTACGATCATTGCCGGCAAGATCTTCATTGGATACTTGGCATGCCCTTTACCCACCCAATCCGCATATTTATCTTCCATGATGGAGATTACGCAGGCGCCGATATCAAACTTGTCGAGCTGCTCAAGAAGTTGATCAACATCATCTATCTTGCGTCTATCTTTCAGGTCTTTAAAAAGATAGCTGGTTCCACCAGTCTGGTCTGCGTCGAGAAAGTTCGAGTTGATCAGTGAGTCGATTGCTCTAGCCGACATCTGTTATTCCTTCTATCTTTAACGCCACGAGGGTGAAACATAGCAATATACACAGGAAGCAGTCATGCTGGTAGCATCAACTTAGTTCCATAGTGAGTGCATAGATGTTGCGACTAATATCCTGGATATTATTTTTTCCCGGTATCACGTTTGCGTGGGAAGTTGTGCAGGAAGAAACGCCTGTTCTGCCGCTTGCTCCGCTAACCGAAACGGTTTGGAGACAGCCAGTTGCACCAGGTGGTGAGTTCGATGTTGTTGCGGTGCACAGGTACAGGAACCGAGAAGTTCAAGCTATAGCGGCTTTGTTTTTTCTGCCAGGTACCAACATGAACGGCGAACTCGTTATCCTCAATGAGCGACATAATCTCTGGCTGTATCTTGCCAATCGTGGCATTGAGGTTTTTGCCATGGACTATCGTACCCATTTCGTGAGTCATGAGATAAAACAAATCGATTTTATGAAGGAGTGGACTGTCGCGGCGTTTGTTGACGATGCGGTATTGTTAGTGCAAGAGATTCGGTTGCTTTTGCCAAACCATCCGCTGTTTGTTGGTGGGTTTAGTCGCGGTGTCTCCTATGCTTATGCACTTGCGGGCAAAGCCGAATTTGCAGGATTGATTGCGTTAGATGGTAGCTTTAAACAGTCGAATCCTAAAGGATTTGACCTCGCGTCTGCGCTCGCCCAATTTGACAAAAGACGGGATTACGCCAGTGTGCTATCGCGTCGCGGTTACACTGCCAGAACTGCGCTGATGTCAGGTGTGATTGAAGACCCGAATGGTCCTGCAAGCAGCGATAAGTACGAGGCTGTTGGTGAGGAACTGGCAAACGTTTTACATCGTGCATGGGGCCCGGGTGCTCTCGCGAATACTGAGCAGAGACTGTCACCTATTCGGATTCTCGCTCAGCAGATGGTGGATTACGACTGGTATTTCCCTTCTATTCAAAATATTGAAGGTCGTTCGATTGCGGCGCATGCTGATGATCCGGCGACAGGTTTGGACGATCATTTTGGCCGTATGAGTCTTCCTATTATCTATTTTGGTTCGGGAAACATGGGGGCAGAGTTCGTGCTGAGCGGTGTCTATTCTGCAACGCGCAGTGGATCTCGGGACGTTACGTTACATCTGTTGGAAGGATATGGTCATGCCGATGTGTTGGTGGCAGACTCCGCTCGAGTCGATGTCTATGAGGTGATCGAAGCCTGGCTGCGAGCCCGCTTGCCTGAACCGGTAAAAGAGCTACAAAAAAATGATTAACTATGTGTTATAAATTATTAATTATAATTATATTTATTATCCCATTCTTTAAAGTGTTTGAAGATGATGACAAGGTGTTTGAGCTAGCTTGAAAAACCATCGTGTTTGCACAATATTGTGCACTTGTCACCGTTCGTAGCGAAGGTCAGCCATGTGCTCGATCAGTTTTTCCTGATAAACAATTTGGGGTATGGATTACAGCGCAGCCTGTTACTCGAAAGGTTCAATAGATTTGCCAAAACAATAAAGTGACGTTTAATTACTGGTATTGAAAAAGCATAAGCTACGTTACCCTAATGGGTGCGGCGGAACTGGTGAATGGTATTGAGACAAAAAATCAGATGCGTCATGAAGTAGACAGTGAACGTTTCTACCCATACTTTTCGGATGACTATCTGTCGATCAAAGTGATGCCGAATTGGTTGAAGGCCTTTGTTCTCGGATATAGAGTCGACTCCAAGGCCCGGCGTCCCCCATAGCATGGGGTTAGACAGACTTAAGCGCCAGTTCTCGTGCGTTTAACCTAACTCGCTGACGGAACTTACGACCTTGCTGACGATACCGTATTCGATAGCCTCTTCGACTGACATCCAATAGTCACGATCAGTATCCTGTTCGACCTGTTCAATAGAACGTCCTGTCTCATCCGCGATGATCTTATTGATACGTGCCTTGGTCTTAACGATTTGTTCGGCTTGAATCTTGATGTCCGTCGCGACACCCTGGGAACCACCGGAAGGCTGGTGCACAAGATATCGAGTATTAGGTAATGAATATCTGTTTTCTTTCTTCGCAGCGAGATAGATGTTTGTTGCAGCACTGGCAACCCAGCCCGTGCCAATAATCCTGACCTCAGGCTTAATAAACTTGATCATGTCGTAAATTACGTCACCTGATTCGACGTGTCCGCCGGGTGAGCTTATGTAGATCGTAATTGGGTCATCGCTTTCTGCTGACAGGGCTAGCAACTGGTCTGTAACAGTGCGTGCGATCTTTTCGTTTATCTGTCCGAAAATTGAAATGGAGCGGGATTTGAATAGTTTCTCGTCCATGAAATTTATGGATGGCAGCTTTTCTCCCTGCGATTCCTCGTTCATCACTCGATATTCCTTAACCGTATCTCGCGGCGAAGCATAGCAGCGAGGATAGCTTTGCGCTACTGTGGCGGTTCATCCTTCGACCAGACCTTTTTGTATGAAAGATTTGGCAAAACGCGTACATGTTGGTATTCGTCGAGCTGAGTTACAGGACGTAGAGAGCTTATCCCAGCTAACCTCGGAGCTTTGTGTTAGCTGGTNGGACATGTTTGCCTCTCCAGAGNTTTTTTCTTATCTAGCGGAGGACGATGAACCATTTGGCGTGGTGAGTGTTNCGGCCGCTTCGGATTCGCGGCTTGATAACGCTGGTGAAGTGCTTGTCTGGTATTTACATCCCAAGTTTCGACAAGTAGGTCTTGGCCGAAAGCTACTGGTTCATGGCCTGTCAGTCTTAAAGCGCAGAGACTTTGAGATCGCACGCATTTGGATTCCCGAAACCGCTGATGATGCGTTGAAAGTTTTGTATGGGTTGCATTTTATCAAAGAAGAGATCAAGCCACTTGGTGATATGAACCTTTTGCTATTCAACAGAAATCTTTACGACTTCTTCTAACGTTCCTCGTGATCAGCTCGGTAGATCTTTACCTGNTTGAATTCCTGATATTCATCCAGATCCGGAATGGTTGTTGTTTCGTTAGTGTCGATCAGGTGGTAACCGCGTAGTTCCATATCTTTGATGCGCGAGTCTGCGACTACTACGTCTTCACCAATCCTGGGTAACGCATCCAATAATGGTAGATTCTCTCGATCGTAGAGTACGTCGGCGGCGATAACGATATCAATATTGCCATCGAGACACGCCAAATCTTTTACATAGCTCATCGTAATGTGGTTGAGTTCTGCGTTGGCTTTGGCGGCGTCTATAGCCATCGGGTCGTTATCGCAGGCCATTACATGAGTCGCTCCGGCCATGGCGGCGGCAATACCAACCACCCCGGATCCACAGCCGAAGTCGAGTACGCTTTTTCCTCTGAACTCGTATGGGTGTGTCAATATGTATGCTGCTAATACCTGTCCACTCGCCCAGCAGAATGCCCAGTAAGCAGGAGAGTCCATTATCGCCAGCATTTCTTCCTGTGCTAGACGTCTCTGGGGGTAGTCGGCGCATAGCAAATACAAGGAAATCTGTGGGCACAGGGGCAAAAAAGTCTGCTCTAGGCGCGAGGACACTATAGTCTTCGCGAGATTGCTATTCAGTTTCTTAAAGTCGATTTTTGAACCCCCCTCATAAGGGGTATGTGATGCAATTCGCAAATTGGCGCAATACTNCCGAAATTGATGGGGGACCATTTGGTCATGATAAATATTTTACNCAGATACAGACTGAATCACGAAAACATGAAGATTTNGTAGAGTGCAGAGGTTATACCATTTTTGGATACGAAGCGTAATTTCGCCAAAAATGGCTATTGAAACGCTTGCAATCACCGGTGAATAGATTGTGGATAATCGGGGGATAAGTGTTTGGAACTAGGGGGATAAGTTTGTCCATCATGATCCTGGAGTGAGAAGATATTTCTAACGCATTGATTTTACTATATTTAATGTAAATGAGTTGGATTGAACTTGCTATTCTAGAGGTCCAGAAGTCTGACAAGTCGCGAGATTTTCAGTGACTGGTCTGGCTACAGAAATCGAAGTAATTTCTTTGTACCAACAAAATAATAAAGGTGCGAAGTTTGCTTGCTACGTTAGATAGAACCTGATTTGATTAAGTTGAAAGAATTTAAGGTACGACCTCATGCCAGAACTGTTGTCGAAAGAAATTATTGCTGTGCGTGATGCCGCAGAAACCTTTGTGAATGATGTGCTGAGGCCTCTCGAGGCTGAGCTGGAAGGTGACGTGGTGCCAGATGTGTTGAGGGATAAGGTTCGAAGCTCCTCCCAAGAAGCGGGCTTTTTTTATAAGACTCAACCGATCGAGTTTGGAGGTCGACCCGCGGGTGTATTGGAACTAACTATGCTGCGGGAACTTTGGGCGCAAGCTAATTCGCCATTGACTAATTATATTTTTGGGCCCGGCCCTGGCATTCTGCACGCTGCTGATGGCGAGCTTAAAACCAACTATCTTGATCCTGTGATGCGCGGTGAAAAGCGAGGGGCATTCGGTTTCACAGAGCCAGATACTGCAAAACGACCAAGCTGGGCCCGTATTGATGGCGATATTCTGATCATTAATGGGCAGAAGTCTTATGTGACTGGTGGCGCGACTGCAGATTTTGTCTCTGCTCTTATTAATGTCGAAAACGCCGATGGTAGTAAAGCAGGTACCGCCATGGTGGTTATTGATCGCGATGCCGATGGTGTAACCATAGAACGGGAGTTTGCTTCAATGGAAGGAGGTGGGCATGTATCGATGATGTTCAACAATGTTCGTGTTCCTATCAGCCATGTTATTGGAAAAATAGGTGAAGGCATGCCGCGGGCCCTGGATAATATTGGCAATGTGCGTCTCATGATTTCAGCGCAGGCAACCGGCATTTGTATGTGGGTGAGCGACTTCTTAGAGCGGCATTTGATTGCACCTCATCGAACTGGCATACCTCTGGGTGAACGCGAAGGAATCAGGATACGATATGCAGACATTCGTATCGAAACCTATGTTGCTAGAAGCGCGTTGTATCGTACAGCACGTATCGCAGAAAGCAGTGACAATGATGTGAATGAAACCATCGCGACCAAGGTTTTTTGTACGGAAATAGCAGGGCGCGTAGTTGACATGGCGGTGCAACTAGTTGGTGGCCAGGCGCTTGTGAAAGGTCACCCACTGGAAAGTGCTTATCGAAAAGTCAGGTCGTTACGGTTGATGGAAGGTGCTAATGACCTGCTTCGGATCAATCTTGTGAAGGGAAGGCTCGAATTACACAAAGGTCGTCTGTAATTCATTGGAAACTCTTTCGTTCGTCGCACATACAGCAGCCATTGAATTGTCGACGTTTTTGCTTTCTCTGGTGCAAGCAATGATATCCAAGTTGCTACTTCCTGAGTTTGGTGGCGGCGCCTCAATCTGGATTACCAACATGGCTTTTGTGGGTATTCTATTTCTGAGCGATGGATTAGGTCACTGGCTGATAAAATATCTTGGCATTAAAAAGCATATGGTTTTCGCCTTGACGCTTTTGATTTACATCCATGATGTTGATGTCGCCCGTTGTTGCAAGTGGTGCATACAGATGTTTCGAATCACCTGCCGTGCATCCGCTGTGTCTGTTACTGCTATATGTTAGCCTACCGAATCTAATATTGTGTATCCCAAGCCCGACGCTGCAATACTGTATGGTAAACGACTCTCGAATGACGAAACTTAACTCCTGTGCTCAGCGGGGTGTATCGAATAGTGGATGTCTCATGGGGCTGCTGATCTATCCGTCTGAGGTTGCGCCCGCTTTTGATGGTTCGATGTAAACATCCCTTTGGAGCATTTTATATTTTCTCTATGCTGCAATCGTGTATCTTTTTTGGTATGTATGGTATTTCATGATGATTCCGAACCGGCTAAACCGACCTAACGGGGTTCTACTTGACGGTCGCGTGCGGAGCATGCGAGGTGATTGTCGAAGCCTTTCAAAGATTGACAGGGGAGGACGTTGTTGCCTCCCATATATCAGATCATTATGCAGACCNGCTGCCGNTGGGCACAGNGATGGNCGAGGAACTGAATGTCTNGNANGGGATTCACGAATNAGTTAGCGACGACGAGANGCACAATTNTCCANCNAGGTGGGTAGTGCTGAANAAAGATGGTCANCTGGCGATGCGTCTGATATTCAATCGATGCTCAAGTTCTGATGTTTCGGTTCCTCTTTGGTCGNGTCACATTGCCATCCCATTCGGGATATNTTATTTGCTAGGAATTCGGCTTTCTCCTCGCAGTAGCCACGTTCGTTTCTTGCGCGCCAGGGATATTCCACTAGGTTCTCGTTAGTCTTCTCATAGACCACCCGACATGGTANTGCGCTAGGTGGATTAACGTATTCGACGCTAATGACACGTACGTTTCCTGTGTGTTCGCATACGTATGCTGTTTTCTCCTTACTGGCGTAGGCGGCAGTAGTTAGCACAGCGCTGACGAAAATGAATGTTGTGGCGGCGGAAAGATGATAGTTCACGGTTTATCTCCTAGTCTTTCTTGGTATGAGTTGTAGTATATAGGTCTTGGGCCTCGAAAACCGCCTTGCCTTAGGGCCGCGCCGACGCCACCGATGCAGATCTGGCTTTTGGCCCGATATCTTTAGCCTCAGCTCTCGTGTCTGTCGGAACGCACAGAGAAGTTATTTTCATCACCACTGCCCTCAAGTTCATTGCACAGATCATCACCAACTATCGTTAATAGTATTACTGACGCTTGTGACGATAGCGCTGCGTTGTTATTCGCCTTGCGAACACGCTTCAGATCTTCCAGTAGTTTTACTTCCGCCTCTTCGCAGGCGGCATTAATGGTGTCACGTAATTGGCCGCTGATGGCTAAGTTTTATGGACTTAGTCGATCTATTCTTTGTACTTGGTAACGGCCTTAAGTATCTGTCGGCATGTTATTTGGCCGGTAAGTCTTCCCTGTTTATCCAGCACTGGTCTACGTCTGTGGCTATCATTTAACATGGAAGAGGCGACTTCAAGGATGTTCTCATCCGATCGGTTTACCACAACGTTCTTAATCATAATGTCGCCGACCAGTGCTCCTCCAGGCTCGCCACCGTTGTAGACACTGGTTACCATCGCACGAAGGCAATCGAGTTCCGATAGCATGCCGAGAAGCATACCGTTGTGATCGACAACGACGATCCCCGAAACCTGATTGGACAAGATGAGATGTACCGCTGCATAAACGTCGGCGTCGGCGGTGATTGTCACCGGCTCGGCGACTAAGTAGTCTCCCACACCAGACATTAAAACCCCTCCGGTATTTTTATCTCCTCAGTTTGCGGCAATNGAAACGGTGAAGCAATGTATATAATATAGTTATGAAGACTTACAAGATGAGCATTAGAAATCTCGGTTTCTTAGCCTGGTTTATGGTTCCGGAGATACTGTTTCCAGTATCACTNATGGCCAATGACGTAATGGGTCTACTTCAAGGATATGAATGGAAAGCANCGGAAATACTCGAAGTATCCCTGCAGGTAGATGACGCTGAGGAGCAGTTGATTGGTATTGCATCAGATGAGACGCAGCCAAATTTCATCCCTGGCCGTGCCGCAACAACTGCCCTAACTATATATCCAAGTGATCGAGTATGGGCTCTCTATAGCGCGCGGATTAAGACTTCGCATGAGAGTCCTGTAGGTGAAGTAAGTCGGCGCAGGACTGTGGATACAATTTGTAAAAGCTTTTTGCTAGACCGGGTGGGTTTGATGCCCACGTCACTNCTNAATGAAGAAGATGCCTACCTTCGCNTAAGGGTNGCGCAGTGTCTGGAAAACATTGAGTNGGAAACCGCGAAATCTGTACTTGGTATCNATCGTGCTGGGATTGGTGACTTGCNCGAGTTTAAAGCGTATCAGGTGATTCAATGATTCAGCNCCTAAGTGAATTCGAGAGTGCTGCATTTTGGCGAGATGGGTTTCTAATCCGTCGCGGTCTAGCCGAACCAGAGGCGTGTGAATCCTTGTTAGCTATTGCGAAGAACCACTTAGCCGGACAGCTTGCTCCAATCGAATACGAAGTTGACCTTAAGTACCCGGGTGCGCCCGAGAATAGCTGTGCGGAGGGAGCAACGACTGCGAGACGCCTGCTGCAGGCATTCTCTCGGCACGATGACTTTCGCAATTGGGCACAGGCGGAGCAGGTGTTGTTGACAATATCAAGTTTCTTTGAGTCGTCGGAGATTTCACTGTCCCAATGTCATCACAACTGCGTGATGACCAAGCAGCCTGGTTACAGCAGTGTTACTAGGTGGCATCAGGATAATCGCTATTGGTCTTTTGATGAAGAGAATCTGATTAGTGTGTGGTTGGCCCTTGGCAAAGAGGATATCTCTAACGGGTGCCTACGTGTGATTCCCGGCTCGCACAGTCTGGAGTTGTCAGCTGGACGGTTTGATGCAGCACAGTTTTTGCGTGGCGATATAATAGCAAACAAAAAGCTGGTTACCGAAGCAGTACCGGTTGAGCTAGGGTTTGGCGATGTGCTTTTTTTTCATAGTAGGTTGCTGCACGCTGCGGGTCGGAATCTTACCGATGAGACTAAATTCTCGCTGGTATACACCTACCATTTGACCAGTAACCGCCCGATTTCGAATACTAGGTCAGCGAGATTTCCGGACGTCGTTTTGTAAAACGAGAATTACGAACGAAATCAAAAAACATTATAATTAAATACTTACCAGTGAAGCTGAACGTAACATCAATTATTTTTTGAACGATAAGGGGTAAGGTTATTTACAGTTACTTCATCACGAAAATAGGCATGAACCGGCAGATCGTGCTGCGGAGTATATTAAGTGGCATCTTGAAATCTAGCTCGCAGAACAGAACAAGGATGTGACAAGGCGCGATAAGGTTCTTTTTTCTGCGGTTGCCGTATTGTTTTTGCTCGGTATGATCGCCATCGTGTTCCTATGCAATTAAGGTGAGAAAGCTTTAGCTTAGCCGGCCGAAAGGCAGATCTCTCACACAGGGATGCTTAACAGAGATCTGGCAGAGTATGCGCCTCTATGAATTGGATGGAGATGGGATTCGCCACCTACTGCGGTCCTTTGGAGATCAGCTTGATGGAAATAATGGCGTCGTAAGCGGTCAAAACCCCGAGGAGTAATCCTGCATCATCAATACCAATCACTCCGATGTGCCAAGAAACCATGCTCTTATGGCTCTTATGCAAGACCAGGTTTTCATAGAGGATATTGGCTCAACCGACGGCACCTCCCTGAATGTTAAGGCCATTACAGATAAGGCTCCGGTGACACTCAATAATCGGGATCAGATTATTATTAGTTCGGCCATTATCACGCTGCTGGTGCTAGATCACTAGAGACCTTCTGTATCCCTTTAAATGTATGATCTTTCTGTTAAAATCCGCCACGGATTGCCGCTAGTGAGACATTTACTGGAATCGTTCGTGAAATTTTTACTGAAACAGAGAATTTAAGGTTCCAGCTTAGCAGCAAATATTTATTAATCCGACTGGTATACAGTGTCGATTTACTCGGTCTATCTGTTGATGAGAAAGACAATAATGCACGAGCAATTGCCTCCTGCTATTTTTGGTGTGGTGGGTAATGTCGGTCGTTGAAAAAGTAGCGAAAGAAAAAACAGAAGCCAACGTTGTTAGTAACGTTGTCGTCAGGTTTGCCGGCGACTCTGGTGATGGAATGCAGCTGACTGGCAATAATTTCACAGAGGCGACCGCAATCTACGGTAATGATCTGGCGACGTTTCCTGACTTCCCCGCAGAGATTCGAGCGCCGGCCGGCGCAACTTTTGGTGTTTCAGCGTTCCAAATTTACTTTGGATCGGAAGATGTGACCACTGCAGGCGACGAGGTCGACGTGCTGGTAGCCATGAATCCCGCAGCCTTAATAACTAATCTTGGGGACCTTGTAAATGGTGGCCTCATCGTTGTCGACAACGGTTCGTTTACCGAAAAAAATCTGGTGCGTGCAGGATACAAAGGTAATCCTCTCGAAGATAGTTCCTTAGATGCATATCGATTAATTTCGATTGATATCGGTAAGCAGGTATTGGAGGCAGTTAAACCGTTTGGTTTGTCTCACAAATTTGCGCTGCGCTGTAAGAATATGTGGACGCTTGGTCTTGTTATGTGGTTGTTCGATCGGTCACGCGAATCGACTATCGATGGGCTTAAGGCTAAGTTTGCACACAAACCGGAAATAGCAGATGCGAACGTTGCGGCGCTCAATGCAGGGCACGCATACGGTGAAACCGCGGAACTTCCGACAGGCGTCGAAGTTTACAAGGTTCCCAAGGCAGATGTATTGCCTGGGTTGTACAGAAATACTACTGGATCAGAGGCATTGGCTTATGGTCTGTTAGCTGGTGGACAGCTCGCTCGGTTGCCACTGATGTTTGCCTCATACCCCATTACCCCAGCGTCGAGTTTGTTGCATACGCTATCGGGCCAGAAACAATTCGATGTGATTACCTTTCAGGCTGAAGACGAAATAGCTGCAGCGTGTGCGGCGATTGGTGCGTCTTTTGCCGGCTCGCTCGGTGTTACATCTAGCTCAGGTCCTGGTATTTCTCTGAAAGGCGAGGCTATTTCTCTCGCCTGCGCAACTGAATTGCCGCTCATCATCGTGAATACTCAACGTGGTGGACCATCAACAGGGCTGCCTACAAAGACGGAGCAGTCAGATTTGAATCAGGCTATGTTTGGTAGACATGCTGACACTTCGCTGCCTATCATTGCAGCATCGACGTGTGCCGATTGCTTTGATGTGGCGATTGAGGCTGTACGGATTGCTACCAAGTTTACTACGCCCGTCATGGTATTAAGTGATGGTTATATTGCCAATGCGTCAGAGCCCTGGCATGTGCCGAATTTTGTCGACTATGAGTCCTTCCCGGTCGAGTTTGCTGACGA
This sequence comes from Gammaproteobacteria bacterium, assembly GCA_002712135.1. Classification (GTDB taxonomy): domain Bacteria; phylum Pseudomonadota; class Gammaproteobacteria; order Pseudomonadales; family Azotimanducaceae; genus UBA7455. The sequence goes on from PASO01000011.1 coordinate 20,300, forward strand.
CCCGGAAAATTTCACCCCGGCGAATAGAGATCCTGAAACCCTGGCTAGAATCTGGGCGAAACCAGGAACCCCCGGCTTAGAACATCGTATTGGTGGTATTGAAAAGAGTTTCGAGACGGGTGATATTTCTTATGATCCGGAGAATCATCAGAAGATGACCGATGTTCGTAAGGCCAAGATCGACGGCATAGTAAACCACATTCCTGAACAGGAAGTCAGTCTTGGAGATGGAACCGGCAAGTTGGCTGTCGTCGGTTGGGGTTCCACTTATGGAGCCATTCATCAGGCCGTTAAGCGGTGCCGAGCTGAGGGACTGGATGTTTCCCATATCCATGTACGTTATATGTGGCCGATACCTTCAAATTTTGAGGACTTACTGCGCGGCTTTGATCAGGTATTAGTTCCGGAAATGAATATGGGTCAGTTTGTTGAAGTTATTCGCTCGAAGTTTCTGATTGATGCACAAAGACTGAATAAAGTGTCAGGTCAGCCATTTAAAATTCGCGAAGTAGAAGAAGCGATCAAAGCGCTGTTGGAGGCATCATGAACGCGGAACAAAAGTTAACGCTTAAGGATTTTTCCTCGGACCAGGAAGTTAGATGGTGCCCCGGTTGTGGTGACTACGCGATCCTTAAAACGATCCAAAAACTGATGCCCACGCTCGATGTGCCAAAAGAAAACGTGGTGTTTATTTCGGGTATCGGTTGTTCTTCCCGGTTCCCCTATTATATGGAAACCTATGGTTTTCATACCATTCATGGGCGTGCGCCTGCTATTGCCAGCGGGGTAAAGCTCGCTAATCCAGATCTCGATGTTTGGATCGTTACCGGCGATGGAGATGGTTTGTCTATTGGCGGTAACCATTTGCTGCACGTACTTAGGCGCAATATCGATTTGCAGATTCTGCTGTTTAACAATGAAATCTACGGCCTCACTAAAGGACAGTATTCACCAACATCACGTGTGGGAACTACCTCGCCATCTACGCCCAATGGCTCGATTGATTTGCCGCTTAGGCCGTGTACGTTTGCAATTGGTGCAGGGGCTCGGTTTGTAGCGCGAAGCATTGATACAGAAACCAAGCACATGACACCCGTGCTGGAACGTGCGCATGATCATCAGGGCGCGTCTTTTGTCGAGATCTATCAAAACTGCCCGGTTTATAACGATGGTATTTTTGATTACATCAAGGATAAGAAGAACGCGGCTGATTCAAGACTTATCCTTAAGCATGGCAGCTCGCTTACATTCGGTGCTGATAACCAGAAAGGTATTCGACTAAACCCAAAAAACATGCGTCTGGATATCGTTACTGTTGGCGAAGATGGTGTTGAGCTTGATGATATCCTTGTCCATGACGAAACGAACAAGGTGATGGCACAGATGCTGGCCGAACTGAAAGGACCAGATTATCCGGAACCAATTGGTGTTCTATATTGTGATCCTGCCGAATCCTACGATACCGATGTGTACGCCCAGCGTGATCAAGTACGCGAGGATCTGGGTCCTGCCGATGTGAATACTTTATTACGTGGTGGTCATACCTGGACTGTAGAGTAGTCGTTGGTATCTATGCCGCTACCTAAGGTCGGGCGTGTTGCCCCAGTGTTCACACTCCTAAATCAGGATGGAAAAAAGGTTTCTTTAAAGGATTATCGCGACAAAAAGAATGTCGTGTTGTATTTCTATCCCAAAGCAATGACCCCGGGATGCACTGTGCAGGCCTGTGGTATCAGAGATACCAAGCGAAGATTCTCCAGTCGGCAAACTGTGATTTTGGGCATCAGTACCGATCCGTTAAAACAACTCGTAAAATTTCGCGACAAAGAGAAATTGAATTTTGATCTTCTTTCAGACGAGGATCATAAGGTTGCCGATAAATATGCAGTGTGGGGACTGAAAAAATTTATGGGCCGGGAATATATGGGAATCAAGCGCATGTCTTTCATCATAGGCAAAGACGGCAAGCTAAAACATGTGATGGAGAAGGTGAACACCAAGACCCATCACGATGATGTGCTCGAAATTCTCTCGGAAAAGAAGTAGAGACGATGGAAATACTCGGCACAACCAGCACAACAGATGTACAGGAGAAGCATAGATTCGATGTCGCGTCGCTACAAGGTTATATGGAAGACCATGTGGACGGCTTTATCGGGTCCTTATCCGTTCAGGAATTTGCTTACGGTCAGTCAAATCCAACTTACCTTTTGTCCTCTGGGGATCAGCGCTATGTGATGCGTCGCAAACCACCTGGAGAGTTGCTTAAGTCAGCGCACGCCGTAGATAGAGAGTACAAGGTTATTTCTGCTTTACAGGATACAGATGTTCCTGTGCCGAAAACCTATGCGCTATGTACCGATGAGGATGTTATTGGAACCTGGTTTTATGTCATGGAGTATTTGCAGGGTAGGGTGATTGCGGACAGTATCACTGGACCCTATAGCAACACGGACAGATCCGAGATCTATGGTGCAGCAAACGATGCGGTTGCCCGCTTGCATAACGTGGATTTTGAAGCTGTAGGTCTGTCAGATTTCGGTAAGCATTCGGACTATGTCGCAAGACAGATTAGCCGTTGGGGTGGGCAGTATGAATACACGAAAACAGTCGACAATCCCTACATGGATAATCTAATAGAGTATCTGGGTAACAATATCCCTGAGGATGACTCATGTAGTGTGGTACACGGTGATTTGCAGATTGCTAATATGATCTACCATCCGGANCNTAATGAAGTGATCGCGATACTCGATTGGGAGTTGAGTACTTTGGGCAACCCTCTGGCAGATTTTGCTTACCTCAGCCGGTTCTTTCGTGAGGGCCTTAGAAACGTGGATAATGCGGCGCTAGGGNTTCCCAGTGAAGAGGAGTATGTTCAACGCTATTGTGAGAGCACTGGGCGTGATGGGATTGATGATTGGGATTTCTACCTNGCTTTTAACATCTTCAAGATGGCTGCGATTCAACAGGGAATCGCGAAACGCGTACTGGACGGTACGGCTGCTAGTAAGCAGGCAGTTGACGTGGGAGCGGTTGCGTTTCAAACATCCAAGGTTGCCTGGGCACAAATAGACAAGAGCGTGAAGCTCGACTAACGCCTCATCTTTCGCAAATGGTTCGCGATGTCAGTCACATGATCATCTGGTGACCCGATTTCGCTAAGTGTTTGTTCGAGTCGCAAGACATACTCAACGTTCTCTCCGCTTGGTCCTCTGGCGCCAAGAATCTGTTGTGCAATATCGCGAGTTTCTGCGTGGCCAAGATAATTCGGGTTCGCATCGCTTGCGAAATAGGTGATCCCGTTCACGCGATGGCCAGTTTCCAGGTGGAGATCTATCTCTAGCCTGTCGTAGCCGCCACGTTCTCGATGGTCAAGTACCGCGAGCGTGTCTTCTAACCCTTCATTTGATAATCGGTAGGCGATTCCAAAACAAATCTCCTTGGGAGAGTCAGTCAGTGTGACGACTCGGCCAGGATTGCCGGGTATTCCGCGATGATCTACGGAGCCCTGATAGAACCTGCGAGTCCATCCTTTGATGTGCGCAGTTCGACGTTCAACGAAAGGGAAGTCTACTTTCCATAGGATGGATCCGTATCCGAATACCCANANGTCGTTTGGCATTGTTTACTATCCACGGGTAAGATCGATCTTTAGNCNTGTAGTCTACGTTAATTTGGTNCCTTAANCNATTGAAAGTAAAGGATCATTTGAAGAATAGGGTGGAGCNCTTTGGACTGTTTNTGCTCAACCTGGCNGCCCGGTTGGGCTCNTACAAGAAGNGCACTGAGGCCTATGGNTCGCATCCGCGCCAGGTTCTTGATTGGTATNTTGGCGAGGGTGANGNTCGTCCNGTGGTTTTGTTCTTTTATGGTGGTAACTGGCAGAGNGGCCATAGATCAGATTATCGTTTCGTTGCNGATGGGTTGTTAGCAATTGGTTGTGATGTGGTTGTACCGGATTACCGGCTATACCCGGAAGTCAGGTTTGCCAACATCATTTCAGATGCTAGGACCGCATTTTTTCATGTTAAATGTAAGACAGATGCACCCATTATCATGATGGGCCACTCGGCTGGTGCACAATTAGGTGCATTGCTTGCGCTGGATAGCGGCAAAGAGCATGTTTCAGCATTTATTGGGCTGGCCGGAGCATACGATTTCTTCCCGTATTCAGAAGCTAGTCACTGGGATATTTTTGCACCGGTAACTGAGTATTCAAAATCTCAGCCAGTGAACTTCGTCAATGAGAAAGCGCCTCCGTTTTACTTACTTCATGGAGAAGATGACCAACGGGTTAGACGCGGTCATTCGAAGAGTCTGATGGAAAAGCAACGCGCTGCAGGCGGGATCGCTAATCGAGAAGTCTATAACGGAATGGGTCATGTGGATATTATTCTCGCCTTTTCACGTTTCCATCGCTATCGCAGTCAGGTGATGGCTGATATTCGCTGCTTTATTGAAGCAGTAAAGTTGGAGACGCCATCTTGATTGAACAAATTGAAGTCAAAGTTGATGCTCAGGGCTTACATGATATTACCAAGGCAGTAGCTGAACTGGTGGCAGCAAAAGATCTGGCTGAAGGCCTTTGTACCATATTTATTCAACACACCTCGGCGAGTCTTGTGATCCAGGAAAACTATGAACCCAGTGCTAGGTACGACCTTGAACAATGGCTCAACAAATTAGTACCGGAAGATCCAAGTCTCTATACCCACACCACGGAAGGTCCGGACGATATGCCAGCCCATATAAAATCCGCGCTAACCTTGACCAGTATTGGTATCCCGATAATCGAAGGTAAGATGGTGCTTGGTACCTGGCAGGGTATTTTCCTCTGGGAGCATAGGCATCACCCTGGTACTAGAAAAGTTCTGGTTCACCTGTCCTAGCCCCCCTATTTTTTGATAGCCTTGTCTTCTCTTTATAGAGGGAGATTAAAAGTTGGCCTACGATAAACCCTTGCCGACCCCGAGTCCGTTGACTAAACCATTCTATGATGGTGCGAAAGAAGGCAAGCTATTATTGCCTCGTTGTGAAGATTGCAATCGTGTGCATTGGTATCCCAGATATATTTGTCCATTCTGCCACTCTACCAACATTAGCTGGATTGAAAGCAGTGGTGAGGGGCGTATTCATACTTTCGCTGTTCAGCACAGAGCCTTTGGCGGGTGGGCGAAAGAGGTCCCTTTCGTAACCGCTTACATCGATCTCAATGAAGGGGACCGAATGGTTACTGTGTTGCGTGGCGTTGATGCAACTGATCCTTCGTCTATCAAAATTGGCAGTAAGGTAAAAGTAGAATTTGAAGAGGCCAGTGAGGCTATTCACTTGCCTTTTTGGCGAGTCATGGAGGGATAGGGTATGGGAGTCTCGAAAGCCGCAGCAATTGTAGGTGCTGCCGAAAGTAATGAAATAGGATATCCAGAGGCCCCCAAAACCTCTCTTGAACTTCATATTGAAGCGATCAAGAACGTAAGCGATCAAACGGGGATCCCTATCTCGGCTATTGATGGGGTTTTCTCGGCGGGGATGTCTTCAGAGATTGCTGAACACCTTGGGCTGCATCCCAAGTACATCGATACGACCTCTGTTGGTGGCTGTTCGTTTGAAATTCATGTGCACCATGCTTTGCTCGCAATCTACGCGGGTGTGATTGATGTGGCGCTGGTGACCCATGGCCAGAATGGCTGGTCTGCAAGACGTATCGGCGCTGGCGGGGGTGGTGGCTATGGCGGTGGTGGTGCTGCATCACCTTCGGTGCAAATGAGTTCCCCTTACGGTTTCTCTGGTGCACCGTCGAATTATTCTCACGCTATGGTCCGTCACAACTATCTTTATGGATCGACACCGGAAGATTTCGCCCATGTCGCGGTTGTTACCCGCGATTGGGCAACCCTAAACCCTCGGGCTGTTATGTTTTCTGAAGAGACGCATGAGTTTGGTGGACCAATTACGCTTGATACTGTAAACAACGCGCGAATAATTTCATGGCCACTAACGATGCTACACTGTTGTTTGGTTACTGATCATGGTGGTGCTGTGCTAGTTGCGAGACCCGAGATCGCGAGAAGTCTTAAGACGAATCCGGTTTGGATTGCTGGGGCAGGTGAAAACATGAGCCATTCAAATATGCTGGAGATGGAGGATTTCACTGCAACCTCAGCATTTTCTTCCAGTAGAACTGCTTACCAAATGGCAGGTCTGGGCCCGGAGGATATGGAGTTGGCGCTGCTCTACGACTCATTTACGATCACGCCAGCCCTGACGGCTGAAATGGTTGGGCTAGCACCTCGCGGCAAGGGCCATCTGCTATGGAAAGAAGGTCATGCCGCGCCAGGAGGAAGACTTCCAATTAACACTAACGGTGGTGGGTTGTCGTTCAATCACTCAGGTATGTACGGCATGCAACTCTTGGTAGAGGCCTATCGGCAGCTTTCAGGTACCGCGGAAGATGGCATTAATGGTATAGAGGGTAAACAGACCAACGCCAGAACCTGTATCGTTAACGGTACGGGCGGGTCCCTGTCGACGACAGGGACGCTGGTGCTCGTTAGCGATGATTGATTATTGAGTACTAACAACTGCTAACGCATAACGCGTAACTGACTACCTATATGGCGGCCCGATCAAGGCCGCGAGGCGCGCGATCAGCTTAGACTGTCGGTAGACTGCCTTACCGTGACTAAATGTCTTGAATCCGTCATGGCCATGGTAGGCTCCCATGCCGCTCGAACCGACACCGCCGAATGGGAGCTCTTCCTGGGCAATGTGCATAATGACGTCGTTTACGGTAACGCCTCCTGAGGTCGTATTGTTTAGCACGGTTTCCTCCTCGTTGGAATCCTTACCAAAGTAGTAAAGCCCGAGTGGGCGATCGCGCTCATTAATGAATCTTATCGGGTCCTCAACGTCACTATAGGTCTTTACTGGTAGGATCGGACCAAAGATTTCTTCCTGCATGACTTGTAGGTCATCCTCTGGATTAAGTATCAGGGTCGGTGGAATGCGATGATGTTGCTGCTGACTAAAATCGTCGTCTGCAGGATTAAGCTCCACCACCTCCGCACCTGATGATCTGGCTTCGTCTATATAGTCTGCAAGTCGATCATAGTGGCGCTCATTCACAATCGATGTGTAGTCCGGATTGTCTTTAAGATTCGCATACATCCTAGTGACGGAGTTCCTCGCTGCCTCGACGAAAACGTCGGTTTGGCCTTCTGGAACGAACACGTAGTCAGGTGCGAGACAGATCTGCCCTGCGTTCAGTGTTTTTCCGGCCATGATGCTGCGAGCGGCCTGCTGCACGTCTGCACTTTTGCCGATGATCACTGGGGACTTCCCACCGAGTTCCAATGTGACAGGCACAAGGTTTTCTGCAGCGGCTCTCATTACGTGCTTGGCGACGGAGTTCGCTCCGGTAAACAGTAAATGATCAAACGGCAGAGAGCTAAAGGCAATACCAACTTTGGCATCACCTACAATTAATGCGACCTCTTGTTCGTCATAGGCAGATGAAAAAAGCACCTGCATAAGTTCAGATGTATGGGGTGTTAACTCAGAGGGTTTTATCATTGTGCGGTTCCCCGCTGCGAAAATGCCAGCGAGTGGCGAGAAAGTCAGCTGCACAGGGAAGTTCCACGGACTAATACAACCAATCACGCCCAGCGGTTGGTATTGAATCTCACCTCGGCCACCCAGCAGGCTAAAAGGAAAAGTGGAACGTTTCTCAGGACGCATCCACTTACGGATATTTTTTTTTGCATGCTTCAAAGGACTGATCGATGCACCGATATCAGTGAGCTTTGACTGGTGCATTGAACGATGACCAAAGTCCTCGGACATTGCTTCTCTTAAATGTTTACCGTGGGTTTGGAGTAAATTGATTGCTCGATCAATTCTGTCGATTCTTACCTTGGCGCTAACCTGGCCTTCTGCTAAGGATGCAGCGCGTTGTCGCTCTAATATGGTAAGCATTTCTTTGTGTTCAGTCATCAATCGCTCCCGGGCCCATGGTTCTAGATTAGTCCTTTATCGGATTGTAAAAGTGAATAGCAATTGGCAACCTGGCATCTACCTTGCAAAGGTAGCGTACTCCTTAAGATTCCTTCGTATTTTTTCGCCACTTTTCTCTACCAATTTCATATCAGTTATTGAGTGCTGCGAACAAGCAGCGAAAGTCTGTGTAATACTTTTACCATTCGGTGGCCTTACTCCTAAATTTGTCGACGGCAATCCCCATCAGTGCGGCCCAGTCATCCGGCAGCTCATTGTTAGCCCTTGAACGCAGCAGGTAGGCAGGAAAGTTCTCGTTGAGTTCCTGCAACACCCAAGATAACGACCCTGTCGCTTGGATCATTTCAACAGGTTCATTCAGATAGGAAATCCCCAGGTGGAAGTGTGGTTGTTTCTTAAAACAATCGAAGCGAAGTATTTCCTTATGCTCGCCCTCAACCGGACCAAAAACATGAACTGTTGGTCCCTCATCGTTGCTGATATGTCGATACACCAGTGCCACTTGATAGGGACCAACATGCTGCTCCACTGCGTCCGTAAGGTCCGGTGTGTTAAAGCGTCGAATAGCCATTTAAATACCTTTATTTGTTGTTTTAATTGCCTTGCTGTGAAGCAACGGCAAGCATCTACAGTAAGACGTCTCTGCTCAGCCAAGCCACATTGTCGACAATCTCGTTCAGCTCTCTGCCACCAACAGAGAAGATAATAGTATCGACACCAGCATCTTCAAACGCATCAATATCATCTCTTATTTCAGTAGCAGTACCGGATAGACAACGCCTGTCTTTTCCTGTGGGCCCGCTAATTTCCTTTGAGACAGGATAGAACGCAAGATAGGCCCGGTGTATATTGGCGCCGTCGCGGCCAAATTTTTCTGCTTGTTCATTCAAACGTGCAGAAGCGGCGGCGAAACGTTGAGGTGTGTTCAGCAGGTTTACCGGGTTGTGATTTGATGGGTACCAACCGTCACCTATTCGTGCCGCACGTTTGATGGCTGCACTGCTTTCGCCACCAACCCAGATTGGTGGGTGTGGATCTTGAATAGGCTTTGGTTCGAAGATTATGTCTTCAAACTTAACGTAGCTGCCATCCATGCGAGGTGACTTTGCTGACCAAAGCTCTTTGAAAGCAGCTATATACTCGTCAGTTACCGCGCCGCGCTCGTTGAAGGGTGGTACTCCGAGCGCAGTCGATTCTTCACTCATCCAGCCGGCACCACAGCCCACAGTTAACCGTCCCTCAGATAATACGTCGACGGTTGCGAGCATCTTCGCAGCTAGTACTGCAGGTCGGTATGGGACTACCAGGACAGAAGTCAGAATTCTGATCTTTTCAGTTGCTGCGGCTATAAAAGATCCTGCCGTTACCATTTCCAGACATTCGCCTGCAGCGGCCCCAGGCCAAACGCCGTTATTGGTATAGGGGTAAGCCGAATCGATATCTGTGGGGACGACAATATGGTCGTTGATGGCGATCATGTCGAGGTTGCCATCTTCGGCCGCTTTGGCCATGGCAGTAAGCCCTTGCGCTTGTGCGCCAGGCCCACGAGCCATGATCATTAGTCCAAAGTTCATTTTCTTAGACTAACAATTTGACTCTGCCATTGGTACTCGGTGTGGATTGTTAGTTGTGATGAAACATTGTTTTAGTATCACCTGTGCAGGTGAATACAGAGATGCAAATTTAACTGATGGAGATGTAATGTGAAAAAAGTTTGCTTATTAGTCGCATTTTTTTCAATGGCAGTACGATTAGCTTTCAAGCTTCCGCCAAGGGTGGTCAAACAATCAGGAAGTTGTATATATAGCTCCATTTGTCTTTGTAGGGGCATGTGGCATATCTGTAACCACAGGCCTGCGAAAAACGGTTCTGCTCANCTAAAGAAAGGNATTTTGGGTGAGACTNACGGCATCCTAGGAGGATGAGGATGTTCAGGTTGCGTGTTCANCATTTTTGGTCGTNAACTCTGATTGCNNAGTGTNTCACTGTTTCTCNGGTAGACTTTCACGATGTAGACCCGTTACCAAATGAGGATTAGTTGTCACGTGACTCAATAAGGNGGCTAAGGTCCCTTATTGTATTAGTTAATCCCAGACCTTTTCCGGCAGGGGTAGGTCATCAAGGTCATCTGGCGTCAGTGAAATAATCGGTGTTATACCCAGGTTGTTGAGCATCATTATGACCTGTCTTACATGCTGTGCGCTGTGCCATGCGCAGCGTTCCAGAAGTGCGTGAAGTGTTTGATTTCCATAGTAGGTAGTTACCACCCGCTCGCAAGTTTTATCGTCACAATCCTTCCACCAAGTATCGATATCGTTCATCAATTGCTGTTGATAGCTACTAAGTTCCACAACAGATCTGTCTGAATTCGGCGTGGCAGCCGCCACGTCACCAGTGAAGTCAGCACCTCGGGTAACTTTTACAAACCCTCCCGCTATCTCGAATATATGGTTCGCTAATGAAAGCAAGCTGCGCGGTCTGCCTGGAAATTGATCTCCTAGTTTATCAGCGGGAATTTGGTTTACGCATGAGATGGCAATATCAAGAAACTTTTGCAGACGATCGACGAGCATGTCAGGTGGAAGTGTAGGCTGCACATCTTCATCAAGTTCCACAAACCTCGCTACATGGTTCAGGTCCTGCGCATAGATAAAGTCTTTTCCACGTGAAACGACCGGCACACTTCGGGCACCAAGACTTCTGAGGTATGCCATACCGTCAGGGTTATCCGCTACATTTATTGATACATACTCAACTTCACGAGCTGAGAGGAACTCCTTGGTTCTCAGACAACTGGTTCAGCCGGGCTGCCAGAAGACTATAATTGATTCGGACATAAACTTTGATCACAAGAACAGACTCTTTGCATACTCGCACATAAGGTCCTGTGTATTCAAAGATGGTTCAATCAGAACGAAACTCCCTAATAGGCTTCCAAAGACCCCAGATCAGTGCGGTCGCTGTGATGGAAATGATGCCACCAAGCACCATGGTATTGCCTGCACCGATGGTGCCTACCCATGCGCCAACCCAGATGGTACCGATATTATTTGCGGTCTGGGCAGCAAGGATCATTAAGGCGAATGCACGTCCCCGCATTTTGTCCGGTGTGGTGAGCATCACTGTGGTGTGGCGTACAGCGACAGTTACTGCATCTGTGGCACCAAGCAGTCCGATCATCAACATGCCGAGCCAAAGACTATTTACCGTGCCAAAGCCAAATAGAATAAATCCATAAGCGAATGACGCATATAAGACAAGCATGCCTTTGGCGCGATAGCCGACTAATAATAGTGCAAGAAAGGAACCGAGGATCGCACCGGTAGAGTTGGCTGCGCCCAACATGCCGGTAGCGCTCGCGCCGCCAGCAAAAAGCCCCAATGCCAAGACCGGCAGGATTTCACGATAGAAAGACGCCGCAGTAATCCCAATGTCTAGGAGGAATAACCCCGGAAGAATCGGATGTTTGGAAACGTAGCGAAACCCGTCGATAGTCTGTTTTAGTTGAGAAGATTGCTTATCGTTCTCACTTTCAGCGATACCGGTTACTCGAATAAAAGTTGGCAATACAGCTGATGCCAGTGCGATGAGTCCGCCAAGCATGAATACAAGTGTGAGATCAGTCATGACAGCTACAAAAGCAAAGAGTAGGGGGCCTGCGATTGCAGAAGCATTCTGTGATGCGGTGTCGGTGGATGCTGCGAGCAACAGATCTTTCTGTGGAATAACGATGGGGATCAGGGCCGATCTGGCAGGACTTGCTAGCATGTGAGTACCGGCGGTTATCGCGATGCCGAGGTAAATCAGCGTTGGCGTTAACAAGCCTTGCCAGTTCAAGATACCAATGCTGAGCAAAGTAATGGCGGTTGCGCCATGNGCCAGCGTCATCAAACGCTTTCGATCCATTCGATCCGCCAGCGTGCCAGCCCACAGCGTAACGGGTATTTGTACAACCAGCTGAACGACCCCAATCAGGCCAACCAGGTAAGCGGACCCCGTTTCGTCGAGTATCCACTGTGCAGTGCCAAGAACTCTCATCCAGAGAACGATGGCGCTTGAGACCAGTGTGGCCCATAGGACACGGTAATCCCTATAAAGAAAAGCTCCCCACGGTTTAGTTTGCATAGTTACAGGCCAAAGCTATTAGCCTTTAGGAGAGCGTTAGAATGTCCAGTTGATGTGGACACCATCTACGGCAAATGAGTCCATGCCTTTAGCGGCGTAGGAGGGCCAAAGTGGATCAACGTTGCCACTGTTCCATTGTTCCCAGCTTGCGGTTAACTGCTCGACAATGTCTGGTCTCTTTGCGGCTAGGTTTGTCTTTTCGCCGACGTCTTTGGAGAGATCATAAAGCCAGTACCGATTCGCCGCAAAAATAAGTTTCCAGTCGCCGTCCCGAGTTGCCCAGATCTTGCCAGCCCGCCAAAACAATTTGTCGTGCGGTTTGATACTGTTCGATCCATTGAGATAAGGAAGGAGGTTAACACCATCCATGGCTTTTCCCTTTGGTAGCTTACCGTCGGCGACTGCAATAACAGTGGGGAAGATATCCAACGTGCTGATTGGGTGCTTATAAGTCATCCCTGTGGGCAGCCCGGCTGGCCATTTCATCGCGAATGGCACACGAACGCCTCCTTCGTACATCGTTTGTTTACCTAGGCGGAGAGGATCATTGTTACAGTAGTCAGCATTGCCGGCACCGTTATCACTGGTGAAGATCACCAGCGTGTTCTCTTCCAGATCGTGTTTGGCCAGCGTATCTAACAGAACGCCAATACCATCATCCAGAGCAGACGTCATCGCGGCGTAGATACGGGTTTCTTCGTCTTGGATGCTAGGGAAACGGTTATAGTACTTCATCGTCGCCTGAAGTGGTTGATGAGTGGCGAGATGTGGCAGGTAAAGAAAAAACGGGCTCTCTTTGTGCTTTTCGATGAAAGTGACCGCTTCGCGGGTAAATGCGTCCGTAATATATTCATCTTCCTGTATCGTCGTGGTGCCGCGTTGCAGACTATCTCGGCCAACCCACTCTCCAGATGGTGTTAATCGGGGTGGACGAGTACCCTTCACATCATCTCGAGTCGGATCGATATAGGCAGTTGCTCCGCCGAAAAAACCGAAGAATTCATCGAACCCACGATTTACTGGGTGGAATTTTTGTGCCGTGCCCAGATGCCATTTACCTACCATGCCAGTGGCATAACCCGCCTCTTTCATCGCATCTGCAAGTGTTACCTCAGACAGCGGAAGACCATCGTCGCTTTTTTCGCCTATTCGAGGAAGGAATTCGTGCCCAAACCGTTGCTGGTGGCGACCAGTAAGCAGCCCAGCCCGTGAAGGTGAACACACCGGAGACGAGACATAGCCGTCAGTAAATAAAACACCTTCGCTGGCGAGACGGTTAATGTTTGGCGTCGGAACCATGTCGCAGCCGTAGAGTTCAGTATCGCAATAGCCGAGGTCATCAGCAAAGATTAATACGATATTGGGTCGCTTGTTTTCAGCCCCATAGCTATGCATCGCATAGGCTAGGGCTACAATCAAAAAAAGTCGCATGGATGCATCCGTGAGGTTCCTATTCGAGAAGCGAAGAATACGTGGCTTGAGCCATTGGTGTAAACCGCGTACCGTTGTCTCTTTTCTCAATCAGGACATAAACAATGCCAGCAATCTCTGGACCTTCCGATGGACCGATTGCCATAACCGGCGCTGCCGGGTTCTTAGGTGCACATGTCGTTAAGAATCTCGTAGAACATGGTTACGATGTGCACGCCTGTGTGCGCGATACGGGTCGTGAAGACAAAATGGTTTACCTGCGTAAAATAGCTGAGAAAGGTCCAGGTAGCGTGAGGTTTTTTTCCTGTGACCTCTATGACGCAGCCAAAGGCGCCTATGACGAGCCATTTGCTGGTTGTTCTGCCGTGTTTCATGTGGCTGCCGACATCGGTAGCGATGCAGCCACCTACGGTCGTGTCTCGCCGCTAAAACAATACGAGGGCATCGTCGATATGACGGCGGCGATCCTGGAATCCTGTCGGAAAGCAGGGACGGTGAAGCGGATTATCTACACCTCTTCGGTCGCGGCAGTTCTGGGTCCGGGAGGTCCCGATCGTGCCGAAGATCACATATTTACCGAAGATGATTGGTGTGGAGGTTCCTACGAGACGCTGGAGGAGCGTCATACCAATGAAGATGGGGAGATGAGCTGGACGAACGAGCAGAAGGCGTACGGCAAGGGAAAACTTGACGCGGAACGGTTGTGTAATGACTTCGGTGAGGAAAGTGGCATAGATGTCATTTCCATATGCCCGTTTCACATTATGGGTCCGTTATTGGGCGTTCCCCATGATACGACCTGGCAGCACCGTCTGGGTGTGGCGCTCGCGGGCGAACGTGAGATGGAGTCGCATGGCACGATGAAGTGGAACATTATTGATGTACGAGATATTGCCGAAGCACAGCGACTTGCAGTCGAAAGTGACGTAGCCACTAATGCCTCGCGTTATTGTTTGACCGCCAAGGATGAATCCGGGGAACCAACCGGGGAGGAGTTTCTCGACATGTTGCAGGCGCTTTTCTCCGATCACAATGTCTGTGGTGGGTACCGACCGGAGCCGACGGGTGAACGTTTTCGATGTCGCTGTACCAAGGCAATAAATGAGCTTGGGCTTGAGCCCCATAGCATTGAGGATACGCTTCGGGATACGGGTAATTCACTCATTGAATTGGGTTGCGTGCCTACGTCAGCTTGATGAGGAAAGCGTTTCTCGCGACGTCGTCGATTATGTGTAAGTAAGGGAACCGAAAGGTCTATGCTCACTGTCGAACAGGTTGAAACATTCAATACGGATGGCTATCTCTCCGTTGATAGTGTGCTGTCGCCAGAAGAGTTGGACGAATTGCGACGGGTTACAGACGAGTTCGTCGAGCAATCGCGAAACGTTACCGAGAATGATGCTACCTTTGATCTAGAGCCCGGGCATACCGCAGAGTCACCTCAATTGCGCCGCATTATTCGTCCCGTAAGCAAACATCCGGTGTATGAGAAGTTTGTCCACCATGAAGATATTCTGAATATCGTCGAGTCCCTGTTGGGACCGAATTTGCGCTACCACAACAACAAGATGAATATGAAGAATTCTGGACACGGTTCTGCCGTCGAGTGGCACCAGGACTGGGCGTTTTATCCGCATACCAATGATGATTTGCTGGAAGTGGGTATAGCGCTGGATGACATGACTGAAGATAACGGCGCGTTAATGGTGATTCCGGGAAGTCACAAGGACAAGGTTTGGGATCACCATCAAGATGGGCTTTTCGTTGGTGCGGTAACCGACCCGACATTCCAGCCAGACGATGCAGTGTCAGTAACTGTGAAAGCCGGTGGCATCACGTTACACCATGTTCGCATGGTGCATGGATCGAAACCCAACGAATCTGATAAGCCGCGGCGTATGTTCTTTATTGGCTTTTACGCCACCGATGCTTGGCCGCTTATTCCCACCGGGTATTCGATCGAAGAGATGGACAAGTGCATTGTTCGAGGTGAGCCAACCCTAGAACCACGGATGAAAAACTTGCCGGTGCGTTTGAGTTTGCCGCGTGTCGAGGGAGGTAGCATATACGCGCAGCAGGAGAAGCTGCGTAACGCCCGCCTGAGTCCCCGCGCGGATAAAGAAGTCACTTGAGATGCCCCAATATCTGGGCCTGGATGCCAGTACCCAGTCGATGACTGGACTCATTGTTGACACGGATGCCCGCGAGATTGTTGCCGAGGAATCGATCAATTTTGATGAGCACTTTGCCGCCAGGTACGGCATCGAAAATGGCGTGCTAGATCAGGGAGACGGCGTTGTTCATGGCTTCCCTCTCATGTGGATTGAGTCACTAGAGCTGCTCCTAGTTCGTTTGCGTGAAAGTGGGCAGGATCTTTCTAAGATCGCTGCAGTGTCTGGCAGCGGTCAGCAACATGGAACGGTTTACCTTAATGGCAGCGCGACCGCAGCGCTTGAAGGTCTTGAGACTGATAGTAGTTTGTTTGATCAACTTGCGGGTATTTTTTCACGCGATACTGCACCCATCTGGATGGATTCGTCTACAAATCGTCAGTGCCGAGAGATAGAAGAAGCGGTCGGTGGTCAGGCTGCATTACTCGAGCTGACCGGTAATACCGCGTTTGAGCGTTTTAGTGGACCTCAAATTCGGCGATTTTTTCAGGATGAGCCGGAAGCCTATGCAGTCACGGCAACGATCTCTCTAGTTAGTTCGTTTATGGCTAGCGTGTTGGCTGGTAAATTGGTTTGCGTCGATGCGGGTGATGGTAGTGGTACGAATCTGATGGATATCAGGACCCGTAACTGGAGCGCGGTCGCGCAACAGGCAACCGCGACTGGCCTTGCGGACCTGATGGCGCCTATTGCGCCTTCGGCTGAGCCAGCGGGATCCATTCACTCTTATTTTGTTAAGAAATATGGTTTTACTAACGATTGCCTAGTATTGCCTTTTTCTGGTGACAATCCTTGTAGTCTGATTGGGCTTGGTCTTGTAAATCCAGGGCAAGCGGCGCTCAGTCTTGGTACTTCCGATACGCTGTTCTCCTGTATGGTTAAACCACGGTTTTCATCAGAGGGTGAAGGGTGTGTTTTCTCCTCCCCCGATGATATTCACTACATGGCACTTATCTGTTTCATGAATGGGAGCTTGGCTAGAGAGGCGGTGCGTGATCAGTATAAGCTTGATTGGCAGGGTTTTACTGAAATTCTGCACACCACACAGGCTGGTAATAAGGGTCGTATGATGCTTCCCTATTTCGGTCCGGAAATCGTTCCCAATGTACCTGCCGGCGTTGTTCGGAAAGGTCTGGCTGAAGACGATGTTGCAGGAAATGTTCGGGCAGTGATCGAGGCACAGGCTATTTCTTCCTATATTCATTCCCGTTGGATGGGTGTTGATATTACGAGTCTTAACGTCACCGGAGGGGGCTCTGCGAATGAAGAAATCCTTAAGGTTTTCGCTAATGTTCACGGTTGCCCTGTACATCGCTTCGAGACGACTAACGCCGCGGCGTTGGGTGCGGCGCTTAAGGCTATAAAAGGCCATCAGACTAACCTGTCATGGTCGTCAATCGCTGACTCTTTCTGCCAGCCCAGTGGCTCGACTATTCATCCGGATCAGCCCTTGCGCGCACTTTATGATGACGTTATCGCTGCTTACGTGGAATTCGAATGCGATCACTGTCGCCAGGTTTCTTTTTCCCACTGATGATCAATCATCATCGTGCTGTACCAGAAGCGCTAACATCATGGATGCGCTAAGAATGATATAAAAATGAACTCATAGTCGTCTGCTCCTTTTGAAAAAGTCCGGAACATTAACTAAGGTAAAACGATAGCTGTTTGAAGCCCTTACAGAACGTAGATCAGGGTGTTGGTTAGCAGCAGGGTGCTTCCATCGCCAACCGCGCTTACTGCTCTTGCGGCTCAGTCGGGCAGGGAGAAAGACAGCGATAGGTAGTGAAGCAGTTTTTCCGTCCTCTCAGTGGGTTTATCCATCAGCTATCGTTCATTGCTTTGCGTTAACAGTTCCTTCCCAGGTTTGTCGAAGCCAGCCCGCGCACGCTACCGAGTGGTCAAAGATGGAATAACCATGGCCAAACCCATAGTCAGGGCCGGGAATGAATTCCGTTGAAACCTGCCCTAGAGGGCTATCGTCATTGTTGGCATGATAGGCAAACAATTGTCGAACTACTTCCTTCCAAGGCTCGAGCTTTGCTTCCTGCCATTCTCCCGGAAACTGACCAGGTTCCGGCTCGAACCACGGGTATTGTGCGCCTCGGCCCGGGCTACCATCTTCATATGTGTAACAGGTGTTTTTTGGATTATTAGGCACTGCAGCCCGCGCATGAGAATGATTGACGAATCCGCGGTCTATCCATTCCTGGCAGCAACTGCCTGACTTGTAGGGGTCGAGTACCAATTCACCGGCCTCGATTGAGGACTTGATGTCGAATACCTTTTGTTCAATTTCATTGTTGATCTTGAAGATTACGTGAGAATGATCGAGTGTCATGCGAAAAGGGACACCCCGAGCTTCGACCATGTCTGCCACCTGGGTAATTCGCCTGAAGTCCTCTGACCACATATTGATGTGTACCTCGAAGGTTGGATAGCATCCACAGGCATCGCCAAGCTCTGCTGCCATCATATAGAACTCAAAAACTTCATCGTTGGTGACGAAATGGCCGTCAGCATGTCTGGCTCTCACTTGCGTATTGTGCACCTTGCTGCCTAAACGAGCTGATAGCTCGAGTTTATCGCGAAATAGCTGCTCATCCTTGCCAAGTTCATAGAACCATCCACCGGCTCGAATGGGTATGCCATATTTCTCACTCGCCGCCATGTAATCGTCAAACAGGGCGGGATCTTCCGGGGTCTTATCATAGTAGTCATACACACCACTTTCTTTGACCATCCGAAATCGAGTATCGAGATCGAAGGGATTCTGGTCTTTGTGTACGATTCCTTTTTCTGTGATACCAAGTTTTAGTTCTTTCAATTCCTGTATCCTAAACCTCACGGGTATGCCTAATAGTAGACATTTCGGCTCGATGCGGCCATTCCCCAATATCTGCTTTATTCTCGGGAGCCCATTCTTGCAACGTCTTCCGGAAGCAGAAAGTTCCGCTGGAATCTCCGCCCTTCGTGAGGTTGCAAACGGGTCAGAGAGTAGTCTTTTAGTCGATAGGTTCGGGCTTCAAAAAAGACAACTGCATGCAGCAGGGTAAGGAGCAGTCGTATGCGATCATATGTCATTACCCCAATATTTCCAGGCGTGAAATCGTCGGTTATAGTCGAGTGCGCTGAGATCACCTCCCACGTTGAAAACCAG
>PASO01000012.1 GCA_002712135.1 Gammaproteobacteria bacterium
TTTTGGTAAAGAATTCCACAGGAATACTCCAATGATTGAGTGTTCATCAATACTGGTAGTATAGCCGATATTTTGTATGGGACAGGCTATGCCCGATTTTGATGTGGTTCTAGACCGGCGAGGTAGCACCAAGTGGGATAAGTATCGGGATACTGACGTATTGCCTATGTGGATCGCTGATATGGATTTCAATCCACCTACGGCTGTGATCGATCAGATCCAGTCCTACGTTGCCACTCAGATGTTCGGGTATGCGGATCCTCCAAGTGAGCTTATTTACGTGGTACTAAACTATCTCGAGGAAACTTACGCATGGCAAGTCAATGCAGATGATTTGTTGTTCATTCCTGGTGTTGTTTCAGGACTAAATGTCGCTTGCCGCGGATTGGTGGCCCCTGGCGAAACTTTGCTGACAGCGACACCGATTTATTATCCATTCCTTGATGTTCCAAAAAATATGGATCGAGAGTTGATTCGTTTACCGGTGGATATGGATCGTGATTATCGTTACCCCGTGTATGAGCTGGAAGCAGCCATCACGCCTGATAGCCGTATGTTACTGCTGTGTAATCCATTTAATCCAGTTGGCAGGGTACTCACGCCTTCAGAATTGGGCGACATTGTAAGTTTGTGCTTGGAGCATGACTTGTTGATTTGTTCAGATGAGATTCATTGTCAGCTGATTTTCGATGACAGGCAGCATATACCTGTCGCGAAGGTTGATTCTCGAATTGAAGAAAATCTGGTGACCCTGATGGGTCCGGGTAAGACCTACAATATGGCGGGAATTGGTGGCGGTGTTGCGATTATTAAGAATCCGGCGATGCGGGAAAAGTTTGCTGAGGCAAGCGAGGGGATCATGGGGAGTATAAACGTCATTGCATATCAGGCGATGCTGGCAGCTTATCGGGATGGTGAGCCCTGGCGCATGGAGCTAATCAGGTATCTTCAGAACAATCGTGATTACCTAGCACAGCGGATTAGAAAGATCCCGGGGATTTCGATGAATCCAGTCGAAGCAACTTATCTTGCCTGGCTTGATGTGCGACCACTCGCTCTTGAGGACCCACTAGCATTTTTTGAGTCTGCTGGAGTGGGTTTGTCGGACGGGGCACAGTTCGCTGGTCCCGGGTTTATGAGACTAAACTTTGCCTGTCCCAGAGTAATTCTAACAGAGGCATGCGATCGAATTGAACGCGCTGTGTCTTAGTTAACAAATACTTAAGAGCTGTTCTGCGAAATAGTTGTTGGTATCGTGAAGGTTTTTGCAAGTTAGTGAGGAGACACCCATTAGCACCTTATTTGCCAATGCTGGATTCTTTTTGTTCAATTGCTTGGTGTCTCCACGTTGTAATACGATTAGCTTGAGTTTGGTCTTGGCACGAACCGAGGCAGATCTCCGAGATTCATCAATCAACGATATTTCACCAACTGATTGACCTGTCGACAGGACGTCGATGGTGTGCTTGTTGTTATCCAACTAGTTGATTATTTAAACCTGCCTCTAGGTAATAAAGAAGATGTAACCACTGCGACCATTTTCCTTGAACACAAAACTTCTTTCATCTTAGTTATGACTGAGTATGTATATTTCAATAGTACGATAATCTTTGTCGTCCAGAAAATTAAAGAACACAAGCTTAGGTCGCAGCATCTTGGATGCTCATGATTGGTTCAATTTCCGGTCATTAATTCAGCACGTTGTTTGAACACATAGTATGGGGTCGAAAAATACTCAATACTTGGGCGATTAATAACGGATTCAGTTATGCCATCTCTTTTTAGCATTGCTATATTGATGGTGTCGAACATACGAAGGCCCAAGGATGGTAGATAACACCTATAGATAAAATAGAGTACTATCGGACCTAGGTGATTCACCAACTGAAACCATTAAGCTAATGGAACTATGGGATTGATACTGCTCAGCATCATGTTGTCGATAATTTTGGGCTGCTGTACCTGGCTGGTACTTGGGGATTCGTTTCCCCTTAGAGAAGGGGACAAATGGCCAGCGATGAACAATATTACTTGCTACAGCACGTTGTTGCTTCTGCCGATTTACTTGGTGATATTTTTCACGTTCTAGGCGTTATCTTTCTTCGGTGTTTGCTTCATTATCCAGTGAGTGAAGACGTCCTTACGTTTATCTTGTTTGGATACTTCCTTGACCTTGAAAATAGACTCAAGTTTTCTCGAGGGTCTTGGTGTTCTCATCTTTAGGGTCCCTAGGCTGGCGCCTCGCTCGATTAGCTGTTCAAAGAACTCTTCGATCACAATTTATAATGGGTTAAACATCGCGCCTTGGATCTAAATGGGTATCGTTTCTATTTTGTCGTATCTTTGAGCCAAGCGAAAATTAGCCTGAAAAGGGTATAGAAAGTGGGAAAAATAGGCTCTAGTTATTTTGCTCCAGTGGCGATTCTGATTGAGCTGATCTAATATAGATGATGAAACAGATGAATAATATTCATGCAAAGTGATTGAATTAAGACATTTACGAACGTTGGTTGCTCTTCGAGATACAGGGAGCCTGGTTGAAGCGGCGGATCGGCTGTTTCTAACCCAGTCTGCACTGTCTCATCAACTAAAAGACCTTGAGGACCGCCTCGAGTGCACCTTGTTTGTGCGCAAGACCAAGCCGCCTAGATTCACGAGCGCTGGACGCCGNCTGTTGAAACTTGCNGATGAGNTCAATCCTATGGTGCGGACTGCTGAGCGAGATATAGCACGGCTGGCTGGAGGTGAAGCAGGGCGGCTGCATATCTGTATAGAGTGCCATAGTTGTTTCCAGTGGTTGATTCCTGCGATAGACAAATATCGAAGCAACTGGCCAGAAGTCGAACTTGATCTAACGGGCGGCTTCAATTTTGAACCTTTACCAGCTCTAAGTCGTGGGGATCTGGATCTTGTCATCACCTCAGACCCGCTAGAGGTNCCAGGGATCCGTTACATTCCATTGTTTCGATATGAGGNGATGCTGGCGGTTGCCAGTGACCATGTNCTGNGNGGTCGGTCCCANATTGAGGCTGAGGACCTTGCTCGTGAGACGCTGATTACCTATCCGGTAGATAGAAATCGCCTAGACGTATTTACAAAGTTTCTAGACCTTCAGAACGTTGAACCTGCCTNAGTACGTACTGCAGAACTGACGCCGATGATGGTGCAGTTGATTGCNAGTGGNAGGGGGGTAGCTTCACTGCCTACCTGGGCGCTGACAGAATATCTGGAGCGACAGACTATTGTGGCTGTGAAGTTTGGACCAAATGGTTTGTGGGCTACTTTATTCGCTGCTATTCGTGAAGATCAGTTTGAGTCACCCTTCATGGAGGATTTTATTCAGACCTCCGTCGAGACCTGCTTCAACAATTTGACTGGAATACGCTCAGTCAACGACTAAAAAATAACGGACAAATAAAAAGCCCTGGGAGGAATTCCCAGGGCTTCATGCTAGGTACGGGGAGCAAGCTCCGAGAAAAACGCTAGTTTAACTCAGAGGCTCCCCCAATAGATTGACTACTAATGGGATCACCTCCTTATACGCTCAGGGTACCATCGGCACGCTACGGCGTTCCCCCTGGATAGAACTGCCAGCGCGATAAGATCTAGTGATCCAAACATAAATCTTATAAACCAGTGGTTGGCTGGTGTCAAAGACTTCAGCAAATCTCCATTTTACAACTGGTCAAAACCTGACCCCATTTAGCAAACTAAGGAATTTTGACCTGCGATTGCCAGGAATTACCATCAAAAGTGAACAAACTACGGTCGTGAATTCGGTCTTCTTGGTTGAGGTCGAGCATGTCTATGGTGCGATATCGCATGAACACACCGGTGGCGGACGGAGGTGCTTTTAGATCGTCCGCACTGGTGGATTTTAGCTCGGTGATCTTATGCGTTAACGTCTTACGGTCAGGTATGAAGCTGCTTTGGGGTCCTAGCTGATCATAGACATGGTCCAGATACTTACTCCCGAGGGGNCGTCGCTGCCAGTTTTCTTGGATCGTNGCGTTATCCATTTCTTCTATNGGGCCTCTGACTCGGTACTGGCGCTGGACCGATGGATACCAGATCAAGAGTTCAGCATCTCCTCCCTNNNCGATAACANGCCATTTTGGGCTCGTCTTGTTGATAAACAGCGTAACGTGATCCTCGGCGATCTCCCTTAGAACGAGCGTACGTACCGAGGCATTACCGTCCAGATCAGCTAAGGCTAGGAAGCAAAGATCCGAGTTTGGATCGCTCAATCGTCTAGCCTGNGCGCGGTCGGACTGGATGCTTTCGATTGGGTCCATGGCGTTCCCCGTTTGGTGCGATTCAAGTCACCATCTTAATATACACTGCATTGGAGAGCACCGATCAGATTGGAGAGTTTTCGCAGGCAATTTCTACGTTGTTCGCGGTTAAAACCATGGTAATTGAATTTTCTCTACAGATGATGGTCCCCACGATGAATTCGTGCCACTCGTAGTCTGTCTGTACGGTGGATGAAAGTCTTATTGCAGCGGCTCGCTTGGTTCGCTCACGAACCAGACCGTTAATCAGTAGTCGGCCCTCGCCGTGATCCAGTTCGATGGTCAGATTGACGCCGCGGTAGTTGGTTGTCANTTGCTTCATGGCGCCAATGATCCTNTAGTGATGTGCTTTGATCAATACGACAGCNAGGTTAACTTCGGGTATCATGTCGCGCAAAATCGTTGGAGGAAAAGGACGATGAGTAAAATAGAGGATATGAAGTCCTTGGCAAGTGATCTTGCTAGTGGGCTAAAGAAACTTGGTCCTAACCGCACCGTAGCACTATCCGTGCACGTCACTAAGGAACTGATCGAAGAACTTGAGGCTAAAGCGAAGGAGTTGGTGAATCAGTTGGAAGAAATGAATGAGTAAGTAGCAGTAAGGCTTGGGTAAAAACTTCGGGCTGATCCAGAAACACGTGGTGATGAGCGTGCGCAATCCTAATAATGTCGCGCGCTGCAAATAGCTGTTCAAGATTCTGCACAGCATCGTTACCAAAAAATCGACTTAGTTCACCATAGATCGTTGCCTTAGGGCAGCTGATAGACTGGATCATAGAAAACGCATCCGGTAAATTCATCGGCTTCATTTTTGCGAATAACGCTTGGTCTAATTTAAAGCGATAGCCCTCGTTCGTCTTTTTTACGGAGTGCTTCGCGATGTAATCGATAATGTATTGATGTTCGCACGGCTGCGGTGGCCGTAGGCGAAAACGCCGTTTTGCCTCGGTCAAGGTATTGTAGTGTCTAGTTTCTGAGCGCGGCATTCTTGGTATAGGGCGTTTGCTTTGGCGCTTGGGGATTGCACTATCGATGAGGATCAGTGCACCGAAATCATTAGGATGCAGATAGGCGCAGGTGCGCGCAATGGTGCCTCCGAAACTATGACCAACCAGAGTAGGGGCAATGAGCCCTGCATCATTGCAGACTTCGAAAATCTCATCGCTAAAGATTTCAGCTGAGTAACTTTCTCGGTGCCCACTGTCACCAGAGCCTGACAGGTCGATAGCGATAACGCGAAAGTCAGGAGTAAAGGCAGGAGCTATAAAATCCCACCAGTGTGCGTGCGCACCATTACCGTGAACTAACATTAACCCGGGTTTTTTGTCGTGATCTGAACCCCACACTTGATAATGGATTTTGCAGTCATGGACCCGAACAAAGTGGTTTGATGCGGTATCGGAAATGTATTGATCAAACCAGGATGGCACATTGCCGTACATAGAGGCGCCCGAATTACTTTGGGTTCAGTATATCGAAAGACCCTCAGTATCGTTGTCTGAATTTTCGTGCTGTAAATTAGCGCATTGCGCATTTTTTGCGCATTAAATTAGTGCATTAGTGTTTAGCCCGAAGCAACAGGGGCGTCGACCAATTTACTTACAAGCGAGCATATATAAGGGTTATAAGGTTATCAGCCATAATTGGCATCAACCTTGCTGGTTGAAGGGGCGAATTAGGTCCGCGTTACGTTTTATGCGGTGTGCGCGGTAATAAAAAACCCAATACCTTTTCAGGAGGAACGTAATGTTCAAGATTAAAAGTCTGCTAGGACTACTGGTAGTTGGTATGGTTGCTGTACCGAGTATTGCGCTTGCAGATGAACTCAATTCTGGTGACACAGCTTGGATGATCACTGCGACCGTACTTGTGCTCTTTATGACCATCCCAGGATTGTCGCTGTTTTATGCAGGCATGGTGCGCAGCAAGAATGTGCTGTCGGTACTTATGCAGTGTTTCGCGATTACCGGCTTAATGTCGATTCTTTGGGCGCTATTTGTGTATAGCCTTGCCTTTGATGATTCCGGTTCAATGAATGCGTTTGTTGGTGGTTTGGGCAAAGCGTTCCTCTCAGGTGTCACTGTTGACGCGATGTCGGGGACCATCCCTGAGACTGTGTTCATGACTTTCCAGATGACCTTCGCGATCATTACCCCTGCANTGATGGTAGGTGCTTTCGCAGAACGGATGAAGTTTTCCGCTATGTTGTTATTCATGAGTGCCTGGGTGGTCATATGCTACGCGCCTGTTTNTCACTGGGTATGGGGCGGTGGCTGGTTAGGTGATTACGGCATTCTCGATTTTGCTGGTGGTACGGTTGTACATATTAACGCAGGCATTGCAGGACTGGTTGCAGCGATTGTATTAGGCAAGCGAGCTGGATATCCAACCACGCAAATGCCTCCTCATAACCTGGGATTAACTATCATTGGTGCGTCCATGCTGTGGGTCGGTTGGTTCGGGTTTAACGCTGGTAGTGAGCTTGCTGCTGATGCTGTTGCTGGTATGGCAATGGCGGTTACTCAGCTCGCTACTGCAGCCGCTGCGTTGGCGTGGATGTTTGCGGAATGGATTAAACACGGTAAACCCAGCGTCCTTGGTATCGCGTCAGGCGCTGTAGCAGGATTGGTTGCGGTTACTCCGGCTTGTGGTTCTATTGGACCTATGGGTGCGATCGCTCTTGGTATCGTTGCAGGTGTTGGCTGTTTCTTCGCTGCTACAACGCTAAAGCGAGCTGCTGGTTACGATGACAGTTTAGATGTATTCGGAGTACACGCTGTAGGTGGCATTATCGGTGCACTCGGCGTTGGCATTCTGTGCGCCACTCAGTTTGGTGGTGCAGGTTTTGGTGATGGCAACGAGTCGATTAGTGCGCAGCTTGGTGCACAGTCGATCGGTGTGATCGCGACGATTATCTACACCGGTATATGNAGCTTTATCATCCTCAAGGTCGTTGACGTGATTGTTGGTTTGAGAGTTGATGAGGAACAGGAATCTGAAGGTCTGGACTTGGCGCTGCACAACGAAAGAGGCTACATCCTCTAATAACTTTCCCCTCGAGTTCGCCTTGGTTTTTGTGGTTGCCAGGGCGGGCTCCCCTCCCTTTGTAAGACCCTTCTCCATCAGATCATCTTAGTTAACTAGTAGTATTGATCCCTGGTGGGGTTCGTCGCTTTGTCTATTCCTGATTTTTTGCTGCTCTATCTGAATTTCAGAAATATTGTTGAATCGATTGTTGTCATGGTATCGACAGGATTTAGATTGATTGGCGGAATCCGGTTCATCTATGCCAATGACTACAACATTTTTGTGGCGGTACCGGTCGGCTTTATCGCGCTCGCAGGTATGGTAGCGGAGATTGGTGTACTTGTGTTGAGCTTTATCGCTCAGGAATTTAGTTCGAGAGACGCTACCAAGCCGTTCAGTGTAGATATGGTGAAAACCACAATGCGATTAACTTGACGGGTAAACAGTTACACTACAGCAATCAATCTGACTGGAGAAATGGAGACACCATGAAACATATACCACTGCTTGAGAAAGACGACATCGAAGACTCTGAGTTCAAGGAGTTCTGGGAAAATTATCGATTTGATCTTGCCCTTTTTCACGTCTGGGCTCATGTGCCGAAAGCGTTTAAGGCCTATACGGCGTTCAACCGTACAATATGGGAGGAGGAAGAAGGCGGGTTCCCTATGCTACTTAAGGAAATCGCAGTGGTACAGGCCAGTGTGCTCAGCAACTCATCCTACGAATGGGGCAATCACGGTGCATCGATGGTCCGACGCGGTGGTACGCAGGAACAATTGGATGCTCTTATTGCCGGCGAGGCGAATTCAGACCTGTTTGACGATACAGAGAAGCTCGTAATCAAGTTCACAACAGAGGTGGTTATTGATGCCAAGCCCACTGAGGAGACATTCACGGCCATGGCGAAGTTGTACTCTAACAAGCAAATATCCGAACTCGTGTGGGCCATCTGCGCCTATATGACCAACTCGCGTTTCGCCAACCTTGGCGGTTGCGAAATTGGCGATGACGAGAACTACGGAATGTTTTCACTTGGCCGGAAGACATAGCAACGGCAACGCGAACTCGCGGAAGCAGCACATGTTAGTTATCGAAAGGATAGCGAATGTTCAATTGCGAGATTACGATTTGCACGAACCGGGCGCTTCACTAACGATGCATCGGAGTTGGATTTCGCTTCACGAATGTCGTAGATGTATTATTCGGCATTCAATTAGCGAGTAGGTAGAGCAAATGATCAAGGTGCTGGGTAGACGTAATTCTGCCAACGTTCAAAAGGTGATGTGGGCGTTAGGGGAGCTGGCACTCGACTATCAGCGTGAAAACATTGCAGGCTCGTTCGGTTTTCCGGACGATTATCCAAATCCGATTAACGTAGTGCCAACGATTTTGGATGGTGACATTACGGTCTGGGAATCAAACGCCTGTGTTCGATATATCGCACGTCAGTATGGACACGGTTCTTTGTGGCCTGACGATCCTAAAACCCTTGCGCAGGCGGATCAGTGGATGGATTGGCAGCGCAGCGGTTTTAGTGATGCATTTTTTCCCTTATTCAGTGGCAAGATCAGAGCGGGCGCCGATAATGAGAGCCTAGCCGATAACATAGCAGCTATAGGCGAGCAGTATAAGATCCTGGATGCGCATCTGGCGGACAATGACTTCATTGCGGGTAGTTCATTCACCATGGGGGACATTCCAGTAGGGACGGTAACCTATCGGTATAAGACGCTTGATATAAACA
Source organism: Gammaproteobacteria bacterium (assembly GCA_002712135.1). Lineage (GTDB taxonomy): Bacteria > Pseudomonadota > Gammaproteobacteria > Pseudomonadales > Azotimanducaceae > UBA7455. The sequence continues at coordinate 9,070 of PASO01000012.1, forward strand.
GACCTTCAACCCCAAATGTCGATGCATGGTACGAACGCCTGATCGAACGTCCTTCCTATCAGTATCACGTCATGATTCCCTACGGTACTAACCCGGCAGAGTGGGTGAAAGAAGAGCAAGAAAACGCTGTTATTCAATAGGTTGTCAAAGGCTTTCCTGCTGCGCCATTGACCATGCACTTTCCGCCTGACTAGAATAGATCTGAGGCGCGACCCAGCGCCCAGCTTCGCCCTTTCGGAAAAATATGCCAAGAAAGCCCTCGACGCAGTGCAGGGCAAAAACAATTCATTGATTTACGCATGGCGGGCAGGGGGTCACCTGGATGCAACTAGTGATATTGCACCAACTGTACTTTCGCTGGAGGAAGCATGTCGGCACATGTCCGCGGATGAGATCTAGCGTTTGTTGAATGATCAGGTACCGTTCACCGAATACAGCGGTGACCAACGCTTGAGAAATGTGGTGAGCGTACGTGTGTAGATCATTTACTGACTGAGCGAGGTTAAATCCGTACACTGTAGCTTTTTTGTTGTTGGGAGAACTAAATGCGAATAGGTATTTATGGTGGAACTGTGAGGCGGGGTCAGCCGCTTACATCGCTTGTCGATGAGATCGTCGACCTGGAAAGTCGTGGCTTTTCGAGCTACTGGATGCCTCAGGTGGGTATGTATGACGTACTGACCATGATTGCGCTTGCTAGTCATAAGACTAGCAAGATTGAGATGGGTTCTGCAGTGGTACCTTCGTATCCAAGACATCCTAATGTGCTGGCTGAGCAGGCTGCGACGGTAAACGCGTTGGCTGGAGGCAGGCTGGTATTGGGGGTTGGACCGTCTCATAAACCCGGCATTGAAGATTCTCTTGGCCTGAAGTATGAGAAACCGGCATTACATATGCGCGAGTACGTGACGATTCTTAAAGCGCTCGGTGAAGAAGGTAAGGTTGACTTTGAGGGTGAGATGTATCGCATAAAAACGGGAATCGGTGTGCCCGATGCGCAGCCGTTTCCGGTATTGATGTCTGCGCTTGGGCCTCTGATGTTAAAAGCTGCGGGTGAGGTGGCGGACGGCACCGTAACCTGGATGGTTGGCAGGAACACAATTGAAAAGTCCACAGTTCCACTTATTACCAAGGCTGCGGCGGATGCGGGCAGGCCATCCCCCAGGATCGTGGTGGGTGTGCCGGTTTGTGTGCATGATGATCGNGACCAGGCAATTGCCCGTTCGGTGCAGATCTTCAAGCATTACGGTGCGCTGCCTAATTATCGTCGACAACTTGATGCAGAAGGTATCAATGAGGCCGGTGAGATAGCTGTGGTGGGCAACGAAAAAGAAGTGAAAGATCAATTGCAGGGCTTCTTTGACGCTGGTGCTACAGAAGTGATCGCGAGCGTTTATCCTGCAGGTGATGACGCGCGTGGTTCGTTTGGCCGAACGAACGCGCTACTGGAAAGTCTCGCGGGATAAGTTTTTTAGGTCGCCTTTCAGGAAGCGAAACAAGTGTCGGAATATATCGACGAGAGCACCTTTGTCGAATTATTTTCCCCGGGAAAGCGAGTATACGTTGGCGCGTATACGAACGAACCTAATGGTTTGATCGAAATTATTGCTGCGCACGGCAAATGCGCAGCTGGTGTCACTTTCATACAGCAACCACTGGTTATTAATATTCGGGATCTGTCTGAGCTTGGTCCGGATGCGCAGATGCTTACGTTTTTTATGACGCCAGTTCTCAAGCAGGGATTCTCCTCGGGCCGGGTGCATTATTTGCCTATGCAGATGCGGGCGGTGCACGACTATATTGAGCAGAGTGTGCCGGATATAGCGTTACTTCAAGTTGCAAAGGATAGTAATGGGGAGCTGCGTTTCGGCCCGGCGGTGGATTTCGTGCAGGCTGCTCTTGTTGGTGCGAAGCAGGTTGTTTTGCAGGTAAACCCGCAAATAACTGCCCCACTGGGATGTCCGCTGGTGGATATGCAGGCACCCTATCTAATGGTCGAAGCATCTTCTGATCCGTTGTTGTTTCCGACCGTTAAAATCGATGAGACATCGCAAGAGATCGGTAGCCTGGTGGCATCGATAGTTGCTGACGGTGATTGTCTTCAGACAGGTGTAGGCGCAGTACCGGCGGCGATATTGTCTGGTCTGGGCGACCGAAACGACCTGGGTTTCCATGGGGGTCTTATTGATGACGGCGTGATGCAGCTTGCTATAGATGGGAACCTTACGGGAAAGCGTAAGGCTATAGATATAGGTAAGCATGTCACGGGTATCGCCCTGGGTTCTCAAGACTTACTTGACTGGCTGGCACAGGAATCCACTGTGGTATTCAAGAGTGCGAACTACACGCACGAGATCGGTGTGATTCGTCAACTGGACAACTTTGTTTCTATCAACTCTGCGTTAGAAATCGATCTGTTTGGTCAGGTTAACGCAGAGGTGACTGGTGGCAGACAGATTTCCGGGACCGGCGGTTCGGTAGATTTCATGCGTGCGTCCAAGTCCAGCAAAGGAGGACGTTCCATCGTGGCGATGTCAGCAACGGCACGTCGCGGTGAGATTTCCCGCATAGTTCCGCGTGTGGAGATGGTGACAGCACTGAGAACAGATGTGGATATTGTCGTCACGGAATTTGGGATCGCTCGATTGAAAGATGCTTCTTTAGAAGATCGTGCGCGGAAATTGATAGATATCGCTCACCCTACCTTCCGCGATCAGTTAAAAGACGAACTAAAATCGGTACTGAAATCCTAGGTGGTCGTTACCCATCCGCCTGAGAATGGAACGACCTGGCCAACGATAAAGTCGCTTTTGTCGGATGCCAGGAATAATACCAACTCTGCTGATTCTTCCGCCCGTGCAATTCGACCGAGGGGTATGTTTCGTTTCAGATGTTTTTGAAATCGTTCGGTTGCTACTAAATCATCGGGATAGTATGCGGGATTGCTAACGTAATTCTGTGCGACAGCATTAATTTGGACGTTTGATGGTGCAAATTCGAGACCGCTTGCCCGAATGAATGCATTCTGTGCTCCTCGCGCTGCACAATACGCTGATGATCCAGGCAAGCCTTTTAGTGGGGCTGCGCTGGTGATTGCGACAATCTTCCCGTGCCCTCGCTTTGCCATCATGGGTGCGAAATGTCTGATCAGATACATGAGCGGGTGTACCATAGTGTTGAACAAACCCTGCCAATTGTCATCGTCAATCTCACTGACAGGTGTACTACAAGGATCATGGGCAAGATTGGCTACGACAATGTCGAACTCTGGGACATCTGCAACGTATTGAGTGAAGCTATTACCCATAGGAACCGAACCATCCTTGCTGGTGAGTATTGCACCTTCCTTTCTAAACAGTGTTTCGATGGCGGGTCCCATGTAGTCGCCACGCTGCGTCACCAGTATCTGCTTATCTTTTAGTCGATCACCCATGTGTTTTCCTGATAAAAGCTAGTTTACGGAAACTGCAAATTCCTCAAGCAGGGGAAGAGGTATTATTTTCAGGGCCTTGATATGTGTATTGGCAAGAAACACGTTTGGAGCCATACCCTTTTCGTACGCTTCTAGCCACCGTGCCGCACAGAGACACCATCGGTCACCTTCTTTGAGTCCGGGGAATTCGAGTTCTGGGTGCGGGGTAGAAAGATCATTCCCCGCGAACCTGGAATATTCTAGGAAGCTGGCTGTAACTTCCACACAGACCGTATGAGAACCAACGTCTTTGGCACAGGTATTACAATAGCCGTCCCGGAAAAACCCTGTGATCGGGAACGTGCTGCAAGGCAGAAGTTCTTCACCTAACACGTTTAATGCTTCGTCTTTTTCTATCTCGCTCACGCTTAAGGTTGCTCCAGTTTTGTCTTCGCGATTGCCGCATTGATTCGAAACTCGTTCCAAGGGATTGGTTCTTGGGGTCCAGATCCAATATTTACTTTTATACCATGTTTGGGCTCTAAGATTTCTCGTACTCCGCTTCGATTTCTGACGATAATAGATGACCCTTTGATTAACGCTACCTCGAAGTTCCTATCAACGAAACCGGCCCAAAAGTCCTCGCTGAGGCTTCGGATGGTAGCAAGGGGGGTAGTAAAAATGATTTCTACTTCAATTTCTTGGGCATCTCGTATAGCGCGAATAGTTCCCTTGGTAAATGTGCCTTCTAGTCTGAAGGCCTCTGGCATTTTCCAGTAACGGTGAAGAACAAAGTGACTGCCATGTCCAATCGAGAAGATCGTATTATCGATCATCCGGATTTGAAGCTTGGCCTGTTCATCGGTATCGATAACGTCCTTGGCGAAAATTCGTGATTCTTTGTCCAGAATGTAGGACTGATTGTTTCTAATGACCGAAGGGAAGCCTTCTGATGCGGTCACAACGCCGATCTCGGTGGATACAGGTATAGCGTTATTCATGCAACCGCTCAGAATTAGCGGTAACAGCCACGCAGTGATATGTCTAAACCTATCCTGATTTGGCAGGGGCTCAGTCATGTTACCTACCGCGATTATGATTCCGCTTGGATTTTTGAACGTTGCGACGTTTACGCGTAGGCGTCGCAAGCTCTTTGAGGTGCTTATCTTCTGGTTGCATGCTAACGATTGGCTCTCCCAGCAAGCTTTCTATTGCGGGTAGCATAAACACATCGCTTTCACATACCAGGCTAATTGAGGTGCCGATCGCACCAGCGCGTCCCGTCCTGCCTATTCGATGAACGTAGTCTTCCGGATCTTCTGGAAGATTAAAATTTATCACGTGGCTAACGTCATCCACATGAATGCCCCTTCCAGCGACATCGGTAGCGACGAGGATATCAATTTCGCTCGATTTAAACTTATCCAGTGTGCGGATTCGCTTCTTTTGAGGTACTTCACCAGTCAACAAACCGGTAGTTACGCCGTAGCAATATAGCTTTTCTTCGAGATCCCGAGTCTGATCGCGCCGATTCACAAAGACGATTGCCTTGGTTACTTCCTCTGACTGAATCAGGTTGTAAAGAACCGTAAATTTTTCTGACTCTGTGGTTAGATANACGAACTGGGCTACCGAATCTACTGCGACTTGTTCTGGTTCTATATGCACTGTGTACGGGTCCAGTGTCCAAGTTGCCGCCAGTCTGCGAATGTCTTCGCTAAACGTTGCACTAAATAATTGTGTTTGGCGATGATTCTTGTGTGGTGTACGTCTGATGATGCTTTTTACATCGGGTATGAATCCCATAGACAACATTCTGTCTGCTTCATCGATGACTAAAGACTCAACCTTAGATAGATCNATGACATTAGAACGGCAGAAGTCCAACAGGCGGCCTGGTGTCGCGACAAGGATGTCTGCCGGTGACTGCATGCGTTTTTTCTGTTTCTCGTAGTCAATACCACCCACAATAGAAACGATGCTGATATCCGTGTGCGCTGAAAGTGCTTCTGCATCGCTGGTGATTTGCATGACCAACTCTCTGGTAGGTGCGATAATTAACGCAAATGGAGTACCAGCTTCCCTGCGGTTCAATTCAGGATTCTCGATGTGATAGGTGATCATCGATATCAGGAAAGCAGCGGTTTTTCCAGTACCTGTTTGGGCNTGGGCNATTATATCAGTGCCATCTATCGAATGAGGTAGTACTTCTTTTTGCACCGGCGTGCAGCGAGTGAATTCTAGTTCGTCGATGGCTTTCGACAATTCTTCGGGAAGGTCTAATAGCGTGAAGTCGTTTGCTTCGTCTTCTTCCGATTTATTGAACATGTTTTTCATAAACTTCATGGAGGATTGGCCTTTCTTCCCAGGCTTCAGGGGCCACCTTCCGTGGGCAATCGGTGGTATATGNNNTTATCTTAGCACGAGCTTAGGAGGCAGGTTGTGGCGAATTNCTGAAAGGAAAGAATAAGCTGGCGCCGTAGGCAATTAGGAACATCACGATGTTCCCGATCAGTCCCGTGTAGTAAAGGTCGAATGGATATGAAAGCGCCTCCGGGAGCGCGCCTCGCGACGACACAATTGTCCATAAAGTAAATGCCATGGTCGCAATGATGCCAACTATCACGTGGCGTGCATCGCCCCGNGTCGAGAAGAATCCGATTNCGTAAATCGATAGCAGGCCGCCGGCGAGCAAAGAGGTGAGGACAGTCGCTGTATCCTGAAGCGTCTTGGTTTCGGTTACGGTTAATACGATTGCGCCGACTATCATCAGTAATCCGACAACCATACCAATGAGTCGTGCGATTGCGAGGTAATGGGAGTCCGCAGCACCCTTTTTTAGGTGGCGACGATAGATATCAGAGATAGCCACCGTTGAAATCGAGTTAATGCTGCTATCAAGTGATGACATGGCTGCTGCAAGCGCTGCGGCTAACACGAGGCCCACTAGGCCATCTGGTAGGTGATGGATGACAAAGTAAGGCAGAATCTCCTCTGCTTTGCGGGTTCCATCCAGAATTTCAGTCGCGNCAATTGCGGGAAATGCTTCGAAGAATACGTACAACGCNGTACCAAGGAACATGAAAAAAGCCCAGGTCGGAAGACTGACCGCGGCACATATATACATCGCCTTTCTTGCTTCTCCGGCGGACCTTGTCGCATTGAATCGCTGCACGGTATTTTGATTGCTTGAATATTCAGTGAGCCAGCTGACAAAACCAATTAACAACATCATCGTCGCGGTTTTTTCCGTCAGGCTGACGTTCCATGATACGGCAATTAGCTGATCACCTTTCAGTTCCGAAAAAGCGAGTTTTCCGTGGGCCGTGCCGACGTCAATGATCTGAGACAGTCCGCCAGGGAGCGTGTTAGCAATGACCATGAGGCAGACCACGCCGCCGAGCAATAAAACGATGGTCTGCAGTACGTCAGTCCAGATAACCGCATCAATTCCGCCCAAGATAGTGTACAGCACNACAACAATGCCTGCNGCGAGTATGCACTGGTGGGNGGGAAGCCCGGAAATCTGTTGCAGTACNAGCGAGATGAGGTAGAGGATAAGACTGACGCGAACGATTTGAGCGAAGATAAAAGCGGTTGCACCGTAGACCCTTATGGAGGGCCCAAATCTTTGTTCGAGGAATTCATAGGCAGTTGTTGAGTTGCCACGCCGTAATCTGGGAAGAAAGAAATAGGCGGCGATNATTATCGCGATTGGTAGCATCAGATTAGGNAGAAACCNTAACCAAGCGGTTTTAAATGCATCACCGGGGTATGCAAGAAANGTAATNGAACTGATCGATGTTCCGACAAGTGATANCCCGATAATCCAACCTTTAAAACGCCTACCACCGAGAAAATACTCTTCTGTTGAGTTATTCTTAGTGGCGAAATATACCCCCATGCCGAATAGCAGCAGGAAGTATGAAAAAAGGATTACGCTGTCGAGGGTGCCCAGCGTCATACGGTAAGTAGATGTGTAACGGTAGCNAGCTCTAGACAAAGCACGAANACATCCATCGCCTTATCCAGCTCAGCTATCGGTGGAAAAGTCNGCGCGATACGTATATTGCTGTTATTGGGGTCTTGTCCGTAGGGAAAAGTAGCACCAGCNGGTGTCAGTTTGACGCCAGCTTCTGCCGCGAGCTCGACGACTCTGTCGGCAACTCCATATGCAGTGTCCAGTGAGACAAAATAGCCTCCGTTGGGTTTGGTCCAAGCCGCGACCCCTTTCCCTGCGAGTGCGGAGTCGAGCTTCTCTTCCACGATTGCGAATTTCGGTCGAACGAGATCCCTATGCTTTTCCATGTGCGCTTTGACGGTGTCTGCATCTTTGAGGAATCGAACGTGTCGCAGCTGATTNACCTTGTCAAAGCCGATCAGTTGCGCAGAAAGAAATGATTNAATATCACTCAGGTTCCGAGGTGATGCACCCACAAAGGAAATACCCGCGCCTGCGAACGTAACTTTAGAGGTGCTTGCAAACATCAACACACTGTCGGAAGTACCTTCTTTTTCGCAGGCAGCCTGAAGATTTGCCAACTGATTTGGCGTATCGGTCAGGTGATGCAAAGCGTAAGCGTTGTCCCAGATAATTCTGAAATGATTTCCCGCCGATTTTCCTAGCTTCGAAAAGCGCGTGACTACCTCATTACTGTAAGAGTGCCCGGTCGGATTAGAATACTGAGGAACGCACCAGATACCTTTGATCATAGAATCGTTTTCAACCAGCGAGTAAACGGCATCCATATCTGGACCTGCCTCGGTAAACCCGACAGTAACCATTTTGATGCCGAGTTTCTCACAAATGGTAAAATGGCGATCGTATCCAGGGACAGGACAGATAAACTTGATAGTGCCTTTTTCCTCTTGCCAACGGGGCAGCATGTGTGCCAGGCAGTTATACATCAAGGTAAGGCTGCTGCTGCCACCAACCATAACGTTAGTGCTGTCTATATCTAGTATGTTAGCACCAAGCTCCCGAGCTTCGGGAATGCCAAGGATACCACCGTAGTTTCGAACGTCTGTACCATCTTGCAGGAGAAAAAAACCGTCTAGAATTCCATCTAGCTCGTTTGATAGATCGAGCTGCGCTGCTGCAGGTTTACCTCGCGTGAGATCTAAAGATAGATGCAAGGCTTTAATTTCGTCATATTCTGCTTGCAATTCCGTCTGGCGCGCTTCCAAGTCACTTATACTCAAATCTGTGATACTCATAGCTCTACCCCTAGGTCTTCAAGCCTGCTAATTCGGGCATTCCTAACATCAAGTTTAGATTCTGCACGGCCGCACCGGAAGCGCCTTTTCCAAGATTATCCAATACGGAGATCAGCAGAATTTGGCTATGTTTGCCGAAAATATATATATCCAGGCGATTGGTACCGTTGTTTGACTGGGGGTCCATGAACCCTTGATCCAATGCTGCTTCGTCGTTTGGTGGGTGCACGGTAATGCACGGCTCTGAATCATATCGGTCAGCGATACATTGAAAAATCTTGTCCGTTGATACCTCGTTTGTGAATAGTTGGGCAAAAAGAGGAATGCTAACCAGCATACCCTGATGGTAGTGTCCTACACTAGGTTGGAACAGCGGTTCGGTGGTTAATCCAGAGTATTTGACCATTTCAGGTAAGTGCTTGTGCGTAAGCCCAAGAGAATAAGGCCTGGAATGCCATAGTTTTTGGGGCTGCTCGCTTTGCTGGGTTTCATACCGTTCAATCAGGCCGCGACCACCACCGCTGTATCCAGAGACCCCATTCACTGAAAGATGGCTGGTGCTTGGTAGCAGGCCGTTATCAATGAGTGGCGCGACAGGAAGCACGAAGGCCGTTGCCCAGCAGCCGGGGTTTGATACTCGGTCTGCACTTATAATCGCCTCACTTTGCATACCGTTTAGCTCAGGTAATCCGTAAACCCAGGCTGGATTAGTCCTGTGAGCGGAACTGGCATCAATAAAACGTGTATTGATTCCTTCGAGGGCTACTGATTCACGAGCAGCATCGTCCGGAAGACACAGGATTACGGCGTCGGCTTCATGCATCACCGCCTGTTTCACTTTGGCAACTTTTCGATCGGCATCAGTGATGCCTAAAAGCTCAATGTCATCTCTTTGTTCTAGGCGTTCACGGATCAAAAGTCCTGTGGTACCTGCGTGTCCGTCGATGAATACTTTATTCATATACGCATATCAATTGGTTTGTTAATTTAGGTGCCGGCGCATTCGGGGAAGGCGATTCTAGCATGTTAATCTACGCATAGTGCCGCCAGCTGCTGCCTTAGTTGTGCGGGACCTTGATGTTTAGGAACGAATGGTGCATGAACTATGTATTCAAGAGCCACCGAAGGGTAGTGTTCACGCATTTCGTGAATGAACTTTAGGGTTTTGAATCCATCGAACCAGTCTACGAGAAACTTATCGAAAACAGGTTGGGACTTAACCTTTTTCTTGCGGTTTTCGATGGTAGAGCAGAAATCGTTGGCCTCGCAGTAGTGGAGAATGAACGGAGATGATTGATACAGTTCTCTTATATCCGATGCACTCCACAATGACGAGAAGCCATCAAGAAACGCACGTAATTCCTCGAACACCATCGGATGGTAGAAAAGGTAGTCCTCGATACCACTTTCTAGAATTTTGGCAAGGGCTGGTCCGGTACCAAAAGGGACCCTCGTTGATAGTCGCGCTTCGATTTCGACAATGGGCGCCTGAATACTGCGGACCGCCCCGACCTTAGCCATTTTGTTCAAAAGGTAGAAGTCTTCAGCCGCATCCCTCTTGGGAAATCCGCGTACTTTTGCGTAATGTTCAGGATTCACTGTAATTAGAGAACCAATGGTGGTAAATCCGTAGTGTGAACCACTCCACCGGAGTCCCGCGGCGTAATAGAGCATTGAGATTTCATATAGCTGGATGGCATCAACCAGATAATCGCTGGACCGGTGGATAAATGGGTAGACGAGTGCTGCATCGTCATGGGTTATGATTGGTGTGAAATAATCTTTCGGCAATACGACATCAGCGTCAGTTAGTGAGATTCTTCGTTCAACGACGATTCCTTTGACGATTAGCGCGAGTGCAATATCAGCACCGATCTTACGCGCTAATCCAACGCCCTGTGTTCTTGGAATTAGACAGTCGTTATGGCAGCGATCAACCAAAAGAACGTCTTTGTCCTTATCGTTGGTCAGCAGATGCAAATTTGCAATCAGGTGCTGAGGTGTTGAGCGGGCATGCAACTCATCATAGAGAGCTATGGTTGTTGTATCGTCTTTGAGGTAAGAGTTTATTACAAGAATGATGAGCGTATCGATCGGTAGTTGTCTCCACGCAGCGGACAGACCCTGGTAAGACTCCTGAAATACAGGAATGACCAAACAATATCGATAGGGTTTGATTGATAACGTTTGATCCTCGAGAATTGACCCTAATACCTTGGCTTCAGATTCTGCATAGACCGCAAGATACTTTTGCATTGTGTTGCTCATGAAATATCAGTGAAGTCTTGGCTTCATTGGCAATTGTTTGACGACGTTCTTTTCTATATCCAACCAGTCGCGCAGTCGATCTCTAATGGTCCTGGTGTCGAAATAGTTGTTTGCCTGGTCCAGAAACAATTGATGATGCTTCTTTTCCGATTTGGCGAGCGATGTATAGAAGGTGTTGAGATGGGAATCAGATAGTGCTTCGGCGATCAGTGAGAACCGCTCTGCACCGCGTGCTTCTATGACAGCGGCAGATAGCAATCGGTCTAGGAAATAACGTTCACTTCCTTTGCGAAAGTGATCCCTCAACTGATTCACATAAGGGTCTTTTTCGTCGGCGGTTAACGTTAGGCCTCGCTCATTAACTATCCTTACAACCTGTCGAAAATGGTTTAGTTCTTCTAGCGCCAGATCGATCATGGCCTCCATCAGTTCTGGGCGATCGGGGTAGTGGGCAACGAGTGACATCGCCATCATCGCTGCTTTGCGTTCGTTGGCCGCGTGATCCAGTAGAAACTCGTCAAAGTTCGCTAATACATTTTCCACCCAGGCGTTACTGGTCGGAATCGCCAGCATAAGATTGATCATTCCAATATCTCGGTGAGGAATTGCGTAATCTCCCCCACTTCTTCCATGCATACCTGATGTTCCATGGGATAGTCGAACCATCGGACGTCGTACCCCAGCCGAGTGAGGTTTTCCCTTGCGGTAGCGGCCCTCATGATAGGCACAATACCATCGTAAGCACCATGAGCGAGCATGATGGGTATGGCCAGGTTTTCATCTGTCCGCTCTTCTTCAACAGAAGCTACATCATGAAGATAGGTGGACAAGGCAACGATCCCTGCGATTCTCTGTTCATATCGAAGGCCTGTGTGCAGTGCTACGACACCACCTTGGGAAAATCCTGCAAGCACTATCCGATTTGCGGGAATACCTTTGTAAATCTCACTGTCGATGAACTTTTGAATTTCGGTAGCTGAATCAATAACGCCATCGTTTCCAGAATATTCTGAGTGAGGAATGAAGTCATACCAAGCGCGTTCCTTTTCACCATTATTCATTGTGAGGGGGCGTTCTGGTGCATGAGGCAGGATATAGCGAATCTTCAGATTCCCTGGTAGTTGAATCTCGTCGATGACGGGCTCAAAGTCGGTGCCGTCTGCACCAAGTCCATGCAGCATTATCACACAGGCATTGGCCTTTGCATCTGGTTCTATTTCGATGTGATTCAGAAGGCCTTCCATGGATAAAAAGTATACCAGACGAAATGGACTCGTTAGTGAGNATATTNATANATGTCGATTTTATACTAACGATATTATTTAGNCCNTAAAAGGNATNAAAAAACNCNTAAAATCAAGGACNTTTACGTATTTCCTGTAGTACTTAAGTAACTACACTACGACTTTTGGCGTAGGCAAAAAAATATCGAAAGCCGATTTTATTTAGGGTTAATTAAGGTATTATTTCCAGTCACTTTGATNGCTCTTGCGATTTGGTTAGATGTAGCATTGAGGACATTGGAAGAGTTGCTAGAAGATAATTATTCAACAGGTAAAACAGATGAGTGTAGAACTACTTGANACAACCCGTTTTCATGGGTTTCGAGTGAGACGTCAAATTGCGGGTAAAACCTATCAGGAATATTTTTCGCTGAAGAAGGACGGAAAGCGGCTTCGTGGGGCTGTCAGAGCTAAAGTAAAAGCGATTGCCGACAAAAGAGACGCTGCGTTGGAAAGGAAGCAGAGAAAAGCAAAGACAGCAGCGGCGAAAACAGCGATTTTTGATAAAAATAGAAAGGTCCGTGGGATTCTGTTTCGTATGAAGATAGAAAAGAGCGGTACACGATCACCAGTATTNCAGATTGGCATTATGTCGTCTCGGGTCGGCAAGATAGTTAATACCACGGTGTCAATCAATCTTCACGGTATTAAAGGCGCCTGGCAGAAAGCCGTTGACTTCTATGTGTTTCATAAACGCATTTCAAAACAAAGCCAGATATACAAGAAACTGCTTCGATTGCAGCCGACCAAAGCGCAGCTTGAAGCGATGAAGCGCCGACGTCGCAGCTAACGGGACATTTGCGAGCCTAAAACGGTTATTGATTTTTTCCTCGGCTGCCGAAAACCAGATCCGGTAAGNTCTTGCGTCAGGTAATGCATAATATTACTCATGGNATNCNCTACGATGTNCCCGCAACTATCGACGACNATTAGATTCTCGATGAAATTAAGCATGAGATGATCAAAAACAACATTGGACCGATATCGGAGTAACAAGTGATGGGAAGTGTATTGATAACAGGTGCTTCTTCGGGGTTTGGTGAAGCTNGCGCGAGAAGGTTTGCCAAGGCTGGTAGACGCCTCGTCCTTGCTGCTAGGCGAAAAGAGCGAATTGACAGCCTAGTTGATGAACTATCGGATCAAACCGAGTGTTATGGCATCGAACTCGATGTTCGCGATCGGGAAGCAGTTTCGTCAAAGTTGACGAGCTTACCAGAACCCTTTTCTGACGTTGAAGTTCTAATTAATAATGCTGGCCTAGCCCTTGGTCTTGAAGGTGCAGATGAGGTCGATGTTGGGTATTGGGAGACGATGGTGGATACCAACATCAAGGGGTTGATGTATTGTACGAGGACCATACTGCCTGGCCTAGTGGCACGAGGAGGGGGGCACGTCGTTAATGTTGGNAGTGTAGCTGCCAGTTGGCCTTATCCTGGTGGTAATGCCTACGGCGGAACGAAAGCATTTGTTCAGCAGTTCTCAAGGAATCTACGTACCGATCTTATGGGCAAGAACGTCCGAGTTAGCTGCGTTGAACCGGGTATGTGCGAAACCGAGTTTTCCTTGGTCCGCTTTGAAGGTGACGNAGACAAGGCAGAAGCCGTCTATGATGGCATGAAGCCATTATCAGCTGATGATGTTGCACAGATAGTCTTTTTCGTTACTTCATTACCTGCCCATATCAACATTAACCAGTTGGAAGTNATGCCTGTGAACCAAAGCTGGTCACCGTTTGCAGTNCATCGGGAAAGTTAGAGCGAACTNGCCNGTATAGCGANCGNCNGTCTGAATGNATNTATAGTTGTAGGTGTCGATGTTTAAACGCTGTATAATTTANTNTAACAATATCGGTCCAACCACATGATTATCGTCCAGGGAACTTTTCCGCTTAAACAAGATGTAAGAGATGATGCGCTAAAGATAATGCGTCGGATGGCGCACGCAAGTCGGGCGGAGTTTGGTTGTATTTCCTACGAGTTTTACGTTGCTCTTTCAGATCCTAATACGCTGTTGCTATTCCAAGAATGGGAATCCGTAGAGGCATTGCATGACCATATGGAAACTGAGCATATGGACGAGTTTCTTCGGGAACTGCCGCAAATGCTGGATGGGAAAGTTGCCACGCGACGCTATGAAGTGCGTGGTAGTCAGGATGATCTAGGCGACCAAAAGGAAGTTGATATCGGATCTCAGTACGAGCCACGCGAAAAGATCATTCACTGATCACCTACCCATTCCAGTCGGTATGAAGGCTATTCGTCGATTCCTGAAATCTCTTTGGGATCATTTCTTAGAAGATAGCTGGCTGCAGACAGCCAAGGCTCTTACCTACTAAACTATATTTGCGATAGTCCCCCTGCTGACGCTGACCTACATGGTGTTGTCTATGTTTGAGTCGTATAGTGGTATGGGAACAGTTGTAGAGGAGTTTTTGTTTAGCAACATCGTGCCGGAGAACATTGCTGTTGTGCAGGAATACCTGTACAGCGTATCCGATCGGCTGAGACAGTTATCGCTTCCCAGCTTGATATTGCTCGCGGTGGTGGCACTGATGATGCTCATGATTATCGAGAAAATTCTAAATAAAATCTGGGGGATACGTGAACCGCGACATGGTTTTAAGCGTTTATTGATGTATTGTGCCGCGCTGACGCTTGGGCCGCTACTCGTAGAATGCGCGCTAGCTATGTCGACCTGGGATTTTTCGATGCCGCTTGTCAGCGATGTGACTCAAGCTATAGAAATATTAAATTATCTTTCCCTGTTACTATGTGTGGCATTCGTTACGTTAATCTACGTTACAGTACTGAACTGTAATGTTTCTTTCGTAAACGCGCTGCTTGGCGGCTGCACGGCGGGACTATTGTTTGAGCTGGCGAAGTTTCCTTTCGCGCTACTAGTAACCAATATTGATTTTACGATTATCTATGGCGCCTTTACAGCGATGCCTTGGTTATTCATTTGGATATACCTGTGCTGGATGATTGCATTGCTAGGTGCAGAGTTCGCCAAAAGGTTAACGGTGTTTACGCGAGGTCATGAGCAACAGCGAGAAGAACCTGTTGTTCAGATCCTTCATATTCTCTAGGTTTTTAAGAGGGCCCATGAACGTGGGGCATCTGTCGATGAAAAAGACATCGCTTTACTGGCAGATAGAATCTAACTTGGTTCGTGGAATAAGTACGGTTCAAGATTAATGGAAACTAATTTAATTTGGCCTGCGGATGGAGGATCCATTGCCCTATCACGCAACCTTGGAGAAATTAGTCTGTGGGGTCTCTATATGACATTGGCCTGGCGGTTTCCTTATGGCGGGGCTTCAAGAACTGCCTGGGGACCCCATCTCGAAGAATTATTGTTGACGGCTGCTGGTAAAAATAGGGGAGCGCTATTTGTTTATGTGGTGTCATTATTGGAGAGGGTCTAGTCCGTGAAACCTTTATTATCGTTAATATTGTTAGTGTTTTTTTTGATTCCGGCTTCCTGTGAGAAGCCAGATTTCCGCGACTCAGATGGCTGGGGGCACGCTTACATCGATCAGGCTGGCAAATGGGTGTTGATAAATTATTGGGCGACCTGGTGTGGACCCTGCAGGCATGAGATTCCAGAGTTCAATAAAATCGCCAGTGAATTTCAAGAAACTATCAAAGTATTTGGCGTGAATTTTGAACCAGTTGATTCAGAAACCATGCGGGAACATGTCCGGGAGATGGGTATCAGATTCCCAGTTTATTTGGATGATGATCCTTACCTTCACTTTGGCTATGAGCGCCCATTAGTGTTGCCTACTACTATTGTTATATCGCCGAGCGGCGAAGTGCGTCAGATCTTGGTCGGGCCGCAGAATCGTGAAACATTGTTGGCGGCTACTGTTTTAAATCTTGCTGAACAAGACCAGTAAGCTTCTCGACCACATCATCTAAGGCTACATCGTTGATATCTCCGGATCTTCGTTCGGTGACTTCAACAACATCGTTAGCAAGTCCGCGCTCGCCGATCACAATTCGATAGGGAATGCCTAGAAGTTCCGAATCGGCGAACTTTACGCCTGGCCGATAGCCATCCCTATCATCCAACAGGATCTCAATATTGTTATCGGATAACTGCGTGTAAATTTCGTCCGCAACTTTAGTTACTTGTTTTGATTTGTGTGCGTTGATGACTATGATCACTACATGAAAAGGAGCAATGACCGCAGGCCATACAATGCCATTTTCATCATGATTCTGCTCGATTATCGCGCCGACTAACCTTGTGACTCCCATCCCGTAACAGCCCATGCTCATAACAACGGCATTACCATTATCGTCTAAAACTGTCGCATTCATCGCTTTGGAATACTTGTTGCCTAGCTGGAATATATGGCCCACTTCTATGCCACGTTTGAATTGAATTTCTCCGTTGCCGTCCGGACTGGGGTCGCCTTCAACTACATCTCTCAGATCACACACGATGCTATGGCTGACGTCTCTGTCCCAGTTAACGTTGAGCAGATGAAAACCATCGTTGTTAGCACCACAGACAAAATTCCTCAAAACTGCTGCGCTTCGGTCAGCGACGATGGGTAGATCGAGCCCAACGATACCTACAGATCCGGGTGATGCGTTACAGGCAGCTTGGATCTCAGCATTGGTTGCCATCGTCAGTGGAACGGTGATACCGGAAACCTTCTCTGCTTTTAACTCATTCAATTGATGGTCTCCGCGAATCGCGAGCGCGACAAGCGGTGTATCGGTACCTTTGACGATAAGAGTTTTTATCATTCGGTCAGCGCCGACCTTGAGAAGCGATGAAACCTCTTCAATGGTACCTGCATATGGCGTAGCTATTTCTTCCAGCACTTTGGGCTCGGTTGTTTCTTCTGGTGGAGCTAGGGCCTCAGCCATTTCGACGTTAGCCGCGTAGTCACTTTTTGTGCTGAAGGCGATCTTATCCTCACCTGAGTCTGCTAGTACGTGGAACTCGATTGATGCACTGCCGCCAATGTTACCGGTGTCTGCGAGTACAGGGCGGAAATTAAGTTGCATCCGCTTGAGAATTCGTGTGTAGGTGTCATGCATTAACTGGTAGGTTTCTTCCAGACTTTCATCATTCACATGGAATGAATAAGCATCTTTCATGATGAATTCCCTTGCCCGCAGAACTCCGAACCTGGGCCTGGTTTCGTCACGAAATTTTGTCTGAATCTGATAGAAGTTGATTGGGAGTTGCTTATGACTCTTAAGTTCAGTTTTAGCCAAGTCAGTAATGACTTCCTCGTGCGTTGGTCCTAGGCAGAAGGCACGCTGGTGTCTGTCGTTGAATTTTAGCAACATGCCTTCGTCGTACTCACCCCAGCGGCCGGATTCCTGCCAGAGTTCTGCCGGCTGTACCACGGGCATCATAACTTCCAGGGCCCCCGATGAGTTCATTTCTTGTCGAATGATACCTTCGACTTTCTGTAGGACTCTGAGTCCTATTGGTAGCCAGTTGTAGATTCCTGAGGCGACCTTCCTGATGAAACCAGCCCGGATCAATAACTGGTGGCTCACGATCTCGGCGTCAGCCGGAACTTCTTTCAGTGTGGCAATGTTGTATTGACTTGCTTTCATTCATTTGTCTCTTAACCGCTACGCTGCAGTTAGAAATGTGTCGATTGCATTACTTATGATAATCCGCAGGACGGTGAAGGTAAAAAAAAAGCCGCATGTAGCGGCCTTTTTTGGCGTCTTCGTATGAGTTATACAAATTCTTTCAGGCCTTTGAGCGGTAGGACTTTAACTTTTGTGCTAGCTGGTTTGGCTGCGATATCCATTACCTCACCAGGACGAAATGGGTTTGGTATCCCTTTACGTGCTTTCCTTGCGGGCTTCTTCACTGTTTTAATCTTTAATAACCCCGGCAGGGTGAACTGGCCTGCGCTACCCTTTTTAACATGTCTTTCAATCAATGCAGATAGTTCGTCCATTACCGCGCTGACTTGTTTTTTCGATAGATCAGTATTGTTGGCAATTTCTCCTAGAAGTTGACTCTTGCTGTATTTTTCTTTTATTGCTGATTTTTTCTTAGAGTTATTTACCGCCATTCGTTATTCCTTCCCTATGGTGCCAGTACCTTTTAAAAGGTGGTTTTTATTGATGCATTTGTNGTACTGATCAAATCTTAAGCCTAAAAAAGAAGNACCTTCGTCTTGCGGAGCACTCCCTCAACTGCGCTGCAGTTATATATTATTGCCCCATNCCTAGCAAGCAGATGTNCCCACTTTTTGACTAATAGTAGCCGTNACACCATGAGGNACCACTAACGATTCGCGATAGTCGATGTTTGCTGTATAATTCGCGCCCCTGGTCCTATAGAGATACTGGGTTTGCCATGCCGATCTATGAATATCAATGCGAAGCATGTGGGCACAGGCTGGAGAAGCTGCAGAAGATAAGCGATGAGCCGCTGCAGCACTGTCCTGCGTGTGGAGCACCCAAGCTGACCAAACTGGTTTCGGCCGCTGCCTTTCGGCTGAAGGGTGCCGGGTGGTACGAAACTGATTTTAAAACCGGTAAGAAGAAAAACGTCAGTCAGACAGAAAAGTCGGACTCGTCGGATACCTCGTCGGGCAGTTCTCCTAGTAGCTCCAGTAGTTCGAGTAGTAGCTCCAGTAGTTCGAGCAAGGATAGCAAAAGCAAATCCAATTCCGGAGCTTCCTCAGCGGCAAATAATTAGTCCTGGCGTCAATAGAATAGGAATTTAAATATGCGTAGCCACTATTGTGGCCTTCTAAGAGATAGCAATATTGGACAGGACGTAGATCTGTTTGGATGGGTGCATCGCCGCCGTGACCATGGTGGTGTTATTTTCCTCGATGTTCGTGATCATCAAGGGATAATTCAAGTAGTGTTCGATCCTGATACCCAAGAAAGCTTTAAACTCGCAGATCAGGTTAGAAACGAGTACGTATTGCACATTACCGGTAAGGTCCGCGCGCGCGATGACGAAGCCGTAAACCCAAAAATGCCTACCGGCGAGCTCGAAGTGCTGGGTAAGGAACTAACTATACTGAATGCCGCTGATACCCCGCCGTTTCAGTTAGATGAATACTCATCGGCGGGCGAAGACGTTCGGTTGCGCTATAGGTATCTGGATCTTAGAAGACCCGAGATGCAGGAAAAACTTCGTGTGCGTAGTCAGGTTGTGCACGAGGTGCGACGCTTCCTTGATGCAAACGATTTCGTCGATATGGAGACCCCCATACTGACAAGAGCGACGCCGGAAGGTGCGCGCGATTACTTGGTGCCCTCGCGAACACAGCCCGGGAACTTCTTTGCTCTGCCTCAATCACCACAGCTATTTAAACAGTTGCTGATGATGTCTGGTTTCGATCGCTACTATCAGATTGCACGTTGTTTCCGTGATGAAGATCTAAGAGCGGACCGGCAGCCAGAATTTACCCAAATAGATATTGAGACTAGCTTCTTAGGTGAACAGGAAATCATGGATATTTCGGAGCAACTGATTCGCCAATTATTCCAAAGTACAATCGACGTTGACCTTGGGGAGTTACCACATATCTCCTATGCCTGCGCAATGCAGCGATATGGTTCGGACCGACCTGATCTTCGCTTTGATCTGCCTCTGGTAGATATTGCCGATCTGCTCAAGGATGTAGAGTTTAAAGTGTTTAGTGGGCCCGCGAATGATGCTGGCTCACGGGTCGCAGCGTTGAAACTGGAGCGAGGTGACAGACTTAGTAGGAGAAATATCGATGATTACACAAAGTACGTCAGTATCTATGGAGCTCGAGGCCTTGCCTACATCAGGGTGAATGACCTAAGTAAAGGCATGGAAGGTCTGCAGTCTCCTATTCTGAAATTCCTACCGGACGAGGTTGTTAGTGCCATCCTCGATCGGGTAGATGCAAAAGATAACGATATCATCTTCTTCGGTGCTGATCGGACATCCGTGGTGAACGACGCACTGGGCGCATTGCGGGGAAAGCTGGCTGAGGATCTCGATCTATACCAGCGGGACTGGGCAGCATGTTGGGTTACGGACTTCCCGATGTTTGAGTCGACTGATGATGGTGGCTGGACGGCAATACATCATCCGTTTACTGCACCCTCTTGCGATATTGAGTCGATGGAAGCAGGCCCGGGACAGGCCCTTTCTAGAGCATATGACATTGTAATCAACGGTCATGAAGTTGGCGGTGGTTCGATCCGTATCCATGAATCGGCAGTACAGCAGGCTGTATTTCGCGTACTTAAGTTATCGGATAATGAGGCAGCGACGAAGTTTGGTTTTCTCCTGGATGCATTAAAGTATGGGGCGCCTCCTCACGGTGGCATTGCGATTGGTCTGGATAGGTTAATTATGCTACTCACCGGCGCGACGGCCATACGAGACGTCATTGCATTCCCTAAGACGCAGACGGCCACCTGTTTGCTTACAGATGCACCGGGCAGTGTAGATTCCGATCAGCTTCATGAATTGGGTATTCTGGTTAAAAAGCCGGAAACAGAATAAGTTAGATCATGGCTGGACATAGCAAGTGGAGTAACATCAAGCATCGCAAGGCGGGTCAGGATGCCAAGCGATCAAAGGTTTTTACGAAGATCATCCGTGAACTCACCGTTGCAGCTCGCGATGGCGGGGGTCACGTTGACGATAACCCCGGGCTTAGAACTGTAGTTGAGAAAGCTAAAGCTGCCCAGATGCCGAAGGACACG
The DNA here is from genome assembly GCA_002712135.1 of Gammaproteobacteria bacterium. Lineage (GTDB taxonomy): Bacteria > Pseudomonadota > Gammaproteobacteria > Pseudomonadales > Azotimanducaceae > UBA7455. The sequence goes on from PASO01000012.1 coordinate 29,949, forward strand.
ATGGAGCGAGCGATCACCCGAGGAGCCGGTGGCGGAGAAGGTCTAGAGCTCGTTGCGCTCACCTATGAAGGATATGGTCCTGGCGGTGTGGCAATCTTCGTTGAAACGATGACTGATAATCGTAACAGGACGGTATCTGAAGTTCGTCATGTGTTCACCAAAGCAGGCGGGAATCTCGGAACAGATGGCAGCGTCGCTTACCTTTTTGATAAACGAGGCCAGATTAGTTTTGGTTCGGATGTTGATGGGGACGAGATTATGGACATCGCGATCGATGTTGGTGCTGAGGATGTGAGCGTTGATGAAGATGGCAGCATTGAAGTAATAACCATGCCGAAGGATTTTCTTGGCGTTAAGGATGCACTCGCGGATAAGGGCTTTGAACCGCGATCGGCGGAAGTCTCGATGGTTCCTCAAACTTTAAATGATGTTGATGTCGATGCCGGAGAGAAGGTACTTCGATTGCTCGACGCACTAGAAGATCTCGATGATGTCACGGGTGTTTATACGAACGCAAATTTCCCACAGGAAATGGGTAACGCTTAATGTGCTTATAGGCGATGGCAAATATGTTAAACTCGTTGCTGCTTATGTAATTAAACGTCTGCATGACGCTGATTATAGGAATCGACCCAGGTTCCAGGGTGACCGGCTACGGGGTAATTGCCGCAGTTGGATCTCGCCAGGACTACGTCACTAGCGGCTGTATACGGACCGCCGATAAGACGACCCTCCCGCAAAAGCTTGACGAAATTTTTACTGGGGTGTCTCAGATAATTGCCGAATACTCTCCCGATGAACTTGCGATTGAACGTATTTTTATGGCGCGAAATGCTGAATCAGCCCTCAAGCTGGGCCACGCACGGGGGGTTGCCATTGTTGCAGCGGTCAACCAGGGCATCCCAGTGTTTGAGTATGAGGCGCGCAAGGTNAAACAGGCAGTAGTTGGTAACGGCGCNGCNTCGAAAGATCAGGTGCAGAATATGGTCAAAACGCTGTTGGAGTTACCTAGTGATCCCCAGCAAGATGCTGCGGATGCATTAGCGATTGCACTGACTCACATTAATACTCAATTTACCTTGGCACGAATGGATGGACATTCGCATACTTTTCGTCGGGGACGGATTGTGGACCAATAGGGCGCNCAGATGATTGGCAGAATAAAAGGCGTCTTGTTGCAAAAGCGAATTGATCAACTCTTGGTGGATGTAGGTGGTCTTGCCTTTGAAGTTGAAATACCGCTAACGACCTATGAGCAGTTGGGTGATGCCATGGAAGTCGTTGTTTTACAAACTCACTTTGTTGTCAGAGAGGATGCACAGACACTCTATGGTTTNTATACAGAAAAGGAACGAGAGTTATTCCGTGCATTGATTAAGGTGAATGGCGTGGGTCCGAAACTGGCGTTGAGTATTCAGTCGAGTATCGATCCAGAATCGTTCGTGCGCTCTGTCAGAGATAATGAGGTGAGTACGCTTGTGGCATTGCCTGGTATTGGCAAGAAGACTGCGGAGAGATTGATCATTGATATGCGTGATCGTCTGCCGGATTGGGAGNTACCTGTGAGAGAAANGCCTACTGATACCCAGAACAAGAATTCGCTGGTTGATGCAGAATCAGCGCTGATAGGATTAGGCTATAGACCCCAAGAAGCTACCATGGCTTTAGCAGGACTGGATGAAGAAAACGTGGAAGATTTGATTAGACTGGCTCTCAAGCGCCTGGCAGGTGGAAGCAAAGGGTGATGAATGATTGAGGAGGACAGACTGGTTGCTCCAGAGAAAACATCTCTGGAATCAAAACAGGATTGGGCCATCAGACCCAAGATTTTCAAAGAATACATAGGGCAACCGGAAGCTAAGGAGCAGATGGGCATTGCTATTGCTGCTGCGCGCGCACGAGAAGAGTGTCTTGATCATACTTTGATCCTTGGACCGCCTGGCTTAGGCAAAACCACCATGGCAAANATCATCGCNAANGAGATGGGAGTGCAGATAAGCTCAACCTCNGGTCCGGTGATAGAAAGAAAAGGNGATCTGNTAGCGTTACTTACGCAGATGGAACACGGNGATGTCCTGTTTATAGATGAAATCCATCGTTTGAATCCGGCGATAGANGAAATTCTTTACCCNGCGATGGAGGATTTTCAGGTAGATATCACCATCGGTGAAGGACCAGCAGCGCGATCAATCAAGTATGACCTGAACCCATTTACTCTGGTTGGCGCAACGACNAGAACAGGCCTNTTAACTTCACCCTTGCGTGACCGNTTCGGAATAGTGCAGCGTCTTGAATTCTATGGGGAGAAAGATCTGGCAACGATTGTCCAACGCTCTGCCAATTTATTGGCCGTTGATTGTAGTATTGAAGGTGCAATGGAAATTGCTCGACGTTCACGGGGAACGCCGCGCATAGCTAATCGCTGGCTCCGTCGAGTGAGGGATTTTGCCGAGGTGCGAAAGTCGGGCAAGGTGGATACCGAGGTGGCGGACGAAGCGCTCAATATGCTTAAGGTGGATACTAATGGTTTCGATACGATGGATCGTCGTATCCTCATGGCATTGATTCAAAAATTTGATGGCGGCCCTGTAGGTGTCGATAGTATTGCCGCTGCAATTGGCGAGGAACGTGATGCAATTGAGGAGGTTTATGAACCATTTCTCATACAAAAAGGTTTTATTATGCGTACCCCGAGAGGTCGGGTGGCAACCAATACTGCCTATCAACATTTTGGGTTAGAGGTAGAGGCGCGCCCCGGAGATCTNTTTGATAGCTCTGATTGAGAACTCTTTACAAAAACGCTTCACAAAATGAAGGACTAATGACAAGTGAATGAGCCGCTTTCCATAATTGATCTGATACTCAATGCCAGCCCTTTAGTGCAGATGGTCATGGCTGTTCTGATACTTGCTTCAATGGTCTCNTGGATCATAATTTTTCAACGTGGGTTTTTGCTGGCGGCGGTACGTCGAGATGCGACCCAGTTTGAGAACGATTTTTGGTCCGGGGAGAGGGGGCTTGGGCAATTGTATGTTGAACTCGAGGAACGGGGTGAAGCGCCAGTCGGCATAGAGAATATATTCTCTTCCGGNTTTAAAGAGTTTACGCGCTCAAAACAGGAAGNTTCAGACCCGGATCGGGTGATGGAGAACGTTCAGCGTGCTATGCGGGTGGCCTTATCCCGGGAAGAAGAGCGGCTGGAAACTCATCTACCGTTTTTGGCGACGGTAGGATCGACTAGTCCTTATATTGGCTTGTTTGGTACCGTGTGGGGAATCATGAACTCATTTCGTGGTTTAGCGACAGTTAATCAGGTGTCACTTGCGGTCGTTGCGCCGGGTATTTCTGAAGCACTAATTGCAACGGCGATTGGTCTATTTGCTGCCATACCGGCTGTTATTGCCTATAACCGTTTTAGCGCACAGGTTGAAGTGATCGTAAACAGATTCGAAGCGTTCACGGAAGAGTTCAGNAGCATTCTTAACCGTAATATTCACGGGACCTAAATCTTCCTATGACAAAGGCGAAACGTAGAAGACCAATNTCGGAAATCAACGTGGTTCCCTACATTGATGTGATGTTGGTACTACTCGTTATCTTTATGGTGACGGCACCACTCATGACCCAGGGTATTAAGGTGGACTTGCCCGAGGCGGCATCGGGTCCGCTAGAGGTGGATGATAATGAACTGATGCTGGTGGTTTCGGTCAAAGCGGACGGCAGTTACTACATTAATTTGGGAGATGAAGAGGAGCCTCTTGTGCTAGCAAAAATAGGTGAGCGCACCAGGAAAGTTGTCAATGCTAATCCAACAATTAAGGTGTTGGTTGAAGGCGATAAGTCGCTTAATTATGGGNTTATCGTGAATTTGATGAACGTGCTGCAGCTTGCTGGTGCGACCAGTGTTGGTCTGATTACCGAGCCGCCTAAGTGACCACACAAGTTACCTATCTGATTTCCTTTTTGCTGGCGACCTTGGTGCATGTGCTTGTGGTTGGTCTCTTGATGAAGAACTGGTCGGTTGAGCAGCCTACTGAACAAAGAAATGATCAGGCCTATTACATCCAGGCCACCGTGGTAGGAGANAACCCCTACACCGTCAAAAAACGTGAGCGGGAAAGCCAAGCAGAACAAAGGCGTCAGAAAAGGGATGCGCAAACGCGTAAGGCGGCACGGCTCAGAAAAAAAGCCGAGAAACTAGAAGAGGAACGAGAAGCACGAGAAGCGCATAATCGCTTGGTTGAACTCGAACGACTTAGGACACTCCAGGAGGCCAAGATAGTAAGGGAAGAAGAACGTGATGAGCAACCGCGGTTCGAGTTACCAAAAGATGTTGCAGTCAGCAGGCGTGAAGATAACTCACGTTTGGCGGTGACAGATGATGAGAAGGCCCAGGCTTACGTCGCGCAGATCCAGCGAGACATTATTCAGAACTGGTCACGTCCACCGAGCGCGCGCAATGGGATGCAAGCGCTGCTGAAAGTGTTTTTGGTGCCCACTGGACAGATCGTTGATGTCGTTGTACAAGAGTCTAGTGGCAATAACGCGTTTGATAGGTCCGCAATGCTTGCGGTCAACAAAACAGAAAGGTTCTTAGTTCCATCGGAGTCCAGACAGTTTGAACGAAATTTTCGTGAATTTACGATCCTCTTTCGACCCATGGACCTTCGACTCTAATAGCTTCAATTCAAAAAATGGTGACGTATGCGGTGCTGCCTAATTTTAATTCTATGTGTCTATTCCTCAGCTTCTATAGGTGAATTGCGTATTGAGGTAACCCAGGGCCTGGATAAGCCCGTGCATGTCGCGGTGGTACCTTTTAACTGGCGCGGATGGGGAAGCGGCGCGGATACTCTCACTGATGTGGTGAATTCTGACCTTCGGCTGAGCGGGCGCTTCAAGACAACACCTGTGGAACAGATGCTCAGTCGCCCACATAAATCCAAAGATGTGCTCTACCGTGACTGGCGCTTGTTGAAGGTTGAATACCTTGTGGTCGGGGAGATACGAAGAGATGGTGACAATCTCGAAGTAACCTACGAATTACATAATATTGTGACGAAAACTCGCGAGCATAAAGAAACAATCGTAGGTGCTCGGGATGAGTTGCGAGATATGGGGCACCATGTAAGCGACATAGTGTTTGAAAAACTGACTGGCATAGAAGGCGCATTTGCAACTCGAATCATGTATGTCACCGCGCTAGGATCTATTGAGGATAGAACTTTCAGACTGAATATTGCCGATGCTGATGGCCATAGGGTGGAGACGGTGCTTGAGACCAAAGAGCCCATTTTATCCCCTGCATGGGCACCCGATGGAAATCGTGTGGCTTATGTCTCGTTCGAGGAAGACAGCAAACCGGCAATCTATATTCAGGATTTGGAAGCGCGATCACGTCGGATGGTCACCAATTTCCGAGGATTAAATGGAGCGCCTGCATTTTCCCCCGATGGAACTAAGCTTGCGCTGGTACTCAGCAAATCCGGAAATCCGGACATCTGGACCTATGACCTCCGGACACGGGACATGTTGAAGGTCACACGACACTATGGGATTGATACTGAGCCATCGTGGTCAGCGGATGGAAAATCGATAGTTTTTACATCAAACCGGGGCGGCAGTCCGCAAATTTACCAAATGCGCTTACGGGACCTAAATGTAGAACGCCTGACGTTTGAAGGTGACTACAATGCCCGGGCTAGCGTGCTTTCCGACGGTAGCGGCCTGGTTATGGTGCATCGACGAAACGATATCTATCACATTAGTCTGTTGGATCTTAAACGAGGTAGATTATCGGTATTAACGCAGACCTCTTTGGACGAATGTCCCAGTATCGCACCTAACGGAAGTATGCTAGTTTATGCTACTCAGCATGCCGGGCAGGGCATACTGGCGGCGGTTTCCATCGATGGTGGTGTGAAATTTAACCTGCCCTCAAGCGAAGGAGATGTCAGAGAGCCGGCCTGGTCACCGAAAAAGCGGAAGGTTTTTACGCCAATTTTTAAATAATTCGGGATTCATAGGGTTTGTACATCGCGATTAAAGTGAATTTATCGTAGGATTTTGGTTTAATTCGGCTGTATATAAGAAATTGCGGCCATAGATAGGAGTTGATCATGGGAACACCAAAAATGCGAGGTTGGTTGTTAATAAGCCTCGCGTCGCTGCTGCTAGCTGGATGTGCCAGTAATGAACCTGAAGACAGTGCACCGGAAATTGCACCTGATACCAGTGGTCCGGAGTCTATTTCAGATCCGGTCGGCGCGAAGGAACCGCCAAAACCTATGGTAAAAGGCGAAAAGTTGCTCGTTCCAACTGGCTCGGCAGGGACGATGGATTATGAGACGCTAGAAGGTATCTTCTATTTTGATTTTGATCAGGCGATCGTAAAACGAACTGGTCATTCTGAATTGAACAAACATGCCAGCGCGCTGCAATCCAATCGTATGTTGTGGGTTCGGCTAGAAGGTCACGCCGACGAGCGTGGCACGCGTGAGTACAATCTAGCGCTCGGTGAACGACGGGCGAACTCGATACGTGCTTACCTGGTTGCCCAGGGAGTTTCATCATCGCAGATTGAAGTGATCAGTTACGGCGAAGAGAAGCCTGTTGTAGGTGGGCATAGCGAGAGTAGTTGGTCGCAGAATAGACGCGTCGAGATCGTTTACCGCTAGTATTAAAAGCGGATGGAAAATTTCCGCCCGTTCACGAATGGTGTGCTGAGCCGNCTGTTGTTNATAGCCACGTTGGTTCACATACCATTTCTGTTTGCACAGAAAATAAGTCCGATCACTGTTGAAGAGTNGACTTCNNCAACTTCGGCNGCCCCCCGCACGGAACCTTTTATTCCACCTATTGAAAAATATTCTGAGGACGCGATCGAAGATCAGTACCAGATTCAAATTCTGCAGCATGAAGTGATGCAGTTGCGAGGTTTGGTTGAAGAGTTTACCTATCGGTTAAACCGCATGCGTGACACGCAGGATAAGCGTTACCTTGAGCTGGATGCTAGATTTCAGGGGATGGACGCGAAGCTAAATAATCTATCCTTACCGGCTAAACCGGCGCCTGTTGATGTTGCCCCTGTTACCGTTGTTCCCAATGCGGTGGATATCCAGGATGAGAAAACGCTGTATGATACGGCGCAGGAGTTGATTCGTAATCGTCAATTTGACCTTGCGATCTCACAGCTAAAGGCGGTCATTACCCAGCATCCGGATGGTGCCTATACGCCCAATGCTTACTATTGGCTTGGGGAGGNTTATATCGCAAAACTGGATCCGGATCTTGAAGGTGCCAGGCAGGCGCTGGAGCAGGTCATTCAGTTTTTCCCGGAGCATCGCAAGGTCCCGGACGCTGCATTCAAGCTTGGCCAGGTTTATAACCTTATGGGTGACTGCGTTCGCGCAAGAGATCTGCTGGAACAGGTAGTCGAACTACACCAGGGTAAGTCTGTGGCCACCCTTTCAGAGTCCTATCTTCGAGATAAGATCAGTTGCGAGGTAGACTGAATTTCTGTGAGGAANNACTCTGNTGACTGCTCAACGAGCAGTGGTGTTGCTCTCTGGTGGTCTCGATTCTGCGACGACTCTCGCGATTGCCATTGATCAGCAATATACCTGTTACTGCCTTAGCTTTGACTACGGCCAGCGTCATATGGCGGAGGTTAACTTCGCGCGGGAGCTGGCTNGTTCTTTAGGTGCAAAGNAACATCGAGTCGCAACAATCGACATAGGTGCCTTCGGCGGCTCCGCTCTCACCGACAATGACATCGACGTCCCCGACTATCAGGATGGCGACGGCGAAATACCAGTCACCTATGTACCGGCGCGTAATACGGTTTTTCTCTCCTACGCTCTTGGGTGGGCAGAAGTACTTGAAGCGAGCGATATATTTATTGGCGTCAATGCCGTGGACTACTCNGGTTACCCGGATTGTCGACCGGAATACATTGATGCGTTTCAGAAGATGTCGAATCTTGCGACTCGAANAGGNGTACAGGACCAAAGTATCACTATTAACACACCGCTAATTGATCTCAGCAAAGCTGAAATTATTAGACGCGGTNTGGATTTGCGTGTCGATTACTCTAAAACTGTTTCCTGTTACCGACTAAACGCGGATGGGGAGGCNTGCGGGCGCTGTGACAGCTGTGTGATTCGCAGGGAAGGATTCCAGAGGGCAGGTATTGATGACCCGACCCGTTACGACAAAGGCGCTGCCTAATGTCACTACAATCTGATTTACTACGAGATCTTGCGGACCCCACGATGGGCGATGATATTACGAATAGCGAGGTTGTCGAATTCTGAAAATTAATGGCAAAGGCGATTCGGGATGAAGAGCACCTACTAATAGTTAATGCGCTTGAAGTGGTTGCCTNGGAAACCAGTAACCCAAAAGTGAAGTTAGTAACTACGTGCCTTCTGGATGAAATTTGTTGGGGCAACTCGATTCCTGATATGTTCCGTTCCCTACCAGATTTATTTGACGATTTTTTCTGTAACAAGATCGAAGAAGCAGTTGGCGCAGAAGTCCTGGTATCAACTTTCGATCGGTTAGCGAAGTACCTGGGATAGACCGTGTAAGCGACTTGTCAGGGTTTCCTTGCTCAGTGTTGCTTTTGCCCGCCAGAGAAAGTTACATCGCTATATCTAACTATCTGACTAGATTAAGACTTAGGTTTTTGCTTTGGTGATTTTGATTTAAGGGCTAGGACTTGGACAGAGAAACAATTATTCGATCTCAGGGTCTCGCTGATACCGTACCTTATTACGGTGAGGGAGACCCGATTCCGGCTGATCGCGATTTGTCAGCAAAAGACGATACCAGCGGCTTCGGCGCCGTTGTGCAATTGCTCGTGCGAGGCTGGCCGTATATTTCCCCTCAGGTACTTGGCTGCTGGTGGGTGCCGGGTGAAGGTATTGAAGAGCGTGTCGCTGAACTGCTTGGCGGACGGGGCTACAGCTTTGCTTATATGCCGCCGCTGGTGACCCTGCTGGCGTTGATTGGACCATATTACGGCCTGGTGTCTGTCGGCCTGTCGTCTGGCAGCACGGGAATGCCATTCAATTTATTTTTTACCCTTGTCGCGATAACCGTGGTCTGTGCCTGGGCTCTGCTCCTTTGTGCCGGAAGGTTGCAGCTTGCAGCGCTCATTGTGCTATTGATTTCTATAATCCTGGCCAACATGACCGCCGTCGTATTGATCGAGGGTTCGATACATAGCGTCTATATGGGCTTCATCACCTTCGCTTGTTTATCGGGTTGGGTCATGCAGCTTCGTATTGATACAGAAGGCCTTGCGTTCAGGGTCCGCGTCGGCACGCACCTTATTTATTACTACGGCCTGGAACTCCTTAAGGGGCTCGGTGTTTTGATAATCACGCTGATCACTGCCGAGATCGTCAATCAGTCACTGCTTCAAAATGAACCAATGTTGCCCGGACTCTCGTTAATGATTGGCTATCCGGAGATGTCGAACGCAGCGAACGAGACGCTGACCCAGGCGCAACGAATGGAACTGCGCTGGGCACCGATCAAGGTAGAACTTGCCTGGTTTTTACTACTGTGGCCTCTGGATCTTTTTCTGCTTTATTACGTCGTATGGGTCTTTCAGCGAATCAACCACGGGTTGCGCTTGGCCCTGGTGGACCGCTGGCACCGACTTTCATTAAGGCATCACGCGGATCACCGCGTCGGTGACTCCATCTGGCGTATTCAGTCAGATTCGGAAACCGTTACGCACGTTCTTAAAGTTGTTGGCGAGCTTGCTACGATGACGGTCAACCTCGTTACAGCATTTGCGTTTCTATCAATCCTCTCGCCGCTCCTTGGGGGGATTGCGGCTCTTGTTCTCATCCCAACTATAGTTCTGGCACGGTGGGCTATGCCGCGCTTTCGAACCCGTTCACTGGTTTTTCGCATGGCGAACGCAGATCTTACCTCCAGGGTCCAGGAGTCCTTTAAAACCATCAAGCTGGCCAAGGCATACCAGGCGGGCGTGCGTTCCCAGGAGAAGTTCGAAGATGACTCCATGATCGCGTTTAATGCTGACTATCGAAACCAAAGACTAGGGTTACGGGTCGGCGTGTTCACGACGTCCTATACCGAATTGTTTGTTTTTGCTGGTGTCTTTTTGATGGCCCTCTGGGCTAACCGCGGCGAACCCACTTTCTCCAGCGAGTTGATCGCCCTTGCTGGGCTGACGTTTGTCGTGTGGAATCTTTCCGCATACCAATGGACCAAAGAACGCTACGAGCAGTCGGTAGGGTTAATCGCTGAAGCAATGCGGATGTGGGGCTGGGCCCAAGATGTAGCAATGGGCTTGAAGCGTGTGTTCGATATCCTTGATATGGAACCAGAGGTGACTGACCGGCAAGACGCGATTGCCTTCCTGGGGTTTGAGCGTGAGATTCGATTCGACGCCGTCGAGTTTGCCTACTCCTCCGACAGACCTATTTTGGATGGTGTGAGTCTCACCGCAGTACCGGGGACGATCACCGCCATCGTTGGTCCAACCGGTGCGGGCAAATCCACGCTGATGAATCTATTGCTTAGGCTTTATGATCCGGATCGAGGGGCGATTGAAGTTGACGGACATGACCTACGAGAGTTTTCAGTAGACTCGTTACGTCAGAACATCGCTATCGCGCTACAGGAAAATGTCCTCTTCGGTATGAGCATTCGGGAGAACATCCGCTACGCGGTGCCTGAGGCAAGTGAGAAACAGGTTGCAGAGGCGGTAAGAATTGCGTGTCTCGAAGACTCTGTGGCTGCACTTCCTGAAGGTCTTGATACCATGTTGGGCGATCGCGGTGGACGTCTGTCTACCGGTCAGAGACAGCGGTTATCTATTGCGAGAGCGATAGTTCGTGATACACCTATTCTTGTGCTGGATGAACCGACTGCCGCCTTGGATGCTGAGACGGAGCATCGCGTCTTAGGAAATCTGAATGAATGGGCGAAAGGTTCTGATGCGCAGAGCCGGGCGATATTTCTGATTACACATCGTATATCCACCATTCGTCGTTCAGATAACATTGTATATCTGGAAGAAGGTCGCGTTGCCGAGAACGGCGATCACGAAGCACTAATGGATATTGANAACGGTCGATATCGAGCATTTGTCCTGGCCGAATCCGAAGTTGGAGACAAGGCCGGTGTCTGACAGTTTCACTGAGGACAGAAAGTTCTCGCTTGAACAACTGCGTGAAGATGAGCTGGACCTCGATAAAAAGGCCAGTCTGGTCGACACCGAAACAGATATCGATTACAGACAGACTGCTGGACTCATCTGGCGATGTCTGTATCTCTTAAGGTTCTATTGGCGGCGATTTGCAGTAGTGCTGTCGATGGAGTGGATTATGACAGCGGTGGGTACTGCGATTTTTCCATGGGCGGGCAAGATGTTGGTGGACCACGTCGTGTTGGGAGAACCATTGCCAGAAGATGGAAAGGGATATCCCGCGTTCCTGTTACCCGTCATTGAATTCCTTGTAGGTCAATCAGCACTTTCTATCTTGAGTTGGCTAGCCGTTTGGACGATGGTGGGTATTGCAATAAAGGTTGTCTGGGGCTATGTGCACGATCTGATCGAGGCACGTATGCAGCATTCGCTTCTGCATATGGTGCGGTCTCGATTGTTCGAGAGCATGCGACTGTTACCGATTACTCAACTCGACAATCAACCTATTGGAGATTCTATTTTTCGTGCCATGCACGACGTGACTGCATTACCTTCTGTGGTTCGACTGGTCGTACAGGTTGCTGGCTGGTCTTTGGTCACGTTCATCGTCGCGGTGCTCACGATGTTGAGCGCATATCCGGATTCCCCTNTGGTCGTTTTGTTGGCGGTTGGAGCTATGCCNGTNTTTGTACTCGTCACNGCTCCCTTTTCCCGCATGATCCGTCGGCGTACACAGGCGATGGTCGCGGCAGGNACNGTATTCGTTAGTACTACCGAGGAGGGCATGGATAATATCCAGGCGGTACAGAGTCTTGGCGCTAACGAAATAGAAAAGGAGCGCTTTGCGCGTACCAGTGCAAACTCGTTTAGGCGAGAGCGCTATGTGATNCTGGCTAATAACCTGGTCGTTAAATTAGGAGAGACNACCGGCCAGTTTCTGTTCTGGGCCTTTATGCTTTATGTGCTAGGCAAGATCATCGTAGGTGAACTNACGCCTGGCGATTACGTAGTGATTCTTGGATACTTCAGGGCGATGAGTGACCCCGCGGGAGCACTGGCATGGCTTTGGATTGGGCTACAGGAGCCTACAGCAAGGGGACGCAGGGTATTTGCAATGCTTGATATGGAACAGGAGCNNGAAGTTGGTGACCAGTTACTACCTACGGTGGCTGAGGGCGTGGCGTTTCAAAACGTCGGCTTCGTATACCCCGATGGTCGACGAGCGCTTACTGACGTCAGCTTTGTAACGAAGGTGGGAGAAATTGTTGCGCTTGCTGGTCCAACCGGTGCAGGTAAGACAACGCTCGCGTATCTGATTCCTCGTTATCACATGGCGAGCGAAGGTCAGATAAGTATCGATGGCCACGACGTAAAAGACCTTACTATCGATAGCCTGCGCGGTCAGATCACCTACGTATTCCAGGAAACTGAGACTTTAGCGGAATCTATCGCCGATAACATTCGCTATGGGAAGCCTGACGCAACTATTGAGGAGATTGAACGTGTCGCCCGGGTTGTGGGTATNCACGATTTCATTAGTGAGTTGCCGGACGGCTATGACACTCACCTCGGGACTACCAGCAGTAAATTATCCGTGGGCCAGAAACAGCGTATATCGATTGCACGCGGTCTTATTCGTGATACACCGATTCTGATTCTGGACGAACCGACGTCGGCGTTGGACCCTGAAACTGAGGGGTATCTGATCTCGGCACTTCAAGAAGCTGCAAAAGATCGTCTGGTGATAGTCATTGCTCATAGACTATCAACCATTCGACAGGCAGATAGCATCGTTTTTCTGGAAGAAGGCGAGGTGTGTGAACAGGGGAGCCACGGGGAGCTAATGGCGCTAGAATCAGGACACTATCGGCGCTTTGTCGAGTTGCAGAGTAACTAGCCTCTATTTCAGTTATTAATAGGGCCGGAAATGATTGTTGGATAGCTAATAAAAAATCGCTTCGTGCTCGAGGAGGTGATCGGTTAAGGTCGCCTGTGAGATGTATATTAGGGGGTCGATCTAAGGCGTAAGAAAGCACAGGTATCGCAGCCCTATGTCGCCACGAATGAGTACTACAGGAATAACCCGAACGCATATGTTGCGCTGGCTTTCGAGTGTTTCAGAACCTCGATCATCAATTATCCGAATGTTATCTCGGGATTTGATGTCGAAAAAGATTGTGGAATCGCATTTCTTACCATGCCATTGTTGGAAGGTCAGAAACTAGATACGTTGTAGTCATTGTGTTTNCANTACGTGCANGACTTAATTTGGTGGGCCGTCCGCGACTCGAACGCGGGACCAACTAGTTAAAAGCCAGCTGCTCTACCAACTGAGCTAACGGCCCATTTCAGGAAGGACGGTATCTTAAACATTTGCATTAAAAACTCAAGCTAGCTTTAGNTGTTCGATAATCCGTGGGGCCAGGTTTTCGCTCGTTAAGTCCTCAATTGTAATCAATCCACCNGGGTTGATGACGTTAAATTCGATGATCCATGGATACACCATATCCATGCCAACGTAGTTTGCACCTATAGCTTTAAGCCATTGTGCGAGCTTTTTGCAGTAGGCAGACTCTTCCTGTGTAAGCTTACAGGCCTCGCTGGCCGCGCCTTGTAGCAGATTGGTTCGGTGATCAGAGATCGCAATGCGTTTGTACTGGCCGACCACCTCACCACCAGCAATCAGTACTCGTTTTTCGCCGCGCGAAATCTCTGAAATATGTTCCTGGATCAGCGTGTATTGATCCTGCTCGGGCCCGCACAGGTAATCCAGAATAGCGCGATTGTTCGAACTGCCCGGTTTTAGCAAAAATACGTCTCTCCCCAGGCTGCCAGCGGGAGGCTTGGCGATCCATGTCTTGCTGGAAGACTCGACAATGTCGAGCAGTGTTTCTGCCTGGGTTGAAGCATGGGTTTCAGGGTGCTTCATCATCTCCGGCATGCTGGTGATGAAGTACTTACTCTTCAGATGCATGATGACATCAAGTGAGTTTACAAACCGAACCTCTTTGCCGATAGCGTACAGCAGCTGAAATTTGTCAAGAAACGATGCCCGCATGCCCAGGGAAAAGACCCAAAAGTCAGTAAATTCATTTAGGTTATAGCGCTGAGTCTCTGTATAGGGCTGGTTTATAGAAATCGGCGCATTTACGCTCCAGCCTTCGGCGCATACCTTGGATTGAGACAGCGAGAGCGTATCAATGAGACATACCGTGACTTCAACGCCTCGCCCGGTCAATTCATTGGCGAAGCGCAGATAGTTCGAATCGACGTGGCTCCCGTTGAATTGGGGGATAAGAAAAGCAATCCTACTCATTGCCGCCGTACCTTTGCGTGATGGCGTATAATATCAAGTCCATTTAATTCTTGGACTATAGTTTGGCCAGTATTGCCTTTGACGTACCGCTTCATCAGAGCCACCTATTAAGTCAGTCGGAGATCGACGGCTATAAGGATCGCATCAAGACCCTGCTTAAGCAGGAGGATGCGGTGCTGGTGGCACATTACTATACCGATGATGCGATTCAGGAGCTCGCGGAAGAAACCGGTGGNTGTGTTTCTGACTCTCTCGAAATGGCTCGCTTTGGCAGTCAGCAGGATGCCAGTACGCTCATGGTGGCGGGTGTCAAATTTATGGGTGAGACCGCCAAGATTCTCAGCCCTGGAAAACGCGTGCTCATGCCTACCCTTGAGGCAACCTGTTCTTTAGATCTTGGCTGTCCCATTAATGAGTTCTCCGCTTTTTGTGACGAACATACTGATCGGACAGTGGTGGTCTACGCGAATACCTCTGCAGCGGTTAAAGCACGGTCGGATTGGGTAGTGACCTCGAGTATTGCGCTAGAGGTAGCCGAACATTTGTTAGACAGGGGCGAGAGGTTGCTTTGGGCACCCGACAAGTATCTCGGCAGCTATATACAGAATGAAACCGGTGCCGACATGGTCATGTGGGATGGCTCCTGTATCGTCCATGAGGAGTTCAAAGCTAAAGGGTTGAAAGACCTTATGAATGTTTATCCCGATGCGGCGGTATTAGTTCATCCTGAATCCCCGCAGTCGGTAATTGAGCTGGCCGACGTCGTGGGCTCGACCACACAGATCATTCGTGCCTCGCAGGAATTACCCAANGAAAAGTTCATTGTCGCGACCGATAAAGGTATTTTTCACAAGATGCGTATCTCGGCACCTGACAAGATCTTTATTGAAGCGCCAACAGCGGGAAGTGGCGCTACCTGCAGAAGCTGTGCGCATTGCCCGTGGATGGGCATGAATGTGCTAGAGGACCTTGAGTTTTCGCTGCGCGAGGGGACCAACGAAGTGCTGGTTGATCCTCAGATTGCGGAGCGCGCACTGTTGCCACTGGATCGTATGGTGTCCTTTGCGGAAAGTAATCAGATTCGGGTTAGAAAAAGCTAGTAAGTTTTTTGTGTTTTAGCTTTTCTTGTCGTTAAGTTCCTGTATCTCTTTAATTCTGGATTTTACTTTCGCTTCCTGCTGGAAATTCCTCTTAATCAGGGAGAGGGTGTAATCTAGTTGCTTAAGGGCCTGGTCCAAATTGCCTGTGAGAATAAAGTACTCCGCTCGGCTCCAATGTACCTCAGGAATATCACCTGCAAGCCCTGCAGCTTCGGCTAGGTGATACCAAAGATACGCATCGTTCTTGCGGCTGGTTGTAAGAGTCGTGAGCATTTTCTGAGCGCGTCTTGGATCTGTATTAATCAATACGTCTGCTAGCGCCATTGTTAGTGGATAGTTTTCGGGGTTGAGCTCAAGGGCGGATTCAAGAATTGCCTGTGCCTGGTCATAACGCTCCGCTTTGAGGTGTATGCTGGCCTCTGCAATTTGAATGGCGATTTTATCGGGATAGGCTAAGACCAAAGGACTGAGCTGCCTACTTGCTTCGTCGAACTGACTGTTTTCAACTAGGGCGATCACCAGGCCGTAAACGTTGGCATGCCTAATGACGGTATCCTCGTGGTTCATCCCCGCAAGAAACGCTGGAATAACATCGCGAGGTGACTTGGCGGTNATCGCTTTGACCCGAGCCTTCATCANATGGAATTCNAGATTTAGTGGGTAGGATTGCTGTGGGTACTTGGCGGTCTGATTGTACGCATCAGCGATTCTTGATTTTGTCACGGGATGTGTACGCAGGAATTCCGGCATTTCGTCGGCACTGTAGCGTGTAGACCGTTCTAGTCGTTCGAACATATTGGCCATTGCTCTTGGATCCATTTTNGCTGAAACCAAATTATCGATACCCACGCGGTCAGCTTCCGCCTCCCTGCTGCGACTGTGACGCAGCTGACTCGCCTGAGCGACACCCCGAACAGTATTCAACGCAGCCATACCTGCTTCGCCACTCACGGTAGTCATGAGCACAACGCTCGCCAGTAATCCGGCCATATTAAAAACGGCAGATTTCTGTTGCGCTTCAATGCCTCTGGCGAAGTGGCGTTGACTTAAGTGCGCAATTTCGTGAGCGAGGATTGCAGCAATCTCCTGTTCAGTTTCGGCGTAGCGGAATAATCCGTGATGGATACCAATCACGCCACCAGGGACCGCAAAAGCATTGAGGATCGGACTGTCCACAATGACCAGGTCCAGCCGTCGGTCAACCAATTCACTATTGGCAGCAAGTGTGTAGGACAGATGCTCCACGTAGTCCTGCAAAATGGGATCGTCAATGGTTGGAGCCTGACCACGTAATGAGCGCAGGAACTGCTGACCGATTTCTCTTTCNTGGGNTAATGAAACAATGCCGGAAACAGCGTCACCAAATGACGGGAGGTTCTGCTTGTTTNCAGCNATCACACTAGGCACTNCCAGTACNATCAGTAATGCNGGGTANAGCAAGGCGCGACTTNTTAGTGCTTTATCAAACAAAATATGCATNAGGTTANAAGTATTAGGATATTAGACCACGGATTGGTGAAACATTCTCGAATTGCGTATTTCTNTCAGGTGCTATAATCAATGNTGAANGGAGANTGNTGTGAGTGAAGTAGATGAAAAAATTGATGCGAGCGGTCTAACCTGCCCGTTGCCATTACTCAAGGCGAAACAGGCCCTTAATGGGATGGTGTCTGGGTTGGTGCTTGAAGTGGTATGCACTGATCCTAGTTCTATACGGGACTTCGAAGTATTTTCCAATCAAAGTGGCAATGAGTTACTGGAGAGCCAAGAGGTTGATGGTATCTACACTTATTGGTTGAGAAAGGCTTAGCATATGTTTGAAGTTGTCAGAGGCTGGATCGACACCCACTTGTCTGATGAGGAAGCGGTACTTTTTATCGCCATACTGATGGGCTTTTTCGTGGTGGTGATTACCATGGGTACCATATTGGCGCCGCTGCTTATGGGGATCGTGCTTGCTTATATCATGCAGGGAATTATCACTGCACTTTCCCGATTTCAGATTCCCAGATGGCTCGCAGTGACCGTCACATTCTTAGTTTTCCTCGGCGGGTTTATCGGCTTCCTGTTTTTCATCATTCCGCTGGCATGGCGGCAATTACAGAGTCTACTGAACGGCTTGCCAAGCATGATATCGAGGACTCAGGAGTTGCTCGATAGATTACCCGATCAATTCCCAGGAGTTATTTCTGAGCAGCAGGTGCGCATTTGGATCGACATGTTAAATGCAGAGGCGTCGGGTATTACTCAATGGCTCGTGTCGTTCTCTTTGTCGTCGTTACCGATATTGGTAGCCGTAGTGGTTTATGTGCTGCTGGTTCCGATCCTAGTGCTGTTTTTGCTCAAGGACAAGGACGAGATTATTAGCTGGAGCCTGTCGTTTCTTCCAAAGGAACGTCCACTGATGGATCAGATTGGTCGGGAGATGAATCAGCAGATGGCGAATTACATTCGCGGCAAATTCATCGAATTTCTGATTGTGGGCCTTACCAGCTATCTGTTTTTTGCCGTGATGGGTTTGAACTACGCTGTTCTGCTTGGCTTTTTGGTGGGGCTGTCGGTGATTGTGCCTTATTTGGGATTCGTCGCTGTGACGATACCTTTGGTCATCATCGCCTACTTGCAATTTGGTTGGACTGGAGAATTCCTCTATGTGGTCATTGGCTATGGCATTATTCAAGGGATCGATGGCATGGTGCTGGTACCTTTACTGTTTTCCGAAGCGAATAATCTGCACCCGATTGCCATAATTACTGCTATCTTGGTGTTCGGCAGTTGGTGGGGGCTCTGGGGAGTATTTTTTGCGATACCATTGGCAACTCTCGTCAAGGCTGTGATGAATGCGTGGCCATTAGGGCTGCTTGAGGAATCAGGGTGATCTTTTCCGGTCAAAGCTGATGTTGTTAACCACATTGACCCCCAGTAATATGGACGATTTTCTCTAAGAGGTACCAAGATGATTACAGGCAGCATTGTTGCACTGGTCACGCCGATGAATATAGCCGGCGAGATTGACTGGGAATCCTTGGATGGGCTCATAGAGTGGCACATTGATGAGGGTACTAGGGCCATCGTACCGGTAGGTACCACTGGTGAGTCGGCGACCGTGTCGGTGGAAGAGCATTGCAAAATCGTAGAGCACGTCGTCAATACTATTAATGGGCGGGTGCCGGTCGTCGCAGGTACAGGCGCGAACGCTACTTGGGAAGCCATTGAATTAACCAAGGCTGCTAAGGACGCAGGCGCTGATGCGTGTCTACTGGTCACTCCCTATTACAATAAGCCAACCCAAGAGGGCCTTTATCAACATTACAAAGCCATTGCCGAAGCCGTCGACTTACCTCAGGTTTTGTACAACGTCCCGGGCAGAACCGCCTGTGATATGCTGCCGGAAACCGTGGCACGCCTAGCGGATATTGAGCAGGTAGTTGCTGTTAAGGAAGCAACGGGAGACATCGAGCGAACTAAACAGATTCTTGAACTCTGTGATATCACTGTTTACTCCGGCGATGATGCCACCGCTCGAGAGTTAATGAGCAATGGTGCGAAGGGAACTATTAGTGTGACGGCAAACGTGGCGCCTGCGAGAATGGCTGCGATGTGCAATGCTGCAGTCGCAGGAAACGCTGAAGATGCCGCGGCTATCGATGAGAGTCTTGAAGGGTTACACAATAACTTATTCCTTGAGGCTAATCCGATACCTGCAAAGTGGGCTCTCGCAGAGATGAGTCGTATACCGAAGGGCATTCGACTTCCGCTTACGGAATTGTCTCCTGAATATCATGGTGCAGTGCGTGAAGCGATGCGAATGGCAGGTGTTACAAACTAGTTTCATGATTTCTATGTCACGTCTTTCTCAAATTCTTCGGGTAGTCCTAGTGACAGTGCTGATGACTGTCAGTTTGTCAGGCTGCTGGTTTAGAAATACCGAGATTCGTGATCGCCTTGAACGTGGATCAACTCCGGCGGTAGTTATTCCGAAGGGGTTGGATGAACCAGTCTTCGTCGACCTTATGCCGGTACCCGAAGTGGATGATCCTAAGGGGCTAGGGAAAAGTGAATTCAAAGTTGGACCACCGGATTCGCTTAGTACCACATTCAGCGTAGAAAAAATCATCATTAAGAGACTGGGGGATCAACGATGGGTATTCCTCGATGTGCCGCCACCCTCAGTGTGGCCTCACGTGGTTCGATTCTGGGAGGATAACAACCTCGCTATTGAGAACTCCAATCCTGCGACCGGGGTCATCGAGACTCAGTGGTTGGCCAGTGAGGAAGGCACCGGTGAAAAGGTATTCGAAAGTCTGAAGCTAGGAAGTTTTCTCCAGAACAGGAAAACCCAGCGGCATAAGCTGCGACTTCGCATAGAACCCGGCGTAAGGTCAGGCAGTACCGAGGTGTTTTTAGAGCAACACAGTATCCCAATGGGTGGCGATCCAAATGATGTCGAATGGAATCAGGGTTCAGACGATGTAGAACTTGAGTCCGCTATCCTGAAGGCGCTGGCTTATAATCTTGGTGAGAACATTACAGACGAGCGGACCATATCGCTTAAAGCATCCAGTCTCGCAGACAGCCGGACCGAACTGGTCGTAGATCAGGATCAGCCGGTATTGAAATATCGTCTCGATTTCAATAGGGCCTGGGCGACAGTAGGCGCAGCCCTAGAGAACGCGAGTATCAACGTTGAAGATCTCAATCGGTCCGAAGCATACTTCTATGTTTACTACAGGGAAGGCCAGGAAGTTAAGAAGGGTTTCTTCAAGCGTCTGCTAACTCGTGACAAAAAACCGGAAGAAGATGATGGTAACCGCTACCAGCTTCGCCTTGTGACACAGGAGGATGAAGTTCATGTATCTGTATATCTGGACCAGTCATTACTACCAGACGCAGATATTGCTGAGAAGCTGCTGAAGGTCATCAAACTCTACTCTACCTGATGCGGGCAGCTTCTCTCGGAAGCGGTAGCCGCGGAAATGGAACATTAATTGAAGATGGAGACACCTGTCTCCTCGTTGATCTTGGCTTCTCGGTAAAAGAGACATTAGCTAGGTTAGAGCGCCTGTCCAGATCACCGGATGATATTGATGCCATCCTGGTCACCCATGAACATGCGGATCATATTAACGGTGTGGTGCCTTTCGCCGCTGCCCATGGTCTGCCAGTGAGAATGACGCCAGGTACCGAGCATCGAGCGAATCTAAAGGATAAGATTAAGGTCATCCGTTTTAGCAGCCATAAGGCGTTTTCTATTGGTAGCATTCATATCGAGCCGGTCCCGGTACCGCATGATGCTCGTGAACCGAGTCAGTTTATATTCACTGCCAAGGATCAAAAGCGCATTGGAATTCTGACGGATATTGGCCATGTGACACCCCATGTCCGTGAACGCTACCAGGCGTGCGACGCGTTGTTGCTAGAGTGCAATTATGACGTCGAAATGCTCGCTAAGGGTCCTTATCCGCAGCGACTCAAACAAAGAGTAGCTGGAATTCAGGGACACCTGAGTAATGCACAGGCTGCTGATTTGCTACGGTCAGTTAAGGCAGACCGACTGCGTCACGTGGTGCTTAATCACATCAGTGAAAATAATAACCTTCCATCACTGGCATTGGCTTTAGCCCGAGAGGCCCTTGGGGAGTGGCATGGCGATCTTCAGGTTGCAGATCAGCAGAATGGAATAGACTGGATAGAAATTGCTTGAATACTGTATATAAATACATTACTGTATGAGTATACAAACTATTAGTAATTAGTCACTAGTAATATTAAGTTTCTAGTAAAGAGTATCCAGCAATGAAGGTAAGACATATCAGATCCCAAGACATTTGGCTGCTTAGCAAGGGCAACAAGGTGTTGTACCGCAGTAAGTCAAATCCATGGCATTCTCCCCGAGTCGTAGCCATCGCGCTGCGCCGAGATGGTATCAGGCTCGCTTAAAACTCCCTAAAAAGGTAGGCTACGGATTTTTGAGCGGGTAACCCAATGAACGCAGCAGCAAACTTCATCGAGGTGAATGCTGAGAACTTTCAATCAGAAGTGGTTGAGAAGTCTGCGCAAACGCCGGTTTTGCTTGAGTTTTATGCAGATTCTGCCGAGCCCAGCCAGAAGTTCGCGCCAGTGTTACGTCAGTTGGCTGATGAATACCAGGGTAAATTTCTCCTGGCTCGTGTCGATGTTCAGGCCAATCAGGCACTGGTACAGCAACTCCAGGTAAGAACCCTGCCTACCGTGAAAGTCATTTTTCAGGGCAAGATGGTGCAGGACATTGAGGGCCCTCAGGAACCGGCAGCACTAAGAAGTATGTTGGATCAGCTCACCATGAGCCCAATGGAAAGGGTCCGGGAGCAGATTGATTTATTGCTGGCAAATGGTCAGCGCCAACAGGCAATAGAAATGTTACAGCAAGTAATTGGTGACGAGCCGAACAACCATGCTTTGCACGCAGAGTTGTGTGACTTGCTGATTATGGAAAGTCGTGTGGATGAGGCTCAGCAGATACTTGTTACATTGCCTGCAGATACCCCGGGGATCGATAAACCAAAGAATCGTTTGCAGTTCATCGAGCTAGCTTCAGCGCTCCCTCCTCTTGCAGAGTTACAATCTCTGGTCGATGGTGACGGGAGTAACCTTGAACTGAGAATGAATCTTGCGTATCGACTGATCGCCGATGATCAGATAGAAGCCGCGCTGGAGCAGCTTCTGGAGCTTCTCAAGCTCGATCGCGAATGGCAAGAGCAGAAGGCGCGCGCTACCATGATTCAGGTATTTGATCTTTTAGGAAAAGGCAACCAGATTGCCACTGCCTACCGCAGGAAGATGTTTACCTTTCTGCACTGACTACTAGTAAATTTCCATTCCAATTTGGCTGCATAAATTTACAGCATCCATGCTAGAATGATGGGGTCAGTTCTTGAGTTAGTGAAAAAGTTCCCCATGGACAACTTGCTCGTAGACAATCTTCTGCTATTGATTAGCATTTTCATTAGCGGTGCTATTTGTGCCTTGTTGCTCGCAGGATGGTGGCACGCTCGAAAGCTCGGCAAGGTGCTCGTTTCTGAAGCAAGTCTGCAGTCTGCAAATGAGTCATTATCCAACCAGCTATCGGATCTTCTAAACCGCAATCAGGCGCTTACAGGTGATCTCAATCAGGCTCGGATGGAATCAATCAGTTACCGAGAACGCATTACTCAGTTGGGGACCACTCTCACCGAGCAAGCGCGCCAGAACGATGAGAAACTTGCGCTGCTGCAGCGGGCGAGTGAGCAAATGAATAAAGAGTTCAAGACCATTGCTGGCGAGATCTTTGAGTCCCGACAGCAGGCGTACAGGGAAGAAAGCAAAGAGCAGCTTTCAGGTCTGCTGGGCCCACTAAATGAACGTATCAAGGAGTTTGAAAAGCGGGTTGAGGATACCTACACCAAGGAAAGTCGAGAACGTTTCTCGCTTACTAAGGAAGTGAAGAGTCTGCAAGATCTCAATACGAGAATTAGTAACGATGCCATCAATCTAACCAATGCCCTTAAAGGAGAGAACAAGACGCAGGGTTCATGGGGTGAGGTCATCCTAGAGCGAGTGCTCGAAAAATCCGGTCTACAGAAAGGTCGCGAGTACGAAGTCCAGGTTGCGATGCGCGATGAAGATGGGCGTAGAAAACAACCCGACGTGGTCGTTCATCTTCCCGAAGGAAAAGATATCGTCATTGATGCAAAAGTTTCGCTTACCGCGTACGAGCGATATTCGTCCTCAGACGATGGAACTGTCCAGCAGGACGCGGTCAAGCAACATGTCCAGTCACTCCGCAGGCATATGAAGAATTTGGGCGACAAAGATTACCAGCAGCTCGACGGTATTTATACGCTAGATTTCGTGCTGTTATTTGTTCCCGTGGAAGCAGCATTTTCCTTAGCGGTGCAACATGATGGCGAAATATTTTCCGACGGGTTCGAGAATAATGTAGTAATCGTTAGCCCATCAACGCTACTGGCGACCTTGCGAACTATTCAGAACATCTGGCGTTACGAACACCAGAACCGTAATGCGCAGGAAATCGCGAGTAAGGCGGGTGCGTTGTACGACAAGTTCGTCAATTTTGTCAGTGATCTGGAGACGATTGGAACCCGAATCAACTCGGTGCAGACCGCATATGATGATGCTCACAATAAGCTCGTTTCTGGTAAAGGAAGCATAGTTAAACGAGCCGAGGGAATGCGTGAACTTGGCGCTAAAGTGAGCAAATCACTTCCCAAAAATCTCGTCGAAATGCCTATCAAAGACGTCAGTGTCATCGCCAATAAGCAAAAGTAGCTCGTAGTCATCTCCACACCATAAATGCATAATAAATGCTTGCTTTTGTATGGGCTCAAAAATGGATAACGATAAGCAAGCCTACTGGAGGGCGAATCTGTGGCTAATGCTAATGTTGTTGGCTGTCTGGTTCTTCGTATCGTTCGTGTGCGGTATTCTGGCTATTGATTACCTAAACCAGTTTCGATTCTTCGGTTATAAGCTCGGCTTCTGGTTTTCTCAACAGGGGTCAATCTACGTATTTGTCATCCTGATCTTCGTTTATGTCTGGAAGATGAATCGGCTCGATAAGCAGTACGGCGTTCGAGAGGACGACGACGTATGAGTGTCCAGTTGCTTACCTACATTTTTATCGGCCTGTCCTTTGCGCTTTACATCGGCATCGCTATCTGGAGTCGTTCAGGAACGACTAAGGAGTTCTATGTGGCGGGCGGTCACGTTCACCCGCTTGCAAATGGGGCCGCAACTGCGGCAGATTGGATGTCTGCGGCATCTTTTCTTTCCATGGCGGGGATTATTGCCTTTGAAGGTGCCGACGGTGCGCGTTACCTGATGGGTTGGACCGGCGGCTATGTGCTTCTGGCACTGCTTCTTGCACCTTATTTGCGGAAATTTGCCAAGTACACGGTGCCGGATTTTGTCGGCGATCGCTACTACTCGCAGGCGGCTCGCTTGGTTGCAGTGGTGTGTGTGATCTTTATTTCGTTTACCTATGTCGCTGGTCAAATGCGAGGTGTAGGTATCGTCTTCTCGCGTTTTCTTGAGGTTGATATCAACCTTGGTGTTGTGATTGGTATGGCCATTGTATTTTTCTACGCAGTTCTCGGAGGGATGAAGGGTATTACCTATACCCAGGTTGCGCAGTATTGCGTATTGATATTTGCATACTTGGTGCCGGCTATCTTTATTTCTCTCATGCTGACGGGAAACCCGTTTCCTATGTTGGGTTTCGGTAGTGAGATGGTGGGTGAATCCGGCACCTACCTACTTGATAAGCTCGATGGGCTGACGGCGGAGCTTGGTATGACCGCATTTACCGAGGGAAATAAATCTACCGTTGATATGTTTTTCATTACCGCGGCCCTGATGGCGGGAACGGCAGGATTACCGCATGTCATTGTGAGATTTTTCACGGTGCCGAAGGTTCGTGATGCAAGGGTTTCGGCTGGATACGCCCTTGTATTTATTGCGCTGCTTTACACAACGGCGCCAGCGGTTGCTGCGTTTGCTCGCATTAACATTATCAATAATGTTGACGGCATGCATTATAGCGTAGCACCGGAATGGTTTACCAAATGGGAGGACTCAGGGCTCATTGCCTGGTTGGATAAGAATGATGACGGCAAGATTCAGTATCGAGGCGGCGCTGCGCTCGATCCCTTAAAACCAGTGTTCGAAGATGGTCGAGAGTCGGATGGACAGAGGAGTCTTGCGAATGCGCCCAGCGAGAGTGAGAACGAGCTTTACATTGATAGGGACATTATCGTGCTGGCGCATCCGGAGATTGCAGGGTTACCCAATTGGGTGATCGCGCTGGTTGCTGCCGGCGGTCTTGCGGCGGCATTGTCTACAGCGGCAGGTCTATTGCTCGTGATGTCTACGAGTATCTCTCATGATCTGATGAAAAAGTGTTTGATGCCAAACATCAGCGAACGACAGGAGTTACTGTTCGCCCGGATTGCAGCGGCACTGGCTGTATCCATTGCAGGTCTGCTGGGAATATATCCCCCAGGTTTTGTCGCGCAGGTGGTCGCCTTTGCCTTCGGCTTAGCAGCCGCAAGCTTCTTCCCGGTGATATTGTTGGGCATCTTCTCGAAGCGAATGAATAGAGAAGCTGCGATCGCTGGAATGGTGACTGGATTGACCTTCACTTTCAGCTATATTGTCTACTTCAAGTTCATCAGCCCTGAGACTAACAACGCGGCTCACTGGTTGTTTGGAATATCGCCTGAGGGTATTGGTACGCTCGGCATGTTGATCAACTTCGCGGTATCGTTGTTTGTGATGCGAATCACACCGCCGCCACCTCAGGAGGTTCAGGATCTGGTGGAGCGAATCAGAGTGCCCAGGTGATGATGCTCACCATAGCCAGGCTGCGCCGCGAACGCCGCTGGAATCACCATGCGTGGCTGGAACAATCTTATTATTGATCTGATCTGAGAAGACATAGCGGTCCAGGTGCTTACCCACCTCGGAGTAGATCGACTTAGTATTCGACATGCCACCGCCTAAGACGATGGTGTGTGGGTCAAGGATGTTAATAACGACGGAAAGACCCAATGCCAGGAGGTTATGGTACTGATCCAGTACTTGCTGGGCGGCACTCTCTCCGGCCTTGGCCCTGCTGACAATTTCCTGAGCGGGTAGATCAGCACCGGTTTCGTCGCGATAACTCCTTTGCAGCGCAGGCCCGGCGAGCCAGGTTTCCACGCAGTCGATCCGGTCACAGTAGCATTCTCTGCCGGGTTTCGGTAAATGGTCACCCTGGTATGCGTTGATGGCCAGTGTGTTGTGACCCCATTCCCCGCAGATGGCGCTGATTCCTGATACTAATTTTTTATCTATACAGACACCTCCACCGACCCCCGTGCCGAGTATGACGCCGAAGACCGATGCACTATCCTTGGCCGCGCCATCGCTGGCCTCGGACAGGGTAAAGCAGTCTGCATCGTTTGCAATTCTCACCTCTCGACCCAGTTTTTGTGCGAGATCTTCGCGCAGTGGCATGCCATTCAGAAACGTGCTGTTACAGTTCTTCATCAAGCCGGTAAGTAGAGAGACGGCGCCCGGAGTCCCAATACCGATGGGTAGGTCATCCGACACATCGAGCTTATCTATGATGGTGGAGATGGTTTCCAAAGTTTCATCGTAGCTGTCTTTTGGCGTCGGCATGCGTTCTGTCTGTGAAATCTGGCCCTGCCCATCCATGACGATGGCTTCAATTTTGGTGCCGCCCAAATCGATGCCGATGCGATCTTTCGGCTGCTCGCCGCTCATCCTTGTAATTCTGTTTTAATTAGCAGAGCTTAATTAGCAGCAAGCCCCGGAGGGGGCTTCGCTGTCTGTTACAGTAGGTGAGCTGCAGTCAAAAAGGCCGAAGTGCTTGCTCTCGTCGCCCTGGATCTCAAAGAACTGACCGAATCTGGACTGAGCGAGCATCCGTGCAGTGTTACTGCAAACCAGCATCGGACGATCTTTTTCGAAAACATGGTGGTCATCGAGTACGAATTGCTGAGGTGATTCCGCGATGCCTCCGCGATACCAGGCAACTTGTCCATAGTCTTCGCAACGATCTTCAACGTCGATCTTGAAAGCGCGAATAGTTGTGGAGAAGAACTCTACGTCACCCAGTTTCTCTTCTATATCGGCATTGTTGATATCGATGCGGGCATTGCTGACGACGCGATGGTCATTACAACCAAGGTCTGCTAGCAGGCGACGAAAATCTTCCACATAGAGGGCGCCGCCCAGGCACTCGCCGCGAAGCACGGGGTCATTCTGCAGTTCCTCAGGAATACGTCGTGAAGCGAAAACATCTGAAAAATAGAGTTCACCTCCTGGCTTAAGGACTCTGAATATTTCACTAAACACCCGTCTTTTATCCGCAGACAGGTTGAGCACGCAGTTGGAGCTAACGATGTCGATACTATTGTCTTCGATGTATAGGCTTCGAAGATCTTCGATGTATCCCTTATGAAATGTGGTGTTCGACTCTGCGTAGCCGAATTGCTCACGATGATAGTCCACGTGTTCGTTAGCAACAGTCAACTGTTCTGGTGTCATATCGACACCGATGACCCGGCCTTCTTCACCAACTAGTTTCGCAAAGATAAAGGTATCGCGACCAGTGCCGCAACCTAGATCCAGAATAGCTTTCCCTTCGATTGCGGTAGGGATCGGGGAACCACAACCATAGAAACGAGAGGTAACCTCTGGGTGTACCTGACTGGCAATATCGCGAATGTACTTTGGCATCGTTTCAACGGAGCAGCAGGCACTGGTTTTCAAATCATTGTTGGACTGTAGTACCTCACCGTAATATTTTTGAATATCTGCGGTGGTTTGTTTTTCGTAGCTATTCATTCATGTGCTCCAGGGCAATCGGTTGGTCGTCGATTTGAATTGACCGAACAAAGGTCGAATTTTATACGATTTTGGCAAGGCGTTGATATCCTCACGACCAGATTGATCTTCAAATATTATGCTTTGCTAGTCTTCAAGGATCAGCTAGCCCACCCCGTGCGCTAGCAGTATCGCCTGAGGAGCTATGAATAAAGCAATGACAACAATACCTCGAGCGACGGCACTTGTGCGTCAAGGTAGTCAGCAACACTGGAGCAGACATCACATAATTTCGCGTTGAGTTTTTCCAATCCAAGCTGTCTATCGATTTTATCGAAATAATCGTTGTTCATTGCGTCTTACGTTTGATTTGGTAACTAGTATTAGTACGTATATGTAAGTGGTTACTTCACTAGTATTGCCTCGAAGTAACATTACCTAACTTGTATACAGGAATCATGCCTCACCGTAAAATATGGTAAGGTATTGATTTATATATAAATAATTATATATTCTAGAAAGAATTGGAATAACAAGACCTGATTTTAGCGAACATAACCAATTGGAAAGCGAAAAGTACATAAATCGAGATCTCTGCGTCGTTCAATCCGTAAGCATATGCATGCTAGACCTTTACTTTTGGGGCCAGCACCCATAATGTGCGTCTCCTTTATTATTCATCCTAAGTACTAACGAAAGTACCTCCACCATTAAGGGAATCAGTATGGCCGATTCAATGGAGCAGGAAGCTCTGATGTATCACCGGGAACCGACACCCGGCAAGCTCGCTATCCAACCAACTAAAGCGCTCTCCAATCAGCAGGATCTAGCACTGGCGTACTCACCGGGCGTGGCATTTGCGTGTACGGCGATTGAGAAAGACAACAGCACGGCGGCTGACTATACGGCGCGTGGCAACCTCGTAGGTGTGGTTTCAAATGGCACGGCCGTGTTGGGATTGGGTGCGATTGGCCCGCTCGCCGGTAAACCGGTGATGGAAGGAAAGGCAGTCCTGTTTAAGAAGTTTGCCAACATTGACGTATTCGACATCGAGATCGATGAGACTGATCCCGACAAGCTGATTGAGATCATTGCTGCGCTGGAGCCGACTTTTGGTGGTATTAATCTTGAAGACATAAAAGCGCCAGAGTGTTTTATCGTGGAACAACGACTTCGCGAGCGTATGAATATTCCCGTGTTTCACGACGATCAACACGGTACCGCGATCGTGTCGGCCGCGGCGGTTTACAACGGTCTAAAGATAGTTGGCAAGGCCTTTGAAGAGGTAAAGCTTGTTGTTTCCGGTGCGGGTGCTGCGAGCATCGCGTGTGTTGACCTGCTGGTCAGCATGGGTCTAAGTAAAGACAACGTAATACTGTGTGACAGTAAAGGCGTGATTTATGAAGGTCGGAAAGAAGGGATGAACGAGTGGAAGGAGAAATATGCCGTTCAGACGAATGCCCGAACCTTGGATGACGCCATGATGGATTCGGATATCTTTATGGGCCTTTCCGGTCCCGGTGTGCTGAGCGCTGACGCCGTTAAGACAATGGCCAAAGATCCCCTGGTGCTGGCAATGTCGAATCCTGTCCCGGAAATTATGCCGGAACTTGCACAGGAAGCGCGACCTGACGCAATCCTGGCAACAGGACGTTCTGACTATCCCAACCAGGTAAACAACGTCCTGTGTTTCCCGTTTATTTTTCGTGGTGCGCTGGATTGTGGTGCGACTCGAATCAACGATGAAATGAAGCAGGCCTGTGTGAAGGCGATTGCGGAACTTGCCACTAAAGAACCAACGGAAGAAGTAACCAAGGCCTATGCAGGGCAGACGCTGAAGTTTGGTCGGGACTACCTGATTCCCAAACCCTTTGATCCCCGGTTGATCGAAGAGGTCCCCGTCGCCGTTGTAAAGGCAGCAATGGAGAGTGGTGTGGCAACGCGGCCTATTGAAGACCTAGAGGCCTACCGCAGAAAACTGCATTCATACGTCAGTAGCAGCCGAATATTTATGCAACCAGTGATTGAGAGAGCGCTGACGGTATCTGATGCGAAAATTGCCTTTGCGGAAGGCGAAAACGAGGACGTTCTACTCGCTCTGCAGTCGGTAGTGGATGAGGGCATTGCGAAACCCTACATAATTGGTCGGCCAAATGTCATTGAGCAAAAGCTGGATGAGCTTAGTTTAAGAATTGAGGTTGGGAAGGACATCGAAGTTGTCGATCCACTGGATTGCGATAACCATGAAGAATATTGGCGCTATTACCATGACAAGGTTGGGCGAAGTGGTGTATCCGTGGAAGCGGCCCAGAGCACATTACGCAGCAACTCAACCGTGCTGGCGGCAGTAATGACAGCATTGGGAGAAGTTAACGGCGTGATTTGCGGCAAGGTAGGTCGCTTTGACCATCACTTGAGAGATATCACGACGGTACTCTCTAATAAGCCGAGGCCAATGACCTCATCGGTGTGTGCAGTCCTGCTGCAGGACGGACCACTCTTTATCGCTGACCCGTTTGTTAACGTGAACCCCAGCGAAGACCAACTGGTAGTGGCGACCCAGGATTGCCTGGATTTCATCAGGAAATTTGGTCTGGAGCCCAAGGTGGCACTGCTGTCACATTCTAACTTTGGTACCTATGATGATGAGGGTGCACATAAAATGAAGGTCGCTGCCGAGAGGCTACGCGGTTTTAATCCTGATCTTGAAATTGACGGCGAAATGCATGCCATCTCGGCTTTTAATGAGCAGCTACGATCATCAATCTATCAGAATAATCATCTGACCGGACGAGCGAATTTGCTTATTATGCCGAACATGGATGCGGCTAGCATCGCACTTGGATTATCCCGCTCGATAACCAACGCTAATATGATAGGACCTTACCTAAATGGGTTGGATAAGGCTGCGCACATACTGATTCCGTCCGTGTCTGCCCGAGGGATATTCAATATGGCGGCACTTACGGTCGAGGATTCGCTTACTCAGCGTGGTGGTGTCCAGCAGAGTTTACTCGCATAGTGTAATTCCATGGCTAAGAAATCCGCACCGTCGACGTCCAATCCCTTTGCCAACGAGAAGGAGGTAGAGGCTTCTGTACCGGATCAGGTCTTCTCTGAACCGGGGGAGTATGAGCGGACGATAAGCGAAGCGCGAGAGATCGTTAACAAACCGTTCGTCTCGGCAGGCCTTAGAAATATTCAGCGGCAACACCTGAAGAATCGTATGACGGTGTGGGAGCGTATTGCCGTTCTTACTGATAAAACACCGAAGGTGTTATTTCAAAACTGGGGTCCCAATCTTGATGGTGCGTCATTGGTGACGGCGATTATTGATATCGAAGGTAGAGATGTCGCTGTGTACGGCCATGATTTCACGATTCGTGCCGGCTCCATGGATGCGACAAACGGTAAAAAGCTGGCGCGCCTTTATGAACTTGCAGGGAGGCGAAAAATACCCCTGGTTGGCATGAATGACTCTTCTGGTGCATTCGTCCCTGCCGGTGTGGGTGGTCTCGACGGATATGCGGAAGCATTTACTGCGCTTCGAAAAATCAGTGGTGTCGTGCCGTCCATTATGTGCATGTTCGGGTTTAACGCGGGTGGCGGATCCTATCTGCCGAGACAGGGGAGTTTCCTTATTCAACCGGACGAGACCTTCTTTGGGTTGACCGGGCCTGCCGTCGTTAAGTCTGTCCTTGGAGAAGACATCGAGGCGGATGATCTGGGTGGCCCCAAGGTTCACAGCCAGACGGGTGTTACCGATATCACAGCCCAAGATGAAGTCGTAGCGCTGCATAAGGTTAAAGAGTTATTACGGTACCTGCCCAGCAATAACGCTGAATTTGCGCCCTACCATACAACTTCCGACCCTGTTGACCGGAAGACCTGGGACATCGATCTGTTATTTAAAAAGGCGTTTAACTCGCCGACAGGATTTAACACACCTTTTGACGTTAGCATTGTCATCCAGCAAATCTGTGATCATGGTGATTACTTTGAGATACAGCCGGATCGTGCACGAAACACCATCACTTGTTTCGGTAGGCTGGCGGGTAATGTTGTTGGCTTTGTCGCCAATAATTCGGCGGTGGGTTCCGGACAGATAGATATCGACGCCGCGTACAAAAACGCCCGCTTTATTCGCTTTTGTAATCTGTACAACATCCCGGTGATCTTTATGGAGGACACGACAGGTTTTCTCCCGGGTAAAGAGCAGGAGAGCGGAGGAATAGTGCAGGCGGGTCGGGCAATGCTGGATGCCATAATTGATCTCAGGACTCCGAGATTCCTGGTATTGATTCGTAACGCTATCGGCGGCGCCTATGCTTCCTACAACAACTATCCCACCGGCGCTGATCTGGTCGTTGCGTTACCGACAACGCGAGTCGCGGTCATGGGTCCTCCAGGTATGGAATTTGTCTATAAAGATGAATTGCGCGCTTTGCGTGGTGCCCTTGCTGATCGCGTTGAGCAAGAAAGAGCGGCTGCCATAAAAGCAGGAGAAACAGAGAATCTTGATACCAATGCGAGGGCGAAGGCTGCTGAGTGGATACGCAACGAGGAAGCGTTATTGGCGAAACGATATGAAGAAGAACTGATGAACCCGAAGGAGGCGTTAAGCCTGGGGTCGGTTTCTCAGATCGTTATGCCTTCGGACCTTCGTCAGATATTGGCAGAGCATATGTTATTTCACCTGTCGCACTATGAGCCGGGTCCATTGATGTCTGTCCAGCGAGAGTTTCACTAGCCCGATGTCATATCTGCGTAATCCATATATCCACGAAAATCGTCGGCGGGGTGGAAGTGACTCGGCATGGGTAGCTTCATTTGGCTGCTCTGATATGAAGCCTCTGATTATTTGCAGGGGACCCATTCGTATCGAAGCAATGAACGTTTTTGAAGAGATGGGTATTACGGATTACGGCATGCTGTTGTCCGAGAAGGATTCCATCATTTATACCAACGCACTTTCGCCGGAACTACGCAAGCAGATTCATCCATCCCGGGTGCATCGCGTTAGAGATTATTCCGGCGCAACCAAAGAAGAACGTCAGGAACGAATCGATCAGATTATTCAGATTGCCAAAGGCAATGGATATGACAGCGTTTTTGCCGGGTACGGCTTCATGGCCGAAGAAGAGGACCTTGTTAAGTCCCTCGAAGAGGCCGGACTGAATTTTTTAGGGCCTCAGTCACGAACGATCAGGGAAGCGGGGCGAAAGGACCTTGCCAAGCGCACAGCCCTTGCGGTTGATGTGTCTGTAACTCCGGGTGTGGATAACGCAACCATTCTGACGCTGCTCGGAATCTGTCCTGACGAGAAAAAACTGATCAAACTGGCAGCCGACAACGATTTGCAGGTCGACGAACTTGATGGGCTATCACTCGAACAGCAGGCAGAACAAGTATTGAGCGCATCCTACGCGAGGGGCATTGATCTCATTACGATTGATGAGGTCGCTGCGACGTTAACCAAAGAGATTGAAACGCTGTTCAAGAATGATCCTGAGCACCGGATTCGATTGAAGGCTGTTGGTGGCGGCGGTGGGAAAGGGCAAAGAATACTCGACGCACCGGTACACTTCGACGGAAAGAAGGCCGACCAGCTCAAGAAGGCAATCGCCGCAGTGGAACCTCTTTATCGTGAGGTGCTGGCGGAAGTAAAAGCGACGGGTGTGGGTGATAACAAGAATGTTCTTGCGGAAGTGAACATTGAAACAGTCCGCCATCAGGAGATCCAGGTAGTAGGTAACGGTGATTGGTGTATTACTATGGGGGGACGTGACTGCAGTCTGCAAATGAATGAGCAAAAGTTGCTTGAGGTTTCAACGACGCAGGAGGAACTGAGCGAAGCGATAGCTGCTGCAAAGGGAGACTCGCTCGCGTCGCTTGAAACAGACCTTAAGATTCTAAAGCGCATGGA
>PASO01000013.1 GCA_002712135.1 Gammaproteobacteria bacterium
AGCACTCCATCCGTGGTGAAGAGTAGAAGTCCACTCGTATTAAAGTCGAGTCGGCCGATCGATATCCACCGCTGGTTTTTTAGCTTCGGAAGCTTTCTATAAACCGAGGGTCTGCCTTGCGGATCATCACGAGAACATATTTCACCGGCGGGCTTGTTGTATAACAAATGGCGATGCTGCGTTTTCTTCTGACTTAGAGTACGTCCATCGACCTGAATCGTATCGTCGTCTTCAACGCGATCGCCTAAAGTAGCAACTTCACCATTGATGCGAATATGTCCCTCCGAGATCCATTTCTCCATGGTTCGGCGGCTTCCCAGACCTTGATTTGCCAGTATTTTCTGAAGTTTTTGGGACATGGCTACATTCTAACCCGACGTTGAAACCATAAGTGCGACTATTTGTCGTTTTCTTTGTCCTCGGATTCGTCGTCCTCAGCGAAGGCCGCATCAAGAATCTCTTGCGGGACGCCCGCGAACTGTTCGCTGCCCTTAGTGAGCCTTTCCTGTGCCGGGTTTTCTTGCGTTNNCCCAGNATNNNTNTTCTCTTCTATCTGAGCAGCTTCGGACTCTNCCGTATTCCNTTNGTCTTCCGCTGGTTCCCCTACCAAATCNACGGTTTTCGTTTCCACATCNACCNCCTCCTCTATCATATCCGCGGNAGCGCTCTCGTCCGTATCGNTTNCTTTAGGAAACAAATTACGGATGTTACTCTCGATAACCTTCACNTCCTTGCTTACCTGATCCAATTCTTCATCAGTAACCGGATCGGGGGCAAACGGTGCAATATCTTCTAGTTCTATGACCCTCGCCTCTTCAACTACATTCTCTTCCAGATCGAGTTCTTCATTTATTTTATCAAGGTCCTTGATCTCCGACAGTGTCGGCAACTCATCTAGGCTAGAAAGATTAAAATAATCCAGAAAGTTTTTCGTAGTNGCGTAGGTTGCGGGTCTGCCCGGGACATCACGATGACCAACCACACGAATCCATTCACGTTCCAGCAAAGCACGCATGATATTTGTGCTCACAGAAACACCACGCACTTCTTCGATATCGCCACGCGTTATAGGTTGTCGATACGCAATTAGCGCTANGGTTTCCAGCAAGGCACGAGAATAGCGCTGTGGTTTTTCCTCCCACAGACGATTCACCCAATCACCATACTCAGTGCGCACCTGAAAGCGGTAACCCGTAGCAACCTTCTTNAGCTGAAACCCTCTGCCTTCGCAGCTTGCTTCTATACTTTTTAACACCTGACGTATCTGTGCGCGTGAGGGCTGTTCTCTTTCAAAGAGAGAGATCATATGATCAATACTAAGAGGGCCGTCAGCGGCAAGAATCGCGCCTTCGATAATTTGTTGTAATGATGAAAATTCAGTCACTATACGCTCACTACCCCTGAAATTCTAACGTGAATTGGTGAATAGGGTTCTGTCTGAACAATATCTAACAGTGACTCCTTTAGAAGTTCCATCATTGCAATAAACGTTACCACGACCCCAGACCGCCCTTCCTCAATGGAAAACAGAGACAAAAACGGAACGAATTGACCGTTCGCCCGATTTACTTTCTCAAGAATATCTGACATTCGCTCGCGCGTAGACAATGGTTCCAACGCCACGTGATGACTTGCAAAGTTTTCAGCCCGTTTCAGAACTCGCGCCAGTTCGACCAGCATTTCCTGAAGTTCGACCTGCGGCATTGGTCTAGGTTTGTCTGACTCTGGTGCCTCCGCACTCGCCACCCAAAAATCACGATTCATTCTGGGCATGTGATTGATATCGATCGCCGCTTCCTTGAAGCGCTCGTACTCCTGCAGTTTCCGAATCAGTTCGGCTCTTGGGTCAGTTTCATCTTCTTGCGCGTCCTCCTGCCTGGGGAGCAGCATGCGGGATTTGATCTCAGTAAGTACCGCTGCCATCACAAGATACTCTGCTGCAAGTTCAAACTGTAATTCATTTATCAGATTGATGTATTCCATATATTGGCGTGTAATATCCGCGACCTGAATATCCAGAATATCTAGATTCTGTCTTTTTATCAGATACAACAACAGGTCTAGAGGGCCCTCAAAAGCTTCAAGAATGACTTCAAGCGCGTCTGGTGGAATGTATAGATCAGCGGGCACTTCAGATATCGGATTACCATCCACTACTGCCAAGGGTAACTCCTGCTGGCGGGCCGGCTCTTTTGCCGAACCTGACGCTATGGTTTCTTCCGGTTTTTCCATTGCCCCCCCTATCGATAGTCCAACGCCATCGCCGATCTAACCTCTTCAAGCGTTGACTTGGCAATGGTTCGTGCTTTTTCACAGCCTTCCGAGATGATGCTCTTTACTAGATCTGGATTCTCTTCATATTGCTGGGCGCGTTCGCGCATAGGTTGTTGTTCCTCTAAGACGGCATCAATGAGAGGCTTCTTGCAATCAATACAACCGATCCCTGCACTGGTACAACCGTCTCTCACCCATTGGCGTCGCTCATCGTCCGAATAAATCTTATGCAGCTTGAACACGGGACACTTATCCGGATCACCTGGGTCTGTACGTCGAACTCGCGCGGGATCGGTCGTCATCGTCTTGATCTTCTTCTCAACCGAGTCCGGTTCCTCGCGCAACGATATAGTATTGCCATAGGACTTCGACATTTTTTGACCGTCAATTCCCGGCATCACCGACGCCTCGGTCAGTAATGCTTGGGGCTCTGGAAGTATTACTTTGCCACCGCCCTCCAGATACCCGAATAAGCGGTCACGATCACCAAGCGGAATATTCTGCTGGNCTGATACCAATGCCATAGCAATCTCAAGTGCTTCCTGATTACCCTGTTCCATATAGTCACGGCGTAACTNGCGGTANAAATTGGNGTTTTTTCTACCTAGNTTTTTGATGGCCTCCTCTGCCATCTCCGCAAAACCCTCGTCCTTTCCATAAATGTGGTTAAACCGTCGTGCTATTTCCCGGGTCATCTCCACATGGGGAACCTGATCNGCCCCTACGGGCACATTACCCGCCTGGTAAATCAAAATATCCGCACTCTGCAAAACNGGATAACCTAAAAACCCATAGGTCGACAAGTCTCGTTCGTTGTGCTTAGTTAGCATATCTTTNTAGCTAGGCACTCGCTCNACCCAACTAAGCGGTGTGATCATCGACAGCAATAGATGAAGTTCGGCGTGTTCCGGCACTTTCGACTGGATGAACATTTCAGCAGACCCTGGATTAACCCCCGATGCGAGCCAATCTATTACCATCTGCCATACATTGTCCTGGATGACATCAGGTTCTTCATAATGCGTAGTTAATGCGTGCCAATCGGCTACGAAAAACATGCAGTCGTATTCGTGCTGGAGAGTAACCCAGTTTTTCAGCACGCCATGGTAATGACCAAGATGTAAACGCCCGGTCGGGCGCATTCCCGACAGAACGCGCTTCTGCGCGTCAATAAGACTCAATCTAACACCTGCTTCCTTAACCGATATATGGATGTATAGGCCGCAAATCGGCGCCTTACGTTTAGTTTACTAGCATACACCTCAACTAAGTCGTCGATTTGTCGCAAGCGGGTTGAAGCCCGCGACATTGANGNAATGCAGTACAGCATTTTTTTTAGCGACCTGATGGAAATAATTTGGAGTGTGGCAAATGACTAACCATATTGGTTTTGGANTATTTTACAGGACGTGGAGTCGCAAACAATACGGCTAATCTACGAAATCCCATCAACCCTGNCGAGTCACACTGGGGCTTTTACTTTCAGGGTTTACAACCGTGGTGGGTTCCAAACCACAAAAGCTTCGATTAATGACTAGATAGAGCTGATATTCCAGCAGTTCGCGGATTAGTGAGCGGATATTAATCATCAGGAAAAATCAAAATCGAACTCATTAAGGGATCCCTAATTCACGCAGCAGTGACTAATTGATCTCGGTGTCAGACACTCGCAGGCTTATGGTTTTTCGCTTCAGATGCACTAGACGTCTGGATGCGACACGGCTGTCTGGCAGGATAAATGTGAAAAAACCCGGTATCGAAACCTTAAGTGGGATAGACGATTACACCGCCATGGCAAAAAACGGGTACAGTCTGATCGATCAGGCGTACCCGCTGGTTTTCCGGATGAATTCTGTAAAACTGACTCATAGGACTATCGCCGTCTGCCGAAAGACCTATCATTGTGGAGCAACACTTCCCTAAAAATAATGAGAAAAATGAATTATTATCGTTCGCCTGTATCCGAAAAGCAGAAATATGAAACAGTTTGTGGAGTTTTTGCCGATAGCGCTGTTCGTCGCTGTCTATTTTTATACCAAGGACATCTACGTCAGCACCGGTGTGCTGATGGGTGGCATGTGCGTTCAGATCGGCTATGAGTACGGTAAGTTTCGCCAGGTGACTACCCAGACCCTGGTTATATTCTGGGTAGTAATAATCTTTGGTGGCGCCACGCTGTTGTTCCGTAACCAAGAATTCATTCAGTGGAAGCCAACTGTCGTGAACTGGCTATTCTGCTTGGCACTGCTCATTGGCAAATACGTGGCCAAGGAGAATCTACTTAAGAGACTACTAGGTTCGCAGCTATCACTGCCGGATCGCGTATGGAACACACTAGCGATGGGCTGGTCTTTCGGATTTTTTATTGCGGGCGCACTTAACCTCATTGTCGCCTACGGATTCAGCCTGGACTTCTGGGTAAGCTATAAGCTGATCGGGGGTTTTGCCATAACGCTTCTCTATATTACCATCACGGTAGTCTATCTCGTGAAAGGTGGACACATCAAAGACTCGGAAGAAACCATAGACCAAAACCAATAAGGCATATTTATGTTGTACGCGATTATCAGCCAAGACAAGGGAGGCACGCATTCACTTCGGATGAAAACTCGTCCTGCCCATGTTGAAAGACTTCAAACTCTCAAAGGAGATGGGCGGTTGGTACTTGCCGGCCCGCATCCTGCGGTTGATAACGACGACCCTGGCGATGCGGGCTTCACCGGCAGCTTGGTTGTAGCGGAATTCGATTCCCTTGAGCGAGCGCAAACATGGGCAGATGCAGACCCCTACGTTTCTGCTGGTGTGTATGAAAAAGTTACTGTTAAGCCCTTTAAGAAGGCATTCCCCTGAATAAGCAGCGTTTTNTCCTAGCCGCGCTTCTGCTGACAACTACTGGCGTCAGTGCTGAAACCGTCTATATNCGAGATACAGTTTATGTNCCATTACGAGGGGGGCANTCAACTGAGCATCGAATACTTCACAGTGGCGTNCGCAGCGGTACCCAGATGGAACGCCTAGAAAAAAACAATGATACCGGNTTCAGNCTGGTNCGCATGGAGANCGGACTTGAAGGTTGGATGCCGACCCAATACCTGGTAGACCAACCAATCGCCGAAGACTTACTTGAACAAAAAAACAACAGTCTGGCCTCACTCTCGTCCGAACATGAAAAGGCATTACAACGTATCCTGGACATCGAAAATACGCTGGAACAGATAAACCAAACCGAAGCTTCATTAAGAACCGAAAACAGCGAACTGCATAAAGAGCTCGACAGACTTACCCGCCTCGCGGCAAACGTTATCGCAATCGATCAGGAAAACAGCCAACTAAAAGGGGAGCAGGAGTCACTCACAGCAATGATCAACGAGCTCAACGAAGCGAATCGGGAATTCCAAGATACGTCCAACAGAGACTGGTTCCTAAATGGAGCCGGCGTCGTGTTACTTGGTTTGCTGTTTGGCTTTTGGGTAGCACGTGGTACCTACCAAAAACGCAATGCCGGCGGATGGTCATGAAGACTAAGCTGAGCGTTAACCTTAATAAGGTCGCGCTCATCCGAAATTCCAGAGACACTATAATCCCAAGTATTGTTGACGCTGCGACCACTGCGATCAGCGCAGGCGCCAGCGGTATTACGGTCCATCCTCGCCCAGATATGCGACATATACGTCCCGACGACGTCTACGATCTGGCAGCACTCCTTTCCAAAGAAGAGTACCGACATATCGAATTCAACATCGAAGGAAACCCGTATGCGGGTGCTGAGACCAACGGCTACCCAGGTTTTATGAAACTGGTGCAGGATGTGAATCCCCATCAAGCCACATTGGTGCCCGACGATCCCAGCCAACTCACTTCTGACCACGGTTGGGACCTCATCAGTGAATCTAATCAACTAAGACCACTAGTGGCAGACCTCCAGAGGAGCGACATTCGCGTTAGCCTATTTATGGACCCGGATGAAAAACAATTAGAATTAGCTGCCCGCCTTGGTGTGGATCGGATCGAGTTTTATACTGGGCCCTACGCAG
Organism: Gammaproteobacteria bacterium; assembly: GCA_002712135.1. Taxonomy (GTDB): domain Bacteria; phylum Pseudomonadota; class Gammaproteobacteria; order Pseudomonadales; family Azotimanducaceae; genus UBA7455. Next base: position 6,309 of record PASO01000013.1, read on the forward strand.
ACCATTACGGTACTCCAACGCAATCGGAGATTCTTGAGTCATTCACCACAGCAGGAAAAATTGCTCACTCTCTCGGCCTTGGCATTAATGCTGGTCACGACCTCAACCAGGATAACCTAGATACGTTCTGTCGATCGATATCTCAGGTCGCCGAGGTTTCTATAGGTCACGCCATTATCTCAGATTCATTGTGGCTTGGGCTTGAAAAAACCGTAGCTCGCTACGACAAGATCCTAAAGGACGTGGAATCTAACTAAGCGAAACGGTATTATTGCCCCGCAAAATTACTATCGAATCTTATGAATACAAGAATTAAAAATATCGTAACTTCCATCCTGATTGGCTTAATCACCTATGCCACCATCGGCTATATAGGTAACGAAACTCTTAACATACCCGCCAGTACCAACGACTACCTGCAACTGACCGTTATCATCGCGGGTCTTCTTATTGCCTGTTTCTTTATTTCCTCCACGAGCAATACCTATATCGACGTGGAGCAAAGAGAAACTGGCACTGTAAAGTGGTTCAATGTCAAAAAAGGCTACGGTTTCATCACCCGTGATCAAGGTGAAGATATTTTCGTACACTACCGAAACATAGAAGGTGGCGATCGACGCTCAATAAATGCGGATCAAAGGGTTAGCTTCATCGTCATCAACGGGGACAAGGGACTACACGCGGATGAAGTAACCGTCGCCTAGCCCCCCCAAAAGAAACTAAAGACTCTCGTGGCCGAATACATCTTTATAGCCAACGACGAACTGGTCAGAGCACCCAACGACGAATTTATCGCCGAAGGTCTGCCGTCATTGCCATGCAGCGGCATTTCCAGAGACGCTAGGGCACAACTATATTCATTAGTGACAGGCACTTTCCTCGAAGACGCACTCCAAATGGAATTACTTATCATCGCGTCGGATGGCAAAAGCCCGTTTGTATATGAACTGGACGAACTTGTTGTGGATTCTTTCACCCAGAAAGAAGAAGACGACCTAGATGCACTAGTGGCACAATGGCGATTTACGCAAGACATCGAGAAACTGAACGTCGAGAATAACGATATCTCCGATTTTGCGTTCACACTCGCCCATCTATGTCGTACTGCACGCAATGAAACCGATCTAGGCGTGTTCCTGTTGAGCGATGCTTAGGGTCAGCTATGGCAACAATCTACTCGACAGATAAGAGAAGCCACTGCCCAGGTTGCGATCATCCTATCTCACAATGCGTTTGCAAAACGCCAACTGCAGCAGGTAGCGACGGTATTGTGCGTTTGCAACGCCAGACAAAGGGACGAAATGGTAAGCCAGTCGTCATCATCAGTGGATTGCCGCTAAACAAACAGGAGCTTAAGGGGCTGGCTAAACGACTAAAGTCAAAGTGTGGGGTTGGAGGCGCAATTGATGGGGCGGACATTTTGATTCAGGGGGATAAAAGAGACTTACTCAAACAAGANCTTAAAAGCCTTGGCTATCAAGTCAAGCTGGCCGGTGGCTAGCCAGTCAGTAATCAGGTCTTTGTGGAAATTGCATGACAGGATATCTCCTACCTGAAGCCAACATCGATTGGCACAACCAGACTCCTTTATCACAAGACCTTGNCGACATTTACTGGAGCAGGGATGCCGGGGTCCCAGAAAAATCACACGTATTTATCTCGCCAGTGAAATCACAGTGGCNACAACTGAGCACCAGCAGTCATTTCACCATAGGGGAACTAGGGTTTGGCTTTGGGCTAAATTTTCTACTAACAGTAGAACAATGGCGTAAANANAGCACGNAAGGCACCCTCCATTACATTGCATTCGAAAACCGGCCGGTGTCNGCCAACGACCTCGCNAANCTCCAGGCATTANTCCCNNGCGCCCAGGTAGAAGAATTACTTCAACGATATCCTCTACCTTTCCNAGCCAGACATGTCATCTGGTATGACGAGCACATCAGGCTAACNTTAGTTTTTGACNATGCACTGGACGCGNTACGCGANACTTCTGCTCAAGTGGACGCATGGTATCTGGATGGGTTTAATCCCAACAAGAATNANGACCTCTGGAACAAACGCATTTATGNGCAGCTCTTNAGACTATCCAGNCCCGGGACAACCTTAACTACCTACTCTGTCGCGGGCGANGTAAGACGAGATCTGANAAACGCTGGATTTCAGATCACTCGCAAANCNGGCTTTGGCAGNAAGCGAGAAATGTTATTCGCTTGCACNAGTGGTAACTGGACNCCGGCGAACANAGGAACGCCNAGGGTAGCCATTGTAGGCAAGGGACTTGCTGGCTCTTACCTATACGAATCATTAAAACGTCGATCAATCGAAGTACAGGTATTTGAGGATGGCTGCGCCACGTCAAGTAAAATACCACAACTTGCGCTCTATCCCACGCTGGCAGTTAGTAGCGAACATCGTTATCGNTTTTCACTTTCGGCATACGCNTATGCCCGACAAAANAATCCTTTTTTNCATCAAACGGGTCTAACCCTGAAACCTAAAAGCGCNAGAGAACGAGAAAGATGGNAAAAAATCGTTACACAGTTCCCAGATAACTTTCTATGTATCCGAAATAATGACATACATTTTCCCGAGGCTGGATGGCTAGACTCTCGCAATCTAACAAACAGCATTCCCAGTAGGCTAGAACACATCGATAAGGTGAATTGGACCGGTAGTAATTGGCAGCTCTGCAGCGAGAGGAATCGATACGAGGCAGATGTCACAATTCTTGCCCATGGCGCACAATCAGCACCTTTCGCGATGCCTCAGCTCATAAACATCATCCCGGGCTTGGCGCTATCTGTGCGTCAGAGAAACTCAAAACCAGAAGTCATGACCGGGGACGCTACGGTATTTCCTCCCCAGAGCGGGCTGAGTACTGTGACAGGGGTTTATGATCGCGCCATGCTCGAACCCACCGAACACCAGATCAATTCGTTACTCAATCACGCCGGAGCATCCGACCTTGTCTCATCCGTAGTTGGGCTGCGTGGCGCAACCCGGGACAGACTACCCATTTGCAGCAGCATGCCAAATTGGGAAGATGTGAAGGCGCCACATCTCCCCGGATTGTATCTATTACATGGCCTCGGTTCACACGGCGCGACAACTAGCCGCTTATGCGCAGAGCATATTGCCAACTTGATCACTGGTGAACCCCTAGCCCTAGGCCGAGCCATGCAACGTGCTCTGGCGGCGCAGCGCTTCATGCTGCGCGATACTGCTTAAAAAGTTTATTAGAAATCCAACTTACTCGCCAAATACCCGCACGTTGATAACCCCATCGATTTTCTGAATGTCGGACACCAGGCCCTCTGTCGGCTCCGATTCGATGTCGATCAGATTGTAGGCTACCTCATCACGACTCTTATTGAGCATGTCTATAACATTGATATTCTGATCGGCCAGAATTGACAGTACGTTACCCAGAATTCGGGGAACGTTATTGTTGGCTAGCGCAATGCGATGGCCTTCACCCCCTTGCAAGGACAGATCGGGGAAATTGACCGAATTCTTGATGTTGCCATTCTCAAGAAAGTCAAGAATCTGTTCAGACACCATAACGGCGCAGTTCTCTTCGGCTTCATTGGTACTTGCTCCGAGATGCGGCGTCGCCAATACGCCCTGTTTCCCAACCAGTCCCGGTGTTGGAAAATCAGAGATGTATTGTGCAACTCTGCCAGTATCTAATGCGTCACTAATCGCCTGACGATCTACAATCTCTTCCCTCGCGAAATTCAGCAGGACAGAACCATCCCTGAAGTATCCCAAAGTCTTCTCGTCGATCATGCCACGAGTCGAATCCAGTACAGGCACATGCAACGTGACGATGTCGGAGCGAGCAAACAAAGCCTGCATATTCGCCATTTTTTGAACCCGACGAGATATTCGCCAGGCAGCGTCAACGGATAACGCAGGATCGTAGCCCAACACTTCCATTTCCATTTGCAGCGCCATCTCTGCCACCATAGAGCCAATGGCGCCCAAACCAAGCACACCCAAAGTCTTCCCTTTTAGCTCGTTACCCTTGAAGCGTTTTTTATTGGCCTCTACCAACTTATTAAGTTTTTCTTTATCGCTTTCGTTATGCAACGAGGCGACGTAATCTAAACCCTCAATAATACCCCTGCAGGACATGAGCAAACCCGCCAACACNAGTTCCTTCACAGCATTAGCATTAGCGCCAGGCGTATTGAATACAACGATACCCCTTTNCGTATATTCGGATACGGGGATATTGTTGACGCCAGCCCCAGCACGACCCACGGCGCGCAAAGATGGGGTCACATCATCAAGGGAAAGTTGCTGACTGCGCACCAGTATGGCGTCTGGATCNNAGATCTCGGAACCCACCTCNTAGTCCTTCCGCGGAAATTTCTCCAACCCCTTTTCAGAGATATTGTTNATGGTTCGGACTTTGTACATCAATGNGGCTCCNGAAAAGACGTGATTNTATANCGCAGATATTCTTTTCGCGAGCAAAGACATNATTTCTGATGAGTAAATTCAAGGAGTTGACGCGCTNCTNTTTTAACGTGCCTTATTCTCGATAATCCAGTGGCGGATTTCGGTCACCTAGCAAGGGTACATATTCAAAATTAGCACCTCGTCGATCTTCGAATTCCTGCTCCGCAGCACGAATTAATCGCGGATTTCTTAGCAAGTCTATTACCGTGAGTGCCAACGTCTTGGCCGCCACTTGCATCCCTTTTTCGCCAATGGNNAAACCGCCAGCCGCGATCGCCTGCCAGCTATGGGATGCGGTTCCGGGTACCCAGGTTGCAGTTCTCAAACCGGTGGTAGGTACGTTCCAGCTAACATCACCCACATCCGTTGAGCCTCGGCCATTCTCCATCTTCATCGGTAGAACCTTACTCTCCAGCTCCGAATAATTTTTCACGTCAAGAAAGCTAGATGAGATGAGTCTGGCGAATTCCTTTTCTTCGTTCGTGTAAACAACGCCACCAACCTGACTAAGATTTGCATGCATTACCTTGGCGAGCGNTTCATTGGGTAAGAGAGAATGATTACCATGCATAACTTCTACATGGACCCCGGTACCAGTTCCGATAGCGGCGGCTTCGGAAACCGCCTTCACCCTATCCCAGATCTTCAACAGCGCCCGTNCGTCGGGATGACGCACGTAGTAATAAACCTGGGCGTAGTCAGGTACAACATTAGGCGCTTCACCTCCACTGGTAATGACGTAGTGTATGCGCGTTTGCTCCGGTACATGCTCACGCATAAGATTGACCATGTAATTCATCGCCTCGACACCGTCAAGTGCCGAACGGCCCAGTTGGGGCGCCGCAGCCGCGTGGGCAGAAATGCCAGTGAACGTAAATCGTGCCGACTTATTCGCCAGGCTAGTGGATGGATTGGCGGCATTTCGATCACCTGGATGCCAATGCAGTACCGCATCGGCATCATCAAATAATCCNGCCCGCACCATATAGACTTTTCCCGAACCACCTTCCTCTGCTGGGGTCCCGTACAACCTTAACGTCCCCTCAATATCACGCTTATCCATCCAATCTTTAAGCGCTAGCGCAGCAGCCGTAGAGCCCGCACCAAATAAGTGATGACCACAGGCGTGTCCATTTGGTTTATCTTCAATAATTTTCCTGATTGGCATAGCTGCCTGGGAAATTCCAGGCAGTGCATCGAATTCCGCCAGAATGCCAATCACTGGCGTGCCCTCCCCATAGGACGCGACAAAAGCTGTTGGTATTCCAGCAACGCCTGAGACAACTTCGAATCCCGATGACTTAAGTTGCTGTTGCAGAAGCTTAGAACTGCGGGTCTCCATGTAACCGAGTTCTGCAAGATCCCAAAGTTGCATGGCGAGGTCAGCATGTCGTTCTGCGTGCTCGTCCAGAAAACCGAGCACCTCATACTTCTCATCAGTCGCACCTACTTCAACATCCACCGCAGCGCCTCCAAAAACGAGCGCGGTTAGCGGACATACCACTANATAACGCCATTTCATGAGCTGCCTTTCCCGGTTGCTTGTATCAGCTCTGCAATGATGGTAACGCTGTCGATGACTTCGAACTTCTCGATTTTTTTGACGATAGATTCCCTATCTCGATAAACGCTATCTATCAGACTCACCAGCGATTCCCCGTCTAATAACGACTCATCAAGCATCCTACTATATCCTGCGGATGAAAACGTTCGGGCATTGTCCAATTGATCTCCACGGCTAGCGACCAAAGACAATGGAATCAATATGTGCGGCTTTCTTATCACTAACAGTTCGTATATTGAATTTGCCCCGGCCCTCGCGACAACAACCTCTGCNGCAGCCAGTACGTCGCCAAATTCTTCATATAGATACTCCCGCTGGACATATCCNGGTNACGCGAAACGATCATCCAGATTACCTGCCCCAACCACATGAACCACCTGGTACCGAGACAGTAACTCATCCAGTGCGCCTCGGACCGCGGCATTGATTCGCGCCGCACCCAGACTACCACCAAAAACCATAACTATCGGTTTATCCTTGGTGAAACTCAAGGCGTCACGCCCGGAGCGGTCATCTCCCTTGAATAACGCCTCTCGTATTGGCGTACCCGTCACCAGCGTCTTTGCGCTCTTTAGATATTGTGTTGTCTGCGGGAAATTCACACAGATGGTCTGCACGAGAGGGGAACACAAACGGGTAGCCAGCCCTGGNGTNACATCAGATTCATGNCAAATTACTGGGATACGCAAAAGCCAAGCTGCCACCACTACGGGAACNGCAACGAAACCACCCTTCGAAAAAACCACTTGCGGATGCTCCCTTAGACAAATGACTAAGCTCTGCAACAAACCCCAGATAATTCGAAATGGGTCAATAAAATTTTGCCAATCAAAATAGCGCCTAAACTTTCCTGATGAAATCGAAAGATAGCGAATGCCAATGTTTGCAATAATGTTTCTTTCGATTCCAGTAACGGAGCCAACGTAGACTACGTCCATATCCAACTTTCGGAAATGTTCGATGAGCGCCACATTCGGTGTGACATGACCCGCTGTCCCTCCCCCAGTAAAAAGCACTTTCATTTCACTCAGATACCNAGGGTCTCTTTGACCANTGGTATGGTGACTTTTTTCTGTCTCACCAAAGTCTCAACCTCGAGACGTTCCAACATATCCATTAAGGTTCGCATGCTTCTAGGCGCGCGTCCCATCATATATCGTCCAACCTCATCATTTAATGTAAAACTTCGCAGTCGGGCACGCTGCTTAAGGACTTCCAATTTTTCGCTATCGCTTAGTCGGTCTGTTTGNACGGCGACGGCACTATTCAATCTTGACCGTAGATCTTTGAGCTCTACCGACAGGCGTTTGGCTGGCCTCGAACCGCAAATCACAAGATAGCCCCCTCGATCATTCACAGCATTGATTAGATGGAATAAAGCGAGTTCCCAGTCGCAATCTCCCAGCACCCTCTCGATATCGTCAATGCCGATCACTGACATTGATTCAAGNCCATCAAGGACGGCAGGANCATAGGCCCTNGGATTCTCNAGATAAATTGCAGACCGATNCTCTTCACNGGCGGCGTGGCACAAGGCTTGAAGCAAATGACTGCGGCCGCTCTCGGGTTCTCCCCAAAGATAGCCTATACCTCTTAGAACAGTCAGCTTTGTGGCTGCTTTGCCAACATAGTTTTCAAACGTCGTATCGCTAGCAAGACGAAAGTCTAGGGCCAGTTGTCCTGTCATGCTGTGTCGTCTGGTCCCTGATAGTAATGACTTTCCAGGTAGTTAGCCCTCAAGTGGCGCACGAATACCATGACTACCGCTGCCACAGGAAGCGCTAGCAAGATGCCAAAGAAACCGAACAATTGCCCTCCTGCTAATGCAGCAAAGATCACCGCCACCGGGTGCAGGCCAATTCGATCACCCACCAATAACGGAGTCAGTACCATACCTTCAAGACCCTGACCAACCATAAAGACAATAAGAACATAAACGAGATGCAGCCCGTCCTGGAACTGAAACAGCGCAACCAGTGCAGCAGCCACAATACCCACAACAAAACCCAGATAGGGGACAATGCTGGCAAGCCCAGCCATTAGACCAATNAGAATCGCAAGGTTTAGCCCAATGATCGACAAACCTAGCGCATAAATACAACCAAGTAAAAACATAATCAGTAACTGACCACGCAGAAACTGACTAAGCACATCATCGCACTCCTTTACAAGCTCAACGGCAGTTTCTTCCATATGCCGAGGGATCATTTCATGCAGNTTCTCAAGAACATCATCCCAGTCCCGCATCAGATAAAACGCAACCACCGGCATTAGAGCGATGCTCACCAGCGCTGTAACCAGCGCCGCGCCGGAAGCAGTAATCTCTTGCAAAACACGACCCGCTAGCCCACCTGCCTGCTGCCAGTTAGCTAGCATGCGCTGCTTAAGATTATCAAGGCTCACATCAAACGGATCTATATTGAATGTTGCGATTAACCATGGACTCGCTTTTTCCTGAAGCCAGGCTATGAACGCCGGTATATCTTGTATCAGACCGGAAACCTCACGCACTAGCATTGGAACCACCACTAGAGCCACCCCCACCATAACCACAAGGAATACAACAAACACGATTAACACGCTGAAAGTACGATTTANCTTGTACTTGACCAGNCGATCAACCACCGGGTCGCCAAGGTAGGCTAGGATGANACCGATCAGGAATGGCGTGAGTATCGACTGCAGATAATAGATCGCAATCAGCGCGATCACTCCCATAATCAGCGCGGATGATTTTTGAACAGTTGTCATAACTAGCGTACCGTCCTCCTAATCGACATCATAGCCATTTACCGAAGCCAACGATAATTCATTATACCTCCATCACCCTCGGNCGTGATCAGNACCATCTTTTCATCCAACTCTATGGTCTCAATTAATTGTGCACGTTGTCCTTCAATACTAAGTCGAAGCTCAACTTCATCGTCTTGAATACGCACCACAAAACTATTGACCACCGGTGTTAAGGATTCTAGATAACGAATTAATTCGGCATAGTCCGCGAGATTCTTCACTGCCACCACACGCATATTTACTGAATCACGACTCGAATCCAGTGCATATTGATCCGCCAACTCGTTAGCCAATTGGTCAATAACTCNGTCGAGTACCTCCTTGCTACTAAACGCAACATTATCAAAACTGTTCCACTGGTCCTCTATTCGATATGACCAGTCGCCATTCCATCTACCGAGCGCATCCAACTGTAACCGACCCGTCAGGATAGAATCAGGTCGGTATCGGACTGACGCCGACTCGACCCTCTGCAGAAACACTCCCCAAACCTCTGCCGTCGAAATAGCACTGGTATCCTGCAAATCGAGCANTGGAAACAGTAATGGTAGTCCTCGAAGACGAGCCTGATCCTTTAGGTGACCAACGAAGTCGACGGTTTCTGATTCTCCAAGGATCCTTCTACCCTCATCATCGCTCACCGCGAGCCAGACTAATACACTCGGACGATTGCTACCCCACACTGGAAACACACCGCGTCTTAGCAAGCGAGCGACAGCACTTGGGTCGAAGTGAATGCGAAGCAATCTCGCCGAAGTTGGCGCACCATCAATATTGAGTACTTTGTCCGTAGACTCGTAGCTGTACTGGTAATAATAAGCTGACGGATTACGTAGCGAACCAGCAATTAGACTACTCGCCCCAACCTCTGGGGTTCCGGAAACCCGCACCAGGACCTGCAGCAAACCCGCTCGCGCGCCCCTTTTCAATTGCACATCGCTCTCGTCAGTAACAAGAACCTCTGCGACATAGAGATCCTCAACAGTAAGTGCTATCCCGGGAGTCAGATGAAACAGGACACAAAACCCGATCATTAGGGAACTTATTCTAATAGTTCGCATCCTTATTATTAATAGTGTAAACATTTAAGTAGCGCATATATCATGCCACCGCTATCAGATTGTCATAAACTAATCCCGCATTTACAAGAATGATTCAATGAAAACACTCAACCTTGCGTGCCTTCTATTGCTTTCAATATGGGCATCGGCAGACCCGACACCATTTCGCGCCGTTTACCAGGCGGATTACAAGGGTCTACCCGTCAGTGCTATTGGGATTCGTGAGTTAAGTCAGGTAAAAGGTAACAAATACCTGTTCACCTCTTCGGCAAAATCCTTTTTTACATCAATTACCGAACAGTCTCTGTTTCATTGGCGAGATGGTATCGTACCTATTGAATACCAATATAATCGCAAGGGTCTTGGCAAGAACCGGGAAGACCGTCTGACCTTTAATTGGCAAAAAAACACGGCTAGTTTCGATGAGACTGAATACAACATTGCCCCAGGCACGCTGGACAAGCTTCTTTATCAGGTTCAAATGCGTGAAGACCTAATGGCTACTAAAAAGGAAGTCTGGCCTGTAATGCACTACCAGATCGCCGATCGGAATCGGCTTCGCGAGTACGAATTTGAAATAACCGGAGAGGAAATAATCGAAACACCGATAGGAAAATTCAACACGGTCAGAGCAACTCGTATTAGACGTGACAGTGATCGGATCACTACGTTTTGGATGGCGCCAGAGTATGATTTTCTGCTGGTTCGTCTGAAACAGATCAAAGATAAGGATGGATTTGAGCTTCTGCTGAAGGAAGCGAATTTTAATGGTCAACCAGTTACGGGGATTTAGGCTTTAGGCAGCGTAACACCGGTCTGTCCCTGGTATTTACCACCACGATCAGCGTAAGATGTTTCACATATCTCATCAGACTCAAAGAACAACATCTGGGCCACACCTTCATTGGCATATATTTTCGCAGGTAAAGTCGTGGTATTAGAAAACTCCAGCGTGACATGGCCTTCCCACTCAGGCTCTAAAGGCGTCACATTGACGATAATCCCACACCGTGCATAAGTAGATTTTCCCAGACACACTGTCAGCACACTTCGAGGAATGCGAAAATATTCAATAGTACTCGCGAGCGCGAAAGAATTAGGAGGTATCACACAGACATCACCTTTGTAGTCGACAAAACTCTGCTCATCAAAAGACTTCGGATCTACCGTCGCAGAGTGAATGTTCGTAAAGACTTTAAATTCGTCCGAACAACGAACATCGTAGCCGTAGCTAGAGGTTCCGTAAGAAATTACTCTGCTTCCATCATTGTCACGAACCTGATCCGCTTCGAACGGCTCGATCATTCCATGTTTATTTGCCATTCGACGGATCCAACCATCTGATTTGATTGCCATAAATCAGCACCCTAAATTTTGATTATTGCGGACGCTCTGCTTATCGATTGCGCGATGATACTGACAGCAGATTAATCATCAAGCACATTGATCGAAGGCCCCTTTGGCTGGCCTTCCTGTAGCGCTGAAGCGATATCTCGCGCCGCATTTCGCAAAGACTCTGATGCTGGATCATCAGGCGCCGATACTACAATTGGTACTCCTTGATCAGACTGATGCCGAACTGAAATGGAGAGAGGTAACTGAGCAAGTACACGAGTTTGGTATTCAGCAGCAATGCTCCCTCCACCTCCACTACCAAATATCGCATCTTCATGCCCACACTCACTACAAATATATGTGCTCATGTTTTCGATAATACCGAGGGTAGGCACCTGGACCTTGGAAAACATTTCGATACCCTTGCGAGCATCCAGTAATGCGATATCCTGGGGCGTGGTGACGATAACCGCACCGCTCAAGGGCGCCCTTTGTGACAGGGTCAACTGAATATCACCGGTTCCCGGCGGCATATCGACCAGCAGAACCTGTAGGTTATCCCACTCGGTCTGGGTCAACAATTGCTCTAGGGCACCACTCGCCATTGGTCCACGCCATACTGCGGGGGTATTGGGGGAGGTGACAAACCCAAGGGACATACACTGTATGCCATGTGCCATGACCGGTTGCAATCGGTCTCCATTAACCTTTGGCCTTGCATCGGCCACCCCCATCATCGCTCCCTGACTCGGCCCATAGATATCAGCATCAAGTAAACCGACCCTATATCCTTCAGTACTGAGGGCAACTGCAAGGTTCGCAGCTACAGTTGATTTACCTACTCCTCCCTTCCCAGAAGCCACGGCGACAACATGCTCNACTCCAGGCAATTGTATCTTTTCAATAACACTACTGATGATTTGTCTCCAATTGTTCAGCACATCTAGACTCACACTTAGCTAGTCCAAGGTCAATAATCTGATACTTAAAGTCGTACCAAATCGAGGAAATACCTTGAACACGGAGCAACCAGAAAATATAGTTAGATCTTTTTCCGGGAACAACTACCCGGACTGGCTACACACCCACATATTCTCTGTTATATGGATACAAGACGAATCCTGGTCACAAGCGCCCTGCCCAACGCCAACGGTTCTATACATCTCGGGCACCTAATGGAACACATTCAGACTGATGTCTGGGTGAGATTCCAGCGTTCTCGTGGCCATCAGTGCATCTATGTATGCGCCGATGACACCCACGGNACCGCCATTATGCTCAAGGCAGATGAACAGGGCATAGACCCAGAAGNNTTGATCGCAGACGTGAAGGCCGANCACGAGCAAGACTTCAAAGACTTCCTGATAAGTCATGACAATTACTACTCCACACACTCGCCGGAAAATAAGGAGTATGCACTCCTTATTTACAATCGCTTAAAAGACTCTGGCCAGATTGCAATTCGATCCGTCAACCANCTCTATGATCCAGACAAGGACATGTTCCTCGCGGATCGCTTCATCGTCGGCACCTGCCCACGATGCAAGNCAGACGGCCAGTATGGAGACAATTGCGAAAACTGTGGCGCCACCTATGATGCGACGGACCTGATCAATCCAAGATCTAAGCTCTCGGGTGCTGAACCAGAATTGAAAGAGTCAACTCACTTCTTTTTCTCATTGTCCAACTTCGATGAGTTTCTTCGTGAATGGACTCGCAGCGGTACATTGCAGGATCAGGTTGCAAACAAACTTGCAGAATGGCTNGATGCCGGTTTACAGGACTGGGATATCAGTCGCGATGCCCCCTATTTCGGTTTCGAAATTCCCGGTGAACCAGGAAAGTACTTTTATGTCTGGCTGGATGCACCTATCGGTTATATGGCCAGCTTCAAGAACTATTGTGACCGAGAAGGACTGTCATTTGATGATTTCTGGCGCACAAATTCAGACTGCGAAGTGCATCACTTTATCGGCAAGGATATCGTGAACTTCCACGCTTTATTTTGGCCCGCCATGCTAAAAACCGCTGACTTTCGCACCCCAACGCACATACATACGCATGGTTTCGTGACAGTCGANGGCCTGAAGATGTCCAAATCCCGGGGTACGTTTATCAATGCCAGGACCTATCTGGATAACCTNAATCCGGAATACCTCAGGTACTATTTCGCTGCCAAACTGAACGGTACAGTTGACGATCTCGATATCTCACTAGAGGATTTCGTACAACGCGTAAACTCAGATCTGGTGGGCAAGGTAGTAAATATTGCCAGTCGATGCGCCGGCTTTATCAATAAGCAATTCGATNGGTGCCTCGCGCCACAGGTTAGTACGCCACTTCTGNATGAACTCGTANAGGCNGGAGATCAAATTGCTGCGCATTANGAGCANGGNGACTATTCCAAGGCCGTACGTGAAATCATGNCCATGGCCGATCAGGCCAATCAGTATATTGACGAGCATAAGCCATGGATAATGATCAAGGACGAGGATCANCGTGCTCAGGTGCAGCAAGTTTGTTCTGATGGCATTAACCTGTTCCGCGTAATCATGACATACCTGATGCCTATCGTACCTTCACTGGCAAAAAAATCTGGGACTTTCCTTAATGTCGATGCACTAGACTGGGCTATGCGCGCAACGCCTTTAGTCAATCATCAAATCAATAAATTCAAACCACTGTTGATNCGACTAGAAATGGCCGATGTAAATGCAATGATCGAAGCTGGTCGAGAAACNCNCCCAGATGAAAGCAAACAACAACCANAGGCGAAAGAGCAAACTGTGAACACCATCGAATATGACGANTTCGCAAAACTGGATTTACGAATTGCGCGTATTGTAAACGCAGAATCTGTTGAAGGTGCGGACAAGCTGATTCGCCTAACCCTTGATTTNGGGGATGAGAAACGCACTGTTTTCGCTGGGATAAAAGCGGCGTACGCCCCAGAAGACCTCATCGATAAACTGACGGTGATGATCGCCAATTTAGCACCTCGAAAGATGCGTTTCGGCGTATCCGAAGGCATGGTTCTGGCAGCGGGATCAGGCAACAAAGATATCTTTTTACTTGAACCTCATCCTGGCGCCGAACCCGGGATGCAAGTGACCTAGGGAACTCTAGGCACGTGCCTGATGCACTGGTCATTCTACTGACGACAATTTTCGTCAACAACTTTGTCACCATACAGTTTCTTGGTCTCTGCCCTTTTATGGGGGCCAGTCAAAAATTTGAAAGTGCCATAGGCATGGCAACTGCTACAACCTTCGTCCTAACCCTCGCCTCCGCGGCGAGCTATCTGGTGGAGACCTATCTACTTGTCCCTCTCGAATTACAGTATCTGCGGATAATTGTATTCATCGTCATCATTGCTTCCTTGGTGCAGCTTGCCGAACTGGTCATTCGTGGGACTCAGCCCCTGCTCTATAGTGTGCTGGGCATTTTTATACCCCTGATAACAACTAATTGCGCGGTACTTGGCGTCGCGTTGCTCAACGTTCGCGAGGCAGGATCATTTGTCGACGCTACACTTTACGGATTTGGTGCGGCTCTAGGTTTCTCATTTTTACTTATTGCATTCNCCGCTATTCGTGAGCAGCAAATTGATGAGCACATTCCATATCCATTTCGCGGGACAGCAATCAATATGATCTCCGCTGGACTGTTATCGCTAGCCTTTATGGGCTTTACGGGAATGAAGTAATGTTAACAGGTACGTTGACCCTCTCAGCCGTCGGCCTGGTCTGCACGGTTCTACTAGTTACAGCCTCGCGCTATTTAGCCGGTCGTGAANAAACGGCGGTCAGCCTCATCATGANAGAGCTACCTCAAACTCAATGCGCGCAATGTGGCTACCCTGGCTGCAGGCCATACGCAGAAGCCATTGCTGCTGGCGCACCGATCAACCGTTGCCCACCGGGTGGNNCCGATACCATTCNGGCATTAGCAGATTTACTTGGCCGCCCAACATCACCACTGGATGATTCGCTAGGAGACGGAGCCCAACGAGTAGCNAGAATTCGGGATNAAGAATGCATCGGTTGTGCGCTTTGCCTACCCGTATGCCCAGTGGATGCCATCATCGGCGCNCCCCAGCTGCTACATAATGTNATTACCGACGAATGNACCGGATGCGAACTATGCCTGCCACCTTGTCCTGTCGACTGCATTGATTTGATCACCNTCGATGAAGAATCAGCTCAANACGCTTTAGANAANACCNTGCCATGCATTTATTGTGGNGAATGCGTCANAGTCTGTCCGCGAGATCTAGCTCCCCAGGAACTNTTTCTGCATCAGGNNTCACTTGATAAGTTGANATCTCTTCGGTTANACGANTGTATCGAGTGCGGCTTATGCGACANATCCTGTCCCAGTCAAATCAAACTCACGNACACCTTCACGCAAGCTAAAAGTAAGACTCGCTGCCCGTGAAAAAAACNACGCCAGAGCGCAAGTGATCGCCGNCCGCGTGGANAGTCACGACCGTCGTTTGGAAAAAAGAGGGAAGATNAGCAGTAAGCCGGAAGACAGCAGCACGCTGATTGCTCGCATAAAATCAGAGGCAGATCATTGACCAGCTTCTCGACTCACCAGGTAATGCACCAGTTCATAATCGCTCTACTACCTGGGATAATCGTGATGTTTTACTTATTCGGTGTTGGTGTCCTCGTCAACATCATCGTCTCCATTCTTACCGCTTTATTATGCGAATACATCGTCCTCAGGGTTAGAGCTTTATCACCCGAGATACTCCTGGATGGTAGTGCTGTTGCAACTGCACTACTGCTCGCATTGGCACTCCCACCGTTACTACCAGTCTGGATGGTAATGACCGGTAGCGCATTCGCTATTTTGTTACCCAAACATGCATACGGCGGTCTTGGCCACAATTTGTTTAATCCAGCCATGGTAGGGTTCGCCGTACTAATTATTTCCTTTCCGATGGCGATGTCTACCTGGGTAACACCGAAAACGGATGTGAATCTAGCCCAGGTAATAGAAATAAAAACTGGGATGCCGCTGCCAGATGCCATCAGCGGTGCAACCCCACTTGACGAGTTTAAGTTTCGCGGTGCTCTCACTAATGATGAATATTGGCAGGATGATAAAACAACCAACTGGCACGCCTGGTCAATCATTAACGCGACCTTTCTGATCTGCGGGTTTTACCTCCTGTTTCGAGGAATCTGCAGATGGCATGCACCAGTTGCCATGCTTGGCGTGCTCGCAATGCTGTCACTACTCTTTTACGACGGTGGAAGCTCCGCTGGACTGGGCTCACCAATGTTCCATCTATTTTCCGGTGCCACAATGCTTGGCGCATTCTTCATTCTTACAGACCCCGTGACCTCACCGGATTCCATACGAGGACAACTTATATTTGGCGCGGGCGTCGGCATATTAGTATTTACAATCCGCAGTATCGGTGCTTACCCCGAGGGCCTGGCTTTTGCAGTGTTATTCATGAACGGTGCAACACCTTTAATCAACTACCTGGAGTTTCACCGATGAACCCCAGAATACTAACGCTGATACTTCTCGCCATTGCGTGCGGACTGGCAGTTACCAGCCTAAATGATTTGACCAAGGAGAAAATCCGCGAGAATTACGAGCAATTCTCTCTGCAACAGATAGCTCGGGTTGTTCAAGATAAAGGTGCGGTGTTGGAGCAGATTGATGCGCAGCGATTCCTTATCAAGGATGAGTATGGCCCTAATGGTATGGTCTTTCAGGTAAGCACATCATCGGGATACAACGGTAAAATCACCATGTGGNTGGCGACAGATGGCGCAGGGAAGATCCGCGGGGTCCGCGTAATCGAACATACCGAAACCCCAGGTATTGGGGATCTTATCGAGCGGCCCGTATCGGACTGGATCGAGCAGTTTTCAGGCATGTCACTGGAGAACTCCTGGAATAATGATGTCGACTATGTTTCAGGTGCCACTATTACGACAAGGGCGGTGGCAAACGCCGTTCATGCAGGGCTAGTGAAATGAGCGAATACTCTCAAATTGCCAGCGAAGGTCTCTGGCGAAACAATCCCGCGCTGGTTCAATTGCTTGGTTTATGCCCACTNCTCGCAGTTTCAAATTCATTCGTGACGGCGCTGGGCTTGGGGTTGGTTACCCTTGTGGTACTAACNACCTCTAACATCATTATTAGCTTGATTCGTAATCTATTACACGACGTCATNCGGCTACCTATACAAATAATGGTAATCGCTACTTCTGTCACCCTNGCGGACATGGCGCTCCAAGCCTGGTATTTTGAACTACATCAGCGCATCGGCTTATTCGTGGCGCTGATTGTTACTAACTGTACCCTATTGGGCCGCGCTGAATCCTTTGCCTCGCGCAATCCAATTTTCATGTCTGCCGTTGACGGTTTTATGATGGGCTCTGGTTTTCTATGGGTATTGCTACTTTTGGGAACCATGCGCGAAATTTTCGGAATGGGGACTCTATTTAATAANCTGCATCTACTTCTTGGTCCACCTTTCGAAAACGTCACGATGCAATTTTCAGAAAGGGGATTCTTACTCCTGGTGCTACCACCGGGTGCNTTTCTTTCACTGGGTTGCCTGATTGCCTTAAAGAACTGCATGAGCGGAGATCAACACTAAAATGAACTCAGAAAAACGATATGAGTTTCTTTCCCGTCTTAGAAAAGAGAATCCAACACCGCGAACCGAACTCAACTATACCTCAACGTTCGAACTCTTGATTTCTGTGATTCTTTCAGCTCAAGCGACGGATGTTTCAGTAAACAAAGCGACAGCCAAGCTCTACCCCGTCGCCAACACCCCTGAGGCAATCTACAAAATGGGTGAGCGCAAGCTGAAGACCTATATAAAGACCATTGGCCTATACAACAGCAAGGCCAAGAACATAATCAAGACCTGCAAAGCACTAATGGGAAAACATAACTCGGTTGTTCCCAACACCCGTACTGANTTGGAAGCCTTGCCTGGTGTAGGAAGAAAAACAGCTAATGTGGTGCTGAACACCGCTTTCGGTGAACCCACCATGGCGGTAGATACGCATATTTTTCGAATCTCAAATAGAACTAAGTTTGCGCCAGGCAAAAACGTACTTCAGGTAGAAAAGAAGCTTCTGAAGGTCATCCCTGATGAATTCTTGGTCGACGCTCACCACTGGCTGATACTGCACGGGCGCTACATATGCACCGCGCGCAACCCCCGGTGCGGGGCCTGTGTAGTCTATGATGTTTGTGAGTCCAAGGGTAAGAAGAAAGACCTGGAGGAGTGAATAGGTTCTAATCTATGTAGGTCGAATATAAAAACTTCAGAGAATAGAAAGCTATCGGGTGCATATTTCGTAGTACCTCTTCAGCATAGATATCTAAATGTAGCGCACATAGACGTGCTTGTAGCAATATGGGGNAACGTGTAGCCAATACCTTCATAAAAAAGACTCCTAGGCCAACTTCTCAGACGAGGGGCAACATTTAGTGACGAGAAGCCTTATTGTTTCCTTCGGGAGTGGGAATACTGAGGTGTTCAGGTGATGTCGCGACCCTTTTTGGCAGCAATTTTCATCCTAAGGGCGTTGAGTTTGATAAACCCTGAAGCATCCGCTTGATCGTAGGCGCCAGCATCATCTTCGAAGGTAACGATATGATCATCATACAGACTGTCACTCTCCGAATCCCTACCAACGACGATGACGTTACCCTTGTAGAGCTTGAGCATCACCTTA
>PASO01000014.1 GCA_002712135.1 Gammaproteobacteria bacterium
GACTCAGAATACAGAAGCGCTCCCATCCGGTTCCATGCCTCGGACTATTGACCATAAAGATCTTATACCCACCATTGAATCNACCGANTCGCGTCGACCAGCCGAGGTTGTTTCGCTAGAAACGGACCGTTTTATCNGNGTGACGACCGANGTCTTAGNGTTGACCCTGGATAAANATGGCGGAGATATTACATCGGTATCNCTCAGAAAATATCCAACAAACATTGAAACACCTGATGAACCTTTGGTGTTGGTAGACCCGCGCAATGCCTATAGTGCACAAAGTGGACTGATTGGGCCAAATGCAACCGATACNGCTGCGGGCAGGCCAATGTTCTCAAGCTATTCCAACGAATATGAACTGGGTGAAGACGATGAATTAATTGTTGAGCTAAGTTTCGCNCAAGAAGATGGAGTNTGGATTGTAAAAGAGTATATATTTAAACGGTCCGACTACCTCATTGACATCAAATACACTATAGANAANGAGACCGACCGCGANTGGACAGGNGCAGTATNTGCTCAGATAAAAAGAGACTCACAGGATCCNCATAACNAGGATACAAANNTTATGGGAATGCGTCCCTTCGTNGGTGGGGCAACATCGACTGAAGATGCNCCCTATCACAANCTNGAATTTGANGACATCGAAGAGTCTANTTTTGATGACANNCATTTAGGNGGCTACATAGCGCTTGTCCAACACTATTTCGTTTCCGCATTTGTGCCGAATGATGAAGTAGAACATAAGTACCGGGCAAGGAAGTTACTTGATCAGGACATATATATATTTACTTTTACTTCACCNTTATGGACCGTATTGGCCGGTTCGAAAGACGAACAGCTATTTCAATATTATGTAGGACCCAAAGATCAATACCGACTTGGAGAAATTGCAGCCGGTCTTGATCTTACGATTGACTATGGAATTCTTTGGTGGNTGGCACAGCCACTTTTTTATTTACTAACGACCATACAACAGTATGTAGCAAGCAACTGGGGCGTCGCAATCATGCTCTTAACCTGTTGTGTTAAGGCGGTTATGTATCCATTGTCAAATACTGCCTATAGGTCGATGGCTAAGATGCGCAAGTTGCAACCAGAAATGAAAAGACTAAAAGAGCAATACGGTGATGATCGTCAGAAGTTTTCTCAGGGAATGATGGCCCTTTATAAAAACNCAGGCACTAATCCGTTAGGAGGTTGTTTGCCGATGTTGTTGCAAATGCCTGTTTTTCTTGCACTTTATTGGGTCCTGCTGGAAAGCGTCGAGCTACGTCAAGCACCATTTATGCTGTGGATATATGACCTGTCGGTAATGGATCCTTATTTTGTATTACCGATATTNATGGGNATATCGATGTACTTTGTGACAATGCTGCAACCTCCGCCACCAGATCCNATGCAAGCTAAAATATTAANAATGATGCCTATCNTGTTTACGTTTNTCTTCNTGTGGTTCCCTGCNGGNCTNGTGCTTTACTGGNTGGTGAATAACGTTCTGTCANTCTTNCAACAATGGTATGTAATTAGNAAATATGGCTGACANACCANNATTTTTGNTGTAGGAGAAGGTGTAANATNTTGNATGTATTGANNCGATAAAATGAACTGGCCACCGANATGTATGATAGGGATACGATAGTCGCNTTAGCAACACCGTTAGGTAAAGGTGGNATAGGCGTCGTACGTGTATCAGGCCCAATAGTTGANGTTATTACTAACAANCTTACTGGGNGGNTNCCCAAGGAGCGAGTAGCTACTTTTACTNAGTTTATGGATNCCAANGGNTCACCGATNGANCAGGGGTTGGCTCTCTTTTTCAGATCACCGCGTTCCTTCACCGGTGAAGATGTTCTGGAGATTCAAGGGCACGGTGGTCCGATAGTTATGAATTTGATAGTAGAGCGNGTGCGAGAGTTAGGGGCTCGACTGGCTAGACCAGGAGAGTTTTCTGAGCGAGCGTTTTTCAACGATAAAATCGATTTGTCGCAAGCGGAAGCAATAGCAGATCTAATTGATAGCGCGAGCAATCAGGCTGCGATGAGCGCGATGCGTTCGCTTAGTGGTGAGTTTTCCAAGAAAATTTNTCGCATAACAGAGTCTCTGATTGAATTAAGGGTATTCATCGAAGCCGCGATTGATTTCCCAGAAGAAGAGATCGATTTTTTGGATGATCCGCGTATCGGCAACGGGCTGGAAGAACTGATTGAAGAAATCACTGACCTTAAGCTACAAGCTAATCAGGGAGCACTTCTACGAGAAGGAATCAGCATCGTACTAGCGGGTAGACCCAATGCTGGTAAGTCCAGCCTGATGAATCGTTTTACCGGAACAGATACNTCTATAGTCACAGAGATCGCAGGTACAACGCGAGATGTAATCGATGAGCACGTGCATTTGGATGGGGTCCCTATAAGGCTGATAGATACCGCAGGACTGCGGGAAGGTGATGATCCTATCGAGATTGAAGGGGTGAGAAGAGCCGTCAGGGAGATTGATCAGGCTGATTACGTTCTTGTGGTGGTAGACCTCGATTCGCATCGGGAAGACCTGAAAGATCATGTTGAGCTACTTCTCCAAGAAATACCGCAGAATGCTTCATATCTGGTAGTACTTAACAAGGCGGATATCTGGCAACCAGAGGCGGTAGATTTGGGCCGTGAGTATATACTTACTTCTGCTCTAACCGGCCTGGGTATTGACACCCTAAAAGATCGTTTAAAGGAAGGGATAGGTTACTCATCTGGAATGGAAGGTTGTTTTATTGCTCGTTCTAGGCATTTGGAAGCATTGCAGCGTGGCTTAGAAGCGGTTTTAAAGGGAAAAGCTTTGTATTCAGACAATAAGGCAGGTGAATTACTNGCGGAAGAACTCCACCATTGTCAACAAGCGTTAGGAGAGATAACTGGCGAATTTACNAGCGACGATCTGCTGGGAAGAATTTTCTCCANCTTTTGTATAGGCAAATGATTCGGTTTTGNCCGATCGAATAGTCATGTCTTTGATTACATGCCTGTNGATAAAATAATTCTTATCTGTAAAGACTCAGTANGAGGCGTTTTTTTGCTGGGTTGGTTGCATAGACATTGATTGACCCATGAGTATACTTTCGGACCGATTGATATCGATCTAACTCCCATGATTGAAAAACACTACGAGGTCATTGTAGTTGGCGGCGGACACGCTGGTACTGAAGCTGCACTAGCCGCATCCCGTATGGGGTGTCGAACGTTATTGCTTACTCAAAATATCGAAACATTGGGACAGATGTCCTGTAACCCGGCAATTGGCGGTATTGGCAAGAGTCACCTCGTAAAAGAAATTGATGCTTTGGGCGGTATTATGGCTCGGGCTGCTGATGCTGCCGGGATCCACTTTCGCACGCTGAATGCTCGTAAAGGACCAGCGGTTAGAGCAACCAGAGCTCAGGCAGATAGAGCACTGTATAGGGCGGCTATAAGAACAGCGCTAGAAAGTCAGTCAAACCTNCGAATTTTTCAACAATCGGTTGAAGACCTTTTGGTTACGGGTGGTCGANTTGAAGGTGTGACNACNCAGATGGGGTTGTCATTCTATGCGCCAACGGTAGTCCTAACTGTGGGTACTTTCCTTGGTGGGGTTATCCACGTTGGGCTAGAGAAACGCGAAGGTGGGCGAGCGGGGGATGAGCCATCGAATCGACTAGCCGCCAGGTTGCGCGAGCTGCCCTTTCAGGTCGGTAGGCTAAAAACTGGCACACCACCAAGGATTGATGGAAAAACTATAGATTACAGTGAGNTAGAGTCACAGCCAGGGGATGACCCTCGACCTGTCATGTCGTATTTGTCCACAGTTGAGGAGCACCCGCGTCAGGTAGCTTGTCACATCACCCATACGAATGAGAAGACTCATAATGCTATTAGGGCAGGTTTGGATCGCTCGCCGTTGTTCACNGGCGAAATCGATGGTGTAGGTCCGCGTTACTGTCCTTCTATTGAGGATAAGGTGGTGAGATTCTCCGATCGATCATCTCATCAGATTTTTATCGAACCCGAGGGGCTTAACACCCATGAGGTTTATCCCAATGGCATATCCACTAGCNTGCCCTACGATGTCCAGTTGGATCTGGTGCAGAGCATCAAGGGCTTTGAGCAGGCACATATTACGCGACCGGGATATGCGATAGAGTATGATTTTTTCGAACCACGGGACCTACANTCATCGTTGGAGACCCGATACTTGGGAGGTTTGTACTTTGCNGGTCAGATCAATGGTACGACTGGATATGAAGAGGCGGCCGCTCAGGGTCTGGTTGCAGGAATTAACGCAGCCCTTAGGATAAAACAGGAGGAATCCTGGTGCCCTAGCAGGAGTCAGGCATACATCGGCGTATTAATTGATGACCTGATCACACTTGGCACCAAAGAACCTTACCGAATGTTCACCAGTCGCGCGGAGTATCGCTTGACTCTTCGCCAAGATAATGCGGATCGTAGGTTAACTGCATTAGGTCGAAAACTGGGTCTAATAGATGACNATCGATGGCAGATGTTTAGCNAAAAAGAGACTGGCGTTCACGCGCTTTCTANGGAGATGGCCAAGAGATGGATTCAGCCAGGTGATACAGAGTTTGAACAACATCTGGGTAAACCCCTGTCCAGGGAACAGAACCTGCTCGACCTTCTCAAAAGACCGGAAGTACGGGTTGGGCCTCTGCTAAGCCTGGCG
Organism: Gammaproteobacteria bacterium; assembly: GCA_002712135.1. GTDB lineage: Bacteria > Pseudomonadota > Gammaproteobacteria > Pseudomonadales > Azotimanducaceae > UBA7455. The sequence goes on from PASO01000014.1 coordinate 4,711, forward strand.
GATCTGCCTAACGAAGATCACAGTGTGTCCGAACAGGTAGAAATTGATTGTAAATATGCTGGCTATATTACTCGTCAGCAGGAGGAGATTGATCGGGTTCAGTCTCAATATGCGCAGGAAATTCCTGGGAACATTGATTATACGATTGTCGCAGGACTCTCTAATGAGGTGAGTCAAAAACTGCAGGAAGTAAGGCCAGAAACGATTGGTCAGGCCGCGAGAATTTCAGGGGTAACACCAGCNGCAGTATCGCTACTCCTTATTTACCTAAAAAAGCGTAGAGCGTTGGTNGCAGTGAAGTCTGCTTGATGGAGCTNGGTAAGATTCAGCAAGGATTGGAAGAGTTCCCTTTCTCTTTTTCACCGGACCTCTCTAAAGCATTACAAGATTATCTAAGACTCCTNGANCGTTGGAATAAAACCTATAACTTGACGGGTATTCGCGATACTGAACGGATGGTTACGCACCACCTGTTAGATTCACTTTCTATTGTGCCGTTNATTGAAGGTACGCACATCGCGGATGTTGGCAGTGGAGCGGGCCTGCCGGGCATCCCNTTGGCATTACATTTTCCGGACAAGCAGTTCACCCTTATCGATAGTAATGGCAAGAAAACCAGATTCCTGACTCAGGCNAAAATTGCACTTGGCCTCAATAATGTCACNGTCGTTCAGGAGCGAATGGAGCTGGTGAGTGAAAAATTTGATCAGGTTATCTGCAGAGCGCTAGCACCCCTGGTTGAATTGGCAAAATCTTGTGCACACTTGATGGCCGCAAATGGTACTCTGCTTGCCATGAAAAGTGCCGATCATGAAGCGTTGTCAGAGGCCACCCCGTTAGAAGTTAAATGCCGGACACAACTACGTGTGCCCATGGTGAAAGAAGATAGAGTGGTTATTACTCTCGCTCGCAAAGCATCATCGAAAACCATTAGTAAATCATTGTGAATAAGGAACCGTGGCAGTGATATTGGCGATTGCCAATCAGAAAGGCGGAGTCGGTAAGACGACGACCAGTATTAATCTGGCAGCTTCCCTTGCTGCTATGCAGCGTGAAGTATTGCTGGTGGACCTTGATCCACAGGGCAATGCCACCACAGGCAGCGGAATCGAAAAAGGAGATTCCCCATATTCAATCTACGATGTGCTAATAGAAGGACTATCGGTAGAGGAGGCGATGATCAATGCTGAAGCTGCTGGTTATCATTTGTTGCCGGCGAATGCTGATCTGAGTGGGGCAGACGTGGAGTTACTCGATATTCCCGTTTGGGAGTATTGTTTAAGTAAAGCACTAGCCCCCGCGAAAGCAAGGTACGACTACATCATAATAGACTGCCCACCTTCCCTTAGCTTATTGACGCTGACCGGTCTTGTGGCCGCAGATGGCGTGATTATCCCCATGCAGTGTGAGTACTATGCGCTGGAAGGACTAACTGCTCTGATCGGAACTATTTCACGTATCACAGGAAAGTTGAACCCAAATTTAGCAATCAAGGGTATTGTGCGTACTATGTTTGATCCACGCAATCGATTGGCCAAGGAAGTATCAAATGATCTAATAGAACACTTTGGCGATATTGTATTTCATACGGTTATACCTCGAAACGTCCGGCTGGCCGAGGCGCCGAGTTATGGTGTCCCGGTCATGTATTATGATAAACAGTCGCGGGGAGCCCGCGGTTACTTGGCGCTCGCAGGCGAACTCTCGAAGCGGCTGGAACACAAGGATTGATGAATGGTAACTAAAAAGAAAGGTCTTGGGCGAGGGCTTGAAGCACTTCTTGGTAGTGGAAGTAAACCAGTTCCGCTCCTGGATGAAATACCCATTGATCGAATAGAGCCCGGCCGATTCCAACCGAGGAAAACTTTTGCAGAAGACAAACTAGAGGAACTTGCTGAATCCATTAGGGTTCAGGGTGTTGTGCAACCGATCGTTGTGCGAGAAACGGGCGAAGCACAATATGAAATCATAGCTGGCGAACGTCGTTGGCGGGCTGCGCAACGGGCTGAGCTTACGAAAATACCTGCAATTGTTAGACAGGTAGACGATGAAGCGGCGATCGCCATGTCNTTGATCGAGAATATTCANCGCGAGGATCTTAATCCAATTGAAGAAGCGCAGGCACTTCAAAGGCTGCTGGAAAAGTTTAAGCTTACTCATCAGGAATTGGCTAATGCGGTGGGCAAGAGCCGCGTTGCGGTTACCAACTATCTNAGGCTCAATGGACTGTCCCCGATGGTCAAAGANATGTTNGCTGAAGGGACATTAGAGATGGGGCATGCCAGAGCATTGTTGTCACTATCGAATGCCAATCAAGATAAAGTAGCTAGGGATATTCGGCNTAGGCAACTCAGTGTTCGCGAGACGGAAGGCGCTGTGCGTGGCCTTTCGCGCAANGATAAGGAATCTAGAGCCAAAAAGTCAGCAGANACCCGTCACCTGGAAGAAAAACTCGGGACTCTTATTGGCCAACCCGTTGCTATACAGCANACTGCTAAAGGCAAAGGCAAGGTAGTAATCGGCTATAACAACCTTGACGAGCTGGAGGGTATTCTTTCGCATTTTGGGGACCTTGAATAACGCCTAACTNTTGCCCAACTAACCCATAGTCTCTATACTCTGCCCCCCTGTAAATGGGGGCTATATATGGCCCTTTTGTATGTACGGCATTTGTTTTGAAGGAAGCTCTAAAAGGAAGTGTCGGCCGGATAGTCATTGTTCAGTTTATTGTAATGGTATTAGCCGCGGCCGGGTGCCTATTGGTAGACATAGTGGCGGCTTACTCAGCACTGCTGGGTGGTTTGGTCTGTGTAGTACCAGCTGTTTATGCGGCGGCACGTTTTCACGGCAAGACCTGGAAAGAGGGCACTGGATTAACACCTATATTGTTAGGTGAGTTAGGAAAGTTAGCGTTTTGCGTAGCATTATTTGTGGCGGTTTTTGTGTTAGTAGAGCCTCTGAATGCTTTGAGTTTTTTCGGTACCTTTATTGGGTTGCAGCTGACTTATATCGCTGTCCCGGTACTTGGGGTAAACCGGTTAAGAAGTCGGCAAGGCTGAAGAAAAGCAAAGAAAAATAAGAGACAAGAAAGGATTACGAATAGTTTATGGCTGGTGACGTACTGACATCGCAGGAATATATTCAGCATCATCTAACCAACCTTGCTTACGGCAAACATCCGGATGGTACTTGGGGGTTCGCGGGCAGCCCTCAGGAAATCGCTGATATGGGATTCTGGGCGATACATGTAGATACGATGTTCTGGTCAATTGGGCTGGGAATTGTTTTTCTAGCAATTTTTATGACCGCGGCCAAGCGAGCAACCATAGGTGTGCCAGGACCACTCCAAAATGTCTGTGAAATGGCCATAGAGTTCGTAGAAGATAACATCACCCAGGTGTTTGGCGCCCGACCTAACAAGATTATCGGTCCGCTATCGCTTACCATATTAGTGTGGGTATTCCTGATGAATCTGATGGATCTGGTCCCTGTGGATCTTATTCCACATGCTGCGCAGCTTGCGGGGGTTCCTTACTTTAAGGTCGTCTCTACCACCGATCCAAACGCGACTCTTGGCATGTCGATTGGTGTTTTCTTTTTAGTGATGTACTACAACCTGAAGATCAAGGGCCCTATTAAATTTGGTGCGGGCCTGGTAACGCATCCAGTCCCTAAGTGGTTTATGTACCCCTTCAACTTCGTTCTCGAGATAGTTGATCTGATTGCGAAGCCTTTGTCACATGGCTTGCGNCTATTTGGAAATCTTTACGCTGGGGAAATGATATTCATCCTGATCGCTCTTCTCTATAGCGGTGGGATCATTCTTGGCATATTTGGTGGTCTTTTGCAGTGGGCATGGGCCGTATTTCATATCCTTATCATTTGTTTACAGGCTTTTGTGTTTATGATTCTGACCATTGTGTACCTGACCCAGGCACACGAGACAGACGAGCACTAAGGTTGTTTACTTAAAGGGTATCAATTTTTAAGACGATTTAAAGTAGGAGCAAGTTAATGGAACAATCGCTTATTTTTATTGCCGGTGGCATCTTGATGGGGCTAGGCGCCATAGGTAGTGGTGTTGGCATTGGTATATTGTCGGGTAAATATCTGGAGGGCGTAGCGCGTCAGCCGGAGTTGAAGCCCATGTTGATGACACAGCTATTTATTGGGCTGGCACTGGTAGATGCCGTGCCCATNATTGCGGTTGGTATATCGCTATATTTGATTTTTGCGGTTGCGGCGTAGCATTAGTGTCACCGANACGATACTTGATTACGCAACAGCAAATTAACATGGTGGAGCGAGCGTGAATATTAATCTAACAATCATTGGTCAGATGATTTCCTTTATGGTGTTCGTTTGGTTCTGCATGAAGTTTGTGTGGCCCCATCTGTCCCAGGCAATGCGCCAACGCCAAAAAATTATTCTAGATGGCTTAGAAAGGGCATCGGCTGCGGAAAAACAACTTGAGCAAGCCAATGAGGCAGCAGNTCTTGAGTTAGAGGACGCCAAGAAGCAGGNGGCNGAGTTGATTNGTCAGGCCCAAAGCCGAGCCAANCAGATTGTCGAAGAAGCTAAAGGTCAAGCCTCAGAAGAGGCCCAGCGGATCATTCAGGGGGCACAGGGCGATATTGATCAGGAAATCAATCGAGCTCGAGAAGAGCTTCGTGAACGAGTTAGTGAATTGGCGATAGAGGGTGCCGAGAAGATTCTCGAAAGCAGCGTCGACAAGAGCACTCATCAGGATATGCTCAAGAATTTGTCGGCACAGTTGTAGAAATGGCCGAAGCAGAACTCGCAACAATCGCAAGACCATANGCCCGAGCTGCGTTCGCGCATGCTTTAGAGCAGGAAGGTGGTCTAGNGCGCTGGTCAAGCATGCTNGGATTATTAGCNTCTGCNGTAAGCGAAGGCGTTGTNGCCGAAAGACTCGATGATCCAAAGCTAACCACGGAAGACGTCGCTGCTTTCCTCGGGTTGCTGTTCGAAGCAGACATTGATGATGAAGCGCGCAATTTCATCAATGTATTGGCCGAGTATNGTCGAATNGAATTGNTNCCCCACATTGCGAAGCAATACGAACTTNTAAAAGCAGATCACGAAAGAACCATAAGTGTCGAAGTTACCAGTGCATATGAAGTCTCTGATGAAGAGGCAGACAAATTGTCCGTGGCGCTGAAAACTAAGTTACAACGAGATGTTAATTTGACAANGGNGGTCGACNCGTCACTTGTTGGTGGTGTTGTCATCAAGGCGGAAGACACNGTCATTGATGGATCCATCAGAGGAAAACTGAGAAAACTGTCACAAGCACTACAGTAGGCAGATTAAGAATTAATTACATATAAAGGAACGGGACATGCAACAACTGAATCCTTCCGAGATCAGCGAGATTATCAAGCAACGAATTGCGAATCTCGATGTATCTTCAGAGGCACGCAACGAGGGAACAATCGTCAGCGTGTCGGATGGTATTGTGAGAATCCACGGGCTCGCCGACGTTCAAAACGGTGAAATGATTGAATTCCCAGATAATCTGTTCGGCTTTGCGTTGAATTTAGAGCGTGACTCGGTCGGNGCGGTAGTNCTGGGTGACTATAAGTCGCTTCGGGAAGGTCAAACAGCGAAGTGTACAGGNAGAATNCTNGAGGTACCCACTGGACCGGAANTGCTTGGCCGTGTNGTNGATTCGTTAGGTAATCCGATNGACGGTAAGGGTNCNATTAATGCGACTTCTTCTTCNCCTGTCGAGAAGGTAGCACCGGGNGTTATTGCAAGGCAGCACGTTGATCAGCCAGTNCAGACGGGACTTAAATGTATNGATTCNATGATCCCAGTGGGGCGGGGGCAGCGGGAGCTTATTATTGGCGACCGTCAGACCGGAAAAACGGCTATCGCNATTGATACAATTATCAATCAGCAGGCTTCTGGCATTAAGTGTGTGTATGTAGCCATTGGTCANAAGTTCTCGTCTATTGCCAACGTGGTCCGAACGCTTGAAGAATATGGGGCAATGGAGAACACGATCGTTGTTGCGGCTGGCGCGTCTGANCCAGCGCCNATGCAATATCTCGCNGCATACTCTGGCTGTTCCATGGGAGAATACTTTCGTGATCGNGGTGAAGATGCGTTGATTATCTATGATGATCTCACNAAGCAGGCGTGGGCGTATCGACAGATTTCCTTGTTGCTACGTCGTCCTCCGGGACGTGAAGCGTATCCTGGTGACGTNTTTTATTTGCACTCTCGTTTATTGGAGCGNGCTGCNAGGGTTAATGCTGATTACGTTGAGCAGCAAACTGGTGGTGAAGTGAANGGAAAGACTGGTTCGCTAACAGCCTTGCCGATTATTGAAACGCAGGCGGGTGATGTGTCGGCTTTCGTACCAACGAATGTTATCTCCATTACTGATGGTCAGATATTCTTGGAAACGGATATGTTTAATTCCGGTAATCGACCCGCNATGAATCCTGGTATTTCGGTATCTAGAGTAGGAGGAGACGCTCAGGTTAAGTTCATGTCCAAGATCAGCGGTGGTATNAAGCTGGCACTTGCGCAGTTCCGAGAATTAGCAGCATTCTCCCAGTTCGCTTCTGATCTTGATGAAGCAACNCGTAGGCAGCTTCAGCATGGTGAGCGCATATCCGAATTAATGAAGCAGAAACAATANGCCCCAATGAGCGTNGCGGAAATGGGTGTNGTGTTATTTGCTGCGAATGAAGGCTATCTCGAAGACGTAGAGACCGAGAAAGTTCTGGATTTTGAGGCGGCACTTTTGTCCTACATGAATTCGGAGCANGCGGATTTCATGGCTGAGGTAAATGAAAAGGGTGAATATAGCGATGANGTTGTGGANNCTATGACTAAAGCCCTAGATACGTTTAAGTCAACTCAAACCTGGTAACTAATCCGCTATTTGAACTGGCAATTGAATTGGTAACTACGAGGAAGTAATGGCAGGTACAAAAGAACTTCGCAAACAAATTGCGAGTATCCAAAACACTCAAAAGATTACGAGTGCAATGGAAATGGTTGCAGCCAGCAAGATGCGCAAGGCACAGGAGCGNATGACCCGCGGTCGCCCCTATTCCGATCNCATTAGATCTGTAATCGGACATGTCGCTAATGCTTCNCCNGAGTTCAAACATTCTCTTATGATCGAGCGCGAAGTTAAACGCGTGGGATACATCATTGTGACGACGGACAAAGGATTGTGCGGAGGGCTCAACATCAATCTGTTGAAAGCGGTTGTCAATGATATCAAGGTGTTTGTGGATGAAGACATTGAGGTGGATCTCTGCCTCGTTGGCAATAAGGGTACGCAATTCTTCAGAAGCTACGGTGGTAATGTAGTTGCCGCGAGCAGCCATGTAAGTGAAACACCGGAAATATCAGATTTAATTGGTAGTATCAAAGTGATGCTGGATGGGTTTGAAGAGGGTCGGGTCGACAAGATATATCTTGCGAATAACGTGTTTGTAAACACGATGACTCAGGTTCCAACCATTAGACAGCTAGTGCCATTGGATCCTGATGAGGATGTTGAATTGAAGCATCGTTGGGATTACATCTACGAGCCAGAAGCACGCCAGTTGGTGGAGGGTTTGGTTACGAGATTTATCGAAGCACAGGTTTATCAGGCGGTAGTTGAAAATGGGGCCTGCGAACAGGCTGCAAAAATGATCGCCATGAAAAGTGCCTCAGATAATGCTGGGGAAATGATTGATGAGCTCCAGCTGATTATGAATAACGAAAGACAGTCAGCCATTACGCAGGAGCTGTCAGAAATAATTGGTGGAGCAGCCGCCGTATAGGTGGGTGTGTCACCTGAAAGTCAGGATAAGAGGAATAGCAAATGAGTAGCGGACGAATCGTATCGGTGATTGGTGCGGTCATTGACGTTGAGTTTCCACGTGACGAAGTACCTCAGGTTTTCGATGCATTGAAAGTAGACGAGGTAGATCTCACGTTAGAAGTCCAGCAGCAGCTCGGTGATGGCGTAGTACGTACGATCGCAATGGGCAGTTCCGAGGGTATTGCGCGTGGGTTGCCAGTAAGCAATACCGAGGCACCAATTTCCGTACCTGTCGGTGAGGAGACCCTTGGCCGTATTATGGATGTGCTCGGTACGCCCGTTGATGAGAAGGGCCCGATTGGCGAGCAGGAGCGTATGCCGATTCACCGTAAACCACCTGCATTTGAAGAGCAGGCTGGTAGTCGAGACTTACTTGAAACTGGTGTCAAAGTAATCGACTTGATTTGCCCCTTTGCTAAGGGTGGTAAGGTCGGGCTCTTTGGTGGGGCTGGTGTGGGCAAGACAGTTACCATGTTGGAGCTGATTAACAACATTGCAAAAGAACATAGCGGTTTGTCTGTTTTTGCGGGTGTAGGTGAGAGAACCCGGGAAGGAAACGACTTCTACCATGAAATGCAGGAAGCTGGCGTACTGGATAAGATCGCGATGGTTTTTGGCCAGATGAATGAGCCTCCTGGGAACCGTTTGCGGGTAGCACTGTCCGGACTGACTATGGCAGAGAAGTTCCGTGACGATGGTAAGGACGTTCTGCTGTTTGTCGATAATATTTATCGCTACACCTTAGCGGGCACAGAAGTGTCAGCGTTACTTGGTCGTATGCCGTCAGCGGTTGGTTATCAGCCGACACTAGCTGAAGAAATGGGTGTGCTTCAGGAAAGAATTACCACGACTAAGTCGGGTTCGATTACGTCAATTCAGGCTGTTTATGTTCCTGCGGATGATTTAACGGACCCTTCGCCAGCGACCACGTTTGCTCACCTGGATTCTACGGTAACACTCTCACGGGATATAGCGGCGCTTGGTATTTATCCGGCTGTAGACCCTCTTGATTCAACGTCCCGACAATTGGATCCCCTTGTAGTTGGAGAGGAGCATTATGAGGTTGCTCAGGGTGTACAGGGTGTATTACAGAAATATAAGGAACTGCGTGACATCATCGCAATTCTTGGCATGGATGAATTGACAGAAGAAGACAAGCTCACGGTATATCGTGCACGAAAAATCTCCCAGTTCTTTTCCCAGCCGATGCACGTTGCTGAAGTATTCACAGGCCAGCCCGGCGTCTATGTTCCGCTATCTGAAACTATCAGAAGCTTCAAGGGAATTCTTGAAGGTGAATACGATGACTTGCCCGAAGGCGCTTTCAGTATGGTTGGTAGCGTAGAGCAGGCTATTGAAAAAGCGAAGACTCTTTAGAGATTAGATCATGGTTTCTACAGTTCTTTGCACCATCGTCAGCGCAGAAGAGGAAATATACTCTGGTCAGGTAGAGATGGTCATTGCGACCGGTACTATTGGTGAGCTAGGGATTATGCCCGGACACACTCCTCTTCTGACAGGGGTCAGGCCCGGTCCGGTTCGGCTGATACTAGAAGGTGGTGAAGAAGAAATATTCTTTGCCTCTGGAGGTTATCTTGAGGTTCAGCCATCTGCGATTACGATTCTTGCTGACACAGCATTGCGCGCCGATGACGTAGATGAGGCGGCGGCAGTAGCTGCCCAACAGAAAGCCGAGCAGGAGCTGGGCGATCAGCACGCAGATCTTGATTTTGCCAGGGTATCGGCAGACCTTCAGGATCAGGTGGCCATGCTCAGAACNGTTCGTAAGTTCAGGGAAAGAAAGAGATAAACCCTGCCACCGACTAGTCGTTCGGAGTAAACTGCACTGATCACTAGTGTTGTGTGCCATATGAGCGAGCAAAAACTTGAAGTCTGCATTCTAGCGGCAGGTATGGGAACGCGTATGAAATCGACGATTCCCAAAGTTCTGCAGGTTCTTGCTGGAAAACCCCTGTTAAGTCACTTGCTCGCGAGTGTGCAAACGCTTGGGCCCAAAAAGATACACGTTGTGGTGGGTCCCGAAAGTGAGTCGTTAAAAACAGTGTTTTGTGACGATGGAATTAACTGGGTCACTCAGACTGAACGGCGAGGAACGGGTCACGCGTTAATGCAGGCGCTCCCCGATATTGCCGATAATTCCAAAGTATTGATCTTGCTTGGTGATGCTCCCCTGGTTTCCGCACGCTTGATGAAATCTTTAATCGAAGGGGACACTCCTCTTAGTGTTTTAACGGTGTGTCTGGATGACCCAACAGGTTATGGGCGGATCGTACGTAGTGGCTCAGATCGTATCTCACAGATTGTCGAAGACCGCGACGCTAACGAAGCGCAGGCTGAGATTAATGAAATAAACACGGGTGTCATGGTTGCGGATGTGCAAAGTCTGCGCGAATGGTTACCGCAGCTTAAGTCAGATAATGCCCAAAACGAGCTATTGCTCACAGATTTAGTGTCGATTGCTAGTGGTGCCGATCTTTACGTTAGGCCAGTGTTGACAGAAGACGCAGTTGAGGTCGCCGGAGTGAATAGTTTTGAACAGCTTGCAGAACTTGAACGGGTACTTCAGAGACGGTATGCGCACGACCTTATGAACGAAGGTGTGCATATTGTCGACCCTGAACGATTCGATCTTAGAGGCCATCTATCCTGCGGTAGAGATGTCTTTATTGACGTAAACAACGTTTTTGAAGGTGACGTCACATTGGGTGATGGGGTACGAATTGGTGCTAATTGTCGCGTAATTAATTCGGTCATAGAGCCTGGTAGCGTGATTAAAGATCACTCTCACTTGGAGGGGTGCCAGGTTGGCCCCGAGAGCCAGGTTGGCCCGTTTGCGAGACTTAGGCCAGGTACTGTTCTACGTGAGTCGGTTGCAATAGGAAACTTTGTGGAAGTTAAGAACTCAGAAATAGGAAAGGGTACTAAAGCCAGTCATCTGACATACCTCGGGGACGCCAGCATTGGAGAGTCGGTTAACATAGGCGCAGGAACAATTACCTGCAATTATGATGGCATTGATAAACACCGTACGAGAATCGAAGATCACGTTTTCGTAGGTTCTAACACAGCCCTTGTTGCTCCCGTTGTGATTGGTGCAGGTTCGATCATTGGTGCTGGGTCTACTATCACGAAGGATGTTAAAGAGGGCGTGCTTGCGTTGTCGAGGGTTAAGCAGAAAAGCGTGATCAATTGGAAACGTTCAGAGGATGAAAAATAATGTGTGGCATCGTCGGAGCGGTAACTCAACGAGATGCATCTGGAATATTGTTAGAAGGGTTGCAGCGGCTGAAATATCGCGGGTATGACTCTGCTGGTTTATGTGTCATTGACCCCTCAGATGGCGGGTTAAATCGAACACGCCGATTAGGTGATATTGACGAGTTAGAGAAAGCTTGTGCTACGGGACATGAAGGTGTTATTGGCATTGCCCATACTAGGTGGGCTACCCACGGTAAACCGACTGAGGCTAACGCGCATCCGCACGTTTCTAATGACTTGGTCAGTGTTGTCCACAATGGCATCATCGAAAATCACGAGAGCTTGCGGGAGATACTAGAAACTGAATATACCTTCGAGTCCAATACGGACACGGAAGTCTTGGCACATTTACTTAATAGGGAAATAACTGCGGCAGGGAATTTTCGAGAGGGGATATTCAGAGCGCTAAGTCATTTGGAAGGTGCATATGCGATTGCAGTAATGCATGTTGATTATCCGGATACGTTGCTTGCAGCCAGAGTTGGAAGTCCGTTAGTAGTTGGCCTTGGAATTGGTGAAAACTTTGTAGCGTCTGATGCTCAGGCACTACGTCCAGTGACAGATCGTTTTATATATCTTGATGAGGGAGAGGTTGTCGAACTGACAGCCAGAGAAGTTTCAATTTTTGGTACCACCCGGGAAGTTATTGAGCGCCGGAGCATAAAGCTGGATGAGCGACAAGACATCGCGAGCAGAGGAGATTTTCGTCATTACATGATGAAAGAGATTTACGATCAACCCGATGCGATACGTGAAACTCTCGAAGGTCGAATTACTACAAAACGCGTATTGATCCCAGCGTTCGGTAACGATGCGGACGAGGTGTTTTCACGGGTGAAGGCGGTACAAATTGTTGCCTGTGGAAGTAGTTTCTATGCGGGTATGGTTGCCAAATACTGGTTTGAACAGATTGCTGGTATCCCTTGCAATGTTGATATTGCGAGCGAATTGCGTTANCGAAAAGTCGCTGTCCTACCAGGTACGCTCCTGGTAACTATATCGCAGTCTGGCGAGACGGCGGATACACTGGCGGCTCTCCGTACGGCGAATCACGAGAACTATCTGGCGAGGCTTTGTCTTTGCAACGTGCCCAATAGTACGATGGTGCGAGAGTCTGATCTTACGTTAATGATCAAGGCTGGGTTAGAGGTTTGTGTGGCTTCGACTAAAGCGTTCACGAATCAGCTTGCAGATTTGCTGATGCTGGTTTTGGCGTTAGGGCGCTACCATGATGTTGATGAAACGACAGAAGCGGAGATCGTCAGTGCCTTGCACGAGTTACCACAGCTTTTAAACCAGGTGCTGGGTCTTGATTCGCAACTTAAACATATGGCGGAATATTTTGTCGAGAAACACCATGCTCTTTTTTTGGGTCGAGGTATTCATTATCCGATCGCGCTCGAAGGCGCATTAAAGTTAAAGGAGATCTCGTATATACACGCAGAGGGCTATCCTGCCGGGGAACTGAAACATGGTCCGCTTGCGTTAGTGGATGATGATATGCCGGTGGTTGCTGTTGCTCCTAGCGATGAATTATTGGAAAAAGTGAAGTCTAACCTGGAGGAAGTGAAAGCTCGCGGCGGAGAACTTTTCATTGTTGGTGATGATCGGTTTGTTGGTGAGGACGATACACGTGTGGTGCGGATGCCTTCCTGTAACAACGTCATTTCACCGATTATCTACACCATTCCAATGCAATTACTCGCATATCATGTTGCAGTTTTTAAGGGTACAGATGTAGACCAGCCGAGGAATCTGGCTAAATCCGTAACTGTGGAATAAACGCTTGGACGTAAGCCATATCCTTGACCCGCTTAATGATGCGCAGCGAGAAGCTGTCACGCTACCTAGAGGTAGCTCCCTAGTTCTAGCTGGCGCGGGTAGTGGTAAAACAAGAGTACTTACTCATCGTATTGCTTGGCTGATTCAAACAGAGAGTATTTCTCCTTTCAGCGTACTGGCTGTGACTTTTACCAATAAAGCTGCTGCGGCTATGCGGGGGAGAATCGAAGCATTATTAGAGATGCCACTCCGCGGTATGTGGGTAGGTACCTTCCATGGAATGGCCCATCGTTTGTTGCGTATGCACTACNAGGAAGCGAAGCTACCACAGAGCTTCCAGATTCTGGATGCAGACGATCAGTTGCGCTTGGTTAAACGTGTTATCTCGGGCCTGGGTCTGGATGAGAAGAAATGGCCCGCAAGACAGGCGGTATGGTTCATCAATTCGCAAAAGGACGAAGGCCTTCGGCCGCGCAATATNGANGACCATGGGGATCTTTATCTTCAAACTCATCTGTCTATTTATAGNGCATACGAAGANGCTTGCGATCGNGGNGGCATGGTGGACTTTGCGGAATTNCTGCTNCGCGCCCATGAANTGTGGCTTTCAAACGCTCACCTNCTAAAACATTACCAGGAACGGTTCGCGGCGTTGTTGGTTGATGAATTTCAGGATACGAATACGATTCAGTATGCCTGGCTTAGAGTCTTGGCTGGCGAGCAGGACAATCTGATGGTAGTAGGGGACGACGATCAATCCATTTACGGTTGGCGTGGTGCACGTATCGAGAATATCCAGCGCTTTTCTGAGGACTTCAGCAACAGTACAACCATCAGGTTGGAACAGAATTATCGTTCCACGGGTAGCATCTTAAAGGCAGCTAATCACTTGATAGATAATAATTCAGGGCGCCTGGGTAAGCAGCTCTGGACTGATGGCGGGGGCGGTGAGCCAATTACTCTTTATTCAGGATATAACGAAATAGATGAGGCGTGTTATATTGCCGAACGCATAAAAAGTTGGACAGTTGAAGGTAACAGACATGATGAAGCTGCGATTCTGTATCGTTCCAATGCCCAGTCACGGGTGTTGGAAGAAGCGATGCTTCGAGCCCAGTTGCCCTATAGGATTTATGGAGGTCAAAGGTTTTTTGAAAGGGCTGAGATTCGTAATGCCCTTGGCTATGTGCGACTGGTAAATCAGCGTGATGCGGATGCGTCTTTTGAACGAGTTGTAAATACTCCGCCTCGGGGTATGGGTGATCGGACACTGAATGAGATTCGAAAGCTTGCAAGATCTGAGCAGATTTCTTTGTGGCAAGCTTCGAAAAGGCTCGTGGAAGGCGGCGGAATTACTGCCAGGACTCGAAATGCAATTCTAGGGTTTCTTTCTCTTATCGAAGAGATGGATGATGTAACGGAAGAGGCGGACCTTGAAGCATTGCTGGAAACCATTATCGATAAATCTGGATTACGCCCCTACTACGAGAGGGAGCGAGGNGAACGGGGTCANGCTAGGCTAGAAAATCTGATTGAACTTGTTTCAGCAGCGCGTACTTTTGATCCTGGTGAAGGCCAGAACTTTGACCCGGCCGAGGAACAATCTGAACAGCCCTCGTTGTTGGATGAGTTCCTGACTCACGCGTCATTAGAGGCTGGTGAAGGCCAGGGAGATTTAAACGAAGACTGTGTTCAACTAATGACTATGCACAGCGCTAAGGGGTTGGAGTTTCCTCTGGTGTTCCTAGCGGGGATGGAAGAAGGATTGTTTCCACACACGATGTCGCTGGAGGAACCCGGTCGATTAGAGGAAGAACGTCGCCTTTGTTATGTTGGGGTTACTAGGGCTATGCGTCATCTGAATCTGACATATGCTGAGTCACGACGGCTTAATGGCACGGATAGTTACAATCGCCGGTCACGCTTTGTTAATGAAATTCCAGAGGAGCTGATCCAGGAAGTGCGGGTAAAAAGCAGCATTGTTCGTCCCGCAGGTACTCGTGGATCAAATGTGAGGCAATCAATGGTTAGAACTACTGAGACGGATACGGAATTCAGGCTTGGTCAACGCGTAATTCATGCGAAATTTGGTGAGGGTGTGGTGCTTAACTATGAAGGTCAGGGTAACCAGGCTCGAGTCCATGTAAATTTTTCCGAGGGTAGTAAGTGGCTTATGGTGTCTTTTGCGAACCTTGAGACCATGGGATAAGGAGTTATTGAATGTTGTATCGACTTTTTGGTTTGTCAGTGCTGGNATTGCTATTAGCAGGATGTGCCGATGAAGCGACAAAGAATGTGGAGCAGGTAAGTGAGCCGCAGAAGGTCTATAACTGGCGAATGGTAACGACTTGGCCTAAGAATTTCCCTGGGCTTGGCGTTGCTCCGGAGACCCTGGCTGCTAGAGTCACAAAAATGAGTAGGGGTCGCCTTAATATCAAGGTGTATGGCGCTGGAGAGGTAGTACCTGCTATGGAGGTCTTTGAAGCAGTGTCCCAGGGTAGTGCGCAGATGGGACATGGCGCCGCGTATTACTGGAAGGGAAAGGTGCCAATTGCGCAATTCTTTACGGCAATACCGTTTGGTTTAACCGCACAAGAAATGAACGGCTGGTTATTGCACGGTGGTGGGTGGGAATTATGGCGGGAATTGTACGCACGGTTCAATTTGGTGCCTATTCCTGGTGGCAACACTGGTGTGCAAATGGCGGGCTGGTTCAACAAGGAGATAANTTCTCTTGAGGATATTCAGGGCATGAAGATGCGAATTCCTGGTCTTGGTGGCGAGGTCTTCGATCGAGCCGGTGGTGAGCCCATACAAACCCCCGGAGGAGAGATATTTACCAGCCTGCAAACAGGCGTGATTGATGCGGCCGAATGGGTAGGCCCATACAATGATCTCGCCTTTGGTTTGCACCAAGTGGCAAAGTATTACTACTATCCGGGTTGGCAGGAACCTGGTCCGGCGCTTGAGGTGATTGTCAATAAAGAGGCTTACGACTTATTGCCGGAAGATCTGCAGGAGATTCTAACCGTAGCTTCACTCTCTTCTAATTTGGACATGCTTGCCGAGTATACGGCTCGCAATAATGCNGCGTTGGTCGAGCTCGTGGAACAACATGGAGTTNAAGTCAGGCGGNTACCGGATGATGTTATTGAAGAATTTAAGCGGCTCTCCCAAGAGGTGACTGAAGAGATTATCGATGATGATCCTTTATCTCAGCGTATCTATGAATCCTATCAGGACTACTATGAAGGCGTGGTGCAATTCCACGAAATTTCTGAAAAGGCTTATATCAATACTCGAGNATTGGCAGGNAACTAGGAGTACAATAGCGATGGCAACCAGGTNGCTAGNTTTGGCTGCCAGGTGAGAATTAAAAGCATCACAAGCTGAATGATGATAAAAGGAATCACGCCCCAGTAGATCTGTGTTGTGGCGATTTTGTCTGGTGCCACGCCTCGTAGGTAGAAAAGCGCGAATCCAAAGGGCGGAGTTAAAAATGACGTCTGCAAGTTAATTGCGATCATGATGCCGAGCCATATGGGATCAAAACCCATTGCCATTAGAACGGGCCCAACGATTGGCACGACCACGAAGGTGATCTCGATAAAGTCCAAGATAAAACCCAGCAAGAAAATTACTAACATGACGATGAGCATTGCGCCGATGCGTCCACCNGGCATATCGTCGAATATGCGCTGNACCAATTCATCGCCCCCGTAGCCTCTAAACACGAGAGAGAACAGTGACGCGCCAATAAGTATGAAAAACACCATCGAGGTNGTTTTCGTCGTTGACTGTGTAATCTGTTTCATTTCAGGTAGCCCAAGAGATCGCATGGCGAGCAAAAGCGCCCCCAAAGCGCCAACGCCTGCGGCTTCAGTTGGTGTGGCNATACCCATAAGNATAGAACCAAGCACCGCGAGAATGAGNATGAGNGGTGGAGCGATGCTTAACAGCAACTGCATAATATCGACATCCTCGGTTGCAACCGGAGGTGCTCGGTCGGGTTTGATCAACGCGGTGATCATAAGGTAGGTTGCATAAAGCGCCACGAGAATGAGTCCTGGAATAATCGCTCCCGCGAATAAATCACCCACCGACACGGTCTTCGGATTGAAAATCCCTTGGGTTAACTGAGCTTGTTGATACGCGTTGGACAATACATCGCCTAATAGGACTAGTGCGATAGAAGGGGGGATGATTTGCCCAAGTGTTCCTGTAGCGCAGATTGCGCCTGTGGCAAGTGCTGGATCATATTTGGCTTTAAGCATTGATGGTAAGGACATGAGTCCCATCGTAACCACCGTCGCACCAACTATTCCGGTACTAGCCGCCATCAACATTCCTACTACGGTGACAGCGAGTCCCAGCCCGCCCGGTAATGGACCGAAGAGATTGCTCATTGATGACAACAGTCGCTCTGCAATCTTCGATTTTTCCAGGATGACACCCATTAGGACGAACAATGGAACGGCGACTAGNGTTTGATTGGAGATGATCCCGAATAAGCGATTNGGAGCTGCAGTCAGGAATGCCAAGTCGAACGTNCCGCCTGCAATACCGAGNAACGCNGTGATAAGGGCCGTGCCGGANAGCGTCAATGCGACTGGATACCCCAGCAAAAGAAGCAAAAATGCTACTCCTACCATGATCAGCGGGATGTATTCGATCACGTCTTGGTCTTAATCTTTGNTGTGTCACTCAACAGNGANACGTTGCGAAGAAGCTCTGCCAAGCCTTGTGCGAAAAGTAAAACTGACATCAGTGGTATTAGTGTTTTGATCAGATACACTCCCGGAAGCCCTCCGGGCATGGCTGAGGTCTCTCGAACTAGCCAGGAAAAAGATACGTAATCCAGACTGCTGATAAACAAAAATATTGCGACGGGAAACAGGAAGACTATCGTTCCGATAATATCAATCAGCGATTGGGTTCGAACTGACAGCCGTTGGTAGACGATGTCGACTCTTACATGAGCGCGGTGTTTTAGTGTATAGCTNATGCCCAACATAAAAACAATGCTATGCATATAAAGCACCNATTCCTGCATGGCAATTGATCCNAAGTTTAATGCGTATCTCGCGATGACTATACAACAGGTGATGAACATCATCGCCAGGGTTAACCAGGCAATGGTTTTTCCCAACCATTCGGACAGGTTATCGACTGCATCGATGATATTTTGCATCGGTTCTTTTAAGCAAAAAGAAATTTATCGACAGTGATACTGACGAATATTGCCAGACCAAGCCAGTGATTATTCAANAATGCCGAAAAACAACCATCCANATCACGATTTCGAATCAGGAATTGCTGGTAAGCGAAAAANCCAGTCGCCGCAATTATGCCGANCAAAAATGGCCAGTGAAGTTCTGCGATCATCCAAACCAGGTATTGTGCNAACAGAAAAAAAAGCTGTAACACACCAATCATCAATCGGTCCATATCGCCAAATAGTATTGCGGAAGACCTTAGTCCTAGTTTCAGATCATCTTCCCTATCTANCATCGCGTACTCGCTATCATATACAACTGCCCAGATCATGTTTGCGATAAGTAGNAGCCCGGTGAGCNTGGTTACTTCATTGCTGACTGCGGTAAACGCCATGAGNATGCCAAACGAGAACGCTACCCCGAGGACAGCCTGAGGCAAGTAAGTATAGCGTTTCATATAAGGATAAATTGCTGCGACTGCTACGCCAGCACAAGCCAGTATTACAGTGACCAGGTTGGTACTTAGGACCAGAAGTAACGCTAGGAAGCAAAGTACAGCCATAAACAAGACCGCTTCAAATACGTCTACATCGCCACTGGCGATAGGTCTATCCTTGGTGCGCTTCACGAGACCATCATAGTTGCGGTCTGCGATATCATTCATAATGCAACCAGCTGATCGTGTCAGTGCGGTTCCCAGTGTAAATACCAGGAATAAATGCCAGCCTGGCCATCCACCAGCGGCGATCCACAGTGCACTGAGTGTTGGCCANAGCAAGAGATAGAATCCTATTGGCTTGTCAAANCTTGCCAGACGAGCAAAGTGAATGCTGCGGGGGAATCGCGACTGAATTGCAAGGAGCATCTGTTTTAGTTGCTTCATTTTGTCACGCGAGTAGCAAATGCGTTAGTATACGTCGCTTTCACGCGCCTTCAATTAGAAGTGTAGTGAGAAATTAACAAGAGGTTTCGAATGAAAAAGTGGCAATGCATTGTCTGCGGTTTTATCTACGACGAGGTCGAAGGACTTGAGTCTGAAGGTATTGCACCTGGTACAAGTTGGGACGATATACCCGACGATTGGTGNTGTCCGGAATGTGGTATGGCGAAAGAAGATTTTGAAATGGTAGAAGTTGCATAAGAATGAATAGGTCACGTCTTACCCGCAACATTGTTATTGGGATGGTTTCTGGTTTGATGTTNGGTTCTTTCCTTCATTGGATTGGTGCTGAAGAAGGTTTTGTCTCAACCTATCTTGTTAATGGCGTATTTGACTTTGGTGGAAAAATATTTATTGCCAGCTTGAAACTGCTGGTGGTGCCATTAGTATTTTTCTCACTTGCCTGTGGCGCAAGCAATCTCTCTGATGGATCCAGTATGGGGCGGATTGGTTTGAAGACGCTTGCCCTGTATCTCTTAACCACTGCGATTGCAATTACGCTAGCGCTTAGCATTGCAACGACTATTAATCCTGGCCTTGGNATTGATCTTGTTACCACGGCGCAATATGTCGCAAAGGAATCACCTCCATTAAAGCAGGTATTGATCGACATCTTCCCAACNAATCCACTAAGGGCGATGGCAGACGGTAATATGCTTCAGGTTATCGTATTTGCGATCTTAATCGGTGTTGCNATNAGTCGTTGCGGTGANCCCGGGGCGAGGGTGCGAGCATCTCTGAATGACTGGAACGAAGTTGTCATGCGTTTAGTCATGATGTTAATGGTAGTTGCACCGGCCGGTGTTTTTTGTCTTATGGTCACGTTGTTTGCCAATATGGGGCTTGGCGCTATTGCTGATCTGATTAAATATTTTATGACCGTTGTCCTGGTGCTGTTGGTTCACTTTAGTCTGACATACGGTGTTCTGGTTCGTTTCTTANCCGGACTTAATCCATTCACTTTCTANAAGAGATTTGCNCCGGTAATGGCTTATGCGTTTAGTACTTCGTCCAGCAACGCAACACTGCCAGTTACCCTCGAGACGGTCGAACACAGACTTGGCGTAAAGAATGAAGTTGCCTCCTTCACTGTTCCCTTGGGAGCAACTATCAACATGGACGGCACGGCGATTATGCAGGGTGTTGCTACTGTGTTTATCGCCCAAGCCTACAACATTGACATTTCGTTAACGGGTTACCTGATGGTCATACTGACAGCTACCCTGGCATCTATTGGAACGGCGGGTGTNCCAGGCGTCGGACTTATTACACTGGCATTGGTGTTACAACAGGTTGGACTGCCAGTTGAGGGAATTGCATTGATCATTGGCGTAGATCGTTTGCTGGATATGATGCGTACGGCCGTTAATGTCACCGGTGATGCTNCTGTTTCGACNATTGTGGGNCGAAGTGAAGATAAGTTTGANCAGAATGTTTTTGAGGGTAGAAGCGCCTGAGTCAAACCTGACTTAGCTCGTCGGGTATAGAAGTCCATCGCCGAATGAGCAAATCTATTTTTGCCGTATCTGTTTTGAATAATTCATGGGACGATTTTTTTACTGCGTCGAGCAAATGATTGTCGCGCAACAGGTCCGCTATCTTGAATTGGAGGCTACCAGACTGTTTGCTACCAAGAAGTTCCCCTGGTCCACGTATTTTTAGATCTTCCTCGGCTATAAAGAAACCATCGCTACTATCTCTCATCACAGAAAGTCTTTGTTTGCTAAGTTCNCCTAGTGGTGGATGATACAACAATAGGCAATGACTCTCATTGAGACCACGACCAACTCTACCGCGCAGCTGGTGAAGCTGCGCAAGACCTAAGCGTTCGGAATTCTCGATTATCATNAGCGTTGCGTTTGGCACATCCACTCCGACCTCAATCACGGTTGTGGCGATAAGTAAATCAATGGCACCACGCTTGAACCTATCCATCACGCTGGTTTTCTTGTCGTGACTCATTCGACCGTGAATGAGACTGACCGAGAGCTCAGGTAAAGCTGCAGTCAGTTCCTTTGAAGNGGCCTCAGCTGCCTGGCTCTCCAGTGCTTCAGATTCCTCAATAAGTGTGCATACCCAGTATGCTTGTGCACCGTTACCGCAAAGGGTGCGTATGCGCTCAACAACGTCTTGCCTGCGATTGTCTGGTAATACACTGGTGGTAATTGGTGTTCGACCGGGTGGTAATTCGTCGATAATTGAAGCATCCATATCCGCGTACATACTCATGGTGAGTGTTCGCGGAATGGGTGTTGCGGTCATGACGAGTTGGTGGGGGGTTCTCGTGTTGCCTTTTTGTTTTAGCGCTAGTCTCTGATGTACACCAAATCGATGTTGTTCATCAATGATGATCAGACCCAAGTCCTTGAATTGAACATCCTTTTGAAACAGGGCATGTGTTCCAATAATCACACGAGCCTTCCCACTTTCGATTAGTGCGAGCTCTTCAATACGAGCCTTCCCTTTGATCTTGCCCGATAACCAGGCAGTCTGGATGCCCAGGGGTGTAAGCCATTGATCGAAGTTTGCGAAATGTTGTTCTGCCAGCACTTCCGTCGGCGCCATGATGGCAGTTTGCAGTTTGTTTTCGAAGGCATGTGCCGCTGCCACTACTGCAACCAAAGTTTTTCCACAACCGACGTCCCCTTGCAGTAAACGTAACATGGGTGTACTGCGGGCCAAGTCAGCGCTGATTTCCAGCAAAACGCGTTGTTGAGCCAGGGTTAGAGTAAATCCAAGGTTTTTGATCAGTTCTGCGCAAGTGCTACCTGGCGGGGCTAGGGGTGGTGCAGTTTGTGTGTTGACTCTTTCCCTAAGGAAACGAAGACTCGCGTGATGAGCAAGCAGTTCTTCGAAGGCAAGTTGCGATTGAGCAGGATGCGTACCCTCTATAAGCGCATTGATATCTGCATCTGCGGGTGGGCTATGGATTAATTGCAGTGCATCATTGATAGAAGTTTCATGATTCACTAAATCGGGAAGCGGCTCGTTAGCAAGCATATCAAGCACCTGGCTTACAAGTGCGCGGAAGCGTGCCTGGCTCATGCCTTCGGTCGTTGGATATACAGGTGTTAGGGTTTGGGGTAGTGGCATATCCTTCGTTTGTTTTTCGTAATCTGGATGGTAGATTTCCAGTCCCGCAGCTCCCCGGCGAACCTCACCGAATACCCTGACGTGGCCCGCGGATGCGAGATTATTCTGTTGTGCTTTTGAAAAGTGAAAGAATCGTAAACCGAGTTTTCCGGTACCGTCCTGCAGGTAAGCGAGTAGGCTGCGACGCCTACCGTAGGCGATATCACAGGCGATGATATCACCTTCCAGCACGATCTCTTGACCAACTTGGGCACCTCCAATTGGGCAAACTCGTGTACGGTCTTCATAACGAAGTGGAAGATGGAAAAGAACGTCTTGCAGGTTATTGATGCCTAAGCGAGACAATTTTGCGGTGATTGCGGGTCCAACGCCTTTTAGTGTGGAAACTGGCGTCTCAGTTAGTCCCATTAAACCACCATGATGGCATCAATCTCTATTTGTGCACCTTTGGGTAGAGCGACAACTTCTACTGCAGCCCGTGCAGGATAGGGTTCGTTTAAGAACTCTTGCATTATCGTATTGACCTTGGCGGAATACTCGAGATTGATGAGGTAGACTGTAAACTTGACGATTGCGTCGAGTTCTCCACCTGCGCTCCGGCACACTGCTTCCAGATTCTTTAGTACCTGATTGATCTGCGAATCAATGTCGGGACCAACTAACTCCATCGTTGAAGGGTCCAGAGGTATCTGTCCACTGATGTAGATTGTAGAGTCAACCTTAATCGCCTGGGAGTAGGTCCCAATAGCTTCCGGAGCGGCGTGCGTAGATAACGACTGTTTTCTATTCATGGTAAATTAACTTCGAACTCGAATAATTCGACTGATAGCTTTCAGCAGCCTTAAACGTTTTATTACCTGTGCTAGGTGCACTCGATCTCTGACAGCAATGATGACATTGATGATGCCTAGTCTCGCATCTTTTTCAATCATACTGATTCCTTCGATGTTGGCATCTTCGGTGGTAATGCTCGAGGCGATGATTGCGATGATTCCTTTTTCATGTTCCAGCTCAAGTCGCAACTCAACAGAGAACTCCTGATCCACTGTATCGTCCCAGCGAACTGCCATGATTTCGTCCGGCTTATCGCGCAGGTCGTGCATATTCTTGCAGGTATCTGTGTGGATCACGATGCCTCGACCTGCACTGATATGCCCAATAATAAGGTCACCTGGAATTGGTTTGCAGCATCGAGCGTAGGTGACCACCAACCCCTCCGAGCCTAAGATCGCGAGAGGGCCAAGATGTTGTAACTGTTCTTCTTCCAGCGTCAGTAACTGTCTGGCAATGACATAGGCTATATGATTGCCAAGCCCAATCTCGCTTAACAGTTCGTCCAGGTTTGCTATGTTCCGGTCTGTGAGTACCGTTGTTAGCTTCTCCTCTGGGATACTTTCTAACGATGAACCATAGATCGCTAAAGTCCTTTCCAGTAATCTTCGACCGAGTGGAATAGACTCGCTTTGTTGCTGATGTTTTAGCGCGTGCCGGATACTGCTGCGAGCTTTTCCGGAGATTGCGAAGTTTAACCACGCAGGATTTGGTTGTGCTCCGGGTGCGGTGATGATTTCAACTGTTTGTCCGCTCTCCAGCGTTGCGCTTAGGGGAGCCAGACGTCGATCAATGCGGCACGCGACACATGTATTGCCGATGACTGTGTGCACCGCGTATGCAAAATCAATGGGCGTTGACCCTTGCGCTAGGTCGTAGATATCTCCCAGGGGCGTGAATACATATACTTCGTCTGGGAATAAATCTATTTTTACATTCTCGATAAATTCTAGAGAATTGCCTGCGCTTTGTTGAATCTCGAGTAAATCTCTCATCCATTCCCTGGTCCTGTCATGTGTACTAGATTCATCGTTGGATTTGTATTTCCAATGGCCAGCTATTCCATTGTTGGCTAATGTCTCCATTTCTGGTGTACGGATCTGAATTTCGATAGGTAGACCATGCATGCCAAATAATGTGGTATGCAAAGATTGGTAACCGTTTGCCTTTGGAATTGCGATGTAGTCTTTGAAGCGACCGGCAACGGGTTTATACAGGTTATGCATCGAACCGAGCGTACGGTAACAATTATCGACGGTATCAACGATAATTCTGAACGCGTATACGTCCATGATCTCGTAAAACGATTTGTGCTTACTGCGCATCTTGTCGTAGATACTGTACAGATGTTTCTGTCGGCCGAAGACCTCAGCCTTTATACCGTCTCGTACTAAACAAGAGGAAATGGATTCCTGGATGTTGGTAACCACCTCCTTGCGGTTGCCACGCGCTCGATTCACTGCTTTTTCTATCATGGATGAACGAAGCGGATAGAGCGCCCGAAATCCAAGTTCTTCGAGCTCGATCCGCACGCTGTTCATGCCAAGGCGATAAGCGATCGGGGCGTAGATCTCAAGCGTTTCCCGGGCGATTCTGCGTCTCTTATCGGCCTCTAAAGCTCCGAGAGTTTGCATATTGTGTAATCGATCAGCCAACTTCACTAGGATTACGCGAATGTCTTTCGCCATGGCGAGCGCCATCTTTTGAAAATTCTCGGCCTGGGCCGCGGCTCGTGATTCGAACAACATGGTATTGAGTTTACTTACGCCATCAACGAGGTCGGCTACTTCGTCATCGAATTCTTGTCCAATGGTGTGTTTGGGAACACCTGTATCTTCAATTACATCATGCATCAGTGCGGCCATAAGGCACTGATGATCCATGTGCATTTCTGCGAGTATGGATGCAACCGCAAGGGGGTGGGTTATATAGGGTTCCCCAGATTTTCGCTTCTGTCCTTTGTGAGCCTCTTCAGCAAAATCGTAGGCTTTTTTAACCTGCTGTATCAGTGCAGGTTCAAGATAACTGCTTAGCGAGGAGACAAAGCTATCAATTGTTAGCAAGGCAGCCCTCGCTAACGGGGTTAGAATTCCGGGTCTTGTTGATCAAATCCATCTTGCGCTGTAAGCGACAGTGCCTCCGTTTCATCTACCGTGGGAGCTTCGAGAATACTGGCATTAACATGACCTTCAGCGATCTCTCGTAAAGCTACTACTGTGGGCTTATCATTTTCGAGAGGGACCAGAGGATCCTTACCCTCATTGGCGAGTTGTCTGGCACGTTTACTTGAAACCATAACAAGTTCGAATCGATTTGCCACGTTCTCAAGACAGTCTTCTACGGTTACGCGAGCCATTTATTTATTCTCCAGCGATTAAGATCAAATTACAGCCTGATTCGGGTAGTTGAGGGCCCTAGAATCGAAGGCCNGAGAGTTTAACGGTAAACTTGCTCCCTGACAATATCGCTTTTCGTGCGATGCTAGGNCGGAATTAACTCTTGTACAAGATCCTTAAGCCGTTCACGTTGTGCGTCAAGCGTTAGTTTTGATCCTCTTCCGTGGAGAATATCCTTCATTTGAGTGAGGGCGATATCGAAATCGTCATTGATAATAAGGTAGTCGAACTCGTGGTAGTGGGATATTTCATCCATTGCTGCCGCCATTCGATACTCAATGGTTTCTTTGTCATCTTGGGCTCTCTCCATTANGCGAAGACGTAGCGATTCCAGTGATGGCGGTAGTATAAAAATACTGATTGTCGCTTTTGTTGAGTTTCTAATTTGNTCCGCACCCTGCCAGTCAATCTCCAGTATAAGGTGATGTCCGCTGTCCAGGATTCTGCGCACTTCTGCTTTGCTGGTACCGTATAGATTTCCGAATACGTTTGCGTGCTCAATGAAAGCTNCTTGTTCGGACATTTTTTCGAATTCCGATTGCGAAACAAAAAAATAATTTATGCCACTGTTTTCCTCTGCTCTGGGAGAGCGAGTGGTGTGGGAGATTGCTACCTGCACATCACTTTCGGATTCTATTAATGCTTTCACNAGGGAGGTCTTGCCAGCCCCTGAAGGAGCTGCAATTACCAGAAGCATGCCTACTTTATTACTCAATGTTTTGAATCTGCTCCCGCATTTGTTCGATAAGGACCTTCATGTCGACGGTCGACAGCGTAGTATCGGTGTGCAGCGCTTTAGAAGACAGGGTATTAGTTTCCCGATTAAGTTCCTGCATCAGGAAGTCGAGTCGTCTGCCAATGCTTTNGCTNAGCGTTAACGTGTTTCTGATCTCGCTGATGTGGGTGTCGAGTCGATCTAGTTCTTCCGCTATGTCTGACTTATTAGCGATTAGTACCAGCTCTTGTTCCAATCGAGTAGGGTCAGCTTCGCTAGAAAGCTCAGCTAACTTGTCTCTTACCTTTTGCTGGTGGTTGGCTAGGATTTTCGGCGTGGCGTTACGGATCTCGCTGACCCGGGTGGCAAGTTCGTGTAGTTTTTCCTCGATTATTCGTTGGAGCTCGCAGCCTTCTTTAGCGCGCATGGAGACGAGACTCCTCATTGCATCCGCGAATAGAGCCNTGGCTGTCTCGCATTGCGAATTGACATCTTGTTCAGGCTCCTTAATAACGCCAGGCCAGCGTAGCAGGTCGAGCGCGTTTTTAGTTGGCGTTGTGCCTGATTTTGCTGCAATTTCTTCCTGCAGGTCAGTAATAGTGGCCAATAGCCCTTCATCCAACGTTAGCGCAGGGTGCGCATTGTCGTTGGTCAACCGCAGCGTACAGTCTATTTTCCCCCGAGAAACGATTGCTTTGGTCATTGACCTAAGTGAGGCTTCGAGGATACGGAGTGATTCGGGCATTCGAAACGTGACGTCAAGATATCGTTGATTCACAGAACGAATTTCCCAGCTAATGTTGTCGCCAGATACTTGGGCGAATGCTGTCATGCTGTTTGTCATAATGTTTTGGTTGACCCCAAGGACCGGTGGGGCAAGTATAATGGAAATTTATAGGGAGTATTCATGGTGGGACGCGCAAAAGGCAGGAGTTTCGATCAGCTTCGGGATATTACCATAGAGCGAAATATCAATAAGTATGCAGAGGGGTCGGTGCTGGTCTCTTTTGGCGACACGCGGGTCATCTGTACCGCTAGCGTGGAGTCAGGTGTACCACGCTTCTTGCGTGGATCTGGGAAGGGTTGGATCACGTCGGAATATGGGATGCTGCCTAGATCTACCAACACGCGAATGGACCGGGAGGCCTCGAGAGGAAAGCAGGGGGGACGTACGTTTGAAATTCAGCGACTCATTGGTCGAAGTCTAAGAGCTGCAGTGGACACGGACAAACTTGGTGAAAGTACTATTCGCATTGATTGTGATGTTATTCAAGCCGATGGTGGCACCCGAACTGCATCGATTACAGGCGCTTGCGTCGCATTACTTGACGCGGTTAAATCTCTTGAAGTCGAGACTAGGCTGATCGCCTCGGTATCCGTGGGTATCGTGAATGGACAACCGATGCTGGATCTGGAATACAGTGAAGATTCCGCTGCGGATACCGATATGAACGTAGTAATGACAGAGCAAGGCCAGTTTATCGAAGTTCAGGGTACTGCGGAGGCTGCACCTTTTAGTGCAGACGAGCTAAACGAGATGCTATCACTAGCTAAAGAAGGTATTAAGGAATTGATAGAGATTCAAAGATCGGTGCTGACGGAGCAGTATTGAAGGGTAATAGTGACGATGTTAGCTGAATATCAAAAGCACTTTATTGACTTTGCTCTGGAGGCAGGTGTCTTGTCTTTTGGTGAGTACACGCTGAAGTCAGGTCGCACCAGCCCCTATTTCTTTAATGCCGGGGTATTTAATACAGGCCGCCTTCTGTCTAGGCTGGGTGGTTTCTACGCCGATGCGCTGGTAGCGTCGGGCATGCCATTCGATATGCTGTTTGGCCCAGCTTACAAGGGCATACCACTTGTAAGCTCTTCGACAGCGTCACTCTATGACAAATTCACAATCGATGTGCCTTATGCTTTTAACCGCAAGGAAGAGAAGAATCACGGTGAAGGTGGCCGACTGGTTGGTGCCGAGGTGAGTGGGAGGGTTGTTATCGTTGACGATGTGATCACTGCCGGTACTGCTATTCGCGAGACTATGAGTCTACTGGAGGATACTGAGGCGGAAGTAAGCGGTATTTTGGTTGCGATAGATCGCCAGGAAAAGGGGAATGGTGAATTATCTGCGATTCAGGAGGTCGAACAGGAATATGGTGTTAGTGTAAGTAGTATCATAAAGTTAGAGCACATCGTTGAGTATCTCAATGATCAGGAGTTCTACAGTGAGGTATTGACGTTAATGGATGACTACAGAACGCAATACGGAATTGCAGCGAAGTGAAAGAAATAATAAAAATAGGAGCGAGTCTATCGTTACTATTGGCTCTAGTGCAGAGTATGGTTAGCGCTGAGCTCTGGGGGTGCAAGAATGAGGATGGCGTAACTGTCCTTGATAGTCACTTATCAGCCAGGCATGTAAAAAACGGGTATACGATTTAAGCTTTAATGGCCGTATCGTAGGGATTGTTTCTCGAAAGCTGACCGATGAAGAAATTAGGAAAAACGATTGCAAACTGGCGGAAAAGGAGGGGCTCGAACAGTAGTGTCGAGAACAAGATATTTCCGACGAGAAACTTAAACGTCTTAAAAGTGTGTGAGCGGATGTGGTGAGAGTAAGAGATACCAAACTGTCTAGCATTAATCGATTTACTACATTGCAATAGGTGAATTTGCAACGATTGTATAGTTAGAAGCCTTAATTGCACTCATAGCTTGCGGATATCTAAGAAAAACGGGTCGAGATGGATAATCTGCACGTATACTCGCGCAAGATCTAAAGCGAGTTAATGAGCTTTAAGATTTAGAGCGCGGTCCCTGTTAGGTCCGCGAAAATAGCGTGCTGAAGGATCCTCCACTGCTCATTCCAATCTGACGTCGGTGGACGCTGGAAGTTACTTCTTACGAATTGACCTATCTTCCCCTCAGCGCTACTCAGTATCAGATTAGCGGCACTCTGGACATCCAAATGCAGTTTTTGCCCATCGCGAATCTCGGCTTCACGCAATACCTGTTTTAGTTGGGTCTCGAAACGGTCAAAGAATTGCACGACTCTCATTCTAAGGCGCTCAGATTCTCCGGCGAGAGGATCTCCAGTCAAAATTCTTGTTATTCCTGGGTTTCGTTCACTAAATGTCAGCAAAAGATGAATGATCTTCTGGGTTCGCGTGGCAGTGGATGCTTCGTCTGCGAGAATAATAGAGATACGAGAGAAAATAGTTTCCTCGATGAACTCGATAAGGGCCTCATACATTTTTGCCTTGCTTGGGAAATGTCTGTAGAGAGCAGCTTCTGAAACACCTACCTGCTTTGCTAAGCCAGCGGTAGTGATGCGGGCTCCTGGACTTTGCTCAAGCATCGTGGCCAGTGCCTGCAGAATCTGTTGTTTACGGGTTACCGTCTGCTGTTCCACCATCACTTAGGGCTCGCAGAAATGAGTGTACCGACGCCCTCATCGGTTAACACTTCGAGCATGAGGGCATGCTCTACTCGGCCATCAATGATATGTGCTGACTGAACGCCGTTCGCTATTGCGCTCAACGCACAACGAATTTTCGGCAACATGCCTCCTGAAATGGTGCCATTCTCGATCAAACGGTCAACTTCTGCGGCATCCAGACCAGAAAGAAGGTTACCTTCACNATCCTGAAGGCCTGGTACATCGGTTAACAGGATAAGTTTTTCTGCATTAAGTTCTTCCGCTAGTTTTCCNGCNACAAGATCAGCATTGATGTTGTAGGTTTCATTATCATCGCCGACACCGATTGGTGCTATGACTGGTACAATATTGCTGGCAAGNACAACATCTAGAACTTCTCTGTTAACTTGTCTGACTTCACCGACGTGTCCTATGTCGATTATTTCCGGTACCTGTAANTCGGGCGATGATCTTTCGATTAACATTTTGCTTGCATTGATCATTTTCGTGTCTTTGCCGGTTAACCCGAGAGCCTTGCCACCACATTCGTTAATCAGGCTAACGATGTCCTGGTTGACCAATCCACCCAGAACCATCTGGACTACGTCCATGGTTTTGCTATCAGTCACTCGCATTCCATCGACGAAATTTGATTCGATACCCAATTCTTTCAGAACGCTTCCAATCTGCGGGCCCCCTCCATGCACAACTACTGGATTTATGCCGACCAGCTTCATCAGCACGATGTCAAGTGCAAAACCGCGTTTAAGGTCCTCTTCTATCATCGCATTGCCTCCATACTTAATAACAATGGTGGCATCGGCGAATCGCTGAATATACGGTAGGGATTCTGTTAGCACATAAGCGATATTCATTGCCGAGGATCGTGACAAAGTCATAAGAGAAGTTCCGCAACTACTAGTTGTAACTTGATATTGAATTGCTGCTGATAGTTATCAGCAATGGTTTCGCGAGTTACATTTTTGTGATCTTTATGGACGCGTACCTGTACCACAAACATTGAGATTAACGCAGCTATGATAAATCCGCCCAGCAAGGTACTGAAAGATATAGGCCTAAAGGTTAAAACATTATTATTCATGGCCTTTCCTTATTGAATACCAGAAGATCCGAAACCGCCAATACCGCGATTGGTTTCGACGAACTCTTCCACTAAGGTGAATTGTGCCTGGACCACAGGTACGATTACTAGTTGAGCGACACGATCACCTTGCTCGATAGTAAAAGCCTTCTGTCCGCGATTCCAGCAGGAAATCATAAGNTCTCCTTGGTAATCCGAATCGATAAGACCTACTAGATTTCCTAGAACGATTCCGTGCTTATGCCCAAGTCCCGATCTTGGCAGAATGACAGCGGCGAGTTCAGAGTCCGCAATGTAGATTGCGATGCCTGTTGGAATTAGTTCGCTTTNACCTGGCCCAATGACAAGACTTGATTCCACACANGCCCTTAGGTCCATTCCCGCAGATCCGCTCGANGAATAGGATGGGAGAGGNATCTCTTTCCCAACAATTGGATTAACAATTTTTAACTGCAGATCGATCATTTGCTTTTTTCGTTGATGGTTTCCGCGACCAGTTCGATTATGCGCGATGAGATTGCTGCTTTTGACATTACCGGTAACTCTTCAGAGCGGTCTGGCCATAAAACNGTGGTGCTGTTTTGATCGCTGTTGAAACCGACTGATGTTCCACTTACGTCNTTGGCAATTATCATATCAATGTTCTTGGTGACCAGCTTCTTCCTTGCATACTCTATTACATTGTCTGTTTCCGCGGCAAAACCGACGATAAATGGTCGATCCTTCTGGTTCGCCACGCTTGCGATGATATCCGGATTCTCCACTAGCTCTAAGGTAATTCTGTGATTGGATCGAGCGCCAGACTTTTTGATTTTTTGCTCTGCAACGTTGACGGGTCGGTAGTCGGCAACTGCGGCAACGCCAATGAAGATATCAATATTCCCAATGGTGTTTTGTACCGCATCGTACATCTCCCTTGCACTAGTTACGTCCACCATATTTGCTCTATCTGGTGGTTCTATGCTGGTCGGTCCAGAGATGATGGTCACCTTAGCACCGGCTTCCANAGCCGCCGTTGCAATTGCATAACCTTGTTTACCGGAACTATGGTTGGATATGAACCGCACAGGATCGATCGCTTCGCGAGTTGGGCCGGCGGTTATTGCNACATGCTTACCAGCCAAAGCACCATTATCGAACAACTCACTTGTTTGTATGACTATTGCATCTATATCCAACAGGCGACCAGAGCCCTCTTCGCCGCAAGCCTGCAGGCCCTCTGCGGGGCCGAACAGGCGAATGCCTCTATCATTCAAGATGCTGCAATTTTGCTGCGTTGATGAATTTCCCCACATTGCCTGATTCATAGCGGGCGCAATGGCCAAAGGACATTCTGCGGCGAGACAAAGCGTTGTTAGAAGATCGCTTCCGTGCCCACCAGCAATCTGGGCNATGAAATTCGTGGTCGCGGGNGCTACTAAGACTAGGTCTGCCCAACGAGCAAGCTCAATGTGACCCATTGCTGATTCAGTTTCCGCATCTAGAAGTTCTGTATGCACAGGATGTTGGGAAAGGGCCTGNAGCGTTAATGGTGTAATGAACTCGGTGGANGCTAGAGTCATCACNACCCGNACTTGGGCTCCCTGATCTTGGAGACGNCGTATTAATTCGGCACTTTTATACGCAGCGATGCCNCCNGTNACTCCCAGGAGCACTCTTTTGTTCATCAGAGTTTGCATCTTTTAAATCCTCGCGCCGATGATGTAGTAAGCGATAACTTAATTTCTTGGTAGTCCAAAGACTAAAGCCATAACTTGAGCACAACGGTCATCTTAATATCGGCGCTGGTTTTTGTGCGTACCATAGCAAGAGATTAGCAGGATGTGTAAGTGAATGTTCACCTTATAGCAAGCGAGTTACCCAATAGACAAACTTATGCATGTAGTGGGAACTCATTGTAAAATGTGAGTTGTTATCGATATTTCTTGGTGCGGGAACCCCGCGGACAATCGACGATTGATCTCCCGCATCAACTATTGGCCGACTTTAATGGGNTTTGCGGCCATCTTGATGGCGGATATGTTGCTAGTGATGTTGGTGCTTGGTATCGGACCTTTAAAATATACTGCGCTAAGCTCGGCGCTAGCTCTGACCCCGTGCTATCTAGGAAGTTCGGTTATGAAGGACGGGGCATTGACTGATCCGAGTGCCGCGAGTCGTTGCGTATCTCGTCGGTTAAGCCACCATCACCGAGAGGTCTTCTCTTGCTTGTATCTGGACAATCAACATCGAATTATTTTTGTAAGAGCTGTTTTTCGGAACAATTGATGGTGCAAGTATTTACTCGAGAAAGGTCATCAAACAGTCGCTGCATTAAAAAGTGACATTGATAATTTTCAGCCATAACCATCCCTGTCGTGCAGCAGAGCCCAGCCAGGCGTATCAGNAGATTATGCGAAAACTGATTTCAGTGTCATCAATGATTGATACGCGCGCGCTGGATCATATGGTAGTTGAAAATCTAGAACTAGTGTCTTTTGTTGAACAGGGCTTATTGTAAGCGTTGAATTGGGATGAACCATCTGGTATAAAGCAACGCTCGAAAATTCTGCAAATACGCAAGAGTCAGAGCAATGTCCAAAGTATGCCAGGTTACAGGAAAGAGGCCGCTTGCTGGCAACAACGTGTCTCATGCCAACAACAAAACCAGACGCCGATTTTTGCCGAATGTGCATGACCACAAGTTCTGGCTAGAATCTGAGCAGAGATTCGTTAAGTTGCGGGTTTCAGCAAAAGGAATGCGAATTATTGACAAGCGTGGCATTGATCAGGTTGTAAGTGATCTTCGTGCCCGTGGTGAAAAGGTCTGATTATGAGAGAGAAAATCAAGCTGGAATCAACTGCTGGAACTGGTCATTACTACACGACCAGTAAGAACAAAAGGACTATGCCCGATAAAATGGAGATCAAGAAATTTGACCCGGTGGTACGTAAGCATGTGGTCTACAAGGAAGGTAAAATCAAGTAGACCGCTGTTTAATTCCTTAAGAGCAAAATATTTCCTACTTCATCCACCTCTAGCTGCCAACCCTCAAGTACCAAACTTGTTGCGTAACGCTCTACTATAAGCGTTGGCCCCTCAAGTTTCTGATTCCCACATAGGGTTTCGCGTTCGAACACCGGGACCTGTTGTCCAATTTCGGGGAGATCTATAAGTTTGGTAGTTTCCCCCTCCTGTGATGCTTGCAGCGGAGGGATCTTTAGTGGGGCTCTCTTCTCTTCAAGATGTACTCGTACGTTGAGCAGTTCCACGGGAGCGCTCAGAGTATGACCATACTGCCTATAATGGAGCTTATGGAAACTCTCTTCGCATTCGGTAATATTGGTAAATGGCACGTTGATGGTAAACGTTTGCCCGACGTACCGCAGGTCCAGACTGAAAGTATGATCAATTCTGTTTACACCTTCTGCTTGCAGTTCNGTTGAACCTTCTTTGAGAAGAGCATTAAAGAGTGACTGCAGTTCTCGGGTGGTAAGTTGATGCATGTGTTTGCGGTAGGTTCGCGCCATCTCACGNCCCGGATTAGTTGCTATCATCCCCAACGCCGATAGTACGCCGCTCATTACTGGTAGCATTGCTCTGTTGATGTTCATTGCTTCAGCTAGCGCACAGAGATGAAGGCCCCCTGCACCGCCAAAGCAGACCAGCGTAAAATTATTAGGGTTAAAACCTCGTTGAATCGAGATATGTCGTAGTGCCTGAATCATATGCTCATTGGCGACGCGCAGTATTCCGAGTGCCGCATCTTCGACTGTGAGGGAGAGATTTGAGGCGAGAGGTGCCAGGGCGTCAAACGCGAGTTGTCTATTGAGACTCATTTTGCCGTCCAGGAATGCTTCAGGGCGTAATCTACCAAGAACAAGATTGGCATCGGTCACTGTCGCTTCGCGCCCTCCCAGACCATAGCAGGCAGGCCCCGGATTTGCGCCAGCAGATTCAGGTCCCACCTGCAATAACCCACCTTCATCTATGTACGCAATAGAGCCACCTCCTGCGCCGATAGTATGGATATCCGCCATTGGCACTGCGATGGGAAACTCGCCAACGATATTGTCGTTAGTGAGGCGAATATCATCACTTAGAAGTGATACGTCGGTTGATGTGCCGCCCATATCGAAGGTGATGATGTTGCTCTTCTGGAATTGCCTCGCCGCTGAGAGGCCGCCTGCTGGTCCAGATAGCAATAAGTTCACAGCACGTTTTGCCGCCTGCGCGGCTGCGATCGTAGTACCGCTAGATTGCATGATGGAAACTGTACTGGGAGCAAGGAGATGCTCTACCGCGAGCATGTATTCCTTTATCAAAGGACCTATCCAAGCGTTTACCCAGGTGGTGATCCCTCTTTCATACTCTTTATACTCGGGCAATACATAAGAAGACCTTGAAACGAAAAATGTTTCGTCAAAGAGGGCTTCAATACACTTTTCATGCTTATCATTCAGGAACGAGAACAATAGATTGATTGCTATAGAATCGGGCTTACGAAGCTCAACAGCTTCTTTAAGCTGTTGGAGTTTTGCTTTATCGAGTGCCGTTACTTCATTACCATTCGCATCTAGGCGCGCGTCAACTTCGAAGGTCAAAGAATGTTTAATGGGAGGCTCTACTTTGCTCGTCCTGAGGTTATACAACTGCGAACGTGTTTGTCGTCCAATACGCAATACATCTGCTATCCCTAGATTAGTGATGTATGCCGTTTCGGCGCCCCTACCTTGGAGAGTGGCGTTAGTAGCAACCGTTGTTCCGTGAATCACCATTAAGTTGCCAGATTTAACTATGTCACCGAGATCAAGATCCTGAATACCCTGAGAGATTGCGAGCGCTGGGTTGCTAGGAGTGGATAGTACCTTATGAACGCGGAAGGTGTATTGGCTCAAATACACAAAGTCGGTGAAAGTCCCACCGGTATCGACTCCGAGTAGATGTGCTGCCATGGGTCGTATTGCCTGTAGTGTAGGTAACAAGGTTTAGCTAACAAGGATATCATTAGTGTTTGCCTGATTTTGAGTTGATATGCCTGAATTACCAGAAGTTGAAACTACGAGACGCGGAATTGAGCCGCACGTTGTTGGTAGGGTCATCAAATGGGCAGTGATTCGCGAACCAAGATTGCGATGGCTGGTTGCTGACAGTCTTGCCCAGTCAATAATTGGTCAGACATTCGATGCTGTAAAGCGTCGCGCCAAGTACCTTTTATTATGTTCCGAGCAGGGAAGACTGATGTTCCATCTTGGAATGTCTGGTAGTTTACGTGTGCTGACGGACCAGGTCGCTCCTGAAAAGCATGACCATATCGATATTGGGTTTGAAGGTGGCACGATGCTGCGTTACCGAGATCCGCGTCGCTTTGGTTCAATATTCTGGTTACCGGGGGATGAATCTCATTTTCTTCTCGATCATCTAGGACCGGAACCCTTGTCAGAGGAATTTTCAGGCGAGTATCTTTATGTGGTTTCCCGTCGTCGCCGTGTCGCAATAAAAACCTTTATTATGAATAGTAGAGTGGTCGTAGGTGTCGGCAATATCTATGCTAACGAAGCACTATTCCGCGCGCGCATTCGCCCTGAGCGATTGGCTATGAGGGTGAGTAAAGCACGCTATGACAGGCTTGCCCAAGTCATTAAGGCGGTATTGGCGGAGGCTATTGAGGCGGGTGGAACGACGCTAAAAGACTTTGTGCAGCAAAACGGTTCGCCGGGTTACTTTCGCTCACGTTTAGATGTGTATGGCAGAAAGGATCTGCCTTGTGTGAATTGCGGTCGGCCTCTACGGGAGATAAGGCAGGATGGGAGAACTACCGTGTTGTGCAGTAATTGCCAGCGTTGAGCATCTGCGTCGCTAAAGCAACTTATTATTTCTTATAATTAGGAGCTTACGTAATTTTTTATATTTACTTAAGCTTTGCCTATGCTTAGGTAAAGTATGTTATTCACGATAATTCATGGAGTAGTACCATGAATAGAATTATGAAAACAGTAAAAGGTTTTGGCAATTGCTAGAATGATGTTATTTTTACTTTAGGTTGCTTCGGTGGAAAGGGTGGAAGAAAACCCCAGCAAGTTTTGTATGCTGGGTGACCTCTTGGTAGCCGGACCACTATGGCTGGTTGTTGCCACGGGGTTACGGCGGCATATATCGTTAGCCTACGAGTATCAGTTCTAGGTATTAGTAAGGACAAGGCTGCTAAGAAGATTTTAGTAGCGCCCTCCGAGGGAGTTCTGGTTTGCTGTTTGGGTTGTAGCCAACTCGTTAAGAAAGAAAAGATTAAGGAAGAGAACTAGTCTTTTCAGCGCCTAGTCAATATCACCATTTTTGAGCACTTCGGCGACCGATGGGTGGACGAATTCAGAGATATCGCCACCGTAATTTGCTATTTGCCTGACTAAGGTTGATGAAATGTAGGAGTATTGTTCTGACGGGGCAAGAAAAACTGTCTCCAACCCGGGTTGCAAGNCACGGTTCATTCCTAACATTTGAAACTCGTACTCAAAGTCAGTTACGGTCCTAATGCCCTTTAGTATTATCTGCGCATCCACTTCTTTTGCGAAGTCTGCCGTTAGGGTATTAAATCCCAATACCTCAACGTTCTTGATATGCGCTAAGACTTCTTTNGCNAGNTTGACTCGGAGAACTAGTTCACTAGGAGATTTGTGTGGNCTAGTNGCTATGCCAAGAACNAGTCTATCGAAAATTGCAGCAGCNCGTTCNACCAAGTCGGTGTGNCCATTGTGGATAGGGTTGAAGGTACCTGGGTACAAAACTGTTGTCATGGCTAGCACTGNTGATGTNGGNAGGCCGCAATAATGAACATATTGGGGGTAAAAATCCAGACATCAGTCTTTGCTACCTCTTTCATCTGTCGCTGGCGCAAGGAGATAGTAGTAAACGTTTCCTGCTTTGGCTTGACGATGGAGCGATAATCNCGAGGGAAGGTCNGGAGGTTTGTTGGTTTCGAGGTACACGTAGCTGTGTGGNGCTAGAACGTCAGCTTCAAGGAGATGCGGTAAAATTGTGTCTAGTTCACTGGTGTTAAAAGGCGGGTCGAGAAAGACGATGTCATAGACTAAATCTGTTTCATCTAGGAACTTGGAAGCCATTGTATTTACTAAACGGTAGTTATCATCNGGTATGGCGTCAAAGGTTGAGGTCAAGTGGCAGAAAACNGAGTTTGATTTTTCCACCAGCGTTACCNGNCGTGCNCCGCGGGACAGNGCTTCCAGGCTCAGTATCCCACTTCCGGAGTATAGCTCTAGGCAATTTGCATCAGGCACATTACTTTGCAGCCAATTGAAAAGAGTTTCGCGCACACGATCTGGTGTTGGGCGCACTTCGCCCGTGTCAGAAAAAGATATTTTGCGACTACGCCACTTTCCACCGATAATTCTTAACGATGACACCATGGAATTTTTGATATTTATTAAGGAGCCTTGATGGCTAATTTTGCAGAAGAAGATGCTCAAGGCAAGAAAGGNTTNTTGGNCCGTATAAGACAGGGTCTTGGTAAGACAAGATCAAACCTCAAGGCTGGTCTNGAACGGGTNGTTNTAGGTAAGAAATCGATTGATCAGGAACTAATTGATGATCTTGAAACGACTCTATTGCTTGCTGATGTAGGAGTTGAAGCAACNAGTGACATTATGGCNCGNCTCGTGGATCGGGTCGCTAGGANGGANCTGGGCGATTCTGAAGCGCTTTACAGGCATCTCAAGATTGAACTTACCGAGTTACTTGAACGATGTGACCGAGCATTAGAGGTAGATCAACATCCTTTCGTTATCTTGACCGTTGGTGTTAATGGAGCAGGTAAGACGACAACGATTGGTAAACTGGCACATTATTACAAGGCACAAGGGGCTTCAGTATTGCTAGCAGCTGGCGATACGTTTCGCGCTGCAGCAGTTGAGCAGCTGCAGGCGTGGGGGAAGAGAATTGATGTTCCGGTAATAGCGCAGGGACAGGGCGCGGACAGTGCATCGGTAATCTATGATGCCTTGGAAGCTGCAAAGGCACGTAAAGTGGATGTACTGATAGCAGATACTGCAGGGCGCTTGCAGAGTAAGCAGAATCTAATGGAGGAATTAACGAAAATTTCTCGTGTTCTTAGCAGACTTGAAGTAGAAGCGCCTCATGAGGTTTTGTTGGTACTTGATGCTGGCACTGGACAGAATGCCATTTCCCAGGCTAAAGAGTTTAGTGATGCTGTGGCTGTGTCGGGAATTGCTTTGACCAAACTTGATGGTACCGCCAAGGGTGGGATTATCTTTGCTCTTGCTAAGCAGCTAGGTATACCTATTCGCTTTATTGGCGTAGGTGAGCGGGAAGACGACTTGCGGCCTTTTTCTGCAGATCAATTCGTTGATGCACTTTTTGGTGAACAAGTGTGATTCGGTTTGACAATGTAAGTAAGCGCTATCCGGGTGGCAAGGACGCGTTGTCGCGCGTTAGCTTTGAAATCGAAGCAGGCGAGATGGTTTTCCTCACCGGCTACTCTGGCGCGGGCAAAAGTACACTGATGAAACTTATCATCGTGATGGAGCGAGCTACACAGGGCCAGGTATTTGTTCAAGGCGTGAATGTAAATCGAATTGTGTCTAAAAAAATACCTGAGATTCGTCGTGATATTGGCGTCGTGTTTCAAAATCACCAGCTCTTATTCGATCGTACAGTATTTGATAACGTAGCGTTGCCGTTGGTGATTGCGGGTTTTCATAATCGTGAAGTCGGTCGGAGGGTACGCTCCGCGCTTTCCAAGGTTGGACTATCGGACAAAGAGCGAGTCTATCCTATCTCCCTGTCAGGTGGTGAGCAGCAACGGGTGGGAATAGCGAGAGCGGTGATAAACCGACCAAAATTACTACTTGCGGATGAGCCGACAGGTAATTTGGACCCGGGGTTATCCGAAGAGATAATGAAATTATTCCAGCAGTTCAATCAGGTTGGCGTTACTGTGATGATCGCAAGCCACAATCTGGATTTGATTTCCCGGATAAAAAAACGAGAACTCCGGTTGCATCAGGGTGAACTTTCGAAATGATTTCCGGCGCGACCAGGGCTGCTTCATCGACACGCAATCATTTGCTTGCGTGGGCGATTAATCATCGAAACGTAGGCGTCGAAACGTTGCTCGCGTTACTTCGAAACTGGATCACAAGTTTGATGACCTGGCTCGTATTGGGGATTGCGATGGCACTGCCAGTTTTTCTTTATTTGGTATTAGCAAATGTGACTGCGTTAAGCGGAAATTTTGATGGGAAGCCCAGGATCAGTTTCTATCTCCATCAGGATTTGATGGAGGCAGATATCCAGCGATTCTTGACGACTATTGGAAAACATCGTGATATCGATAGCATAAAGTATACTTCGCCAGAACAGGCGCTAGCNGACTTCCAGTCNCGCTCGGGTNTCGGTGATGTATTGAGTAGCCTTGACCGTAATCCGCTACCGGGCGTTGTTGAACTCACGNCCAGCCACACGGATTCTGCGAAATTGAGAGTGCAGATAGGGGAACTGGAGCAGCAGCCCCAAGTGGATATGGTGGTTGTGGATATGGCGTGGATTGAAAGGCTATTTGCTTTCATCACGTTTGGTGAGCGATTGGTTGTTGCCTTAACTATGGTATTGGCTCTTGGTGTATTGCTGGCGGTGGGTAATACCATTCGGTTAGCGATCGAAAATAAGCGTGTCGAGATAGAGGTAATCAAGCTGGTTGGAGGTACCGACAGTTTCGTGCGGCGTCCATTTTTGTATCTTGGGCTTTGGTATGGCTTTGGCGGCGCTCTTGTATCCTGGTGCCTAGTGCTAATCTGCCTTGTATTTCTGTCCGGGCCCGTGGAATTGATTGCGCAATCTTATCGTGACAACTACGCATTATCTGGATTGAATGCTAGCGAGACTATTGTTTTGCTCTGCATAGGCTCGGTATTAGGCATATTAGGCGCCAGCTTAGCTATTAGTAAGCACTTACATGCGGTTAATAGCTCTGGCTGATCAGAGTTAGCACTCGATATGATTGAGTGCTAAAATTGAGGTCCCGCTACGTATGGAGAGAGCGTGAATACCAGCATACAGCCCATGGAACTGATGTCCCCGGGCGACAACCTAGAAGCCTATATCAGGGCGGTTAATTCTATTCCAATGTTATCGGCAGAGCGTGAGACAGAATTGGCCAATGCACTTTATGCCGAAGATGATCTGGATGCGGCAAAGCAATTAGTGTTTGCCCATTTGCGGTTTGTCGTTTTCGTAGCGCGTTCGTTCTCTGGGTACGGACTTTCAGAGGCAGACCTTATTCAAGAAGGTAATGTCGGTCTAATGAAAGCGGTTAAACGATTCAACCCTGAGTTCAAAGTTAGGCTTGTATCGTTTGCTGTGCATTGGGTTAAAGCAGAGATTCACGAGTTCATTATAAAAAATTGGCGTATCGTCAAGATCGCTACGACTAAGTCCCAGCGGAAACTATTTTTTAACTTACGTAGCGCGAAAAAAAGATTGGGATGGATGAACGAACAGGAAGTGACCGATATCGCTGAGGCCCTTGGGGTAGAACCCAAAGCTGTGCGACAGATGGAAGGGCGTTTGTCTTCGCGTGATGAGTCTTTTGATTTTGAATCTGAGGATGATGATGACGTTTGGGCACCAGCTCAATTCTTGAGTAGCAACAAGGATGATCCGGGCACAGCGGTCGAACACCAAGACCTCAAAGACTATGAGCACCAGCGACTGATTATCGCTTACGAGAGTCTAGACGAACGGGCTAAAGAAATCATTGCTTCTCGCTGGTTAGCGGATAAGAAGCGTACACTGCACGATTTGGCCGACCAATTCAGAATATCTGCAGAGCGGGTCAGGCAGTTGGAGCAAAACGCACTCAAAAAGCTTCGTCAGCAGCTGGTAACTGACTGACTTACTCTCACTACCTATTTTTATGGGGCTAAAGCAAATTCGCAGCTATGTTTTGCGCCAGGGTCGCATGACGCCCGGGCAAAAGCGTTCTTTGTCTGAGCATTGGGCGACCTTTGGTGTTGAGCCTCAGGGTGAGTGTGATCCTAAGACTATATACCCACAGGCTGGCCCTCTCACCGTTGAGATAGGTTTCGGGATGGGAGATTCGTTCTTGACGATGGCGGAGGCAGATGCGCATAGAAACTTCCTNGGCGTTGAGGTTCATCGACCAGGGGTNGGACATCTGTTGCTAAAGATCTGTGAAAAGGGGATAACTAATATTCGTGTNATGAACATGGATGCGTCGACGGTTTTGCAGAGGCATCTGCCGCCCGGGAGTGTAAATCGGCTCCAGCTNTTTTTTCCGGATCCATGGCCAAAAAAGCGACACCACAAACGTAGATTGATAAATTCAGAGTTTATAGATCTTGCGGCGCGAGTCCTTGAATCTGACGGCGTAATCCATATAGCTACAGATTGGGCTGATTACGCGGAGCAGATAACAGAAGTGTTTACTACTGATGAACGATTCAAGTTGACCCAAATCCCGCATCGTGAAGAAACTAAATTTGAGGTCCGGGGCAGGCGCCATGGTCATGAAGTGTTCGATATGGCATACCGCCTCGCAAATTAATCAAGTAACAGCAATGCCTCGTCCATAAATCGAAGCCCTTTCTGGGTAGGAACAATTTCATCGGTAAAGTCCTTGATAAAGCCCATGTCTTTGGCTTTTTGAAGGAAATTTACGACAGCGTTACGAGGTAAGCCGGTTCGATCTTCGAAATTGCGCAGGTTGGTTCCATCCACTAGCCGTAGGGCATTTATCATATACTCCAGTAAAAGTTCTGACCCCGGGACGAGCGTTGTCTTTTTATTTGTATCCTTTAGGTAGTCACGTGGTAATCGTGTCTTCGTTGTGCGGAATACTTTTTGCCCGGTGGTGTATTTTCCGTGAGCGCCAGACCCTATGCCTATGTAGTCTCCAAAGCGCCAGTAATTCAGATTGTGCTTGCTTTGTCGGTTGGACTGGCAAAAAGCTGAAATTTCATATCGCTGGTATCCATGCCGCGCGAGTAGCTCCATACCCTTGTCGTATATTTCTAATAGCGTTGCTTCGCTTGGCAGCACGGGAGGGTAGCGATAGAAAACGGTATTGGGCTCTAGGGTTAACTGGTACCAGGAAATGTGCTCCGGCTCATAAGCAATCGCTTGCATAAGATCCGTTTTCGCATCAGCCCAATTTTGATTTGGCAGACCATGCATGAGATCAAAGTTGATGTTTTCGAAACCAGCGGAGCGGGCTGCGCCAATTGTTCGAGCAATATCGTTCAAATTATGAATTCGACCAAGTGACTTGAGATGCTGACCATTAAAGGACTGAACGCCAAGGCTTAGTCGATTGATTCCAGCCTGTCGATATCCGTCGAGGTGCGGCGTGTCCAAGGCGCCTGGATTGACCTCCAGAGTGATTTCCGCCTTTTCATTGAAGGGTAGCAGGCCTTGAGCCTCTGTCAGGAACTGGTCAAAGCTTTGAGGAGAGAAAAGGCTGGGCGTACCTCCGCCGAAAAAAATTGAATCTATGGGTCGTTTGAAAAGTGGCGCATCGTTCCGTAAATCATCAAGTAGGGTTGCTACGTACTCCTCTTCAGCAAGATCGCCATCTAGCTCATGTGAATTGAAATCACAGTAAGGACATTTCTTGATGCACCAGGGGAAGTGTACGTAAAGTCCGAGGGGGATCATTTCATCAAGCTCAAGAGCTGCTGCAGTGCTCTGGCTCGATGACTGATTTGATTTTTCTGGGGCCCAGAGAGATCAGCCACTGTTTTACTTAGTTCAGGTAGATATAAAACCGGATCATATCCGAAACCTTCATGGCCTCTGGGTTCAGTTAGAATCTGGCCTTCCAGCGTGCCCTGTGCGATGAGTGGTGTTGGATCCAATGCGTGCTCAAGTAGAACGATTACGCATTGAAAGCGAGCACTACGTGTCTGTTTGCCTGACATTTCTGTCAAGAGTTTTTTTACGTTTTCGTCATCGGATGCATCGTTGCCAGCGAATCTTGCGGAATATATGCCAGGTCTTCCCCCGAGGGCATCTACTTCTAGACCGGAATCGTCAGCGATAGCCGGCAGGCCGCTTAGTTTGCTCGCGTGGCGGGCTTTAATAAGTGCGTTTTCAACGAAAGTCAGGCCAGTTTCCTCCGCACCGTCAATTTCCAAATCGCTTTGACTAACGAGTTCGAATCGGTTGGAGATTAGTTCCTGAATCTCTCGTAGTTTATGATCGTTATTGGTGGCGAGGACATAGTGCATCAATAGTACTGCCGTGTGAATTCAAGTTTATAGGTGTCTTTTTCTGGCTTCGGTTTAATGAATATTTGTAACGAGACTGTGTCTTTCTCGTTCACGATCTGGCTGGCGATGTAATATATTGCTTGTTGCTCTCTGACTTCTGTGAACGTTAGTTCTATTTCCTGACTTAACAGGTTGAAGGCCGTACCGCGGATTTCTGCACTAACAGGAACCTCCTTCTTGCGAATTGAAACATTGATAATAATCCTGTTTTCCGCGCGTACTATATTATGTGCAGTAGCAACGTCGACTGGGATTAGTTTGCTGGAAAACGTCGAATAGTGGATGTCATAATCTTTCCAGTTTTGCACCTGCTGGCAGTAGACCTGACTTGAATATAACAAGCTAATCCAGACAAAGTGCTTCATGTGTCGTCTTTTTGGGAAGATTTATCTAAGACCCAGAATCAACCCGGGTGGAACCCCGAGCATGGTCGCGATTGGCTGAACGACCAAATAGGAATCAATCAGTGTAATGGCGACAAACACGAATATGATAGAGAAATCAACGCCGCCCATAGGAGGTAGCAGCTTTCGTGCGGGACTACATACCGGTTCGGTAATCTGACCCACTAGCGTAAGGGCGGGATG
Organism: Gammaproteobacteria bacterium; assembly: GCA_002712135.1. Classification (GTDB taxonomy): domain Bacteria; phylum Pseudomonadota; class Gammaproteobacteria; order Pseudomonadales; family Azotimanducaceae; genus UBA7455. The sequence continues at coordinate 49,224 of PASO01000014.1, forward strand.
ATTTGAGAAGGGTGCAATCCAGCTAGCAATTACGCTAACTATGAGAGCGAAGAAATAGATATCCAGAATAGTGGAAACAATACCCAGTAGGGCCCACGCGATATATACGGGTGCGAAGAAATAGCCCTCTACTATAGTCATGATGAGCATTACGGCGACCAGATTAACGAGGAGCGCGACAGCAAGGGTGGCGAAATCGACGCCTTTAACGGCGGGAAACACCGTCCTTAGTGGTTTGATCGCGGGATCGGTTAACTTGACGATTGTCTGACAAATCGGATTGTAGTAGTCGGCCCGGGAAACCTGCGTCAAAAATCGCAACATTACCAAAATTAGGTAAATACCAAAGAAAGTCTGGATTAGGAAGATGCTGGCGCTTGCAAAATTACCTGTCATGATTACCTGTCGTTACTCTTGGGTGTCAGGACAGCTTACTGATTAACTTGCATCTCCGGCAAGTTCAATTGAACGAGCGTTTGCGCTTGCTATCGCCCGATCAAAAAGGCCAGCTAGATCGCCATCCTGTAGCGTCTTGATTGCTGCTTCGGTTGTGCCTCCCGGTGATGTAACTTCACGTCTTAGTTGCTCGGGGGTTTTGGTAGCCTGAGTTCGGGCCATTTTTGTGGCGCCAACCGCTGTCTCGAGCACCAGCTTTCGCGCGATATCGGTACTCAGTCCTAGTTGGATTGCTGCTTTCTCCATGGCCTCGATCACGTAAAAAAAGTAGGCGGGACCACTGCCAGACACTGCGGTGACAGCATGCAATTCCGACTCATCATTTACCCAAATAAATTCGCCCACCGCCCCAAGGATTTGACCTGCGATATTTCTTTCATCTTCGTTTATTGCGGGGGTCGCGTAGAGGCCTGTTATCCCTCTCTGGATTTGAGCGGGGGTATTAGGCATACAACGGATGATATGTTTATCGTCTCCAAGCCAGTCCAATAGCGATGCGCTAGTGATTCCAGCAGCGACAGATACTACCAAGCGTTCACCTATGTCGCCTGCAATTTCATTGGCTAGATCAGCTACTACGTTGGGCTTAACCGAAAGTATTACGACATCAGACTGGCTGACAGCCGCGCGATTATCGTCAGTAGTGTTAACCCCCAGTTTGATAGCTTCTTCTAACGCGGCCGGGAAAGGATCTGCAGCGGTGATCTGTGAAGCGGGCATTCCATTAGCGAGTAAGCCATTGATAATCGCGCGCGCGATATTACCTGAACCGAGAAATGTAATATTCATTATTATTCCTTGTTATTTCGTTGCCCAAATATGGCGGTTCCGACGCGAACAATTGTGGCGCCCTCGGCGATTGCTGGTTCGAGGTCCGCAGTCATTCCCATCGATAGCTGATCGAAGTCCTCAAGGTCGTGAGTCGCGTTTAGATCCTGTACAAGCATCCTGATTTTTGCGAAGTATCTGCGTAATTCATTAGGATCCTTATAATTCTCCGTAATTGTCATTAAACCCCNTGGCTTAAGATTTTGCATGTCTTTGACCTGGTCGAGTAGGTCGCTAGCTCGTTCTGCTTCGACACCNCCTNTGGTGGGATCGTTACTGACATTAACCTGAAGTAATACGTTTATCGGGGTTGATGATTCTCTTTGATTATTGAGTCTACGAGCTATCTTTTCACTCGCTAATGAATGTACCCAGTCGAAGTGNGTGGCAATCGCTCGAGTTTTATTGGACTGGATTTGGCCTATAAAGTGCCAGTGGGCTTTAGGCAAGGCCTGCACTTTGCTAACAGCGTCCTGTAGGTAATTTTCGCCGAAATCGATTTGTCCAGCGGCGAAGGCTTGCTGCACCATTTCTATTGGTTTTGTCTTACTGACGGCCAAGAGAGTAACATCACTTGGGTTTCGGCCGCTTGCAGCGCAGGCATGCCCTATCTTTTCCCTAACTTTAAATAGATTTTTGACTACGTTGGCCATTAATGCATCAAGATGCTTCAGTAAGGATAAAACGGTTTATTTTCAGCATGAATACCACTAGTTAGTAGTCCATCAACGGAATAAGCCTTCCATGAGATAATTAGGTAATTCCTCGTCACGTCTCAAAACAGTCAAACAGTTAGACAAGTATGGATATTACAGAATTATTGGCATTTAGCGAAAAACAAAGTANATCTGACCTACATCTATCTGCGAGTTTACCTCCTATGATTCACCACTTGCATCTGCGTCCGCTGATTCTGTGAACGACCTGCATTTGTTGATTGAGCTCTGGTGGTAACGTTCTCCAGCAGATGCGACCCAACGGTCTATTGTTGCAAGCCAACGAAAATGGCATTGGTTTAGGCAGATAACTCTGTTTGGTACTTAAGGTTCTTGACGTAACCAGGATTCAAGAATCAGCACCGCTGCTATATCATCGAATTCCGACTTTCGNGAGTTACAGCTCGTGTGATTGTTCTGTCTTGCTTCGAATGTGCTTAAGCGTTCATCCATAAGATGTGTTGGAAGGCTGTANCGTTTTTGTAGTCGAGATGAGAAACGCATTACCAGCTCTGACATTTCGCTCTCNGAGTCATCCATATTTAGCGGAAAGCCGACGACAAATTCTCGCGGCTTCCATTCCTCGATGAGGCGCTCGAGGTGGGTCCAATCGGGTCTACCATTTTCTGCACGGACGATGGCAACTGGATTAGCTGTTCGAGTTACCCGCTGACCGATAGCTATGCCAATTTTNTTGGTGCCATAGTCAAAACCCATAATGAGTTCATTATTCNTCATATTATTTGGGCTAGTGATGACGNGTGTCNCNGACTATCAAGTTTAGATCAACACCCATTTTNTTTGCTGCGAAGAGAGGTCGCTTTTCCAAGGGTGTTNCGAAAATCACATCTTTATCGAATGGTGCGATGAGCCAGACACCCCGCCCAACCTCTTGCTCTAGCTGATNTGCTGCCCAACCCGCGTAACCCATTAAAGCAACCACATGCTCTGGCGCATGCCCTTTCGACAAGTCGTCTAACAGTTCTTTCGAGGTGGTCAATGTGACGTCTTTATTTATGCAATAACTGTCAGTGTATGACCTTTCGGTACTGTGAAGAAAGTATAGATGGTCTTGCTCAACAGGACCGCCCAACAAGACGGGTAGCTCGACCGAAGGCAAATCAAAGTCGTCTGAAACTAGATCAGACAGGGTTATGTCTGCCGCCTTGTTAATTACAAGGCCCAATGCGCCAGCGGATGAATGATCGATTAACAGAGTAATTGTACGCTGGAAGAAGTCACCCTGGAGATTGGGTAGTGCCACTAAGAAATTCCCCCCCCAAAAGCTTCCTTCCACGGCTAAAAGCTACGCATACTGTTTCGGCGGAATTGCCAAGTACGAATTATTTCTATTACATCAGTTGTTTGTCGCAACTTGTCGGGAAATGGCGCGAATGGTGCAGCGAGTTTCACTATGCGAAGTGCTGCATCATCGAGGACGCTATGGCCTGATGACTCAAGGATCTCGATCTCTTTCAAAGTACCGTCGGGTAGAATCGCGACCATCAGTCGCAGAGAGCCGTAGAGCCGTTTTTTTCTTGCCTCTTTGGGGTAGTTAAGGTTACCGATATTCTCAATTTTTCGTCGCCAAGAATTTAGATAGTAAGCATCCGCGCTAGATGCCGTTGATAGGCTCGTTAACCGCTTGATTCGTGGACGTTTTGCGTAGATTTCTCGCTGCTTGTCTAATCTTGCTTTAAGGCTGGCGATTTCCAGACTTCTTTGCAGGAGCGATTCTACCTGTTGATCGTTATCGTTATTAGGAATGGGATCGACAATTTTTTCTTGGGTACTCGTGGGTGATTTGGTATGACCAGCAGTAGTAACAACCGGAACGAGTTCCTGTTTTTGCCGCTTTGCTAGCTGTGGTGCTTGTGCGGATGTGGTTTCTCTTATTGTGTTATCAAAGAACTGAGCATCGTGTTGCGTTGTAAGCAATCGCTTTTCATCCAATGTGCCGCTGCCGGTTTGGTTAAACTGAGCTAGGAAATCTGCCTTGTCAGATTCGTTGAAGCTTCGGTGCTGGGCTAGCGTAACTTCCATTGTATGGGTCGATGGTGCATGGTTGTCCCTCGTAAAAGTGATGCCCAGAATAATCAGTGCATGTAAAGCAACCGCGAGAAATACAGTAAAAGTTAGCCGATCTAGTGCAGCAATATCGGTGGTGATAGCGGAATTAATTTCGGCCATTACCAAGGAAAGTCTGGTCGATAAAATTCATGTAATCACCGGCTATATCGAGATCAAAAGCTCGATCTAGCTCACGTATGCAGGTTGGGCACGTCACGTTGATCTCCGTCAGATAATCACCTATGACATCGATGCCCACAAAAAGAAGTTCCTTGGCGACCAGAGAAGGACCTATCTGATGACAGATAAATCGATCTCGCTCCGTAAGCTCCCGACCTACTCCCTCACCGCCTGCTGCGAGATTACCGCGATTTTCATCAGCAGCCGGGATTCTTGCCAGCCCGTAAGGCACGGGCTCCCCATTGATAAGCAGTATTCGGGTATCACCAGCGCTTATTTCTGGAATAAAGCGTTGGGCCATGGCTTGGTGCTGGCCCTGTTCCGTCAGCGTCTCTATAATCACACCAAGGTTCTTATCCCCGGGGGTTACCCGGAATATAGAGGCGCCACCCATGCCCCAGAGTGGCTTAAAGACCACATCCTGATGCTCCTTGTAGAAGTCACGCAGTATCTGCTCGTCCCTGCTGACCACGTAGGGAGGGCAGCACTCGGGGAACTGNANTGCGTAAAGCTTTTCATTGCAGTCTCTTACACTTGCCGGCTTGTTGATTATCCTAAGGCCTTTTTGTTCAGCTAATTCAAGGAGATAGGTGGTATAGATATACTCCATATCGAACGGTGGGTCTTTTCGCAAAAGGACTAGGTCAAGATCTGTGAGTGGTATAGTGGTGGTCCCTAGGACTGAAAACCAATCCGATTCATCTGTGTATACTCTAATCTCGCGGCATTGTGCGAAAACCTTATCTTGGGTGATGAATATCCCTTGCTGCTGGATTTCGAACAGCTTCCAGCCACGCTTCTGCGCGGCATACATCATGGCCAATGTGCTGTCTTTCTTGGGTTTGATGGACTCCAGAGGGTCCATTACGATGCCGAGTTTAACTGTCAAGAACTATCGCCTCTTAGCTAACAATTAGCTTTGTTTGAGCATACCGATATTGGGAGATAATCCCTAAATGTCGCTGTATATTGTAAACGACTTGGGAATGTATTGTAGTCAAAATCTCTTTAATTATCTGGTACTTATGGATTTAGTTTAACAATAGTTATATAAAATGCGGTGCAACTCGACGACATTCGTAACGTGCTTATCGGCTGATATCTCCCCAGCGATACTGCGCTAGCGACATTAGTGTCGCAGGGGCCGTTTCTGCCCGCAGCACTCGCTTGCCAAGTGATACGGAGAGAAATCCGTTAGCTTCAGCATTCTCGATTTCTTCACAGCTTAGGCCACCTTCTGGGCCAACCAATATGCACATGGTTGGGGAGTCGGATTCTAAATCATCCAGCAAGCGCTTTGACAAGGGATTGGCGACTATTTTGATATTACCTGTGGTCGTAGCTAGCCAATTCGCAATGGTAGAGGCTTTCTTTAACACTGGTAGAGTATTACGACCACATTGTTCACAGCTGGACTGGATCACCCGCTGCCAATGGGCCTCGCCGGGTATTCGGACATTGGTTCTCGAGCTGACTAGCGGCGTTATTTCTGATACACCAAGTTCCGTTGCCCGGGTTAGCGCTGACTCCATAGCGTGTCGCTTGAGGATACACAATCCAAGTCGTGATGTTAGTCTTGACTCTCTGGATATTGATGCACTGCTGACAATAGCAATAGATACCTTGAATCGATTGATAGAAGTAATCGTCCCTCGATATTCGTAACCATCACCATTGAAAAAGGTTAGTTCCCCACCTTTCTTCATTCGCAGCACTCGCAGAAGATGATGCGTAACGTCACTCGGAGGTGTGATGTCATTTCCGACGATTAGTGTATGGTCCCAAAAGAATCGGGGAGTGTGCATTACAGGTCCAGATTGCGCCAGATGTGAATCGTTGGTAATGACTGGTTTAGCGTGTAAAAGTGTAGCCCTGGCGCGCCACCTTCCAACAACCGGTGACATAGTTTGGTAACAGCGTCCAGGCCAAAAGCCTTTAGGCTTTCGGGATCATCTTCATAGCTTTCCAGGTGCTTGAGAATCCAGCGAGGGATCTCGGCCCCGCAATTCTTCGAGAAGCGAACAATCCCCTGGTAATTAGTAATCGGCATAATACCTGGAACGATTGGTATGTTGATATCGAGTGCAGCACAGGCATCGAGATAGCGAAAGTATGCGTCCGGATTATAGAAGTATTGTGTAATAGCGCTGTCTGCTCCTGCATCTACCTTGTTTTTAAAGAACATAAGGTCGCTCTCCACACTGGTGGATTCAGGGTGGATTTCCGGATAGGCGGCGACATCAATGTGGAAATGATCGCCGGTTTTGTCGCGAATAAAGCTCACCAACTCATTGGCGTACGTCATTTTGGTCATCTGTCCGGAAGGGATATCACCTCGCAAAGCGACTACCCGCTTGATACCGGCATTTTGGTAATCGTGTAATAGCTGTTCTATCTTTTCAGGTGGGTCACCGCCAAAAGACAGGTGTGGTGCAACGTTACTTCCTAGTTCATTGATGGTAAGTACGGCCTGTCTGGTACCGTCCTTGGTGGACCCACCCGCGCCATAGGTAACAGAGAAGAAATCGGGGTGGCATACCTGCAGACGGTCGTGAACCTGAAGGAGTTTCTCAGTAGCTTCGGGACTTCGCGGTGCCGAAAATTCGAAACTGAAGTGTCGGTTCACAAAGCTGCCCGCAAGTCGTCTGCTTTGTCCGTTTTTTCCCAGGTGAAATCAGCTTCTTCTCGGCCAAAATGACCATAGGCAGCAGTTTGTTGATATATCGGGCGCTTAAGGTTAAGCATATCGATCAGGCCTTTTGGTCGCAGATCGAAGTGTTCGCGGACCAGGGCTTCTATTTCCGACTCTGGCAGATTCCCAGTACCGAAAGTATCGACACTGATTGATGTTGGCTCCGCTACACCGATGGCATAGGAGACCTGAATTTCACACTTGCTGGCGAGACCTGCTGCAACGATATTCTTGGCGACGTAGCGGCCGGCGTAGGCGGCGCTGCGGTCTACCTTGGATGGATCCTTACCAGAGAACGCGCCTCCGCCATGCCGGGCCATGCCACCGTAGGTGTCTACGATGATTTTTCGACCCGTCAGGCCGCAATCACCAACTGGCCCACCAATCACGAAATTGCCGGTTGGATTGATAAAGTATTTGGTACCTTCATGAAGCCAGTTCGAAGGCAGAATAGGTTTAATAATTTCTTCCATTACTGCCTCACGCAGGTCGTCCAGGCTCACATCGGGGTCATGCTGCGTGGACAATACGACAGCATCGATACCCACCGGCGTTCCATTTGCGTCGTATCTGAAGGAAATCTGACTCTTGGCATCGGGTCGCAGAAAACTCAGCTTCCTTTGATTTCTGACGTCGGACTGTTGCTTAACTAATCGATGAGCATAGGTAATGGGCGCGGGCATTAAAACATCGGTTTCGTCGGTGGCGTAACCGAACATCAGCCCTTGATCACCTGCTCCCTGTTCATGATTTTCTCTTTCATCAACACCCATGGCGATATCGGGTGACTGTTTGCCGATTGCGTTAATGATGGCGCAGGACTCGCCATCGAAACCAACATCGGAACTTGAGTAACCTATATCCAAAACAACCTGTCGGCAGAGTTTCTCAAAGTCGATATTTGCACTTGTGGTAATTTCCCCTGCGAGCACAACCATTCCCGTTTTAACCAGGGTTTCACACGCGACCCGGGCACCTTTGTCCTCCGCTATGATGGCATCAAGCACCGCATCGGAGATTTGGTCAGCCATCTTGTCCGGGTGACCCTCAGAAACCGACTCGGAGGTAAAAGTTGTATTGACTGCCATGGTTAAGAACCGAATTTTGTTTGGGCGGCAATTCTACTAGTTCAGCCTCCCTATGCCCAGAAAACGGGCTGAGATTCGCTTAAGTTGATAAACAATGGCATTCATCAAGAGAAGTCCGTTGATGATTGAAGTGTGCTAAGAGAGAATACCCGCGTCCCCCGAGAGGATTGATTAGCTCATGATTTCAAGGCAAGAAAAAGCGGATGCCATTCGCGCGCTTACTATGGATGCCGTCCAGAAAGCGAACTCAGGACACCCCGGCGCCCCTATGGGAATGGCGGACATAGCGGAAGTGGTATGGACGGATTTTCTTAAACACAATCCGGCTAACCCGGATTGGTACAACCGTGACCGGTTTGTGTTGTCGAATGGCCATGGTTCGATGTTGCTCTATTCGTTGCTGTACCTTTCGGGCTATGACGTTTCCATCGATGATATTAAGGCCTTCAGGCAGTTGGGATCAAAGACGCCCGGTCATCCGGAGTACGGTGACACGCCGGGGGTTGAAACGACGACTGGTCCTCTCGGTCAGGGTTTAGCTAATGCCGTTGGTATGGCGCTCGCGGAGAAGGTTTTGGCGGCGCGCTTTAATCAGGATGATTACGTTGTTGTGGATCACCACACCTATGTTTTTGTGGGAGATGGATGTCTGATGGAGGGGGTGTCTCACGAGGCGGCTTCTCTCGCCGGAGTGCAAAAACTTGGAAAGCTTATTTGCCTCTACGACGACAACGGCATTTCTATTGATGGCGAAGTTAAGGATTGGTTCGCTGATGATACGGCTAAGCGATTTGAGGCCTACGGTTGGCATGTGGTTGACGGTGTCGATGGACATGATGCCGAAGCGATTGCGGCGGCGGTCAATCAAGCTAAGGCCTCACCATTGCCCAGCTTGATATGCTGTAAGACTACGATTGGATACGGTGCGCCTACTAAGGCAGGCACGTCTTCTGCTCACGGTTCTCCGTTGGGTGATGACGAGATATCTGGCACCAGAGGAAACTTGGATTGGAAGTTTGATCCATTTGAGATTCCTGACGAATATAAAGAGGCATGGGATTGTCGACAGAAGGGGGCAGAGAGCGAAAGCAATTGGCGTCAGCAGTTTGCGGAATACGCGCCAAATTTCCCGGAACTGGCAGCAGAATTTGAGCGATCCATGGCGGGGGAGCTTCCCGATACCTGGGAATCGCGAATGGCTGAGCTGTTGCGGGAGACGGCGGAGAGTGCCGAGAGTAAAGCATCTCGTAATGCCAGCGGCGATGTTATCGGTGTGATTGCATCGTTATTGCCGGAACTACTTGGCGGCTCTGCTGATCTTACCGGATCCAATTGCACCGTCTGGGATAACGCGCAGCCCATTGCGGATTCCTCACCCGGTGGAAACTATTTTTACTACGGCGTCAGGGAATTTGGCATGACGGCGATATGCAATGGCATCGCACTACATGGAGGCTTAATTCCGTTCTCGGGTACTTTCCTTACGTTTATGGAGTACGGTAGAAATGCCGTCCGGATGTCAGCGCTTATGGGTATTCGCAATATCCTGGTTTATACCCATGACTCGATCGGTCAGGGGGAGGATGGTCCGACGCATCAGCCTGTAGAACAGCTATCGAATCTAAGAGCAACACCCAATATGTCCACATGGAGGCCATGCGATACGGTCGAGACTGTTGTGGCCTGGAAAGCGGCGATTGAAAGACAATTCGGACCGAGCGCACTGGTCTTTTCTCGGCAGGGTTTGCCCTGTCAGACCAGAGATGAGACCCAGCTCAATAACGTTGCAAGGGGGGCTTATGTATTGCGGGATGCAGAAGACCCGGTCGCAATAATCTTAGCGACGGGTTCTGAGGTTGAAATTGCTGTCCAGGCCTATGATGAACTTAGCAGTGAAGGGGTGGCAGTCCGGGTGGTTTCTATGCCCTCTGCTGACGTGTTTGAAGCGCAGGATTTGGGGTACCGTGATTCGGTGCTACCGCCTTCTGTTCGTAGTCGTTTGGCGGTAGAAGCTGCGCATCCTGACTACTGGCGTAAATGGGTTGGATTGGACGGAGACGTTATCGGATTACCAAGTTTCGGTGCTTCTGGTCCAGGTGCGCAGGTGTTTGAACACTTTGGATTTACTTCAGGAGCGGTAGCAGCTGCTGTGCGAGAGATGATCTGAATCGATGGCGGTAACGGATTTTCTAAGTCTTGATATAAAAGACAAGCGCGTCCTTATACGAGAAGATCTTAACGTTCCTATAACTGACGCACGGGTTAGCAGTGACGCTCGGCTAATAGCAGCAATGCCGACAATTCAGCACGCGGTGTCTGGTGGTGCGAAGGTGATGGTAATGTCACATCTGGGACGACCCGAGGAAGGTATTCCCATGGGAGAACAACCAGANTTTAGCCTNCAACCGGTTGCCGACCGTCTGCAGTCACTTTCGGGCCTATCGGTAGAACTGGTTTCCGATTACCTTGAAGGATTTGTTCTCGGAGACGCTGACGTGGCGTTGCTAGAGAACGTCCGCGTCAATGTAGGGGAGAGTCAGAACGACGAAACACTATCGAAGCGCATTGCCGCTCTCTGTGACATATACGTTATGGATGCATTTGCGACAGCGCATCGGGCGCAGGCATCCACGGCAGGTGTAATTCAATTCGCGCCGATAGCGTGTGCCGGCCCATTGCTAAAAGCGGAGCTGGATGCGTTGGAATCAGCGTTAACTGCGCCTGTAAGACCGATGATTGCCCTCGTGGGTGGCAGCAAAGTATCGACAAAGCTTGCGGTCCTGGAATCTCTGGGACAAANAGTGGATCAGCTGGTCGTTGGCGGTGGTATCGCTAATACCTTTCTGGCAGCGACTGGTGTAGATGTGGGTAAGTCCCTGTGTGAGCGGGATATGTTGGATTTTGCGGCAAAACTGTTGGAGACCGTCGATATTCCTTTACCCACGGATGTTCTGGTCAGTAGTGGGCTGGATGCTGATGCTGAGTCGAGGCTCTGTCATGTGGATGAAATTCAAGCAGATGAAATGATCGTGGATATTGGCCCGGATGCCATTGAAGTGCTGAAGGGGCATATTGACCGAGNGGGGACGATTCTGTGGAATGGTCCGGTGGGCGTATTTGAGGTTGACCGGTTTGGACAGGGAACCAAACAGATAACGTTGGCCATTGCATCCTCTTCCGCGTTTTCGGTCGCTGGCGGTGGCGATACGCTGGCGGCGATTGATAAGTACGAAGCGAATAAGGGTATATCGTATATTTCGACCGGTGGCGGTGCGTTTCTGGAGTTTGTCGAGGGTAAAACCTTACCAGCGGTTGACGCGCTTACGCGGCGAGCCGATGAGGCGAATGCGTGATGACCATACCTACTTCAGCCCTGGATCAATTGCGAGAGATCGTCGGGACTGTTCATACGGACGACAATGATCGACAGACCTATGGTCTGGATTGGACTCGATTCTATGAACCGAATGCTGCGGCAGTAGTATTCCCCAGAAGCACTAAGGAGGTCAGTGATGTCGTCAAGCTGGCGAATGAACATGGGTTAGCGCTGGTTCCTTCTGGAGGACGGACGGGGCTAAGTGGTGGCGCGGTAGCCAGAAACGGCGAGGTCGTCGTGTCTTTTGACAAGATGAACAGGATTCTCGATTTTAACGAGGTTGATCGAAGCGTATTAGTTGAAGCCGGTGTTGTCACGCAAGCGCTGCAGGAGTACGCGCGGGACAAGGGACTCTTTTATCCGGTCGATTTTGCATCTGCCGGCTCAAGCCAGATTGGTGGCAACATCGCTACCAATGCTGGGGGCATTAAGGTATTGCGATATGGTTTGACACGAGACTGGATTAGCGGATTAAAGGTCGTCACGGGTGCTGGCAAGATCCTCGAGTTGAATCGAGGTCTTATAAAGAATGCCACTGGATATGACCTTCGTCATCTGTTCATAGGGTCTGAGGGGACCTTGGGTCTGGTGACAGAGGCTAGCATCCAACTCACTGATGATCCGGGAGATTTGTCGGTTATCTTGCTGGCAGTGCCCAGAATGACGGATGTTATTGCGGTACTAAACGCCTTNCGCTCGGAGGTGACGATAACAGCATTCGAGTTTTTCTCGGAAGGGGCATTGCAGCATGTCATAGAACATACGGGTGTTAGTGCACCGTTCCCTACGCCCTCGGATTATTACGTTCTGGTNGANTGCGAGCAGNGACCCGATGANGTGNTGGAGGTTTTTTCNGAGTGCTGNGATGCGGGATGGGTCGTTGATGGGCTAATCAGNCANAGNNTNNAGCAGAANAGGNATTTCTGGCGTTATAGAGAAGGAATCTCTGAATCNATCACNCCTTATACNCCNTACAAGAATGATATTTCCGTCCGCGTNTCAAAGGTCCCGGACTTTCTNCNGGCNGTTGANGATGAGGTGATGACACAGTATCCCGACTTCGAAGTTGTNTGGTTTGGCCACATNGGCGACGGCAACCTNCATNTGAATATCCTGAAACCTGAGAATTGGNACGTACAGGATTTCAAACTGCGCTGCGAGGAAGTGAGTGAACGTGTGCTAGACATCGTCTCGACGTTTGAGGGAAGTATTTCGGCCGAGCATGGTGTTGGTCTATTGAAGAGAGATCAGCTTCGATACACTCGCAGTGCGTCTGAAGTTGCGGCGATGCAGGCATTAAAGCAAGTGTTCGATCCAAATAACGTGATGAACCCAGGCAAATTAATCTGAAGCGTGTTTCTCCAGCACACCCTTCGGGCTGCCTACCAATAGAACATCAGCAGGCCTAAGCGCGAATAAACCGTTTGTGACCGTACCCACCAGAGAATTGACTTCATGTTCGAACTCCCTCGCTGCCTCGATGGCAAGGCCATGAACGTCCAGGATGACGTTGCCGTTATCGGTGATAAAGTTTTCCCTGTACACGGGCTGTCCGCCCATTCCCACAAGCTTGCGTGCGACGGCAGAGCGCGCCATTGGAATAACCTCGATAGGTAACGGGAAAGTACCCAGCGTTGCTACGCATTTGCTTTCATCAACAATGCAGACAAACTGCCGGGCCACCGAGGCAACAATCTTCTCCCTGGTTAATGCACCGCCGCCGCCCTTTATTAGCTCCAGTGCGTCGTTGGTTTCATCCGCGCCGTCGACGTAGACGGCAAGTTCATCGATGGAGTTAAGATCGTATACTGGTATCCCATGGCTTTTCAGACGTTCTTCGGTGGCATCTGAGCTTGCGACCGCGCCCTGGAACTTGTGCTTGACCTCTGCCAGTGAGTCAATAAAGAAGTTTGCTGTAGATCCTGTTCCGACACCGACTATTGCGTCAGGTTGTAGGTGGCGGTCGATATACTCGATAGCCGATTTGGCAACTTCAGCCTTTAAGGTGTCCTGATCCATAGTTACTCCNAGGGTAAGTGATAGGCGAGAAACTCGNCCTCGAACGCTATCTTGGTTGTGTCGGTAATTCGATCTATGTAGAGCTTGCCGTTTAGATGATCGAATTCGTGCTGAAACACGGTGGCGAGCAATCCTATGGCTTCCATGGATTTTGATTCGCCTTTCTCATTGGTCCAGTCGACCCGAATATGTTGGGGTCTTTCTACATAGCCCATGAGATTGGGTATCGATAAGCAACCTTCCCAGATACCCGCAGTGTCATCACCAAGTACCGTAATCTCTGGATTAACATAGGCAGCGAAAGGCGTTAAGGGAATTTCACCGTATCGGGATTCCGTATTCTTAATCTCTATAACTGCTAGTCGATAGAGCACATCAATCTGAGGTGCGGCAAGGCCGATACCACCTACCTCATGCAACGTTTCACGCATGTCTTTGACTAACTCGTGAAACTCTTTACTGCCAATCTTTTCCAGCGGGTACGGCTCAGCCACCTCTCGGAGCGTTGGATGTCCCATGCGGATGATCTGTCTAATCATTTGCTGGCCTCATTGGGCGTTAGTGTAGATGCTTACGTCGTTGTTCGGAAGAAATTAGAGAAGATTCGGTAACAATCGCATCCATGGGAACGTCGCCACTATGAGACTGAAAAGCCGCTTCTTGGAAACTGTGCGCTAACCCGATAAGTAGAGGTTTGTGCCACCACTGGTCGATTCCTGCGAAGGTATTATCGTAGTAACCCTTTCCCATCCCTAATCGATTCCCACTTTGGTCGAATGCAACCAGTGGCATGAACACGACATCAAGTACCTTGGGAGATATGGATTGTCGGCTAGCTGGCTCGGGGATGTCGAACCGGTTTTTTTTCATTGGTGTTGAGTTTGGTATGTAATGTTCGAAAGTAAGTTTGCTACCGGTCACTCTTGGGAGGTAGCACTGTTTCTCCATATCGAAGGACAAGGAACAGAGCTCGACCGGACTCACTTCACCGTCAAAGGGCATGTAGAACGCAACGCTAGTGGCCCTGCGAAAGAATAACATGGCCGCAATAGTTTTGGTGATAACAGAGGCCGTAAATTGCTGGCGCTCTTGGTCCAGACTTCGCCTGTTCTGGCGGATTGATTTACGCAGTGATTGGTTGTTGACAGAAATAATCGTTCCCCAAATTGCCGCTGTTCGGATAGGCCCTTGAACCCAGCGGTTCAAGGCGGTGGTCTCCGACTTGCCTCAGGCTTCCCGTAAAACCGGACGTGCACATGGCAAAGAAAAAAGACCTCCTGGATTTCGCATAAAGGGTCGAGGACATATCGACTGGCAAACAACCCAGGGAACATCCTTAATTATATCGCTTCTACCAGATAGGTATCGACTCAATTCGCAGTTTTCTTGAATCGAACCAGTGCCTGCTCCAATTTCCCGGACAACGCTTTGAGGTTTTCGTCCTGTGTCGATTGAACCGATTCTACTTTTTGTGTTTCGCTGATAAAGTCGTTTGCAATATTAAGCGCAACCATGACGGCGAGGCGGTCCAGTCCGAGCACCGAGGAATTTTCCTTGAACTCCCTCATCCTTTCATCCACGTAGGTGGCTGACTTCTTTAACGCCTGCACCTCGTCTGGTTGACAACTAACCTGGTATTCCTTGTCGAGGATCCTAACGGTGACTGTAGTCCCCTCCACCATTGGACTAGTCCTGCTCCAGCGCTTTCAGGCGCATGATCATTGTTTCAACTTTACTCTTAGCCATCTCGTTCTTCTCCAGCAGACGGATACGTTCTGCTAGCCAGATTTCACGATCTGCTTCCATGACAGCTTGCTTGCGTTCGAGTTCATCACAAATTTGGATGAGTTCATCAATCTTGATTTCTAGGTCTTTGATTTCCAAAGCCAATTCCTCGTCGGATCTAGTTGGCGTCCATTGACGTGGTTCCGGATGCAGGCTAACTATAAAGGGATGCTTTGTAGCAGGTCAAACGAGTGTTTTCGAAATTTTTGTCCTCACTCGGTTGCGGGTTAGAATCTTAAGTCACCTACCGTTATGAGTTTGGTTTGCGAAAAATTCAATATTCTGATTTTCAAGACGTGTTCCTGGTCTCAGGGATTGCCATATCACCATCGGAACTGCATGGGTTAATGACTGGGTTCATGTGCGTAAACCCTGATTCATCACAGCAGCAGCGCGAGGTAGCGTATTCGGATTGGCTAATTGGGGATGGTGAGCGTGCGGATGCGGAGTTAGTGCAGCGGTTGGATAATCTTTTCGAAGCTACTCTGACAGAGCTGGAAGAGTTCAGCGACTTTCAGTTTCGCATATTGATGCCAGACGATGACTCCAGTATTGATGCCCGAAGCCAGGCGCTCAAGTCCTTTTGCGCTGGATTCCTGAGCGGCTTGGGGTCACGCCATTTTGATGAGCAGGTTACCGAAGCACTGACTGACCTTGAACGCATTGCCGCGCTCCGAGAAGAAGTAGGTGAGAGCGAAGAAAATGAATCGGATCTGTTCGAGATTGTAGAATTCGTCAGGGTATCTGTGTTGTTTATCTTTACTGAAAACGCGCGCAGACGGTGAAGACCGGACCGAAAATNGANAAAGCAGAGTATGTCATGCGACGTCGCGAGCTGATGGCACTGATGGAACCTGACAGTATTGTGATACTGCCTGCCTCGGAAGTTAAAATTCGAAATAATGGTGTTGAGCATCGCTACCGACAGGATAGTGATTTTCATTACCTCACCGGATTTGATGAACCTGATTCTGTATTTGCNCTNATTCCGGGGCGGGAATATGGTGAATCGATTCTATTTTGCCGTGAACGTGAGCATGATCACGAGCGCTGGCACGGGTCTGTTGCCGGCCCCGAGCGAGCTGCCCAGCTTTATGGATTTGACGATGCGTTTCCCATAGATGACATTGATGACATCCTGCCNGGACTNATCGAAGGTCGACCCAGGTTGTACTATGCGATGGGGACCNACCCCAGATTCGATGCTAGGATATTGTCGTGGCGTAACAGCATTGCGATGTACAATCAAGAGGGTACTGAACCGCCCGGTGAATTTATTCAGTTGGGTCAGTATTTGCACGAGTTGCGGTTACACAAAAGTGACAAGGAAATCGATGTCCTGCGATACGCCGCCAGGATCTCAACTGCCGCTCATATCCAGGTCATGGAGAACCTGACGCCGGGCATGATGGAATATGAAGTGGAGGCAGAGTTGCAGTATCAGTTTTCGAAACGGGGCGCACGGCATCCTGCATATCCAAGTATTGTCGGCGGAGGAAGCAACGCCTGCGTACTNCATTACATAGACAACGATAAGGTNCTTGAAGACGGTGANCTTGTGTTGATCGATGCTGGAGGAGAGTACGAGTACTATGCCTCTGATGTGACTCGCACGTTACCGGTCAGTGGAAAATTTACTGGAGAGCAAGCAGCTTTATACGAAATTGTTCTTGCTGCACAGCTTGCAGCNATAGANCNGGTCGTNCCGGGAAATCACTGGAACCAGCCACACGAGGCGGCGGTGATGGAGCTTACCANTGGGCTCAAAGAATTAGGGTTACTCGAAGGAGATGTTGATGAACTGATAGAGGTCGGCGCTTACAACCAGTTTTATATGCATCGCACTGGTCACTGGCTGGGTCTGGATGTTCACGACGTGGGTGAGTACAAGGTTGGTGGCCAGTGGAGAGTGTTCGAGAAGGGAATGGTTACTACAGTGGAGCCTGGACTGTATATTCCCAAAGATGCCAAGAATGTGCCGGAGGCCTATCGCGGAATCGGTATTCGTATAGANGACAATGTCGCGGTGACACGCAATGGCNATGACGTATTGACGGACNNCATCCCCAAAACGATTANGGAAATTGAACAGACGATGAGCGCAGCCTGATGGAACGTGTCGACGTACTGATTGTGGGTGGGGGCATGATTGGACTTTCCCTGGCCGCTGCCCTTGGGGATTCAGATTTGCGCGTCATGATCTTGGATCAGGGGAGTAAACCTGAGGTTGATCCGCCCGAGCCTAAACACAAAGATAGGTGGATCCTGCGCTCGGGCATCAGGCCNCGCGTTACTACCATCGCCAAGGCCCAGTGGAATTTTCTTACGAGGATTGGGGCTAGTGTGTCAGCACCGGCTTACTCGAGGATCGAAGTATGGGACGGTGAAGGAACCGGCACGGTGTCGTTTTCAGCTGAAGACTTAGGCGAGACTGAACTGGGATACATCGCAGAGAATGATCGTCTTTGTGCAGCCCTGGTAGAACTACTTCACACCAGATGCGATGTAAATTTGCATTGGGATACACCATTAGTCGCGATTAATAAGGTGGATGACGGGTACGTCATTGATACCCAAGACGGCAAGTGGCACACGACCCTGCTTGTGGGTGCAGATGGGGGTCGTTCTCAGGTTAGAAAAATGGCCAATCTTAGCGCGGTGCACTGGAGTTACGATCAGCAGGGGGTAGTGGCCTGCGTTGAAACCGAGAACTCGCATTGTGGAGTTGCTCGTCAGTGGTTTACCACAGACGGAATCTTGGCCTTTTTGCCGCTAGCAGACCGGCATCTGTGTTCGATTGTGCTGTCTTGCGAAAATGCCCAGGCGATATTGGCAATGGATGAGAGAGAATTTGCTGGGTTGTTGACCGACCTATCCGAAGGTGAGTTAGGTGATATTGTTGCCGTTGATGAACGACTCGTGTTTCCACTTGCGCAGCAACATAGTCTTCGCTATGTCAGACAAAACCTTGCGCTTATTGGCGAGGCTGCACATACCATTCACCCGTTAGCTGGCCAGGGCGCCAACATCGGGCTTGCGGATGCGTGGGCGCTTTCGCTGGTACTAAAACAAGCACGTCTTGAGGGTCGATCTCTGGGCGATATTCAGCTACTCAATGGTTATCAGCGTGCGCGAAGGAATGACAACATAATGACGGCGGCACTGATGGAGATATTTGTTCGGGGTTTTGCGTCACGAAATTCGGCCGTGCGGTGGTTGCGGAATAAGAGCATGAACGTGGTCAACGAATCGGGATTTCTGAAGACGCTGGTGACCAGGTATGCGACGCTTAGATGAACTCATTACTAATAGCCCGTCACTCGATACTCATGGCGCATGACTCATGTAGAATAATACGCTTTGTTGTCTAACCGGATTGGTCATGGGTCATAGAACACCACTTTACGCGCTGCACAAGGAGGCGGGCGCAAAACTAGTGGACTTTGCTGGTTGGGACATGCCGCTTAACTATGGCTCTCAAATTGAGGAACACCATGCGGTCAGGCAGGGCGCGGGCGTTTTCGATGTGAGCCATATGACCGTGATCGAGATTTCCGGCGGAGAAAGCCAGGCGTTCCTCGACAGGGTCCTAGCCAACGATATTTCCCGGCTGAAGGAGCCCGGTAAGGCGCTCTACAGTGCGATGCTCGATTCGCGAGGACACGTAATGGATGACCTTATCGTNTACCTCNNTCCTACCGCATACCTGATGGTGGTGAACTGTGCGACCCGTGAAAAGGACCTCAATTGGTTGCAGCAACACAGTGAAGGTATGGATTGTGTATTAGTTGAGCGAGATGATCTTGCCATATTGGCAATCCAAGGCCCAAGTGCGATTGCTCGTGTGACTGAAGTCGTTAAGGCTGACTATCAGTTAGTTATCGGGTCACTAAAAGTATTCCAGGGAGCCTGGTGTGGCGACTGGTTTATTGCGCGTACGGGGTATACCGGAGAGGACGGTCTTGAGATTATGTTACCGGGAACTGCGGCGAGAGAGTTATGGCAACGCCTGATAGCTGTTGATGTCAAGCCGGTCGGTCTTGGTGCAAGGGATACTTTGCGGCTTGAGGCCGGGATGAACCTTTACGGTAACGATATGGATGAAACTGTTTCGCCCTATGAGTCGAATATGGCGAACACGGTGGTAACAGAAGGTCGAAATTTCATAGGGTCCGAGGCACTTCGGAACCTAAAAGTCGAACGCACGCTGGTAGGCCTGTTAATGAACGCAAAAGGTGTGTTGCGGCTTCACTATCCGGTATTTAGTGACGATAGAGAGGCAGGGGAAATAACGAGTGGTGCGTACTCCCCGACGCTTGGTAAATCTATCGCCCTAGCACGAGTGGATACTGTGTGTGGTAACTTTAGTGTCGATATTCGGGGTAAGCGTTTCCCGGTTGAATTAGTAAACCCTCCTTTCGTACGTAAAGGCAGGCAGGTGTATAAAGCCTGGAATGAAAACAAATAGGAGTAAAGACGATGGCGGAATTTCCGGACAATTTAAATTACTTGGACTCGCACGAATGGGCACGTGTGGAAGACGACGGCACGGTGACGGTGGGTATTAGTGATCATGCTCAGGAATCGTTGGGCGACGTGGTCTTCGTGGAACTGCCCGAACTGAATAGTAGCGTAACCGCAAAGGTAGAGGCGGGCGTCGTCGAATCCGTCAAGGCGGCATCAGACATTTACGCGCCGGTATCGGGCACGGTAAGTGCGATCAATGAACAGCTGGAAGAAGCGCCGGAGATTGTCAATGATTCTCCGTATGATGATGGTTGGTTCTTCAAGATTACGCCTTTGGACCTCGGCGAGGTTTCCTCTCTTCTGACTTCCGCGGAATACCGCAAAGTATGTGAAGAAGGGGATCACTAATTAGTTCTCTGGCTATCGAATAAGATAAGCAATGCCCTTTGTCCCACACACCATAGACGATGAACGGATCATGTTGGAAACGATTGATGTTTCCAGTATTGAATCCTTGTTTAATGAGATACCCCATGACTTAAGGAATGGCCAGCTGGAAAAGACGCCTGCGGGCGTCTCAGAAATGACCATGCTGCGTCTAATGTCTGAACGTGCAGCGCAGGATTCGATGTCCTTGAGTTTTCTTGGTGCAGGTGCTTATGAGCATCATATCCCTAGTGCCGTATGGGACATTACCGCCAGAGGAGAGTTTCTAACCGCTTACACACCTTATCAGGCTGAGGCGAGCCAAGGCACATTACAACTCATTTACGAGTTTCAAACGATGATGTCCCGCCTCACAGCAATGGATGTAGCCAACGCTTCCGTGTACGACGGCGCTACCGCTCTTGCCGAAGCGATACTGATGGCGATACGTGCCAATAAGAAGTCGAAATCAAAACGGATCCTGTGTNCNNGAACAGTTCATCCCAGGTANCTCGCGGCATGTCGGAGCATNGTTNCAAACCAGCAAATAGAAATAGAAGTNATACCGTCCTCGGAAGAAACCGGGACCCTCGACGTGTCGGCACTTGGCTCATATGAGGACCAGGATTATGCTGGATTAGTCATCTCCTATCCCAATTTTTTTGGTGGTCTGGAGGACATTGATCAGCTTACGGATTGGGCCCACGCTGCGGGGATGCTCGTTATTGGTGTTGCCAACCCGATGGCGCTGGCGCTTATAAAGGCTCCTGGCAATTGGGGCAAGGAAGGGGCCGATATTGCGGTAGGTGAAGCACAGCCCCTGGGTATTCCCGTTTCATCCGGTGGACCTTACCTGGGATATATGTGCTGCAGGAAATCGATCGTACGTCAAATGCCGGGTCGGATTATTGGTCGGACTGTTGATCTTGATGGCAGAGAAGGGTTTGCCCTTACTCTGCAGGCGAGGGAACAACACATTAGGCGAGCAAAGGCCACTTCCAATATTTGTACCAATCAGGGTCTCCTAGTCACAGCAGCTAGTATTTATCTGAGTCTCTTGGGAGACAGAGGTCTTCAGTCGGTAGCGACTCGATCTCACCACAATATAATTTCACTGATTGAGAAAGTGTCATCTATCCCGGGCGTGTCCACTCGCTTTGCAGGACCTGTTTTCCACGAAGTTGTATTCCAGCTTCCTACCGAGGCCGCTAATGTGCTGCAGAACATGTCTGCCAAGGGAATTCTGGGGGGGTACGATCTGGGCCAGATAGACGAGAATCTTTCAGACTGTATGCTCACCAACACGACCGAGACAAAGACCGACGTTGATCTCGAGCTCTTCGTTGATGTCCTGAAGGAGGCGCTCGCAGAATGTTGATATTTGAGCTTTCCAGTGAAGGACGGGGTGCTACTGCACAATTTGAGGAGAGTACTCCGGTCACTGACATACCGCAGCAACATATGAGGGCGGAGTCAGTAGGGTTGCCCGAGGTCTCGGAACTGCAGGTGGTAAGGCATTTCACTAACTTGTCTAAAAAGAACTTCTCCATTGATGGTCAGTTTTACCCGCTTGGTTCATGCACCATGAAATACAATCCTCGCGGCGCGCACCGTGCAGCAAGCCTGCCGGGTTTCCTAAATCGTCATCCNCTGGCCCCGGAGCGGAGTAGTCAGGGTTTTCTGGCTTGCATGTATGAACTGCAGGAATACCTAAAAGATGTAACTGGGATGCAGGCAGTTTCCCTNACACCGATGGCGGGGGCACAAGGGGAGTTTGCAGGTGTGGCCATGATCAGGGCATACCACGAGCACAAGGGAGATGCTGACCGCACGGAAATTCTCATTCCCAGTGCGGCGCATGGCACTAATCCTGCAACAGCGGTAATGTGCGGATACAAGGTCCGTGAAGTAGGTGTCACCAAAGACGGCGATGTCGATATTGATGAATTGAAAAGTGCTGTGGGACCCCAAACCGCCGGCTTGATGATGACGAACCCGTCGACCTGTGGTGTTTTCGAGCGACGAATTCAGGACATTGCAGCTGTTGTCCATGATGTAGGAGGTCTGTTGTATTACGACGGTGCTAACCTNAATGCGATACTGGGTAAGGTGAAGCCAGGAGACATGGGCTTTGATGTTCTTCATATGAACTTGCACAAAACCTTTGCCACGCCNCATGGTGGAGGTGGACCNGGATCTGGCCCGGTGGGTGTGGGTGAGAAGCTTATGCCG
Source organism: Gammaproteobacteria bacterium (assembly GCA_002712135.1). GTDB lineage: Bacteria > Pseudomonadota > Gammaproteobacteria > Pseudomonadales > Azotimanducaceae > UBA7455. The sequence goes on from PASO01000014.1 coordinate 71,559, forward strand.
TTTGTACCTACGCCGGTTGTGGGAAAGGAGGATGATGGCTATCGATGGATTGATAGCGCGGATCTACCTCTCAGTATCGGACATCTATCTGCTTTCATGGGTAATGCAGGAATACTATTGCGTGCTTATGCTTACGCGAGATTGCTGGGTAACCAAGGTATGCATCGAGTCGGGGAATACGCGACGCTGAATGCGAACTACATGGCGAAGAAACTGACACAGTCTGGGTTTCGCTTAGCCTATCCGGAACGTCGAGCCACTCATGAGTTCATAATCACTCTAGCTGACGAGGCTAGAGACCTAGGTGTTACGGCGATGGATTTTGCGAAGCGACTGCTCGACTACGGGTATCATGCTCCNACGACCTATTTTCCATTGTTAGTTCCCGAGTGTCTTCTTATTGAGCCAACAGAGACCGAAACGCGGGAAGAAATCGATGGGTTTGTCGATGCGATGGTAGAGATATTAAACGAAGCTAGAGAGACACCTGATCTAATCAAGCAGGCACCTCACACCATGCCGGTTAAGCGGCTTGACGATGTTAAGGCTGCGAGGGATTTAGATTTGGCATTTGCGNCGGAAGTCAGTTAGTGAACTCGGTTAGTCTTATGAAACCCCGTAGTTGATGATCTAGTCCTTCTAATAGGGCCGAGCATCGCACAGCAATCTCGTCATCCCCAGCGTCCGAGTCCAGTAGATTAGACACTTCTTGCACGGTATGGGTGACATCTCTTGCTAGCAAAGCATCTAGCTGCACCAGCTGTGATCCTAGATTTACGGGCTGGAATATCATTTGTTTAAGCATGCTGACTTGGGTTCGGAGGTTCTCGCGGCTAGTTTTTGAATAAGGGGAGTGTGAGTCCACCATAAGTTTTAGGGATTCACCATAAAGCTGGCTTACGCCCTGTCCGAGGGAAACAATCATCTGGTGGAGCGAGGGATCCGAGGTACCAGCGAACAATGGTATATCCAAGTAGACATCCAAGGCCTTAGCAAGACTTGTGGTGATTGTCATGAGCAACTGTCGCCGACGTTCTACCCTGTAGTCATCTGAAGGCATGAAATCTTCAATTGGTCTTGAAAACACTAGATACTCAATTACATGAAAACCCAGTGAGGCCTCACTGGGGTCGGTGAATTGATGTTGTTCGCGAATGCTAATTTCGGTGATGGGCACGGTGATGTCTGAAATGATCCCTGTCTCTGGGTAGAGTGAAAGTGAATCTAGGAAGCCTGGTTCTATGGGCGACGAATCAATTTGTCCTATCATGAGTTGGCTAGTCGAAGTCTGGGCTAGGAACTTAACTTTCAACAGCGCGTCATGGGTTTTAACCCAGTTATGTTGCAGGGTGATTAATGTTTCAGTGTTTGGTTTTGAGAGGAATGTNTCGACCGAATTTTTAAGCGCCGTAAGTTCTTCTTTAGTCCGGTTCTNATTCTTTATGTGTAGTTCCGTAGCTAGGGAAGCCATGNCGGTGACATCCGGCTGAATNGATTCCTCGGAACAGGAATAGACTAAGCCAAGACTTATTGCTAGTAGAATTAACTTCTTAAGCTGATTATGGGCCATTCTTTGTTTTCTGCTTCAGCCCTGAGTATGTCGTCAGGATCAACGACGACTGGGTGAGTAACCATGCGGAGTAAGGGCAGGTCATTGTGGGAGTCAGAATAAAAGAAGCTACCCTCCATAGATTTCATGGTCGTTGCTATCCACTCATTNAGGCAGGTCACTTTCCCTTTACCGTAACTCGGTGTTCCCAAGANCTTCCCAGTGTATTGATTATTCTGAATCTCAGGCGTGGGGGCAATTAATGTATCGACATCAAAGAAGTCTGCAATTGGCTCTGTGATAAAACGATTGGTGGCGGTAATAATTAAAAGGTGATCGTTTTTGGCGCGATGGTGATTCACTAGGTCTTTGGCTTTAGGGAGCACGTATGGTTTTATGACAGACGTTGCGAAATCTTTTCTTAGCTCGTCGAGCTCATCTATGTCAAAGGTTGGCAACATAGAACATGTGAACGTCAGATAAGCGCTTATGTTTAATTCACCGCGTTTATAATCGGCGTAAAACTGATCGTTTTGACGCTTGTNCTCTTTTGCATTCACGAGACCCCTGTCTATTGCGTACTCCCCCCANGCGTGGTCGCTGTCGATAGCGATTAGCGTTTCATCAAGGTCGAAAATTGCCAGTGCCACACCTGATCCCGATAGACGTTTTCTTTAGTGTAGCTTGCTTTGAAGCGAACAACGATGNTGGTTTGCTGAAAGTTTGATATTCAGAGACAATGCTAGCGATGTTGAGATGGCAGAATACAGTGTGATTGACGGGGACGGTTTCAGGCCCAATGTGGGTATTATTGTGGCTAATGAAGCAGGCCAGGTACTTTGGGCTCGGCGGGTAGGACAGAATGCCTGGCAGTTTCCGCAAGGTGGAATCAAGCCANATGAATCTCCCGAGGAAGCGCTCTATCGGGAACTACGCGAGGAAATTGGGTTAGAGTACCATAGTGTTCAAATCGTTGGCTGTACCAAAGGTTGGTTGAGATATCGCCTACCGAAACGAATGNTACGGCAGAATACCAGCAGCTTTGTGGGACAGAAACAAAAGTGGTTTATGTTAAAAATGCTATCTGATGATGGCGCTATTACTTTTGATCAGTCGNATACGCCAGAATTTGATCTTTGGCAATGGGTAAGTTATTGGTACCCGTTAGGACAGGTGGTTTCTTTCAAGGAAGATGTTTATCGTCGAGCTATGAAAGAATTAGCGCCTTTCCTATCAAAGTGCCTNGCCCAAGGGTAACAATATTGGGGCANTTTTCCTCCGAATTTCCACGAATCCTGCGTCGCGTAGTGCAGGAAGTACTATCTGCTGGAGATCTAAAAACGTCTCTGGATATTATGGTGGAACAGGTTAGACGGGAGATGCGCACGCAGGTGTGCAGTGTTTATCTCAAGGATGAGTCAAGGCAGAAATATGTCTTTATGGCCACACGGGGACTAAATGTCGATGCCGTAGGACTTGTTACTCTGGAGCTGGATGAGGGATTAGTTGGCCTCGTTGGTGAAAGAGCAGAGCCTATAAATTTGGAGGACGCACAAAGCCATCCGCGGAATCGACATATCGTTGATCTTGGTGAAGAGCCATTTCACTCGTTTCTGGGTGTGCCAATCATTCATCATCGCAGGATACTTGGTGTGCTCGTTGTGCAACAGAAAGAGGCGCGTCGCTTTGACGAGAGCGAAGAAGCGTTTCTGATAACACTTTCGGCACAGTTAGCGGGAGTCATTGCGCACGCAATTGTCTCGGGAGATCTTTCGCTCGGCGGCTCGTCCAGCGACATTNCTTCAAGAGAGTTCAGGGGGCTTTCAGGCTCCCCTGGAGTCGGAATGGGAACCGTTGTNGTGATGTACCCCAANGCTGATCTNGACAGCGTGCCGGAAAGAAGAATNGATGACATTCCTAGGGAGAAAGAACGATTCTCTCTAGCGGTGGAGGAAACACGAAAAGAGATTCGCGGCTTTTCTGATCGATTGGGAACNCGTCTGCGCCCTGGGGANCTCGGCTTATTCGAGGCTTACCTGCAGATGCTGGATGATGCTGAGATCACTGGCGAGGTTTTTGNTGTTATTGAACAGGGTCAATGGGCACAGGGAGCGCTGCGGAAGGTAATTGAATCTCATGTAGCTAACTTTGAGGCCATGGAGGATGAGTATCTTCGCGAGAGAGGAATGGATGTAAGAGATCTTGGTATACGGGTGCTTGCCAAGCTACAAAGTACTGACTTTGAAAAAACAGACTACTCGGCGGAAACAGTGTTGGTCGGAGAAACCCTTACTGCGACAGAACTGGCCTCAGTACCCGTTGAGAAGCTAAAAGGCGTTATTTCGTTAAGTGGTTCAGCGAACTCTCATATTGCGATTCTTGCGGAGGCGATGGGTATTCCAGCAGTGATGGGTATCGAAAACTTTCCGGCAGAGTGGATGGACGGAAAGCCTGTCATCGTGGATGGATTTGGCGGTTCCGTCATAGCTACACCGAGTAAAGAGAATCTTGCCTATTACGAGGACATCGTCAAAGAAGAAGCGGAACTCATTGATGGTCTTGCTGATCTTGCTGATTCGCCTTGTTTAACCAAGGATGGGCATCGCGTCGGATTATGGGTTAACACAGGGCTGCTAACCGACATAGCTCGATCCCTTGGTCGTGGCGCTGAAGGCGTTTGACTGTATCGTACCGAGGTTCACTTCATGATGAACGACCGTTTCCCCACTGAGGAAG
>PASO01000015.1 GCA_002712135.1 Gammaproteobacteria bacterium
CGCAGTAGATCTTGGCTCCCCTTTGTCTAGCATGTTCGTATTCTTCAAGCACCAATACCGCGGATCCGTCACTGAGAACAAACCCATCACGATCCTTATCCCAAGGCCTACTTGCCTTCTGTGGATTATCATTTCTTGTAGATAAGGCCTTCATCGCTCCAAAACCAGCCATTGTGGTCGGCGACGTAGATTTTTCAGCTCCTCCCGCCAGCATGGCATCTGCATCACCGCTGGCAATAAGTCGTGCCGCAAATCCAATATTATGAGTACCTGTGGTACAAGCGGTGGTAATGGCAATATTCGGACCCTGGAGGCCGAACATTATGGATAGATGTCCTGCAACCATATTGATAATGCAGGAAGGAACAAAGAAAGGAGAGACCTTGCTCGGTCCACGATTAAGCAGCACACCGTAACAAGTTTCAATTGTCACAATTCCACCGATTCCGGATCCAACTGCGACGCCGATTCGATGACGATTCTCGTCGGTGACTTCAAGACCAGCATCGGCCATAGCTTGAATACCTGTTACTAATCCATACTGGATAAACCCGTCCATTCGCCGAGCCTCTTTGGGCGACAGATACTCGCTGATATCGAATTCAGGAACTGTGCCTCCAAAGCGAACTGGATACCCTTCCGTATTAAACGAAGTGATAGGCCCGATACCACTCTTTCCAGCAAGGAGCCCATCCCAGGAGCTCTCGAGCGATGCACCCAGCGGGGTAATCATTCCTAGACCCGTGACAACAACTCGGCGGTTAATCAAACCCCATCCTTTTTAATAAAAAACCAATCAAACATACCAGATTTGATGACAAAGATGTTTGTCAAAATCCTCCCATAAAACAAAAGCCGCATTTGAGTTAACAAATGCGGCTCTCTACAAACCGATAGTTCAGGTGTTAGGAGTGCGCTTCGATATAGTCCATCGCTTCTTTCACGGTAGTGATTTTTTCCGCTTCCTCGTCGGGAATCTCAGTTTCAAATTCTTCTTCCAGAGCCATTACCAATTCGACCGTGTCAAGCGAGTCGGCACCTAGATCTTCGACAAAGGACGCTTCTGAGGTTACTTCTTCTTCTTTTACGCCCAGTTGCTCACAGACCAGTTTGATCACTCGTTGTTCAGTGGTACTCATGGGGGGGTTCTCCTAAAGTTTCTTGCAGTTGAGGCTGCGCTAGTTTAATGAAATGCCAGTTAACCTATCAAGCTTTTTCGTCGAGGTTATCTTGACGTACGTTTGCTCCTCTTAACTCATATACATACCGCCATTAATGTGTATCGTCTCTCCCGTTATGTATCCTGCTTCCTCACTGGCGAGAAAAGCCACCAGCGCTGCTACTTCCTCAGAATTTCCCAATCGGCCTAAAGGGACTCTTGCTCGTAACTGTTCTATTTGATCATCTCCCAATTCTCGAGTCATATCCGTTTCGATAAAACCTGGCGCGATACAGTTTACGGTAATTCCTCGAGAACCTAGTTCCGTTGCAAGCGATCTACTGTAACCTTCAATACCAGCTTTTGTTGCCGCATAGTTGCTTTGACCACCGTTGCCCATTCTTGAAACCACGGAGCTTAAGTTGATGATTCTACCCCATCTTTCCTTAGTCATAGCTCGAAGGCATTGCTTCGTTACGCGATAGACCGAGCTCAGATTGGTCTGAATCACGTCCTGCCAGTCATCCTCTTTCATCCTTAGCGCTAGATTGTCCCTTGTTATGCCCGCATTATTGACTAGTACAAGCGGCGCATCGTGGGACTCCTTGATGGCATCGAAAAAATTACCGATCGAACCTTCATCGCTGACGTTAAGCACATATCCTTTGCCGTGTCCTGCCAACTCGTTTGTAATGCTCTGGGCCCCCCCCTTGGTGGTAGAAGTTCCCAGCACTTCCATACCTTCTTCCGCAAGGCGTTGAGCGATGTCTCGGCCAATTCCGCGACTTGCTCCTGTTACCAAAGCGACCCGTGTCACTATACTAAGATCCCAATAACCGAATCCAAACTATCGCTAGAGGAGATACTCATTGAGTCGATAGACCTGTCAATTCGCCTATTAAGACCGGAAAGTATCTTTCCAGGGCCACACTCCACAATCTGAGCCACGCTCTCACGCACCATTCGTTCTATCGTGGTCGACCAAAGCACTGCGCTGGACATTTGCGAAACAAGATTTTCCCGAATCTGTCTGGGGTCCGATACAAAATCGGCATTTACGTTCTGCAAGACAGCGATTTTCGGTTCCTGGAACTCGATATTATGCAGCAATTCCGACATTTGATCAGCAGCAGGCTGCATTAACTGGCAATGGAAAGGTGCACTGACTGCGAGTTGCATGGCTCGTTTTGCCCCTGATTCTTTGCAGTCATCGATGACCCTTTCAAGCGCCGCGACATTGCCTGCTACGACTACCTGACCAGGCGAATTGAAATTCGCCGCCTGAACAATCTGTCTATCCGCTTGTCTCTCACAGATTGCAATGACCTCATCGTCATCTAACCCTAGGATTGCTGCCATGCCACCCTCGCCGAGAGGTACAGCTGACTGCATGAACTNGCCACGTTTCTGTACTAGTACTACAGCTTCTTCAAATGACAAAACTTCTGCTGCGACGAGTGCTGAATACTCGCCTAGGCTATGACCAGCAACAACGTCGGGGGTAGTTCCCTTTTCCTTGGCCAGATACCATAAACCCACACTGGCAGTAAGTAACGCCGGCTGCGTGAATTCGGTCTGATTGAGCTTATCTTCGGGATCATTTTGTATCAGGTCCCACAGGTCGTACCCGAGCGCGTTGGAAGCACGGTCAAAAATAGAAGCCAGTTCAGCTCTACTATCGCTCAACATTCCAACTTGCTGAGAACCCTGACCAGGAAAAACAAACGCAAGTTTGCTCATTTTTATTCTCTAGATTTTTTACAGGGCGAGTTAGATGCCTACTCTTCCTCGTCCACGCTATGAACGACCTTCTTACCTCTGTAGAACCCGTCAGCCGTAACATGATGACGACGGTGAGTCTCACCAGTTGTTGGATCTTCCGACAAGGTAGGCCCTTTCAGCGAGTCATGAGATCTTCTCTGCCCTCTGCGCGCACGCGTTACCTTATTTTGCTGAACAGCCATTAATTACTCCGCATTTTTGTCAATCAATTCAGATAGTTTTGCAAAAGGTCTATGCATTTCCTCGACAAACTCTGTCTTCGCATCTTTCCTCTGAAGGCCCCCACAGAGTTCTTCGTGACGGGGAACCATCGGCAAANCCAAAATCAAATCATCTTCTATAATATCTGTTAACGACACCATCGGCGGCTGCACCACGATACCGTTATNTTCAGGCGGCAACGCAGCGAGCTCACTCTCGTCATCAACCAGTTTCACTTCTACGTGAATTTTAATAGGCAGTGACATTACCTCAAGACAGGACTGACAAGCTAACTTCAGTTCAGTCGTCGCTTTACCAACAGCAGTGACGCGCTGCATTTCCTGCTGTTTAAAGGCCAAGCTAACTTCCACATTTCCTTCGTCGCTTTCAACAAGCTCACACAGGCGATCGAACTGAGTCAACGGAATATTGCCTTGAAGGATAGAGCCATTTTTCGCATATTCGCTGAAATTGACCATATCCGGGAGGAGCCCTGTTAACATAAGGGGCGCATCTTAGTGATGATACTCAGGGCTGTCAAAAAAAAATGAAAAACATACTAGCTGAAACGCATTGATGGATCGAACACTCTTCCTGGCCTCCTCTTCGCCCTATCGTGCGGAAATACTGGACCGACTTAGGATCTCGTACACCAAGATAAACCCCAGATATATCGAGAAAAGTATTCCTAAGGAAGCGGCAACCGCGATAGCCCTGCGGTTCGCCGAAGGCAAGGCGCTATCAGTTGAAATTGACGCTGAGTCCTACGTAATCATTGGTTCAGACCAGGTTGCACATCTAGATCAACAGATCTTCGGGAAACCTAGTACACACGCAAACGCGCTAGCTCAGCTTAGAGTGTTCAGTGGTCAATGGGTCTCATTCACCACAGGTGTCTGCCTGCTTACGGAACAAGGTGATCGAAGAATAGCCAGCGAGACCTATGAAATAAAGTTTCGAGAACTTTCCGATTGTCAGATCTCTCGATATCTTCAACTTGAANAACCTTTCGACTGCGCAGGCAGCATNAAGGTTGAATCGCTNGGTGTTACCTTGCTGGATGACGCGCGGGGNCGAGATGTTAATTGTTTATATGGTTTGCCTATAATGCTCNTGAGAGAGCAATTAGANTCATTAGNANTAGATCTAAATGACTTTATANATATTANNTAATACATTGTTTTNATTATANAAGTNCTGAANATCTCGAAATCTCTATCTGGTGGNGCCGAAATACTGATTCCTGCATANTCTTCGATNTTCGGTATCTCCAGCCTTTCGGCATGCAACATGAGTCGTTGGTAGCCAAATCGGCGCTTAACCACCTTGTCTGCATCCGCGAAGCCATATTTGGCGTCACCAACAATCGGCAGCCCCGCATGACGACAATGCACTCGAATCTGATGCGTACGCCCAGTGAATGCTCTTGCTTCTACCAAACTAAACCCATCATNGTTACCAAGCACCTTGAATCCTGTTTTAGAAGGCTTTCCCTCAACCGTGACTCGAGACACTCTTTCACCGCTAGTTAGTAGGTTCTTAGCAATCGGTGCTTCAATCAGGGTCTTCCTACGTGGCCACCGGCCGTGAACGATTGCACGATAGTATTTACCGATGCTGTCCCTGTCGCGCAGCGCTCCTTGCAATGCCCGAAGGTGACTACGGTTTTTAGAGATCATTAGACACCCGGAAGTATCTCTATCTAGCCGATGAACAAGTTCAAGGTTATGTTCATCTGGCAACGCTGACCTCAGGGACTCAATAACTCCCATCGAAACACCACTACCNCCATGTACTGCAACACCCCGCGGCTTATTANTAATTAACATTACTTTACTCTCATAAAGTATTGTTTTTAATATATCTTCGACTGGATATTTAAGATCGCTGGGGGTTGCCGTGCGTACTGGTGGAATACGTAATTTGTCGTCAGCGGTCAGTCGGGTATTTGCCTGCACTCTTTTTCCGTTAACCCGAACCTCGCCCTTGCGAATTATTCTATAAATCCTTGATTTAGGGACCCCTTTTAGCTCTCGACGCAAGTAGTTATCTATTCGTTGTCCCGCGTATTGTTGATCAATGATCACGTTACGCACGCCGCTAGTCCTCTCGTTACCATTGTTGGTCTCTGAATTCATTACTTTAAGAAATCACCATTTTTAGCTATTATTCGNACGTGTTCGATGGAAACACCAATTAAGTAGATCTGTCGACATAGGGTTTGGTCATGTAATGTTCGGTCTAGCACCTAACACCAGCAACCAAGAATTTACTTGTTCCAGCAAGAAACATAGCCGCTGGGCGATTTTAACAGCAATCCTACGATTGNGAACGAGACGTCAAATCAGTTAATTGGCAACAGAATAATTCTAAGAACACATCTCGCGGAGTTGATTATCATCCCCAGGTTATTTGGGCGACTCCCAAACTAAGGAATCCCCCTGTTGGCATACAACCTTTATTAAACTAGGAGATACTAGCCGAGGCGTAGTAAAACCATACAAGATTTGACGATGTCTGTTCGCGTGTGATTGCATGAATAATAAGTGATGTCGTAATGAAACGCATGTTAATTAATGCAACTCATAGTGAAGAGTTGCGCGTTGCCCTCGTTGATGGGCAAAAGCTNTACGATCTGGACATAGAAAGCCGTACCAGAGAACAAAAGAAAGCNAACATTTATAAAGCCCGAATAACCAGGGTNGAGCCTAGCCTAGAAGCAGCATTCGTTGANTATGGCGGTAATCGCCACGGTTTTCTCCCGCTCAAGGAAATCTCCCGAGAGTATTTTTCAGTTTCTCCATCTAAGGTCAGGGGGCGAATTAATATCCAGGAAGTCGTCAAGGAAGGGTTGGAAATTGTCATCCAGGTTGATAAGGAAGAGCGTGGCAATAAGGGAGCAGCCCTTACTACCTTTTACAGCCTAGCGGGACGATACCTTGTGCTAATGCCAAATAACCCGCGCGCTGGTGGAATATCTAAGCGCATCGAGGGTGAAGAGCGTGACGAACTAAAAGAAGCACTTGCCAATCTGGAAATCCCTAGCAATATGGGAGTGATAGTCCGCACAGCTGGTCTAGGACGCAGCGCGAAAGAACTGCAGTGGGACCTGAACTACCTGTTGCAATTGAACGAAGCCATTGGAAAGGCCGCAAAAGATAACAAAAGTCCTTTCCTAATTTATCAGGAAAGTGACGTTATCACTCGTGCTGTTAGAGATAACCTTCGCGATGACGTTAGTGAGATCCTTATAGATACAAAGGATGCACAGAAGCAGGCCTCTGAGTTCGTAGAAAAAGTGATGCCGCACTACAAGGATCGCATCAAACTTTACGATAGCGATGTTCCNCTCTNCAATCGATACCAAATNGAAGGACAGATCGAAACCGCATTTCAAAGAGAGGTAAGGCTTCCATCTGGCGGNTCACTGGTTATCGATCCAACTGAAGCCCTTGTATCAGTAGACATAAACTCTGCAAAAGCGACTCGTGGATCTGACATTGAAGAAACCGCACTGAATACTAATCTCGAAGCAGCAGATGAAATCTGTCGCCAACTGCGTTTGCGGGATATCGGTGGCCTAATCGTCATAGATTTCATTGATATGACTTCGACNAAGAATCANCGAGCCGTAGAAAACCGAATGCGTGANGCACTGCAAGTTGATCGAGCACGTGTTCAGGTGGGTCGAATTTCAAGGTTTGGNCTCTTAGAGATGTCCCGACAGCGACTNCGAGCATCCCTTGGCGAGACAAGCGGGATTGTTTGCCCTAGATGCGAAGGCCTTGGCACTATTCGTGATATCGAGTCCTCATCCCTNGCGGTAATNCGCATCGTGGANGAAGAAGCACTCAAGGANACNAGTTCGGAGATTCGCGCCTTCTTACCCATTGCAGTGTCGTCATTTCTACTCAATGAGAAGCGGAATATACTAAGCGAAATTGAGCTGCGCAACGACGTCAGGGTTGTAGTGGTTCCTGATCCGGAAATGCATACGCCGCACTATCGAGTGGAGCGAATTCGGGAGAACGACGCTGAAGAGTCCACTGCAAGTTACGAGATAACGAGCGCCGAGGAGGACGACGCGNCACCAGCTAAACCGAATGCACCCCGCCCTGTGCCAGAAAAGGCAGCGGTTGAAACACTTCTCCCTCCTGNGCTTCCTCCTGNAAAAACAAAATCAGGCCTATTTTCCCGGCTTGNTAAACTCTTCACTTCAANCGATACAGAGAGAGCACCTGCTAAAAAGCGAAATAACCGTAATAAGGATAGACAACGACAATCAAGCCAAAGTCGAAAGGGAACTGAGGGGAATCGTTCTAGGTCGAGGAATTCCGATTCAGATCGAAATAAAGGACGAGTTGGAGGTAAAAAACCCGATTCACATAAAGTTACGTCTGCGAAGGATGCACTGATTAAAGATGGAGCACCTAAGAGTAAAGATGAAACTCGAAACAAGGATNCCAAGAGTAGGCAAGATGANTCCCGTAGGAAGCAAAGTCAACGNAGAAAAGACGTAAGCAACNATCAAGAGCNTGCAAAGAGTAATGGCGAGAGCGCGACACAAATCCCGTCAGACGACAAGCGAAATCAAGGTCAGCGTGAACGTAGCCAAAGAAAACGACGTAGTAGAAAACTGGCAAATACCGCCACTACGTTTGAGCCTAAGGAGGCGATAGAAAAACCAATGTCAGAACCGGTTAAGAAAGAGGCTGAGAACGAGGAAACGGCACAAGAACCGCCAACCCAGACACCTCAGGTCGTGACAGCAGTGAGCACTGCCGTGGCGTCGAAAGATGTCGCGGCAATTAGCAAGCCTTCGGGTTGGGGGCGCGCCGAGAATGACCCACGCATCAGCCCTCGCCAAGCGGTCACAGACTCAGTGCTGACAGACACAACACCTCGTCAACAACTAGAAATACTCCCATATGTCGCGATCGACCTAGGCCTNAATCACCCTAGTGCTTGGGGGCGAGCCACTAATGACCCAAGGAGTCGAGGTGAACTTAAGGCACCTGTTTTAACTGATGCTGTGGAAGCAGAAAATGGTGCACNGGAACCTGTGTCGAAGGACACCTCCACCCCACATCAGGTCTCGGATCCGCAAGAGGTTGCCGTACAAGATTCAATAGTTGAGAGAACAGTTGAAGATACGGTCAAGGAAACTGTTGTAGAAAAAACCGACACGATAGTTGAAGAAACAATAANACCTATTGAAGAAGCAAGCCCAACTTATGTCGANCCTGTCACGCAAGATAGTTCTTTACCTGAGGAAGTTTCGGAGGAAGATTCACTGAAGCGGTAATACGGTGGGCTCTAGTTCCATCAGAATCTCNCATCTTTGCTTTACTGCACCTTGAATCTTTCCTGCCAATTCAAGAACTTGTGTCAATGTAGCATTGCCATGATTGACAACCACTAGGCTGTGGTGAGTTGAGACGGCGACGTCACCGACTGACTCTCCCTTGAAACCCATCTGATCCAGAATCGTGGCGGCAGAAACCTTAACACTGCCGTCTGGTTGATCCCAACCAACAAGTCCCGAGAATTTATCGCGTAACAACAGAAACCTNTTNCTTGAAATTATTGGATTCTTGAAAAAGCTACCGACATTCGGGCGTGTCGCCGGATCTGGCAATTTTTGCCTGCGTATAGTACAAATCGCATCACTGACCTGCTTTACTGTCGGCGTCACGATATGTTTATTGTCGATTACATCCAATACACCAGGATAATCCACTATTGGATGAAACGTTGTATNCAGGCGAAGCNTTACGGAATCGATAACATATTTGCTAGNGCCCTTAAAAACGCTATCGCGATATCCGAATCCACATTCAGACTTATCAAAGGTCNCCCAATCACCTGTCTCAAGATCTAGNGCNCTAAGNGAAACAAATACATNAGCAAGCTCAGCACCATATGCGCCGATATTCTGNATTGGGGCAGCGCCAACGCACCCTGGAATTAACGAAAGATTCTCTAGCCCACTCAAGCCTTGGCTAATTGTNTGCAGGACAAAGCTATGCCAGTTTTCGCCAGCGGAGACAACCACCATACCTTCGTCAGGACCGTAGGAAATACCCCGATTATCAATCTGCAACGTAATGCCCGGTAACCACTCCGCGAGAATCACGTTGCTTCCCCCTGCTAAAACATTAATATTTAGGTCGTGGTCACGCGCAAAGCGAAAGGCCTGATTCAGGGAAGATTTGTCGGATATTCGGCAGTAATACTCAGCGACAGAGTTTAACCGGAATGTATTTAACGGCCTCAGATTCTGNTTTTTAACTATTCCGTCAATCTCAGTAATCCTTTATCTAGTCGAATCGATCAATGCAATTACTCGCTGCAAATCCTTTTCAGTGTCAATCCCAGGCGGAATCGGAACCCGACTAATCCCGGTGTGGATTTTTACGCCATACCACAAGACACGNAATTGCTCGAGTTTCTCTGCCTGCTCGAGGTCAGTTTGTGGCCAATTAACATATGCATTTAACATCGATACACGATATGCATATATGCCTAGGTGCTTTAATGCCTGCATTTGCCGTGGCAATTTGGCGTCAGCACCTGAAGATTCTTCTCGCGACCAAGGAATAGGTGCTCTGCTGAAGTACAAAGCGCATCCATTTCTATCTATGACAACTTTAACGACATTCGGATCTTGAAAATCCTGGACGTCAATAATCGGCTCTCCAAGCGTTGCAATCTGCACCTCGGGNTCTTCCAAGATAGCGGCGACCTGATCGATGGCATCTGGCGGTACTAGTGGCTCGTCNCCCTGTACATTCACAATGACTTGGTCATCATTATATTCAAGCAACTCGGCGACTTCCTGCAGCCGGTCAGTTCCAGACGGATGCCTAGGTGACGTCATACAAGACACACCTCCAAAGCCTTCCACAACAGATTGAATCCTGTCGTCGTCAGTTGCTACAATTACACTAGTAGCGCTACTTTGTTTTGCTTGATCGTATACTCGTTGCACCATTGGCTTGCCGGCAAGGTCTATCAGAGCCTTCCCNGGCAAACGGGTTGANGCGTAACGGGCNGGAATAACAACAGAGAAATCCATGCCTACTCCCTATCCTTCGCTATCTCTCAACTGCCTCGCTTCNGTCGGAAGCATGATGGGAATATCATCCCTAATCGGATAGGCCAGCTTGTCTAGTCGACATATGAGCTCTTGCACATCTTCTTGATAATCAAGGTCCTTTTTACAAATCGGACATACCAAGATATCAAGTAGTTTTTTGTCAATCGTCATTAAGCGCTACCGCTAAAGGCAGGTGAATTGCTATCTTATCAACCACCGACTCGAGAAAACTTTCGGGCAATTGAGCCGTAACTTCAAGGTACCAAACCAACGACAGGTCTATATCGAGATGCTCACACTTAACCGCGTCTTTCTCGGTCATTACTACAGGCAAGGAATCTCCAAATCTAAGGTCACTAGACTCAAATTTATGATGATCTGCGAAAGGATGCTCCACAGTTTCTATTCCCAGCTTTCGAAGTTCCTCAAAAAAACGCTGGGGATTTGCGATACCTGCGACAGCATGAACATATTCAAAAACTGACTGATCAACANTGACTTTTTTGCCGGTACCTAGATTCACGAAANTTGTCGACTGAATGTTCATCACCACGCTATCACATGGCAGTTCGTCACTGGCCTCTCCATTGGTAACTACAAAATGAACCTCATCCAGGCGTTCAACTGATTCGCGCAGCGGACCAGCGGGTAGACAACGACCGTTGCCCAATCCTCTTTGCCCGTCGACGACGGCGATTTCCACATCTCTGTGCAAACGATAGTGCTGNAGTCCATCATCACTGATAACAACATCGCAATTGTGCCGAGCTAACAGATATCTAACCGCTGCAACACGATCGGGGTCGACGACTACAGGAACATTNGATCGCTTTGCTATCATAAGTGGTTCATCACCCGAAACGTTCGCGTCTNCAGTTTCTGCAACCTCCAGAGGATACGCTGCAGCAACGCCGCCATACCCCCGACTCACGACCCCNGGGGTATAGCCACGTACCTTTAATTGTTCAACCAGCCAGATCACCAGAGGTGATTTNCCTGTCCCACCAATATTAATATTGCCTACCACAATCACCGGTACCGGTGCCTCCCATTGATGCTTTTCGATTCGGCGTCGTCGCCACCTACCAAATTGCTCATACAATCGCCCAAGCGGGCCCAGCATACTCAGCCAACTTGCATCGTTGTACCAGGCACGGACCAAAGGATGGAAATCCCAGCCTTTTCTCTCGTTTCTATGTAAAGGTAAAGATTCACCTATCCCTATCTCGCCCTTAGAGGGATTGTTGTCTTCTTCAGATCCATTTGCATGCAAATTAGCGTAGTGACCATTCAGCGCCAACAGTTCTGCGTGCCTACCCTGCTCTATGATCGTTCCATTATCTATAACCAATATCCGATCCGCGCTCTCTATAGTAGACAATCTGTGCGCAATGATGAACGTGGTTCGCCCTTTTACTACCTCCTCNAACGCCGATTGAATGTAGCGTTCCGACTCTGAGTCTAGGGCTGAAGTAGCTTCATCAAGGATCAANAGCGGCGCGTCCTTAAGAAACGCTCGCGCTATCGCTAATCGCTGCCTTTGTCCGCCAGACAACAAAACACCATCGTCACCAATGACTGTATCGAGTCCATCTTCAAGTTTCGTTATGAACTCCCAGATGTACGCNTTTTGAGCTGCCACTATAATGTCTTCTTCCCGCGCATCACCAAGACTCCCATAAGCGATATTGTTGGCGATGCTGTCGTTAAACAGAGTGACATCCTGCGTGACAAGTGCAATGTGCTGACGCAGATTAACCAGTGAAAGCTCNTCGATCGGCATGCAATCAATCAATATCGAACCACTTGTCGGTGAATAAAATCGCGGAATAAGACTGGCNAGGGTGGTCTTGCCGCTTCCNGAGCGGCCGACCAAAGCGATAGTCTCTCCTGGTGTTACTGTAAAACTCAATCCCTTCAAAACCTGTGGGAGATCATTACCGTAGCTGAATGACACATTACGAAACTCGACCTGCCCCTTAACGAACTTGAGTGTCTCGCTCCCGTNATCTTTCTCAGTACTTTGATCAAACAGATCAAAGATATCTTCTGCCGCAGCAAGACCTTTTTGTACCGTTGCGTTTACTTCTGAAAGCTGCCGAATCGGTTTAGCGAGTAAGCCACCTGTGGTGATGAAGGCAACAACGCTTCCAGATGTCATTGCCGCAAGCAATGATGGATCTAGAGCGAGCCAGACCAGACCCGACAACGCTAGCCCAACTAGTAATTGNGTNGTTGGCGTAGCGATGGANGCAGTCACTACCATNTTCATAGATTGGCGGCGGTAATTATTACTTGCTTTNGCAAATCGTTGCTTTTCATATTCCNCACCANCAAAGATGCGGACAACCCTATGGCCNTGAACTGCTTCAGANGCGACATGNGTCACGTCNCCCATNGATTGCTGAATTCTTTCGCTAATGCGACGAAACCTAATTCCTGCNAGCATNACNAGNAGGCCAATCATTGGCGCAACCGCAAGAAAAATCAGCGTCAGCTTCCAGTTAAGATAGAACAGAAACCCGAGGTAACCAATGACGGTAAAACCTTCTCTAATAATTACCTTAACTGCATCCGTTGCCGCACCGGTTACCTGAGTCACGTGAAATGTAACCTTGGCAACAAGATGACCCTGCTGGGTAGAATCAAAAAAGCTGGTTGGCAAACGCATTAGCTGGTTGAATAGCTGAAGTCGTAGATCATGAACGAGATTAGTCGAAACGTAGGTAATGAACGTATCCCCAGTAAAGGTGCCTATACCACGACTGAGTACTAGTGCAATAATGGCTAAAGGAATCACTGTCCGGTTCATCGAGTCAGAAGCACCGAACAACTCAGCGAAAACATTGGCATATTCACTCTGAAGAAGCGGNTCATTACCCTGCAAAGAGTCAACGATATANCTGATTANCTGCAGGAAGGCGACGCTAGAGACTGAAAACAGCAAATAGCCGATAATGCTAATAAGAAATGCCACCCAATAGGGTACAACGTATGACAGCAGCCTCTTATAGATCTGGGCGTCAGATCCTTTAGCTCGCGCTAGAGGTTGTTGGTTATTCCCTGGGGTCGACATTCTTAGTAGTAATGCTAAGCTTTTTGAAGCCCAACTGCCCTGCCGCATCCATAGCCATCACGACAAACTGATGTGGTGTTGCAGCGTCCGCGGTGATAATGAGAGGCATTGTATTATCTCCAGCACTCACTCTCTCAAGTGCCCTCTTCAGAGTATCGTGTTTCGCATTTACCAACGCGACGCCATTAACCGCTACATCACCATGCTTCGTAATTGCCACCTCTATCTGCTCCTTGGCGGCCCATNCAGGGGCTNCTGCGGCCTCGGGCAGATCGATAGATAGGTGAGNTTCTTTAATAAAGGTTGTTGAAACCATAAAGAAAATGAGCAGCAAGAAGACCACATCGATCAGTGGCGTCAAATTGATTTCTACATCGGTCCTAGCGCGACGGGCGAACTTCACCTGGTGTTCACCTGNGCAACTTCCGCTTTCTGGCTACCAACTCTATCTACACGCTCGCTATGCATTACATCAATCAGCTTTAGCGCCTCCTGCTCCATGCCAATTACCAAATTATCGATACGTCGCTGAAAAAAGCGATAAAAGAACAAGCTCGGAATAGCGACCGTTAAACCCGCGGCGGTTGTTATCAATGCTTCCGAAATACCGCCCGCGAGTACCGCTTCATTGCCAGTTCCCTCAAGCTTGATGGAAGTAAAGACCCTGATCATTCCGATCACTGTACCGAGGAGACCGAGCAACGGTGTAATCGCTGCTACTGTTCCCAGTGTATTTAAATAGCGTTCCAACTCATGTACAACATGAGAAGCAACTTCTTCAATGCTTTCTTTCATTACATCCCTACCACCACGGTGATTGGTCACCCCAGCCGCGAGGATCTTTCCAAGAGGAGACCCACTCCTTAGCTCTCGAAGTCGTTTGGCATCTAGTTCGTTATTCTTAATCCAGTTCCAAACCTGAACCAACAAGTTACGCGGCGCGATTTGGCTTGCGCGAAGCGTCCAGAACCTTTCAACACAAATAGCAGTTGAAATTACAGAGCATAAGATGATTGGGATCATTAGCGAACCACCCGCCTGCACTATTTCGAACACTCAGCCGCCTCTTCTTTATGATGATAGCGTACTCTAGCACAAAAGCCGTATATTACGATGTAAAACCAAGGCAACCAATCCACGAAAAGCTAATGAAATCAATGGATTCCGTATATTACATACCTACAAATATTCAAGAACCGACCCTATATATAAGCTAGTCATAGTCCTGGAAAGTACATTCTAAGTCTTTCTCTACCTGAAGAGTCACGTGATGGATATCAAACTGCTTCTTCAAAGACTGCCCAATCTCCGAATAGCCTGATTCAGAATCCCATAAAGTTTTTTCAGGCATCACAAGATGTGCCGTCAAGCAGTTCTCGTTTGTGCTCATTGCCCAGATATGCAAATCGTGAACCTGACTTACTCCTTCAATACTCATCAGAAAATTCTGCACCCGTTGCCTATTGATACCCTTTGGAACGGCATCGAGAATAAGGTTAACCGAATCTCTTAACAAACCCCAAGTACCGCCAACAATCACCGCGACTATCAACAACCCAATAGTCGGATCGACCCAAAGCCACCCAGTAAAATAAATTAGTATCGCAGCAACAACAACACCGGCAGAGATTGCCGCGTCATAAGTGAGGTGAAGAAACGCACCGCGTAGGTTGAGATCACTCTTGCTGTTTTTAGCAAAGAGTAACGCTGTCCCAGCATTCACCA
>PASO01000016.1 GCA_002712135.1 Gammaproteobacteria bacterium
CTACCTCTCCGACGAGCTTCCTCTGGATGAAGTGCGCAAATTTACCGACGGCGATGAAAGCGATGCCAGGGTCTGGCAGGGATTGTCCGAACTTGGTATTCCCGGGCTGCTGATCTCGGAAGCCCAGGGTGGTGTTGGGCTGAGTTACCTCGATGCCGCCATTGTCTCCGAGAGACTGGGTTACCACGTGACCCCTGCCCCGTTCCTCTCATCTGCTATCATTGCGCCAGTCGCGCTTAAGGTAGCAGGTAATCAAGACGAGATACTATCCGGTATAGCTGATGGAAGTCGGCGGGTGGGTATCGCATTCGGAGAGGCAATCGGTGCCAGAGCAGACGCCGATGTTACCGTCAAAAACGGGAAGATTAGTGGCAAATCTTTGTTTGTACTGGACAGCGGCGCCGACGACTACCTAGTGGCGGACGCCAAGTTTAATCTCTATCTCGTTAGCGCCGGGGAAGTGGAGCGAACCAACCTGCCAACGGTAGACAGAACCAGATCGACCTGTCAGCTCGTATATGACAATGCGGATGCAGCGCTTGTCTCGAACGATGCAAATGTGTTTATCGAGGCGCTTGACGTTGGTCGTGCCATGCAGGCAGCCGACACGCTGGGTGCGGCACAATGCATGCTTGATCAATCAGTCGCCTATGNGATGCAGCGTGAGCAATTCAATCGNATCATCGCGTCCTTTCAGGCCGTAAAACACATGTGTGCAGATATGGCCGGGGCCCTGGAACCATGTCGCGCCATGGTATGGTATGCGGGTCACGCCCTGGACGAACTTCCCGATGAGAAACGCCTGGTCGCAAGCCATACTAAAGCGCATCTGCAGGAGGTTGGTCAGATGGTCGCCAAGAAGTCGACAGAAGTTCACGGCGGCATGGGATTCACGGACCTTGTTGGACTGCACTACTGGTTCAAACGAATTGGTGCGAACCGGCAACTACTCGGGTCACCAGAAATGCTCCGCGAGGAAGCAGCCAGGATTCAGGGGTTTGCTACATAGACTCTGGCTCTCAGGATGTTTCGTGGTACTACTCGCAGGCTGCGAAGTCGGTGTTGACCAGAGTAAGTTGGTTAAACCTAATTATGATCTTCTCGGCAAATGTGAGCGCCCGGAGTTTCCCCGGATAACAGCCATCGTTGATGATGCCTTGTGTGGCTTCATCAGCGTGTTCGAAGATCGCGAATCCAAATCGGGTCGCAAGATCGACCTCAACGTCATGCTGCTTCCCGCAACGACGTCTGTCGTCAAACCTGATCCTATTTTCTTTCTTGCTGGCGGTCCCGGTCAGTCTGCGGTGGATGTCGGCCCCTATCTTTTTGCCGTGCTGCGCGACCTGCGGAAGGAGCGGGATATCGTATTAATNGACCAGCGAGGAACAGGCGATTCCAATTCCCTTTCCTGCGTAGAAGAATCTCTGTATCTGGAGAACTTCGATCTCACAGTCGCCGAAGTTATGGCAAAGCAGGTGGATGAGCAACGCATCTGTCTGCAAAGACTCGACGCAGACCCGGCACTTTATACCACGCCAATTGCCATGGATGACCTGAATGAAGTGCGAGAAAT
Source organism: Gammaproteobacteria bacterium (assembly GCA_002712135.1). Classification (GTDB taxonomy): domain Bacteria; phylum Pseudomonadota; class Gammaproteobacteria; order Pseudomonadales; family Azotimanducaceae; genus UBA7455. Next base: position 1,574 of record PASO01000016.1, read on the forward strand.
ACTGGGATATCAGAAGATCAATTTACTGGGCGGTTCATACGGAACCCGAGCGGCGCTCGTGTATATGCGGCGCCATCCCTACGCGGTTCGCAGCGCAATTCTAGACGGTGTGGTACCACTGACAATGGCAGTTCCTGCCAACATTGCGGTTGACGCCCAATCTTCGTTTGAACTACTCCTTGTAGACTGCCAGGCGCAACCAGCTTGCGCTGCCGCCTTTCCCAGTCTGGAATTACACTTCAGAGAACTAGTTCAGCGCCATCGTGATGAGGTTATCGAGGTTTGGGTTGCCCATCCGAGAACCGGGGAAAGAGTAAAAGGAAAGATAGACCCATTGGTTTTCAGTCGCCTAGTTCACGCCATTATGTATGAGCGCACGATGACTTCTCTACTGCCGCTNGCTATAGAAGAAGCCTACAACGGCAATCTAGAACCACTGGGAACGCTGGGCTATGCCTTGGGTGGAGAAGAACCTCTGGTTAGCCTGGGCATGATGGCGTCGGTACTTTGCGCAGAGGACATGACTCTTGTTAACGAACCACATAATAGCAAGGACTTCGACAATCAGCTCTATAGACTGTTAAAGCCAATTTGTGAGTTCTGGCCTAAGGGTTCAATTCCAGAACGTTACTTCGAGGCGGTATCATCTGACATCCCAACGCTGCTTTTATCGGGTAAGCTTGACCCTGTCACCCCTCCTAAATACGGATGGGAAGCTGCCGCTACCCTTTCGAACTCCAAACACATCGTCGTCGCAGGCGTCGGACACGGTGTAATGATTCAGGGGTGCGTGCCGGGAATTCTGTCAGACTTTTTCGATAAACCCAACCCGAAGGAAGTAAAAGCTGCTTGTACTACCAATCTTGTTCGTCCGGACTTCTTTACTAGTCTTGCAGGTCCGACGACGCTGCAAGTCATCAAGGAAGGTCGTCAATGATTACCGCAGACGGTCTGGCCAAATCGTTTGGAGAAATCCAAGCNGTAAAAGAAGTGTCATTCACNGCCAAGAACGGTGAAGCCACNGGATTACTCGGACCCAATGGCTCAGGAAAATCTACCACGCTGCGCGTCATATATGGTCTGTTAAAGCAGGATACCGGCACCGCCAGCATCGATGGCGTCGACATCCTTGCCGAGACACGAAAGGCACAAGGCATGATGGGCGTACTAACAGATACCCATGCGCTCTATGTGCGCCTGACCGCAAGAGAACATATTCACTACTTTGGTCGCCTACATGGCGTCGATGAGAACAAGCTGGAAAACAACACAGACGAGCTATTGCGGCTACTGGACATGCAATCCATTGCAGACAGACGCGTCGAAGGATTTTCACAAGGTGAAAAAACCAAGGTCTGCCTCGCAAGAGCACTCATTCACGACCCTCCCAACGTATTGCTTGACGAACCGACCAATGGTCTAGATGTTATGACCACCAAATCGGTTCGCGACCTGATCTCAGAACTTAAGAACCGCAACATCTGCGTCACTTTCTCCAGTCATATGATGCACGAGGTAGCACGACTCTGTGATCACATCGTTATCATTTCTGAGGGAACAGTCGTTACAGCCGGGTCAGCAGAAGAAATCAGGGCANCAGCGAAGGAAGANAATCTGGAAGAAGCATTCATNAAACTAGTTGAAGCGGTTATAGACTGATGGACACAAGAGCAATCGGTGTAGTATTCGGCAAGGAAGTCAAAGACGGGCGCCGCGATAAGCGCGCCGTGATGTCAGCATTTCTGTTTCCAGTGCTNGCCCCGATTCTTGTCTACGGCATGCTCAGTTTCATGATTTCGCTGAAGAACAAAGCAGAGCAGATCGTCGTGCCAGTGATAGGAATAGAGAATGCCCCTGCATTTATTCGTTGGCTTAAAGAACGTAATGTCAAGGTAGAACCGTTTGAAGGTGACCCCAAAGAAGCGGTGAAGAACAAGAAGAAAGAACTGGTCGTAGTGATTCCCGACAACTATGAAGAACGCTTCAGTGAAACAAAAACCGCGGTCATCGAAATCGTGAACGACGGCTCACGAGCAGACGCCCAGGCCGCGGTCGGTCGATTCTCCAGCCTAATCGGAAAATACAATAGCGAAATAGCCGCGCTACGTCTGATCGTACGGGGTGTCACGCCAGAAGTCATACGCGTAGTGGTCGCTGAAGAGATTGATGTGGCCAGCAAACAACAACTTGCAGTCATGGCGCTCAACTTTATTCCGCTTTACATTATTCTCGCCGCATTCGTATCGGGTATGGGTATTTCAGTCGATAGCACCGCCGGAGAACGTGAGCGTAAGACGCTCGAACCACTGCTTATCAACCCAGTAGAACGCCATGACTTTGTCATCGGTAAATGGCTCGCTGCGAGCATATTTTCTGCACTCGGTATGATCATGACACTGCTATTGTGCATCGCAGCACTGATGCATGTGGAGCTAGACCAGGTTGGCTTGAACTTCCACATCACTACCCAGCAGATACTACTGATGATCATGGCGACGCTCCCCCTCTCCTTTCTCGCTACCAGTCTGGAAATGCTACTCGGCATATTCGCCAAGTCCTTCAAGGATGCGCAGAGCTACATTGGGCTCGTTACTATGCTCCCGGTAATTTCATCATTCATGCTGATATTTAACCCGGTAGCGATCCAGGACTGGATGTTTGCCATTCCCATGTATGGTCATCATTTATTATTGCTGGAAGTACTCGGGGCAAAAGAAGTACCTAACATCGCTTACATATTTTCTACCCTGTCAGGAATCGTGATGGGTCTGGCGATTGTGTTGATTACAGCACGCCTGTTTCAGCGAGAAACAATTATCTAGAAAATATGCAACCAACATCAGGATAAGACTATGAAGTACGGACTTTTTGGCATCAATAATGGCGTCTGTGCAGACCCACAGGTCATGCGAGCAGTAGCCACCACAGCTGAAGACTGCGGTTTCGAATCGGTCTGGACTGGCGAGCACGTAGTATTACCAGATCCTCAGAAACCACCTTCACCAGCAACACCGCTTTTCTCCATGGCGCATCCATCGACGGCACTCTCATTTATTGCGGGGTTCACATCCAGAATAAAACTGGGTACCGGGATTACATTGCTTGCGCAAAGAAATGCCGTCGTACTGGCAAAGGAAATGGCTAGCCTAGACCATCTTTCAGGTGGGAGACTGCTGTTCGGTATTGGCGCCGGTTACCTGAAAGCGGAGTTCGATGCACTGGGAGTGAATTTCGTAGAACGCGGTGCCCGAACCGACGAATACATAGCAGCTATGCGCGAACTTTGGACTTCAGATACACCAGCATTTAGCGGGCGGTTTGTATCCTTCTCTGGCATCCAGGCCCGGCCCCAACCCGCACAGTCAGGTGGCCCACCCATCATCGTCGGAGGAAATTCTCCTGCAGCGTATCGACGCGCAGTGACCAATGGACAGGGTTGGTATGGATTCGGTATGGATGTTGACGGAACCAAACAATGTCTCGACGACTTGTCCGAAGCTCAAGCGACATATGATCGTCCGGAAGAACTTGGCAAGCTGGAGATCAGCATTTCGCCGCGAGTAAGACCCTCTGAAGAAGCATTTCAGGCCTTCGAAGACCTTGGTATCAACCGATTAGTACTACTACAGGTCGGTAAAAATGAAGCCGAACTGGTGCAGTTCGTCGAAGATATTGCAGAGAGGTATATCAAATGAATATCGTAGGGCTAATCCACCCTGGCGCAATGGGTGCGTCAGTTGGCTCCGCTGCCACCCATAATGCTAATGATGTCCTTTGGGCCTCACACGGTCGCAGCCCGGAAAGTAAAGCGCGGGCCAAACGCGGAAACCTTAAAGACTGTGAAACTGTCGCCCGCATGGTAAAACAGAGCGAAATTATTCTTAGTGTCTGCCCGCCACACGCTGCGGAAGACGTTGCAAATGAAGTGATGGAAAACGGCTTCAAGGGAATATTCGTCGAGGGCAATGCGATTTCGCCAGCCCGCACTCGGGAAATCGCGCTGAAGGTACAAAAAAACAGCGCCACATTTGTTGATGGTGGCATTATTGGTGGGCCCGCATGGGAAGCATCAGCGGGGACTAACTTCTACCTTTCCGGTCCTGAGGCACAAACAATTTGCGATATATTTAGAGGATCTCCGCTAAATGCCTGTGTTGTATCAAATGAAATCGGCTCTGCTTCTGCCCTCAAAATGGTCTTTGCTGCCTACACGAAAGGAACAACGGCGCTACTCACTACTATTCTTGCGGTTGCAAAAAAAGAAGGTGTACTCGCGAACCTCGAAAACCAATGGGGTGAAGCGTTTACAGACCGAACCTACAGCCAAGTTGCGCGCAGTACAGCCAAGGCATGGCGATTTGAAGGTGAAATGCGGGAGATCGCCGCGACCTTCGAATCTGCAGGATTTTCCGGCGGCTTTCACGAAGCGGCTGCAGATATTTTCTCCCGACTAGGTGTATTCAAGGAGACACCGGCCCAGACGATCGGCGAAGTGCTGGAGGAACTCGTTTAAGAATTTACCAAAGTGAGCCTGCCCTTGCATATTTCGGGCAAGACGATTCTGGTTAAGTAGAAACATCTATAGACTCAAGCTGAAATATCGCCCTAAGAAAACGTGCAGAAGTAATAATCCCAGCTTCACTTAAGTCGCTTGAAGAACATCATCATCGCGAGTGAACCTCTCTAAAAACAAAAACTCACCCGTTCCTACCGGCGATTCAGCGGCACTTATTAACGCCCCAATAAGGCGAGCATGTCCTCTAAGTTCGTGAACTTAACCCTTGGCCTGCCGTCAGACTCACCCTTGCTGATTTCAGCCGCATCNATAGCCTTCCAGTCTTCGTAGGTAATGACCTGAGGCTGCCTTTCGCGAACAAGTGCCTCTAAAGCGTCCCGGTCAGTGCTATCGGGCTCAAGTAGNTTCCCAGCCTCCAAGTCTTTCACCATGCATTGAACAGTCTCCTGGGCGCATGTCTTGTTAGTACCAATCACACCGGACGGACCACGCTTGATCCAGCCAGCAGTATAAAGACCAGTCACGGTCTCACCATCACTGGTTTGTACCCGTCCCTTCTCATTCTCGATCGTGCCCCAGCTCTCATGAAATGGAACATCAGGAAGCGAAACACCCCGATAACCCACCGAGCGGAATACTAGGCCCATGGGAAGTTCTTCCGTTACCTCAGTTGCCCTCGGTCTGACTGANCCATCATCCGATTTGTAGGCCTCATTCTTCACAATTTTCACGCCAATGATGCGACCATCCTCACCGATAAGCTCTGTAGGAGAGACCAGAAATCGAATCGTCAGCAGTTTGCTTTTATCGGTTCGATCCCTTCCTGCGTAGTCCGTGACGTATCCAATATTCTTTTCAACGTTCTTATCCGGNTTATTTTCCATGTATTCCAGGCTCACCGCATCCACTGCCGCCTCATCAGCCGGTACGGTCACATCAGAATCAACCAACTCGCCCATTTCCTTGATCTCTGGCGGAGTAAAAGCTGCCTGTGCGGGACCGCGCCGTCCTAGCAGATAGACATTCTTTACCTTGCTCTCACGCAAGGCCTCAAGGGCGTAATCNGCCATGTCGGTCTCCGCAAGNTCCTCCGGCGTCTTCGACAGGATTCTGGCAACATCCATCGCAACGTTACCCATACCGATAATGGCAACACTCTCCTGGCTAAGGTCAAAAGACAGATCTGCGAAATCTGGATGCCCGTTATACCAGGCCACGAACTCTGTCGCGGAGTGACTACCCTCTAGATCTTCACCTGGAATATTCAGGTTCCTGTCTACCGGTGCACCGGTTGTAAAGATGATCTGATGGTAATGCTTCTTTAGGTCATCGAGTGACAGGTGACTACCGTACTCAACGTTACCGTAGAAACGAAAGTTAGGATTGGCCGCGCTCTTATCATAGGCACGCANAACTGACTTGTCTTTCTGATGATCCGGCGCTACACCCGCACGGACCAAACCAAAAGGAGTCGGTAGACGATCATACATGTCGAGCTCAACAGTGACCTCCTTTTGCCTAAAAAAGTTGCTAACAGTATAGAACCCCGCCGGACCCGATCCTATAATTGCGACCCGCAGCGGATTAGATTCAGTTCCTATATTAGCCATTGATACTCCCATAGTACGCGAGCATGCAGATTATCAGATTCTGCTCCTCAAATGCATAGATCAAAGGTCGAACACCTTCGTCTAAGGCCGCATAATATGCATTGCAGAGGCGACTTCGACCGATTGGGTATATCATCATTTTTGCGCTGAACGTACCACCACCAACCAAGCTAGCCTAGATTATCGGGCTAGCGGAAACACAATAAGCTCGCCATAATACTACGCAGTTTTTCTGTCATTGGGTCACTATGCTATTAACCATCGAGAAGGTTCTGATCTTGACGTCAGTCAGCATCTTCTCATCAGCACTCCAAGTCGAACTCGCAGCGCGAGACCTAGAATCAAGAGCCGCCTCTGCGGAAGCAATAGAAGATTACATATTACTGCGTGTAGATGGTGAAACACTTTGCGAACTGATATCAGAAAAAAAAGATGTTACCTGCGGGATCCTTAATGTGTTTTACAACTGCACACGAGAAAATCTTGGCTGAGCCAATAAGTAGTCAAACCGACCAAAGCGACGTGGCAACCTTCGCTCCTCGACTATTACACTGGTTCGATAATTTCGGTCGCAAAGACCTACCCTGGCAACAAAACATCACACCCTATCGAGTCTGGGTATCAGAAATAATGCTGCAACAGACCCAAGTTACTACAGTCATTCCCTATTTCCAGCGCTTCATAGAGACATTCCCAACAGTAACCGCACTTGCACATGCTGATCAGGATAGTGTACTGCATCAGTGGACAGGCCTCGGCTACTACGCCCGCGCGCGAAACCTACACAAGGCAGCTTGGCAGATCGTAACGGATTTCAACGGTGAATTGCCGTTAACGGTCGATGAACTCACTGCACTGCCGGGGATCGGAAGATCTACCGCGGGTGCGATTGTTGCCATTTGCAAAGATGAATTTGCGGTCATCCTGGATGGAAACGTGAAACGAGTACTCTCCAGATACTTTGCCATCGATAGATGGCCTGGCCAGACAAGCGTCACAAATGAGCTTTGGCAACACGCAAAAGAACTAACGCCAAATAAACGAGTAGCACATTACACTCAGGCCATCATGGATCTCGGCGCGACGCTGTGCACGAGAAGTAATCCTGACTGTCCCGCATGTCCTTTTACTTCAGACTGCCTTGCGCATCAGAGCGACAGCATCGAATCTTATCCAGGCAAAAAACCAAAGAAAACTCTACCAACCAAAACCACTTGTATGCTGGTAATTACCAATCACGATGGGGAAATAATGCTCGAAAAACGTCCATCCCGGGGACTGTGGGGAGGACTATGGAGTTTTCCTGAAATAAATCTGGCGGATATCGATCGCCTTCTGGCTGACTTGCCCGTGGTACCTCACATCAAAAGGCCAATGCAGGCCTTCAGGCATACCTTCACTCATTTCCATTTAGAGATCACTCCAATTCACGTGCAAGTCACCGCCGAGGAGCAGATGCGTAGACAAGACAAGTTTTGTTGGTATTCCCTGACGCACCCTCCCTCTATAGGCCTTACACGGCCAGTGACCCGTATTATTGAATCTTTAAAGGAGACACACGTTTAGATTAGCAAAATCTTCACGTACAATTTGAAAAGTTTATTCAGCGATAAATGCCATGGCAAAAAACGTTTTCTGTACCCGTCTCAAAAAAGAACTCCCCGGTCTTGACGCTCCACCATTCCCCGGCGCGCGCGGTCAGGAAATATTTGAAAAGGTGTCTGCAGAAGCATGGGCAGCCTGGCAGGATCTGCAGACCATGCTCATCAATGAAAAACATCTCAATATGATAGACAAGGAAGCTCGCAAATTCCTCGCCGAGCAACGCGATAAATTCCTCGCTGGTGAAGAAGTTGATCAGGCGGAAGGCTATATCGCCCCAAACCAAGAATCCTGACATATCCCAACGCAGTGCGCATCAATATACTTCTTGAAAAGCCGATCGCTTTACTAGTTTTCACCATATTAATTTTAGTCAAGCGCAGTATTGAACAGGATGAAGCCTCCGCACCAGCACTTCTAGGAAAGACTAAAGCCATCCACTCCTCTGGCTGATGCTTTTGGTCTATTATTAACAGCCACGTTAACACCGTATGTAACTATGCCAAAATCAGGTAGCGATGAGTGGCTAGCTCAGGTAATCGAAGATATCATCGAACCCGATCTACCCATTGTCGATCCTCACCACCACCTGTGGAATCGAGACTGGCAAATCTACGAGATCGAAGATCTTCTCAAGGATACTGGATCCGGTCACAACGTTATCAAAACGCTATATATGGAATGTGGGTCATCGTATCACGAGACTGGACCAGAACATCTTAAACCTGTTGGGGAAACCGAGTACGTCATCTCACAACTTAAGAAAGGTCAGGAGATCGGCGGCGCTGAAATTGCCGGCATCATCGGTAAGGCAGACCTCAGGCTTGGCGATGATGTTGAAGAAGTCCTGAAACGGCATATTGAAGCTGCAGAAGGCCGGTTCCGCGGCATACGTCATGCCGGCGCCTGGGTTGAAGATAGATCCATGTATAGCCGCTATGCAGGGCATGCACCAGAAGGATTATACGATCAGGAGGATTTTCGCACCGGTGTCAGATTACTGGGCCAGATGGGCCTTACCTACGATACCTACCATTACCACTATCAGAATGATGATTTTCGCCGATTGTCGATCGCTGCACCTGATACACAGATGATCCTAGATCACTTTGGTACCCCCCTTGGCGTTGGTCCATTCGCCAATCGCCGCGATGAGATATTCGACCTATGGGCTAGTAGCATCTCGGATCTCGCCAAATGTGACAATGTAGTAGTAAAAATCGGCGGGCTCGCCATGCCAGACAATGGCTTCGGCTGGGACACCAGGGAAACTCCTGCAACTTCGGATGAATTCGTCAAAGCGCAGCGACCTTACTACCTGCACGCAATTAATTGTTTCGGCGTCGACCGTTGTATGGTGGAGAGCAACTTTCCGGTAGACCGCCTGTCATTGTCATATCACATCTTGTTCAATGGCATTAAAAAAATTGTTGCCGATTTTTCAAACGACGAGAAACATCAGCTATTCCATGGCACAGCAGAGCGAGTTTACAACGTATGAGCAGTGATATTGGCATCGTTGGACTTGCGACCATGGGTCGCAACCTCGCACTAAACTTTCTTGACCACAATCAGCGCGTCTCTGTATGGAATCTGGAATCAGAACTTACTGCCACGTTCGAGGCAGAACATGCCCAGGCCCAACTCTTTTGTGCATCATCTCTTACCGAACTAGTCGCAAGTCTTGCAAAGCCCAGACGCATACTGCTTATGATTCAGGCAGGAGATCCTGTTGATCAGGTGCTAAACCAACTAAAGGTCCTGCTGAACAAAGACGACATTATCATTGATGGCGGAAACACCCACTTCCATGACACTCAACGTCGTCAGTCATCCCTCGAAGCAGCAGGTATTCACTTCGTCGGCATGGGGGTGTCCGGCGGAGAAGCTGGCGCCCGCTACGGGCCAAGCTTGATGTTTGGCGGCAGCAAGAGTGCCTGGAAAAACCTGGAAGATCAATTATCTGCCATCGCCGCCAAGTCTGATTTAGGTTCCTGTGCAGAATATATAGGACCGGACGGCGCAGGCCACTTCGTTAAAATGATCCACAATGGCATCGAATATGGAGATATGCAGGTTATCGCCGAGTCCTATGACATTCTAAGTAGGGGCCTGAAACTAACCGCCAATGAAATCAGCGAGATCTTTAGAGACTGGAACGAAGGCCCACTTCAGTCCTATCTGATAGAAATCTCAGCAGCAGTACTTGCGAAACAAGACTCCATTACGGATAAGCCACTAGTTGATCTTGTACTAGATTCTGCCGAACAGAAAGGAACCGGTCGCTGGGCCGCACAGACCGCCCTCGACCTCGGGATACCCATACCCACTATCGCCGCCTCAATAGACGCACGTTCCATTTCAAGCAGAAAGACGGAACGTGAAGCGGCTGCCAAAAAATTACCTGGTGTTTCCAATACAAATATTGCCATCACCAGCGAAACGATTGGTAACGCCTTACTCGCGGCTAAACTCTGTGCCTACACTCAGGGAATGCAATTGATAAGAGCAGGCAGTGAACGCTACAACTGGAATATCAATCTGGCGGATCCCGTAAGAGTATGGACAGGCGGCTGTATCATCCGAGCTAGGCTCCTACGCGAGATCATCAACGCATTGTCAGAAGCACCTGACGTGGACAATCTACTCATATCCCCTTTGATAACCGACATGATCAGTCAAGCAATACCGGGGCTAAGAGAGGTGCTGCAAGCAGCTACACAAAGTGGGATCCCAATACCTGCTTTTAGCGCTAGTCTTTCATGGTATGACGCCATCCGCAGCCCCAGACTACCGCAGAACCTGACCCAGTCTCAACGAGATGCCTTTGGCGCTCATACCTATAAACGAATTGATGACCCTGAAACTGCGGTACATACAGAATGGCTGAAGTAAGCATCGTAGTAATGGGTGTTACCGGTTGTGGCAAAACCACCATTGGGAAAGCTATTGCGGATGCACTGGGATATCCCTTTTACGATGGCGATGACTTTCATCCAGAAGAAAACGTCGCAAAGATGAGTCGGGGCGAACCACTGACAGACGCAGACCGCGCCGGATGGTTGAATACACTAAAGAACCTGATGGCAACCAACGAAGTTAGGAATACGGCGATCGTCGTTGCCTGCTCTGCCCTTAAAGATACCTACCGAAAAGCACTCAGTAATGAGCGAAGCCCACTATTTGTTTTTCTCGATATATCTCAGGAAACCGCCGTGGCGCGACTAAAGGCTCGAACGGACCACTATATGCCTGTTTCACTAGTACAGAGCCAATTTGATACGTTGGAGAGACCATATGATGTCATTGTGGTGGAGTCGGACAATCCTCTTGAAGAAGTACAACANGACGCTATCGATAAGGTTCGTAACGCCATCTCGGCTTAACTGCCAGCGCCTTTTTATGTCGATGCAGCATAACNNGCCGCGCACGCTGCTCTCTAGGGANTGCTCAAACCTTCCTCAACGACCCAAGGCTGCCTAGTCGATAATCGCCTCTCCAACGATTTTTGCAAAATTCCCACCACTACGCGGCTGTTGCAGCATGAGCACGCCAACCAAATCATTTTCGGGATCCGTCCAGGACACCGTACCGGCTGCCCCACCCCATCCGAATGCGCCTATCCCGCGTCCATTGCCCGCGGCGATAGGATCCAGTGTGACAGCAACAGCGTATCCGAAACCCATTCCCTTTTGTGCCTTCACACCCTTGCCTGAGGTCTCATAGAGATCACCAACCTGATTGGTACCCATCATCTTCACAGTCTCCGAACTCAACAAACGGTTCCCAAACAGCTCCCCGCCATTAAGCAGCATCTGTTCGAAATGAAGAAAATCTTCGGCTGTACTGACAAGCCCACCACCGCCCTTCATCTCGTAGGCTTCCCTCAAGATTAACTTCGATACCTTTTCGCTCGGCAAATAGAAATACGTGTTATTCATCTCCAACGGATTGAATAATCGTTTTTGCATGAATTTATGGAATGGGGTTTCAGAAACGATCTCGATGATGCGCGGCAATACACTATGGATACCGACATTGCCATAAACCCAACGCGTCCCGGGTTGGAAAATCAGCGCCGCCGTCGCCAGCTTGGGAACGTAGGTCGCAAGTGAATCACCCTTCTTGTGCACGATTCCCCCACCCGTAAGTCCAGACGTATGCGTAAGCAGATGGTGAATGGTCAACGGCGTCTCGACAGGCACGAGCTGCTGAGCCGTCACATCTCCTTTACTCTTGTTCCATTTCTTGCTCTTATTATTGGCTTTTTCCTTCTGCCACACTTTTTTGTCATCCCCATTCGACGGTTTTGCTGAGACGACAACTTTCTGACTGGCAAACTCCGGAATGAATTTCGATACTGGATCACTCAGGCTTATGAGTCCTTCGTCAACCAACATCAGCGTAGCAACACCAATCACTGGCTTCGTCGAGGAAGCCATAATATATAGCGCGTCAGGCTCCATGGCTCGGCTCTTTTCGACATCCATCTCTCCATGGGTCGAGAAGTGAACGACCTTACCGCGTCGGGCCACGATAGTGGCCCCACCTTGGATATGCCCCGCGTCAATTTGTTCCTGCATCATTTCGTCGATACGACCTAATACTTCGGTTGACATACCTACCGACTCCGCTTTGGCCGCAGGCATCTTTGTGGGCGTATGCATTGGTTCCGCTGACAATTCTAAAACCGTCGAAATCAGTGAAATAGCCAAAAGTAGAGCTGTTGCGTTGATTCTTGATAATAAGTTAATGGTGAATTTTCCTTTGAGTGTTGAAAGTCGTTTGTCTCAGGTATCGGGAGTTAACTGCTACCTTAGCTGCAGAAACTGGGGGCCCCGCCAGGGATCGCCCGCCTTCATTTTCATCCCACGCTTAAGCCCCCGCTCCTTCTGTAGCCTCATCCGCTCGGAATGCATCTCCTCTGTCTGCCCCACTCCGCCTGGAGGAATGGGTTTATAGCGCGACTTATCGCCGAAGAAACGCAGGCTTAGTGTCCGCCGCCGAGGGTACTGCGGCCCAGTTGGGGCTCCACCGTGAATGACATGTGGGTGGAAAACCACCACGTCACCAGGCGAAACTCCCCACTTGAGCACCTCCCAGGCCGTTGGGTTTTTAGCAAGCTCACCCTCAATGTCGAGCGCCATAGGCCAGGGTGGATCATTCTTGTCTCCCCAGAACGGTTTGCCTCGTTTGCTTTGATTACTCGGATCTTCCGGATCGTAAGGGACATAGTCGTACTGTGGACCGAGGTGCGTCCCCTTGAGGATCTCAAGCCCATTCTCCTCCGGCACAGGGTCAAACGAGATCCAGAAATTGGCCCAGTGCTCGCCCTCCCATGGTGCAAAGCTAGAGTCTTGATGAAAGACCCCCCGGTTCTTATTCGTTTTGGATTCCTTAAGGAATATCTCCTCNGTCAGGTACCAGACATGCTCAGAACCCCAGACCTCAGAGAGCATCTCACCAATAGGAAGGCCTTCAAGGGCTTCCTCCGTCAACTCCCGAACCCTGGGATCAGAGTTCAGCATGTCACTGTAGGATCGGTCTTCACCACGTATTTGTGACAGCGCGATAGGGGATGGGTGCTCAAAGCAGTAGTCGTATAGCTCCAAGAGCTTCGCAATTTTATCGTCGTCGAAGAGGTTACGGACCACAGTCGCGCCATCGGTGAGCAGCGCCTGGTCTAACTTTGTTNCCATGATATTTCTCAAGGTAATTTGAATGCAAAAAATTACATTAAGGCATGGTTTAGGATGCGTCAAATTGACCCAGGAAACCNTTTGCTTCGAAATTCCCAAACGATGATGGACATGGGCATGGTACTCTACACTTTGTCCAAATACCCCAACCCAGTATAAAATATCAGCTACTGATACAGCCGGATCAATTGNAATCATTTAGGAGTACAGGGGCTCATCCATGCTGAAAGAAAAAGAAATCCGTGAACTGGTAACGACATACGGAAATGAAGTGAACTCAGGTAGACCCATCAAGGGGCTGATCGAAGATGGAGAGCTCCCNCGTCTCAGTGGTTGTANAGTACTCGAGGGCAAGGTGTCCGATTCCGTATTCGGAGATAATTTGAAAACCACGCGTGGGAAACCGATTCGTTTAATGTTCCGAAACAATCGAATCTCCACGCACGATGTGAATCGAGGGGCGATCCCTTTTAAGGATCAGGTACTCGCGTTTAACCATGACCACATGCATCGGTTGGTCAAGCCCGTGCTGGAATCTTCCCAGTTTGAAGTCGATGGACTTTTACCTTCCTCCACCGTAATTCCTGCAGAGAACCTCAATCTATTGAGAGTGGAAAACGTCTTGCGCCTCTATATGGCGGAGAGCTCCACCTCGACCTCGTTGTACCAGCACTGGCTGGCAGCAAAGGAAAAGGGTCAAAGTACTATGAACTACGCTGGGCACCAGCTCGATGTAACTACCCTTGAACCCAATGATNTGCTTCCCTACCTGATGGATACGCCCAGCACAAAAGAAGAGGTAGACCATACAATTGACGTTGAATACCTGATCCAAGACGGAGTCTGCACGAGGGGTCAGTATGCGCAGATCCGCAACGCGTCCCTAATGGCTTTTGGCATCGTAACGCAGTACCTGTCTCAACGAGGGATGGTACTAGTGGATACCAAGACTGAACATGGTATCAACGCAGATGGCAAAATCGTATCCGCAGACGAACTCTACACTATGGATTCCTCCCGATTCTGGAAGTTGGACGAAGATGGTTCTCTGCTGACCCGGAATGGAAAACCGGTATCGTTCTCGAAGGAGTTCGCACGAGGTATGGTAAAGGAGCAGGGACAGCAGTTCTCAGAGGAGCAATCGAATGAGATAGCGGTTCGTTATATTCAGGGGCTACAGCATCTAACCGGAGAAACCTTCGACCCGGATCTGCGCCCGCGTGACCAGCGCATTATTGATTCTACCAACCTCATTCTGGATTCACTATTGTAGGGCTACGAAGACGACCATTGCTGAAGGTGACTACCAGTTTGTTATTGAACCGTCTTCACGCCGAAGCCTAGGAGGCCACCATTGCAACGGACCGATCGCGTTCTTTTCAGCTGCATTCACATCCAGCGTTACGCCTAGTCCGGGCGTATCAGGGCTCCAGGCGAATCCGTCTTCCCACTCTATCTGTTGAGGGAACAGATCCGTTGCATAGGAACCGGGCCTTACCGGCATTTCCTGCACCCCTACGTTGTTCGACGCCATACAGAGTGCAACGCAAGCCGCCGCACTAACTGGTCCGAGAGGATTGTGAGGAACAATGTTGATGTAGTGTGTCTCTGCCCAGTGGGTAATCTTTACCGCCTCGGTAATGCCCCCAACGATACAAAGGTCAATACGGGCGTAGTCGATTAAGTCTTGTTCAATCACNTCTCTGAAAGCCCACTTAGAAGCCCATTGCTCACCAGCGGCGAGTGGCAGGTTTACCTGTTGTCTCAGGTTCCGGTAGCTGCCCGTGTTTTCAGAACGCAGGGGGTCTTCGATGAAGTAGGGCTTAAATTCCTCCAGGTCACGACACATCTGAACAACCTGCGGAATTTCCAATTGTGTGTGTACATCGAAACACAGCTGGATTTCGGGTCCCACCGCTTGTCGAACCGCACCCATCAGATCGACCGCCACACGCACCGACTTATCCTGATCNTAATTCGTAATAGCATTGGGTTTGAATTCCCCCAGGGCATCAGGCNGACCCCATCGCAAGTACTTCCACCCCTCGTCCACGGCCTTCTTAGACCCCTCGATAATTTCTTCCGGACTCGTTCCCCTGATATGAGGGTAACAGACCACCTTCTCACGTACCGGGCCACCAAGCAGTTGGTAGGTCGGCACGTTCGCCGCCTTGCCTTTGATGTCCCACAACGCAATATCGATGGCACTCATTGCACAGCAATAAACTANGTCAGCAGGCCAGTAGCTTGACCTGAACATATCTTGCCACAGCCGCTCTGTTTCCCAAGGGTTTTCGCCAATCACCAAATCACCAAGGTGATCGACAGCGTTAGCGATGGTCCTGCTCCAGTTGAGTATGCCAATCTCTCCAAGCCCGGAAATCCCAGCATCTGTATCGACTTTGACGATGTGGTAGATACCGCCGCCCTCACTCTGGATGGGGAGATTCGTAATTTTCGTTACCTTCAAGGCGTCCTCGCTGTTGTCCTTCGGGTTTGCTTAAAGAGAGAATGATCCTGTGGTAGAACTTTATCAAGTCGTCCGAAGCTAGAAATAATGATTTCAAGAATGACGGTTTTAAATAAACAGAGACATGTTGTTAGTAATGATTTTCCAGATTCTCACCTTGAACAAGAAAAGAGGATTGTTAGTCCTTGCTCTAAATACTCAGTTGGACATATACCTACCCGCGAATCAGGCCCGCTCTTTTGACGGTAACGAGTCGATAGCAGCACTTTTTTATACAGATTTGGTATCGAAAATAGTCGGGTATCGACCTTAAATTGACACTAACGCATCTATTTTCAATTGCACAATGAACAGTAGTCTTTATTTCTGGCAACTGAACTACCTACCAGCGCTAGGCATCGTGGTAACGGGCCATGCTCGCTGGTATCGTTTAGCGAAAACATATCGAGTAGTATCTATGAGCGCTGTTACCTTATTCGAAGTACAAAACCACGTGGCCTACATCACACTCAATCGCCCGGAAGCGATGAACTCACTGAATCCGGAGTTGCGGTGGAGTTTGTCGCAGCATTTTGACGAAATCGAAAATAATGATGATATCTGGATTGGCTTAGTAACTGGTGCCGGGGAGAGAGCATTCTGTGCCGGAATGGATTTAAAGCATGCCGCGACACAACGAGATGCCAGTGAAGAACAAAAAATGGAATGGGCAAATATGGCTGACGAAACTCTATCCATTACCGAGCGCTGGCACTTTCGAAAGCCGCTTATCGCCAAGATCAACGGCTACGCTCTTGGCGGCGGTCTGGAAATGGCACTTGCCTGCGACATTATCGTGGCTGCTGATCATGCAGAATTGGGCCTGCCAGAACCAAGACGCGGTTTAATTCCAGGTGCTGTGGGCGTTCACCGTCTACCCCGTCAGATGGGACTTAAGGCAGCTATGGGTTATCTGCTAACAGGTCGTCACATGTCCGCGCAGCGTGCCTATGAACTTGGTCTGGTGAATCAGGTAGTTCCCTCATGCGAACTCGATGACACCGTCGATGAATGGATAGGAGACATTTTACGCTGCGCACCATTAGCCATCCGTGCAGTAAAGGAAGCATCAATGCGCGGTCTGGACATGACTCTTGCAGACGCGTTCAATACATCTTATGAAGAGGAGATTGCGCGTCGCAACAGCGAAGACGCCATAGAAGGACCTAAAGCGTTTTCGGAAAAACGCACGCCAAACTGGCAAGGAAAGTAAAGACGCCATGATCAGATTTGGAACATTGGGAGCAGCTTACATTACACCAGCTGCTCTGATCGTTCGTTGCAACGATGATCCTCGTGCATCCGTTGAGATTGTCACCGCAAGAGATCGATCTCCTGCGGAGGCTTTTGCTAAACAACACGGCATTCCAAACGTAGTCGATAATTACCAGGAAGTCATCGAGGATATTAACATTAATGCAATATACAACCCACAACCCACTGCAGATTGGCCTGCATCACGAGTGGAATATTTGTGTCAGTACCACTGACGAATATTGTTGCCCTAAATTTCACAAGTAGCGATCCTCCAGCACATCAATTATCATCAATCGCCTATTTATTGGGTTAACCTTCCATGAGTCATGACATTGTTATTAGAAACGGAAACGTTGTTGATGGTACCGGGACTGATGCTTTTGAGGCTGATATTGCCATAGATGGTGATCGGATCAGCGAAATTGGCAAGGTCGATGGCAAAGGTAAGGAAGAAATAAATGCAGATGGTCTGCACGTGTCGCCGGGATTTATCGATCTACATACGCATATGGATGCCCAGATTAGCTGGGATCCACAGGTCACGTCTATTTCATGGCATGGCGTGACGACTGCCCTTTTAGGTAATTGCGGCGTTACTTTTGCACCNTGTAAACCTTCTGATCGGGAGTACCTCGCCGCNATGATGGAGACCGTAGAAGATATTCCAAGGGAAGCAATCATGAACGGCCTGCCCTGGAACTGGGAATACTACGGAGGCTATCTGGATGCGCTCGAGCAACTTGGTCCTTCTGTCAATGTCGCCGGTCTAGTCGGTCACTGCGCTACCCGGTTCTATGTGATGGGTGAGCGGGCCGTAGAAGAACCTGCAACTGAAGATGAGATTAAACAAATAGCAAGTCTTGCCGAACAATCGGTGAAGGAAGGTGCATTCGGCTTTTCCACCAACAGACTGATCCAGCACCGTCTNCCGGATGGGCGCTCNATTCCCGGTACTTTTGCGGAACCCACTGAACTTCATGCGGTTGCCAAAGCAATTGGTCCTCACGGAGGAATCATGCAAACCGTGTTTGGTAATGAAGGCTACGATTTGACCATGGATATCATTGCTGATGGTGCAAGACTCGCGCGCGCTGCCCTCTTTAGCACAGCCACTGACCTTGGTAATGAGCGAACAAACGAAAAAGTCATGGCAATGCTTGATGAAGGGCTGGATATCACCGGAATAACCTGTTGTCGTAGTGGCGGCTTTTTAAGTGGTCTTGTGAACGGCATCATGCCTTCCACGCCTTCCTGGATGGAGCTGAGAAAATTCGACTTTGACGGTCGTTTGCAGAAAATCTGCGAACCCGAGTTCCGCAGGAAACTGGTAGAGGAAGTAATGGCGCTAGGTGACGATGCCCCGCAGGGTAGTATGAGTGGGCGAAACGGATTCAAAAACATCTACTACCTGGGCGATGCAGCGCGACCAACCTATGTGTCCCNCGAAAGTCTCTACGACATGGCAGNCGAAACCGACGAGCATCCAATTGAAGTCTGGTTACGCATTACCGATGAGACAAACGGTAAAGCGCTATTTCAAGTCCGCGCATTCAATAGGGATCTTGATGCACTGGAAGAACTCATAACCAGCGACTGGGTCTCACCAGGNCTGGGCGACGGCGGTGCACATGTCAGTCAAATGATAGACTCCGGCTGGTCAACATTTGTTCTGTCACACTGGCATCGTGATCACGGGACCTACACGCTCCCTGAAGCGGTNAAGAAAATTACTGCTCTNCCCGCACATGTGCTGAACCTTAAAGACCGAGGGATACTAGCTGTTGGTAAACGCGCCGATATCAACGTATTTGACCTAGACAACCTAGCAGAGCGGATGCCGGAACTAGTCCATGATCTGCCTTTCGGAGCACCTCGGTTTATACAACGAGCAGCCGGTTATAAAGCAACCCTGGTTAACGGCCAGGTGGCACTGCGTGACGACGAGTTAACAGGCACCTGCGCCGGCGAGGTCCTGCGAAGCAACTAGTCAGTTTGCTCTGCATATTTGCCGGTTAACTGAGGCGTATTGCCCTCATTTCCTTGTTCTCGCCGATCAGCCCGGGTTTCTCGAGCCCAGGTCCGTTTGAACTCATCCCTCACATAGAAGGTTAAGCTGCCAAGGCCATCGGTTTCCTGCTCTACCACATCGCCGTCCTGTAACGGATGCAAACCCTGGTGATTTGTCCCAAGGGCAATGACATCACCGGGCTCCAGTGTTGTGTTGCTGGTAATGAAGGCCAACGAGGNCGGAATATCATTAGCCATGTCATCAGTGTTGTAGTCATGGGTGACTTTGCCGTTGTTCCTCTGCTGTACATGAAGGTTCATCGGGTTCTCAATCTCGTCCGCTGTNGTGATCCAGGGACCAAGGGGCGCAGATTCATCCTGACATTTCATGGTATAGGGAAGGCCCATGCCGGTCTGNAAACCTCGAGCGGATCCATCGACAAAATTGAGATAGCCGAAAATATAATCGTAGGCATCAGCCGGATCGACATTGGTGGCCTTCTTACCCACAACCAGCGCAANTTCCGCTTCGCCTTCGAATATCGTCGCTGGATGNTCAGCGAGGTGCATCGTCGCACCATCACCAATAACGCCATGGGAGTTTTTGAAAAAANCCTGAGGCGCTGGNCTTTGCTTTAGAAGCCCCCCTTCCATGTAATTCACCGCCATACANGCAATCGAAATNGGTTTGGGTAACGGAGCTTGCAAGGTTACGTCAGTTAACGGTTTCACTTCACCCTTGGCAATGCGTGTTTCAAATTTTGGCTTGTACTTGTCCCAATTAGCGATGACATAATTAATCTGCTGCTGTGCCGGCATCACTCGAATATCTGCAATCTCGTCAGTGAGACTTACCGCACCCGAATCAGTAATCGCTGCTAATTCAAAGTCATCAATAAATGTCAGTTTCACTAAAACCTCCCTAGCCAGTCGAAAGAGAAAGACTGCCTTGATAATGCTTGTAACGCAACCCATTGAGATTGCCGACTGAAGTAGCTTATCCTTCATGCCCCGAAACCTAATAGCAAGAAAAGAGACCTAATGATTATTAACAACACCTTCCGGGATCTACTTAATCAGAATAAGCCAACCGTCGGAACCCACTTCATGTTACTGGACCCTGATATCCCGGAACTAATCGGTGATACAGAGATGTTCGACTATGGAGAATTCACGGCCGAGTATACTGCTCTCGACATGCCCATGTTGTACAACCTTGCGCGAGCGGCGCAATGTGGTAAGAAGCCACTCCCCCTGATGATCAAACCTGATATGGACGGTCAGGGATTCTGGGCCCAGGCAGCGCTTGGCGCTGGCTTTAAGGCAGTGCTATTTACAGATATCAGAACCCCGGAGGATGTCGATGAAGCACATCGAATAATCCGACCCGATATCCCTGATGTGCGAGGTCACCATGGCGTTAAGTTACGCCGACCTGCACTTAACAGCTATGACATTGGCGAATACCTCGATGACCTAAATTCAATTATNTTTTGCATTATGTTCGAGAAAGACATCGCAGTAGAAAACATTGATTCCATTTTGGAAAGAGCCAAAGAAAAGGGAGTCGACATGACGCAATGGGGGCCCGCTGATTTTGGTTTCTCNCGTGGTCAACCAGGAATGATGCAGACTCCCGATATTCAACCCTTCGAAGAAAAAGTCATCGCCAAATCGCTTGAGTACGGTATTCATCCGCGTATCGAAATTGGCGCTGTGGAACANGCCAAACGCTATATCGATCTCGGCGTACGGCACTTCTGCATTGGCTGGGACCGGTTTATCGTCAGGCAGGCAATTGCTGAACTGGGCGCGGGCATGAAGAAACTCACTGACCAACTCTAAAGCANGTGAAACTTCTGGCANCAACCGCTGAACTTAGCGAGGGCAGTTTTCAGACCAAGACCGTGGATGGTTTAGAGATCATCGTCGGNAAAGCCGACGGGCGTTATTTTGCGATTCAGGACCTCTGCCCTCACGCCTATGTGAATATCAGCTANGGTTATATGGAAGGATGTCAGATCACGTGCCCATGGCACGGATTTACATACGACGTTCACTCTGGCGAGTGCGTATCATGGGAGGGTTCTGATGGACTCAACAGATTCCCAGTCGAGGTCAAGGGCGGTGATATTTTTCTTTTAGAAAGAGAAGACTAGCGCAGATTACCATCGATCTCGTGGGCAACTTTCTCGACGTCCCGCATTACCCGAAGTATGTTGCGGCCAGCGATCTTGGCAATATCATCATCGCTATACCGTCGACGTAGCAGCTCTTCAAGTAGTGCTGGGTAAGTTGCCACGTCCTCCAGACCAATTGGACCTGGCGGCATCCCATCATAGTCACCACCTATGCCAATGTGCTCTATTCCAGCNATCTTGCGTATGTGGTCGATGTGATCGGCCACCTGTTCNAGTGTCGGCCTTGGCGTGGGATTCATATCGCGCCAAGCTGCCAGTTTTCCTTCCGCTTCTTCATCCGATAACTTAACGCTCAGTTGCTCACGNTTTGTGGCAGCCTTCTCGCCATGTAACCGCGTAGCTTCAGATACATAGGATGGGAAAAAAGTCACCATTACCACGCCATTGTTTTCATCGATCAGCTCAAGCATGTCATCCGGCACATTACGAACATGTGGCACCAATGCATAGGCCGATGAATGCGAAAAAATAACGGGTGCTTTGGATATTGTCATGGCATCCTGCATAGCCTCCCGAGAAACATGGGAAATATCGACAAGCATTCCCAATCGGTTCATCTCACGAATGACTCCCTCGCCAAACATCGTAAGCCCACCATGCCGCGGCTTGTCAGTCGCCGAATCAGCCCAGCGCACACTCTTGGAATGGGTCAACGTCATATAACGCGCGCCCAGTCGATAGAGCTGCCGGAGCACTGCAAGAGAATCGTTAATCGCATGCCCACCTTCGATNCCAATGAGCGAGGCAATTTTTCCACGACNATGAATGCGCTCGACATCAGCCGCACTATAGGCCATCTCGAAGGTTTCCGAATATCGATCTGCCATCTGATGAACTACATCGATCTGTTCGATGACTTGCTGTACATGCTCCGCCGTGCCGCCATACTCGCGAATCGGCACATAAACTGACCAAAATTGTCCACCAACCCGTCCCCGGCGAAGTCGAGNAATATCCGTGTGGGTAGGATTTTCTATTGATGCTAGATCAGNATTCAGATCTAGTTGACTAAGATCATTGTTTACACGTCTTCGGATCTGCCAGGGAATATCGTTGTGNCCGTCTATCAGCGGTGTTTCGCGTAAGACCTGCTCAATCCGCTGCGCAAATTCATTAGGGAAAACATTACTACAGATAACAATTAAAAGAAGCGGTAGTAGATTTTTCAATGCGCTACTGGGACGCGTGCTCTACTGCTTCAAGATCAAACGCCGCTGCCATCAAAGCTTTTGTATATTGGGTTTCAGGTTCAGTGAACACCCGCTCTGAAGGTCCTTGCTCAACAATCACACCGTCCTTCATGACCACCAGTTCATGGGCCAGAGCCCGAACTACCTTCAGGTCGTGACTGATAAAGAGATAAGCTAAGCCGTGTTTACGTTGTAGATCACGCAATAGATCAACGATCTGAGCTTGCACNGAAATATCCAATGCAGAGGTTGGCTCATCCAGNACGATGATNTTGGGTTGCAGAATGATCGCTCGGGCAATAGCAATGCGCTGCCTCTGGCCACCGGAAAACTCATGGGGNTAACGGTCCTGCATCNCAGGNTCGAGGCCAACTTCCTGNAGCACACCGGCAACCATCTTGCGCCGTTCTAGCGCAGANAGCTCTGGCTGATGGATTTTCAGNCCAGCTTCAATAATCTGATTNGCAGACAACCTTGGGGGCAAACTTCCGTAGGGGTCCTGGAANACAATCTGGACTTGGTTACGAAGCGGTCTCAGCTGCTTCGCTTTAAGACCCTGAATCGGCGTGTCCTCTAAATAGATATCACCTTCACTGCCCGTAAGACGCATCAGCGCCATCGCAAGCGTCGTTTTTCCTGAACCTGACTCACCCACGATGCCTAATGTCTGTCCCTGACGTATAGCAACTGACACATGGTCCACCGCTTTCAGTACTCGTCTCTTCGCGAACATGCCCTTCGCAAGATTGAAAGTTACCGAGACATCATCTGCATGCATCACCACCGAAGCTTCTGTATCAGCAGCAATAGGGTCGCCACTAGGCTCAGCAGCGAGGAGATGTTTTGTGTACTCNTGTTGCGGACTGATAAATATCTGTTCAGATGGCCCTTGTTCTACCAGATTACCATCGGTCATCACGCAGACCCGNTCTGCCATCTTGCGCACCACACCCAAATCGTGAGTGATCAGCAACAANGCCATATTCAATCTTTNTTTGAGGTCGTCCAATAGCGTCAAAATTTGTGCCTGGATGGTCACATCTAACGCTGTGGTTGGCTCATCAGCGATCAGCAGATCCGGCTCATTCGCAAGGGCCATAGCGATCATCACCCTTTGACGTTGCCCACCGGACAACTCATGTGGATAGGAGCGAAGTCGTTCTTCGGCGTTTTGCAGGCCGACAAGATTGAGCAATTCAAGTGATCGTTCNCGGNCCTCCACGACTCCCATACCGCGATGCACATACAGAACTTCACCAATCTGTTTCTCAATATGATGCAGCGGATTCAGGGACGTCATAGGCTCCTGAAACACCATGCCTACCTGATTACCTCGAATATTCATCAACCCTTCTTCATCGAGGCCCACAACTTCCTTACCATCCACNAGAATCGATCCCGTAGGATGTCTTGTGTATTGATACGGCAAAAGCTGCATAACAGAAAGCGCGGTTACAGATTTTCCGGAACCGGATTCGCCGACCAGNCCCACAGTTTCACCACGATCAATNTGAAAAGAAACGTCGCGAACCACCTCATTACCTCGGAACTCAATCGAAAGGTCATTAATTTCAAGTATTCGATCACTCACGTTGCGGACCTCCGTGGATCGAAGGCATCTCTGACTCCTTCTCCAACAAAGACCAATAAAGTAAGCATGATCGCCAAGGTGAAGAAGCCTGCCAATCCAAGCCAGGGGGCCTGAATATTAGCCTTGCCCTGNGCCAGCAGNTCACCNAAAGACGGATACCCTGCAGGCAATCCGAAACCGAGAAAATCGAGCGAGGTAAGCGTGGTAATCGATCCATTAACCAGAAACGGCAGGAACGTTAACGTAGCCACCATCGCGTTAGGCAAAATATATTTCATCATAATGGTGAAATCTTTCTCGCCCAGGGCTTTCGCGGCATTTACATAATCGAAGTTTCGTGTCCGTAGAAATTCGGCACGTACGACTGCTACTAGCGCCATCCAATTGAATAATAGTAGCACTAACAATAATGCAATGGGGTTAGGCTCGAATAAACTCGTAAGAATAATGATGAGNAACAGCACCGGGAGTCCTGCCCATATTTCCACCACGCGCTGACCGATGAGGTCCACCAGACCACCGAAGTAACCCTGGGTCGCCCCTACCGTTATACCAATGACAGCGCTGAAAAAAGTCAACGATAATCCGAATAANACCGACAGCCTAAACCCGTAGATAATCCTTGCGGTGACATCTCTCGCAACATCATCTGTTCCTAACCAGTGTCTGGCGCTCGGGGCCTCAGGCACCGCACCCTCAGTATTCAGATCTATAGTGTCGTAACTGAACGGTATAAGTGGCCAAACCATCCACCCATCACCATCTTCGATAAATTGTTGCACCGCTTTTGATCTGTAGACTGCTTCAGTTTCAAACACTCCGCCAAATTCCGTTTCCGGGTAGCTAAACAATACCGGGAAGTAGATCTCCCCCTCGTACTCAAGCACCAGAGGTTTGTCGTTAGCAATAAACTCTGCGAAAAAACTGATTACCATCATGGTGGCTACGATCCAAAGACTCCAGTAGCCGCGTTTTTTGGATTTGAAATTCGCCCAGCGTCTTTTCGTTAAAGGTGAAATCTCCCACTTAGGCATTTCCATCGTATCGACGATATAGCCATCTGTGGTTTGTACAGGAGTGCTAGCCATTATGTTTCTCTCGTCTCAAANTCAATTCTTGGATCAACGAGGGTGTAGGTAATATCACCTACCAGCGTCATTACCAGCCCAATAAAAGTAAAGATGAATAGTGTGCCAAACATGATCGGATAGTCGCGTCGCAATACCGCTTCGAAGCCCAGCAAACCCAAACCATCCAAAGAAAAAATCACTTCGATCAACAAGACGCCGGTAAACAAGACGCCTACCAACGCAGCAGGAAAACCAGCGATTACAATCAGCATCGCGTTTCGGAAAACGTGACCATATAGCACTCGCTTCTGGTTGATACCTTTCGCTCGGGCAGTCAGCACGTACTGCTTGGAAATTTCATCCAGGAAAGAGTTCTTGGTCAGCATGGTCAGTGTCGCGAAGCCCCCAATCGTCAGAGCAGTAACCGGAAGGGCAAGGTGCCAGAAGTAATCAATTACTTTCTCAAAGGGCGACAGGTCTTCAAAATTATTTGATGTCAGGCCCTTTAATGGGAATAAATCTAAATAGGAGCCGCCGGCAAAAAGAACNATAAGAAATACTGCGAACAGGAAACTGGGAACAGCATAGCCAACGAATATAAAGCCACTGGTCCAGGCATCAAACCGGGAACCATCTCTCACCGCCTTGGCAACACCCATCGGGATCGAGATGGTATACACCAATAGCAACGACCAAAGGCCCAACGATATCGAAACCGGCAGTCGCTCTTTTATTAATTCGAGCACCGGCCGGTTTTGGTAATAGCTTTCCCCCAGGTCGAGAAGCAGATAGTCCTTGAGCATCTTGAAGTAACGCTCGTGGAGGGGCTTATCAAAGCCGAACTGCTTTTCAATGGCTTTTATCAACTCTGGATCAAGACCCTGTGCGCCAGCGTACTGAGTCTGAACAGAATCGGTCATCTCCATCGCCTGAGGACCACTCTGGGCACCTGCAACACGGCTAGTCGCACCACCCTGGTCCTGACCAGTCAGGGTTGCAATCATTTGGTCAACCGGACCACCCGGTGCTAGCTGGACGATAAAGAAATTTAAAGTGATAATGCCAATTAAAGTAGGAAACAACAACAATAGCCGGCGTGCAATATATCTACCCAAGCATTCCTCCCCTCTTCCCTAATTAGTCCTGCTCAATCATTAATGACGATGCGCGAAGCTTTTCCAGCATCATACCACCACCCATCCGGAAAAGCGGGTAAGTACTTAGGCTCAAAATCCGGAACGCCAAACTTATCCCAATGTACCGTTCGTCGCAAATCAACCGCATACAAGGGAATCACATAATACTGCCATAGCAACAGCCGGTCGAGGGCTCGACAACTTGCAATCATCTCTTGAAATGTGGTCGCTTCGCTCGCCTTGGTCACAAGAAAATCCACGACTGGATGGCCGACGCCTGCAACGTTGCGGGACAATGGCTCCATCGCTGAATCAGAATGATACGTTGCCTTCAACTCGTGGACTGGCGGCATCAAAATATCCTGATTACGCATCACTGCATCATAGTCAAAGTTGCGTAGCCGATTAATATACTGACTACTCTCCGCCAGTCGGAATGTGCTACTTATACCCAATTGCTCTAATTGCTTGAAGTAGGGCAAGAGAATTCGCGAGTCCTCAGGATTATCAGTGAGGAATCTCATCTCAAAGATCTCTCCTTCAGCACTAGTGAGCTCTTCATCTATCACTTTCCACCCTGCTTGTGCAAGCAACGTTCTTGCTTGATCCATGCTAGCTCTCAGCTCCTCCTCACTTTCCANTTCTGGAAATCGAAAAGGACGCTCAAAGAGCTCGGGTGGTAATTGATCACGGTATGGCGAGAATAGCTNCAATTCGTCTTCGCTTGGTAAACCAGTCGCCGAGAGNTCAGTATCCGGCCAAAAACTATGTGCTCGTTTATGGTACCCGTGATGCAGTGCTCTGTTTTGCCATTCAAAATCCATTGCTAGGGTCAACGCGCGGCGCACCCTTCTATCAGCAAACTTCGCCAGACGATTGTTGAGCGCAATACCGCGACGGACCCCGACCTCGACACCAAACTGACGACGAATTTTCTTGATCCAACCCTTTTCCAACGCGGGTGTGTCATAGGCCCTGTGCCAATAACGCACGTCTTCTTCAGTCCAGATATCTATGAGTCCCTTACGAAAGGCCTCACGAATAACCGTTGCATCACGATACACTTCAAAGCGCATCGTCTCGAAGTTGTACCGCCCTTTATTTACTGGAATGTGCTTGCCCCAATAATCCTCATCCAGTTCGTACTCCACATAACGGCCGACCTTGATTTCCTTGTACTGATAGGGCCCGCTCGTCACCGGTATTTCCATCGTATGCGTGGCCGGGTTTCTTTCGCGCCAGTAGTGANCTGGTAGGATTTGTGTGTACCGGATCATGATGATATNGAATATNGTCAGCGGCGAACTGAGATGAAAAACCACATGACGATCGTCGAGCGCCTCGATTGAAGCAATAAAATCAAAATACAGACTGCCCTGAAGCTGCTCCTTACGAGCAGTATAGGTATAAATAACATCTTCCGAGGTAATGGGCTTGCCATCGTTCCATTTCGCAAAGTCGCGAAGTCGGAACACNAACGCCATCCCATCGCTAGTAACGCCTATACCGTCGGCAAGTCGCCCATAAAACCCGCTAACTTCATCACCTGAGCGAATCAACAGAGTATCCCCAAGCATACCGGAACCCGANGGGGGCGTTACACCACGCTCTTGAAAAGGTGCAAGCGTATTGAAATTTACTTGTGTTGCCTGAACGAAATTGCCATTTTTAGGCGCATTAGGATTGACGTAGTCAAAATGAGTAAAGTCAGGNGGATACTTCAGGTCATGGAAAAACGCGATTCCGTGTTTCAGCTTAACACGATCGAGAATGCTGTCGGCACCTGCAAAAACAGGCGCTATCACCCACAAGATCAATGTCAACCTCGCGCCCGTTAGCAACCTGCAGATTCTCAACTGACAACTCGAAAGTGATGAGTTAGCGGGCCTTAAACTCAGGCTCCCGTTTCTCCATGAACGCCTTAAAAGCTTCCTTGGTGTCTTCGCTCTGGCCCGTTCGTGAGTGGCGTTCCGTTTCAAGGTCAATGTACTCNCGCAAAGGCATATTCTCGGCATTCACGAAGTTCTTTTTCATCTCACCAATCGCAAGCGGCGCCGATTTTGCCAACTTGGCTACAATCGTCTCAAGATCTTCATGGAACGTTTCGTCAGGAAATACCTTGTTGACAAAACCGATACGCTCCGCTTCTTCCGCAGTGAATTTCTCGGACATAAAAAAGAGCTCACGTGCTTTAGCTGAACCAACAATCCGTGGTAAGAGCCACGGGCCACCCATGTCACCGGAAATCGCAACGCCGAGGAACGCAGAATTAAACGCTGCCCGAGCAGTTGCATAACGCAGATCACAAGCGGCAGCCCAACCNAGCCCAGCACCGGCGCAAGCACCATTGATGCCAGCTATCGTTACCTTGGGCATTTCATGTAGCAGCGTTGTTACGTGGAAATACTCCTTACGGTTAGGTTCGTGCTTTTCACCGGAGGTGTTTGCCCTCAGGTCTGCACCCGGACAAAAAGCTTTCCCTGCACCGGTAAAGAGCACCACCCGTATCTCTGTATCCAGAGCAATTATGTTCAGGCATTCATAAAGTTCGCGCGACAATTCACCGACGATGCCATTCAGGCTGTCTGGCCTATTGAGTGTNACCGTGGCCCGGGAACCGGATTTCTCGTAAATAATGGTTTCGTAATCTGACATAGGGTCGGTCTTTATTTTCTACGGAGCGGTGATCCTAGACCTTACAGCGTAGTGATCGCAAGTGTAGTCATCCATCAAACAATTACTTTATGATCCATCAAACAATTACTTTATGATCCTAAAATACTTTTCAGTCGTTGCAAATGGCTTAGCGCCTNACCCCAAGAATAAGCCCAAAATCAGAATCATGCTAAATATCACCAGGACCATAAGCAACATGTTGCCGATGGAGTTGCGCACGAGCGCATTCTCCGGGCCGAAAATTTGGTACGGGAACCGCAACGCGTGATTCACCATGGTACGCAGCATCAACTCGAAGGCGCGGCGTGCGCTTGCGGTCCGCACAATCACGGTCGCGAACGCCCATGGCCCCAAGCGGCGGTATAACCAGTCAACGTCGATGGTAATGGTTAATGTACGACGCATTAGCGGCAGCATCAGGAAGAATGCGAGCCCCGAGAACAGCAACAGCTGCAGCATGTGCACCACGTGTTCTCCGGTATAAGGCACGTAGTCAACGGCATGAGGTAGNAGCGCGTACAGCGAATCTGGCCAGATGCCGATCCCAATGCAGAGTATGGCGAAGAAGATCATCGCGAGCCGCATATTCCATGGCGGGTCGGGCGGGCGCATGCCTGAGTCTTTCTGGAAGAATACAAACCACGGGAACTTAATTCCGGCGTGAAGGAAGACACCAGCTGAAGCAGCCAGCAGCAAAAACCAGGTAATCGCGAGGTGNGCATCGCCCGCCGACTGGCTAATCATCGACTTGCTCACGAAGCCTGAAGTCCACGGAAAAGAGGAGATGGAGAGCGCTCCGACGATGCCACATATTGTGGTAATAGGCATACTCTGGAACAATCCCCCNAGGTCGGTGCACTTGCGCTTACCCGTTTGATAGAGTACCGCTCCCGCCGACATCATCANTAACGCTTTGTAGATGATGTGCGCAAAGGCGTGGGCAGAAGCACCATTTAGCGCCATCTCGGTGCCAATCCCAACCCCCACGACCATAAAACCNACCTGGTTAACAATACTGTAAGCAAGGATGCGNCGCATGTCATTCTCTAGCAGCGCGTAGATNATCCCGTAAAAGATCATAAANAGTCCGACCAAAATCAGAATTTCGGTACCCGGAAAACTGCGGATTAGCACGTAGACCGCAGCTTTGGTGGTAAACGCGGAGAGGAACACCGTACCGCTGTAGGAAGCCTCAGGGTAGGCATCCGGGAGCCAGGCCGAGAGAGGAGGGCCTGCGGCGTTAAGCAATACACCCGCCAGAATTAGCATGCCACCAATCGTGCCGGGGTCAATACCGGTGAGTGCGCTCGACCCCGTCGCGGCAAGGTGCATAACGATCCCGGTCATGAGCAGCGAGCCGCCAAATATATGTACCATGAAGTAGCGTTTGGTAACCCGTATTAAACGCTCGCCGCCATCAGCAATTATTACGACGCTCGAGGCCAGCGCCATGATTTCCCAGAACACGAAAAGAGTNATGAGGTCACCGGCCAGAACCACACCGACAGCGCTTCCCGCATAAACCAGAGCTGACACTATCTCTACCATGTTCTTCTGGCGCAGGGCGAACAACCCACCTGCGAATGCCATGAGCGAAAAGACAATGGCAAACAAGCGCCCGAGCGAATCGCTGTGCACCAGCGTCAGCTCGTAGTCGAACATACGAACGTTAGCAGAAGTTCCATTCGGAAGATTCCAAACNAACCACAAGGTTGCTAAAGGCAAGGTGAGCATCAGGACAGAACGCATGCGTGGGCCCACGAATGGCAACAGTAAGGCACCAAAGATGAGTATTGCGCCTGGAGGGAACGAGCTAATCATCATAGAACGTATCGGGGCGCTTCAGCACCAAACCCAGCACCTTGGCAAAGAGAACCATCGCTACGCAACTGAAGAAGCNGTACCACGCGNGGAAGCCANACGTGCCGTCAACGCCGAACATCGCGTGGGGGTGAATGAACAGGCTGGCGAGCACGAGCAGGAACAGTGCCGCCGAGGAACCAAACCACAACCGCCGAATCGTGCGCGACCGCAGTAACCAGTGTTTCTTCTCTTCTTCGCGTGGTTTATCCAACGAGCCAGATATCAACGTTTGAACCCTCCCGCTAAAAACTCCACCAATTGAGGCGCATAGAAAAATAGTGCGACACAGCCTACCGATGTAATTCCTATCGCTAACAAGCAGGCTAGGGGCGCTTCAGATATCCCTNTACTTCCTTNCTGTTCATCTCCATCCATGAATCCCCTGATCGGTATTGGTAACAGGTAGGCAATGTTCAAAAGNGTGCTGACCACAATAACGCCAATGATGCTCCAATATTGATTTTCAATGACCCCAAGCGTCAGNTACCACTTGCTCCATATCGCGCCAAGGGGCGGCAAACCGATAATGCCCAACGCGCCAATGATAAACGCTCCCATGGTATAGGGCATACGGCGACCAAGGCCACGCATATCACTGATCTCAGTCTTATGGGACGCCACCATGATGGCCCCAGCACAGAAAAATAATGTGATCTTGGCNAAGGCATGCATCACGAGGTGCACCGCTGCTGCAATTACGCCGATGACATTCGCAAGTAATGCTCCCAGAACAACATAGGACAACTGACTTACCGTTGAGTAGGCTAGCCGCGCCTTGAGGTTGTCCTGCTGCATAGCAATGAGTGACGCGAGAATAATAGTTATGACTGCCACCGGCAATAGGTATTCATTTGCACCACTTACACTAAGGTTGTCGAGACCAAACAGATAGAAGGTTCCTTTTATGATCGTAAACACACCTGCTTTCACAACCGCCACTGCGTGCAACAAGGCGCTGACCGGCGTCGGCGCAACCATTGCCGCGGGCAGCCAGCCGTGAAACGGCATCAATGCCGCTTTGCCTACACCAAAGACGAACAGCGCGTAAATAATCGCAAGCACGGGAGCCGCAACAGTGCCATCAAAGACACCACCGGGCCGGAACTCCAAAGACCCGGTCAACCACCAGATCAAACCAATAGAAAGCAATAGCAACCCCATCGACGTACTGAGCAGAATGCCAAGATATNTGCGCCCGCTACGACGCGCTTCTTTCGTTTGCGAATGCGTCACCAGGGGCCAGGTGGCCAGAGTAAGTATTTCGTAAAAAACAAATAACGTCAGCATATCGCCAGAGAATGCGATACCCATCGTGGCAGCTATCGCTACTGCGAACCAGAAATAAAATCGGGTCTGATTTTGCTCGTGATGTCCTCGCATGTAACCAATCGCATATACGGTCGTTACTATCCAAAGGAAACTTGCCAAACAGGCAAACACGTAACCTAGCGGTTCGATATGCAACGCAAGCTNAAACCCGGGAGCAGGCTCCGCTAGNACCGTAACTGGTAATGCCGTCGGCAACTGAAGCACCAAAGCAAACAGGGCAATCCCTGTCAGGATACTGACGGTTTCGCGAATGTTCGGCCAGCGACTAGTCAAAACNACAAGCACGCCACCGATTACNGGCAGGAATAGACAGGCTAANAGCATCATNGTCGTACTCACGNCGCCACCAATGATTGCGCAGCGCGTTCCGCAATGCCTATTGTCAAATCGGTATCGATGCCAAGCCAGACAAGCATGGCGATGAGCANCCATGTGGGCAGCAGCATATAAAGTGGAACCTCTCGTCCCGGCGAGTCGCCTTCCTGGAAATACAAAGTCTCAACAATACGCCAGACATAGGCAGCAGCGATTATTGATGCTGCCACAATTGCGAGCGCGATGTACCACATGTCTTTTTCCAGTGCAGCAACAATCAGATACCACTTGCTAACGAAACCCGCCGTCAGGGGTACTCCGATCAACGCGCACCCACCCAGGACAATTGCGCCCATTGTCCACGGCATCGTCCGACCCGCACCGCGAAGGTCAGACAAGCTCGTCGAGCCGATGCGGAAACACAAACCCCCTACCGCTAAAAAGAGCCCTCCCTTTATCAGTCCGTGATTAAACATATGTACTATGGTGGCTGTGAGCCCCTGCGCATTGGCGAGCGCAACACCTAGCGTCATATAGCCAATCTGGGCAACACTGGAATATGCCAGAATTTTTTTTAGNTCTTCCTGGTATACAGCAATCATCGATGANACGAAGATCGCGAGTATCGACAATGGCAGCAAGATGTAATCAACATTCAGATCGTCAAATACATAGTCNGATCCAAACACTGTNTAGAAAAATCTCAGAAGCACATAGAGAGATATTTTGGTGCTGGTGGCTGCCAGAAAAACCGTAACTGTGGAAGGTGCATAGGTGTATGCGTTGGGTAGCCATTGATGTAACGGGAACAAGGCAATTTTTAGACTCACACCAACTGTAAGGAATGCAAAGGCGGCCTGGACTGTTGTCGTATCTCGTAGCTCGGGCAGTCGGCTAGCAAGATCGACCATGTTAAGAGTGCCAGTCATCATGTAAAGCAGACCGACAGCGATAAGGATAAATGTTGCGCCAACGGTACCCATCACCAAGTAACGAAAGCTCGCCATCAGTGCTCTTCGATCTCGCCCCAACGCGATCATGGTATAGGTCGAAAGTGAGGAGATCTCTAGAAATACAAAAACATTAAATGCATCACCCGTTACCACTATGCCAAATGAACCAGTGAGACAGAGCAGGAACATGCACCAGAATAGATTAATCTGGTCATCACGGATCTCGCTTTCTATGCTGTCATGCGCCCAAGTCACGACCAACACTGCGATCAAACTCACCAGAAGCAGTATAAAGCCNCCCAGTAGATCAATGCGCAGTCCAATGCCCCAGGGGGGTGGCCAGCCNCCCACNAAATAATCCAGCGTGCCCAGTTCTAACAGAAGGATTAGCAGCAACACAGAACAGATCAGGGAAAGAGCCGATCCCGTAAGTGCCACGATCCAGGTATAGCGAGGCATAACAAAGCAAAAAGGCGCCAGAACCAGGGGAATNACAACCTGGAGAACGGGTAAATGTTCCACCGTCAGTCGTTCCCGTCCAGTAAGGATATCCGTTCTTCGTCGATACTCTCGTACTCTTCATTGATGCGCACGATCAAGGCAAGCGCCAACGAGGTCGTTGAAACACCGACGACAATGGCCGTCAGAATCAATACGTGTGGCAGTGGGTTGGCATATTGAGCAATCCCCTCTGCCAAGATCGGCGCGCTTGAATCNCGAACGGCACCCATGGATATGAAAAATACAAATACCGAGGTCTGAAATATGTTCAAACCAATTACTTTGCGTGCGAGATTATGGCGAGCCATTACGAGATAAAGCCCGACCATCATTAATACGATAACGATCCAATAGTTGTAGTGAACAAACCAAGTCATTCGCGCCCCCGACCAGCAAACACATAGAAGATCATCACCATAACGGCTGCAACGGTGATGCCTACACCCAGTTCTATNAGCAAAATCCCAACATGTTGTCCCGTCAAAGGATCACTACCCAGCACGTTATAGTTGAGAAACTCTCCACCAAGAAGCAAGGTCGCGATGCCCGTCCCGGCATAAAGCAACAGACCAAACGCCATTAAGACGCGAACCACCCTCAACGGTATCAGTTCTCGGGTTCTATCCAAGCCATGCACAAGTGCGTACAAAATAATTCCGACAGCAATGATGACCCCCGCCTGAAAACCACCGCCAGGCCCAAAGTCTCCATGGAATTGAACATATAAACCAAAGAGAACAATGATGGGCAGAAATAGGTTCGCGACCTCCCGAACAATAACGTTATTCTTCATCACACTCTNCTGCTGGTCGACGTCTAGGGCGACCCAGTAACAACAGCACACCAACGCCCGCGGTAAATATCACGGTTACCTCACCAAGCGTATCGTACCCCCGATAGCTGGCGAGAATCGACGTTACGATATTGGGCATGCCCGTTTCCGACTTCGAATCATTAATATAACGGGGTGCAACATGCAGGTTCGCAGGCGCATCAGGGTCACCAAAAGCAGGCATATCCTGGGTCGCATAGATAAGGACTACACCCGTTGCAAGTGCNACNAGCAGCGGTCCGATTCGAAGATTCAATTCTCTAAAGTGCTCTGGCCGTGAAGGCACCTGCGAGAGCATGCCTAGAAACAATACAGTCGTAATACCCGCACCTACTGCCGCTTCTGTAAAAGCAACATCAACGGCATCCAGCAACACAAATAGCGCTGCAGATAGCAGACTGTATATTCCAGTAAGCATTGCGGCNACAAAAAGACTACGCAGATATACTAGAGCGATCGCGGTCGCCACCAGCATAGTTAANAGCACAATGTCGATCAGCTGTTCGATGATGTTTCTTCCTCATCAAGCTCAGGCGTTAGACCGCCATGCAATGCGGCTCGAGCTAGCGCATGGGTAGCGGTCGGGCCTGTAATTACGATAATCGCTAGAATCATCAGCAGCTTCACCGTCACCAGAGTGAAACCCCCTTGCAGCATCAACCCCAGAATCAGTGCCCCAGTTCCAGTTGAATCCAGGATGCCCGCGGCATGAATCCGACTGAAATAGTCCGGCAACCGAAGCACGCCAATGGCGGAGATAATGCAAAAAACGCTACCGCTA
This sequence comes from Gammaproteobacteria bacterium, assembly GCA_002712135.1. Taxonomy (GTDB): domain Bacteria; phylum Pseudomonadota; class Gammaproteobacteria; order Pseudomonadales; family Azotimanducaceae; genus UBA7455. Next base: position 37,212 of record PASO01000016.1, read on the forward strand.
ACAAGCAGAAACCAACTCAGCGCGTCAATAATCATTATTCGTCCCCGCTGGCGCCAAGGTCACCAAAGTTAAAGAATTTCAAGATTGCGAGTGTGCCGACAAAGTTAATAAGTGCATACAACAATGCGATATCGAGAAACTCAGGTCGCCCTGTGAGAAAACCCAGCAGAGCAACGAACAAAACCGTCGCTGTACCCATGCTGTTAACTGCAAGAATACGATCAGTAAACGTGGGCCCAATAAATGCCCGCACCAACATCATTGCCATGACGATGAGAATTGCGCCCGTCGCTACCGCAAACATCATGATTGATCGTCCTTCAGAGTCTTGGTCTCCAGACCCGCGATACGATTGTTCATCTCATTTGCCAGAACACTATCGGAAAACACTTTTGCAAGCGAGTGGACCGACAGGCCATCTTCAGTGATATCGACCGTCACTGTACCAGGCGTCAGGGTTATGGAATTGGCATAGATTGTCGTCGCCATATCGCTGTGCTGCTTTGGTTTGGTAAGAATAATCTGGCGATTCAACGGCATCCGTGGCGACAAAACGATCCTAGCAACCAGTAGATTGGACCAGATTATTTCCCGGATCAGCCAAAGTAGATAGAGCGGATATTTTGGTAAAAGCGCGAGCCGCACCCCATCGAAAGTTAATAACTTGAGACGAATAGTCAGCCAGATGACAGCAACGCTGGATACTAAACCCAGCCCTAGTTGCAGCGCATTCAAATAACCAGAGAGAGAAATCCACAGCAGCATCAGGGCGCACGTCGCGATGATGACGGATAGATATACGTCCTTCAAAANCTAGTTCCTTGTAACTTGCNGGAGAGTNGCCNCATAAAAANGAGNCTATTGTATCCCGATGCCAAGCCGATGGTCGACAATGCCCTGTGAACTTTATGCAAAANTAGTGTATGTTTCGCTACAAATATTACGACCCTAGGAGATTTGTCGTGTCACTGGAATCTTTTCGAGAAGAAACCTGCGCTTGGCTAGAGGAAAACTGCCCTAAGTCAATGCGCACNCCCATGCCGGCAGACGAAATGCCACAACCGGGTCGCAGGGCAACCTTCAAGAATCCGGATTCCAAACTCTGGCTGGACCGAATGGCCGAAAAAGGTTGGACTGTCCCGCACTGGCCCAAAGAATATGGTGGNGGCGGCNTAGAGGTNGACGAATTACAAATCCTAAGAGAGGAGATGGNAAGAATTAAGGCTAGAACGCCACTNTTTGGCGGTATGGGCGTCNNCATGATTGGCCCAGCNNTGCTGGAATTTGGTACGGAAGAACAAAAGAAAGAACATCTCACCAAGATCTGTAACGGTGGAATCTGGTGGTGCCAGGGTTACAGCGAACCCAATTCCGGCTCTGACCTAGCCAGCCTGCAAACCCGTGCTGTCCTAGACGGTGACGAATATGCCATCAACGGATCGAAAATCTGGACATCGGGCGCAGACAAGGCAGACTGGATCTATTGTTTGGTACGAACAGACTTCGACGTACCTAAGCACGACGGTATTTCATTCATTCTATTCGACATGGATCAGCCGGGAGTTTCCGTAAAACCTATCAAGCTAATTAGCGGTATGTCTCCATTCTGTGAAACGTTCTTCGATGATGCCAAAGCACTACGCAAGAATATCATCGGCGAAGTTAATAAAGGATGGACTGTCGCCAAGCGGCTTCTACAGTATGAACGAACCTCAATAGGTGGCGGAATGGGTGGTGTTCCCGCCAAAGGCTCAAAGGGACCGAAGAAAACCATTGCAGATATGGCAGTCGACAGACTGGGCACAGTGGATGGCAAGATTGCCGATTTGGGTCTCCGAGATGACATCTCGACACACCTTATGAACGACAAGAGCTTTGCGCTCACCGTTCACCGCAATACAGAGGAGTCCAGGTCTACAACAGCTCCGACCTTTGCATCTTCCATGTTCAAGCTCTACGGCACAGAACAGAATAAGAACAAATACGAGCTGTTACTNAGGATGGGTGGTACTAACGTACTGGGCTGGGAGGGAGANGGTTTCGCTCCTGAAGACATCGACCTAACGCGCGACTGGTTGCGCACCAAGGCAAACTCCATTGAAGGAGGCACCACGGAGGTGCAATACAACATCATCGCCAAACGCGTTCTCGGCCTACCCGACTGAACCTCACATAACCATTTCGTCTGAGCGCTAGGATTATCTATGGTGGACCTGCTAAGACGAGCGCAATGGATTCCCATCGACANAGCCTAGCTATCGATGGGCTACACCACACAAAACCGATTAACTGTTGGACTCCGCCACACAGGNGNGTTTCATTCGGCCTGCAGGTTACGTTANGCACCGCTATAGTGTNGACGTTAGATGAGCCTGTACTCCCGGTTACCAATGTTATAGGAAAACGCTACTGAAACGGAGCCCAACTGGCAGATCCAATTTGCNACTGGNANCCGCAAACTATGGNCGGCTAAATCTAAATGACTTGCATCTNGAAACTAACGTGTTGATCATTGGTGATAGNAGCCAACCAGCGTATACAGATTATAGAATANCGAGGATGTTCGAACTTANAGCGTCGAATACTCTGCCTAAAGNGATCCCAGATGACTACGCTATCTGCTCTACTGGTTTATTGAGAGAACCGGGATCTCACCATTCGNACCTAGCGCATTGTTTNGCGATTCAGTAACGTAAGGTGATGATCCCGAAACCCATCTTCATCAGTCAGCTAGGCGAAGGCAAACTGTTTGCCATGCCGCATCCCCCTGGAGGTGTCTATCTGCATGGAGCGCTCACGCATCTCGCAGAAACTGGTATCACCTCCATCGTATCCCTGCTTGATGAGTTCGATATCAGTGTCCTGGGACTCGCCGAAGAGGAATACATCTGCCAGTTGCGCAGTATTGATTTTCTNCATCTACCAATCAAAGATCGTTCTNCACCTATTAGATCCGATGAATATCTTGAAGCTGTCAATAAAATCTACGATCACATCGTTGTGGGTGGAAACNNNGTGGTTCATTGCTGGGCTGGTTGCGGACGCACAGGACTTTTTAATGCGTCATTATTGGTGCGGCACGGCNCGGCACCTGAGGCAGCATTCCAGCAGGTATCTGAAGCCCGCGGCTTACCGGTTCCGGACACCCAGGTGCAGGTGGAGTGGGTGTTCGCACATCGAGATATACTACAGAGTTGAAGCGATCAGATGATTCTGGCCTAATGAAAAACTCTTCCAAGGATGATCGTTAGATGAAATATCGTCGCTTTGGTCGCACCGAAATGATGCTGTCGCAGTTCTCCCTTGGCTGCATGCAATTTACTGGGAAGTCTCCCGAACGAAACGCCATCGAGACCATCGAACACGCCGTCAAACTCGGAGTCAATCATCTGGAAACAGCCCGGGGCTACGGCAACTCCGAAGAGCGCCTGGGCAAGGCACTAAAGAAGATCCTAAAGAAAGTCCCCAGAGAAGACCTATATATCACCACCAAAATAGGTCCCTCATCGGATCTAGATGAATTTAAAAAGAACTTTGATCTGTCAATGTCGACGCTGGATCTCGACTATATCGACAATCTTGATTTTCACGGGCCCGGAAACTACAACACAATTGCTCCGGCAATGAGCGAACGAGGTTGTCTCGGCTTCGTTAGAAAAATGATGGCAGAAGGCNTTGTNCACCACTTCGGTTTCTCAACTCACGGCTATCCCACTGGAGTTATGGATCTTGTTAACACNAATGAGTTTGAGTCTATTAATTTGCACTATTACTATTTCTATCAGGGTTTACGAAAGGTCGTAGAACGGGCAGCCGAACTCGATATGGGTGTGTTTATCATCAGCCCGAATAATCAGGGAGGCAAATTACAAAACCCGACTGAATCGCTATCGAAAGCCTGCGCGCCGCTGCTNCCTATGACCTTCAATCACATGTGGCTGCTGAACCAACCGCAAGTACATACGCTGTCTTTTGGGCCCGCTAATCCTGAACAAATAGAAAATAACCTCATTGCCCAGAACTACGACGGTACCGGTGAAGGTCGAGTGGTTTTCGATAAGGCACTTGAGCAGGTAGAGGAAAGTTACCGCGCCAGCCTCGGTGCTGACTTCTGCACGGTGTGTAACAAGTGTCTGCCATGCCCCGAAAATATAAACATTCCGGGACTGCTCAACTGGCGCCAGATGTACAAGGCATTCTCCATGACGGAGTACGCCCAGGGAAGATATGAGAAGGTTGGTAGTGGCGGCGCATGGATTCTCGGCGTGAAAGGAGATCAATGCACCAAATGCGGTGATTGCCTACCCCGNTGTCCAGAGCAGCTTAACATTCCCGATTTGTTGTGGAGCACCCACAAGGAACTCGAAACCGGTGCCATCTCGGGACCGACGTGGGATCATGAAGGTGATCTGTTAAAAAAAGATCTGCGCAGCGACTAGCTGCTATATATTGTAGACCCTTTCTGCCGTAAGCTGAAACAGCTGGTGCTTTTCATCATCGGAGAAATCCAAAACGATTTTTTTCAGCCCGTTGAAGAGTACATGATATGAAAGCGAGTTTCGATCCACCGGGAAGTTACTTTCCATCATGCAACGCTCTATACCNAAACATTCAATAGCGTGCAGAAAATAAGGCCGCTGTGCCTCTACGAATTCATCTGAGGAAGCAGGCGTATCNCGCACATCCCAACCGAATCCGTTTACCGGCATAGCCAGACCACCAATCTTTGCCACCACGTTGTCACACTCCGCAATTTCTGCGATGTCCTCAATCCATCTATCAAAAACCTCCTGCCGCTTATCAGCATAGTGGCCAACGCCCACGGGCGTACCGAAATGATTGAACACAAGCTGTGTGTCCGGCACAGATCTGGCTAGCCTTGCATAGTCCTTATTGCGATTGTGGTAATGATANGTGTCGTAAGTCAGNCCAAGACGGCCAAGCACTTTCACACCCGTCCTAAAGTCCGACCGATCATAAAGATCTTCCGCACCATCTCGTGCGGATTTGCCGAACGGAAACGGTTCTTCCATCCAGGCGCCCGCATGACGAATACCACGAAATAGCCCNCTGCCCGCCTCCTCGTGGGCTTCCAAGACCTCAACCACATCCTCCCCCAGACGCAGATCTGCATGGGAGACAATTCCTGCAATCTTGGATCCACCCAATTCCCTCGCTCGTTCTGCCTGCTTTACGACGAACTCGGTTTCTGCCACAGCTTTCATGTGGTCAGGCCCTTCCTCCCGGTATCGAGATCCACATTCCATATAAACAGTCTTAATCACGTTGTGACCAGATCTCGTATCGGCAAGCAGTTGTTCTACNTCGTATACTTGGGCATTTCGCGTCCACAAGTGATGGTGCGNATCTACGATTGGTAGATCCGGGTCAATAATGTCTTCTTTAACCTGATCGAGCCAGGCGTCAGTCCCAGGTTCAGGCATAACTCTGTCCAAAGCAAATTTTGATCATTAATAATAGACGAAATTAATCATCAGGACATTCGACTAGTGGTGAAGGTCCCCACGATTCAGTACTACTGACTANTCCGAAGATGGCACCTCGATCTTATCNTNGCGCAGTCGTTCGCGGTACTTATTGCCCATCAATTCCTGCAGGTCTTAACCGGTATTGCTCTCATCGACCATTTCACGTCCGAGCAAAGTTTAGAACATGATGATAGTGGTAGATTGACCAAACTCATCTCCTACTAGGNACATATGCAATTTNACTTGATGTACAGACGATATCTAACGGCGCCAGGACTGAGAACNCAGTATGACTGCGCGTCGCANAGGCCTAGCGCTNGTTCGTTAACTGTTCTAATGCGGTTGTCGCTCTGCGCAAGACAGTCTCTTTCTTTTCTTCCAGATCCATCTCTTCCACATCACCAGTAGCCTCTTCGGCGTAACGTTTATAGACACCCTGATCAATGGCCGCCATGCGCCAGCTGGAAAAACCGCGGTAATAGTTAATATGCGTCAAGTCTTTACCGGTAACCTGNGCATATGCATCGCATACTTGATCTCGCGTCCAGAATCCCCCAACTCCAAGAATGTGAATGTCACTTAAGTGCTCCCCCGGTTCAACCCAGGTGTTAAGTAGATAACCCAAGTCAGCCAGAGGGTCGCCTAGTGTACAGAGTTCCCAATCAAGCACCGCTTGAATCTTACCGTCGGCAACGATCATATTGCCGAGTCTATAGTCACCATGGACGATTGAGGAACCAATCTGTTCTGGCATTCGTTCATATAGCAATCTGATAGCTTCTTCCATCTNCGGAATCTCATGNGTTTTCGTTGCTTCCCACTGGCGCGTCCAGCGTTTTAGCTGACGAGCGACATACCCTTCTTTGCGGGCAAGATCACCCAATCCGATGGTATCTATGTCGGTAGCATGTAAGTCAGTGAGCACCTTAACCANATGCTGACTGACACCCGCACGATCAACCAAAGACAGTTTTTCTGACTGTTCAACTTCCATCAACACGACGCCATCGACAAAGCGCATCACATAAAAGGGGGCACCAGTGATGGACACGTCCTCGCAAACACCATAGGTCTGAGGGACAGGTACCGTCTCTTTACCCACGGCAGAAATAATTCGATGTTCTCGCACCATGTCATGTGCACTCTCAAGCGCATTTCCCAACGGCGGGCGGCGCAACACATAGGCCGCACCGCGCTGATCCACACATTTGCAGGACAGATTCGAACGCCCACCGGTTAACGCTGAAAACTCTATGGGGAGTTCGAGATCTGGAAGCTTGCTTGCAAGCCAGGCTGAAACCCTATCGCTGTCGATGCCAGGTACGTCCATCATAAGATCCCAAAGTCCCAAGCTTCCCTACCTTTAAGACCTTCTGCAGTAAGGTTTTTGTCACCTATTTGTTGACGCGCAGCCTTGCGCACTATGGAAACGGAATTTACCTTAACGAACATCACCTCGTCATCACCTTCAACCAATTGACCGAAGGTCTCGTATTTCAATCCAAACTCCCGCTCTACAATAAAATTCCACAGATCATGTGGCATGGATGGATCTAACCTAAGGTCCGAAGGTATCTTGACTTCATAATCGTTGTCGATGATCACAGAGACGGGACATCGACGCTCATCCAACTTGCGGAATCGCACAGTCATCCTGATGCTCCATTCATTACAACAGTTGTTTCATTATATGGGCGACCAGCTTGACCAGTTACTTGCTCCCTAGTACCGTGAATCGCACTATATCAGTATAGGAGACACCTCCATGAAAGTCCTAATCCTGTCTGGTCCAAACCACAGTTTCGACAAATGCGCCGCCGTCATGAGTCAATTCCTAGGTAATGAAAATGACATTGAAGTCACACTGGAAGACGACAAAGACATTCTACTCTCAGGCATGAAGAAATTTGACTCCTGTATATTCGGTACGGGCTTCTACAAACGCATTCGCGATGACGATGGTAATGCCCACTGGGTGCCAGAACTAACTTCAGCGCAGGAAGAAGGTATCTACAACTATGTGGCCGCTGGTGGCGGACTCATCGGCGTCCATGGCACCTGCTGGCGAATTGGCGAGCGACCCGTAGCACTGATTGGTGGACACGCAAACTGGCATCCCCCGTTTTCAACGTTTACTGTGAACATTGCCGAAAACGATCATCCGATTACCGAAGGCGTTTCTGACTTTGAGGTGGATGACGAGATTTATATGACAGCCTGGTTTCCTGAAGTCGAAATCCACGCTACCGCTCAATATGCTAACTGGTCACATCCAATGGCCTGGTCCAAATCCTATGGCGAAGGTCGAGTATTTTACACGACCCTAGGCCATGGACCGGACACATTCACCCGTCCTGGCATGCAGCAACTAATAACCCAGGGTGTACGTTGGACTAGTCAACAATACGCTTGATGGCATCGTCTTCAGTCGCAATGTAGAGGTATCCATCCGGTGCCTGACGTACATTACGCACCCTCCCGATCTCCTCAAATATGACATCGGCAACCGTAATGGTATTGCCCTCGACCTTGCACAACACTAGATAGTCAAACTTCAGCGAGCCAACCAGCAAGCGACCTCGCCAGTGAGGGTATCGATCACTGGTAACAAAAGCCATACCCGAGGGGGCTATCGAAGGATCCCAGTACCAAATCGGCGACTCATACCCTTCTCGCTTTGTTCCTTCAGCAAAACTTGTTCCCCAATAGTTAATACCATAACTCAGTATTGGCCAGCCGTAGTTGGCTCCCTTCTTCACGATGTTGACCTCATCGCCACCCCTCGGACCATGCTCATGGATCCAGATTTCTCCAGTAACAGGATGTTTTGCCATACCCTGAGGATTGCGATGGCCCCAGGAATAGATCGCAGGCTTGGACTTATCTACAAACGGATTATCTTGGGGTATGCGACCATCATCGTGGATACGGTAGATCTTGCCGCCATCTCTGGTCAGATCCTGCGGATTTTCGGCCCGATCACCTCGATCACCAATCGAAAAATATAGGTAGCCTTCATTATCGAACTCGAGACGACTACCGTAGTGCTGACCCTTTTTACTATTGGGCTCGGCCTTGTACACAGTTTCGAGGTCCTCGAGCGAATTGTCCTGCAACTTCGCTCGCACTATCGCGGTATTGCTACCGCTCCCCTCACCTTCACTGCTCGAATAGGAAAGGTATAGCCAGCCGTTATTCGCATAGTCAGGATGCAGCTCTATATCAAGTAACCCTCCCTGACCGCTGACGTGCACATCTGGTAAGCCGCTTATCGTGCCGACTATCTTTCCGTCACTTACTCGATACAACTCACTGTCTCGATTGGTCACCAGCATGTCACCGCCCGGCAGCCACGTCATGCCCCAAGGTATATCAATGCCTTTCACATAGTCTTCGACCCAATACTCACCATATCCGCTGCAACACAGCGCAGATAAGCTAACCAGCACGATTAATCGATTCATATGCTTGCCTAACGTTAAGCTACACGATAAATCAAGCTGCCAAATAGTCGTTGATTACCTTGTCGAACTTGTCCTGCGCTTCTTCTAGCAGCTTGGGCAGATGATAAGTCGGAAACAGATCCTCGCAGGCGTCATGGTCTCGCAGTAATAGTTTGGCCAGATTTGACTTATGGACTTCGGTCGTTCCGTCCACGATGCCCATCTGCGGAGCCGACATCCACATGTCTGCAAGTGGCGTCTCGTTCGACATTCCCAACGCACCATGCAGATGAATCGCACGATAGATAATGTCNTGATTAACCTTCGCTGCAGAGATCTTGATAGAAGCAATTTCCTTACGAATTTCACGCGTATANGCNCCAGTCTTGTCGATGAGCCAGGCGGTATAGAGTACATGCAAACGAAATTGCTTGAGCTGAATGTACGAGTCNGCNATGTCCTGCTGCACCATCTGCAATTCTGACAACAACTGACCTTTTGCCTTACGACTTAGTGCACGTTCACACATCATGTCGAGCGCCTTGGTACAAACACCTACAGCGCGCATGGCGTGATGCACCCGCCCTCCGCTCAACCGTGTCTGCGACCCTACAAATCCCTGACCCTCTTCGCCAAGTAGATTCTCGGCAGGCACCCGTACGTTGTTGTAACGGATATAGGCATGACCACCGCCGCTTGCCACGTTGTAGTTCTCTCGCAAAGAGGTGCCAATCGTATGCACGTTCCGAACGATTTCGACACCTGGCAGATCTCGATCGACGATAAACATCGATGCTTTCTCAAGCGTCGGTTTCTCTGGAGCCGTGACCGCCATGACAATCAGAAAATCGGCGTTCGCACCGTTCGAGGTAAACCACTTTTCACCGTTTAGCACCCACTCGTCGCCATCACGGACAGCAGCACACTTAAATTCACCAGGTTCGCCAGCGTGAGGCTCAGTCATGGAGTAAGCAGAATGCTTTTCTCCTGACAGCAAAGGCTCCATGTATTTTTTCTTTTGCGCCTCAGTGCCATTGTGGGCAATAAGTTCCATATTGCCTGTATCCGGTGCTTGACAACCAAAGATTCCAGGGCCACTGCGGGTTCGACCCAGTTTTTCATTGAGCAGACATAACTTTACCTGCCCTAGACCTGGACCACCGAGGTCCTTACCCAAGTGGAATCCCCACAACCCTCGATCTTTGACCTGTTGCTTCAGACTATCCATATAAGCCCTGATCGCTCGCCAACCGTCTCTATCTATTGGATCGCCGCTCTTGGTTCTTCCGCCACGCATAAAGTTATCAAGTGGTTCAATCTCTTCTTTTGCAAATTTCTCAACCCAGTCTATTTGTTCCTGAAACTCGGGTTCCACGTCAAAATCAATTGGCATCTCTCACCTCTTTTATTATCACTGCTATTAACTACTCGTCTTCACCGCTTACCATGACATTTATTTCGTCATCCTGCGACTCAGCCGGTATGGAAACATCAAACCCTATAGGTCTGCAACACACCGGACAATCTTCTACATATTCCTGACTTTCTACCGAAGTATCGATCAACACAACAATCAGCGCCCCGCAATAGGGGCAACTCAGTTTATGCTCAACAAGCTGATTCATGATTCATCCGAGGTCCGTCGCCAAACCGACCAGGATTTAGCATCTTAATTCTGTAGAATTGTGACTAGCAGTGGTTTGGGTAAATAATGACAACAAAACCTCTATTATGGATTGTAGCCTCGGTAATCGCGGTCCTTAGTGCGACTTTCGCCTATTCATTCTTTTCCAAAGTCTTCCCAATTATAGATCTCGACATCTCGATGACAAGGGAAGCAGCACTGATGGATGCAAGGCAACTTGCGGCTGACAAAAACTGGGGACCGTCAAATCCGGAGAGCGCCGTGTCATTTTCTGTGGACCGGCGCGCGCAAACATTCATCGAGTTAGAAGCCGGTGGCGTGGAATCTTTTCGTGCTCTACTCAATGATGAAATCTATACACCCTACTCGTGGCGTGTACGACTCTTTACCGAAGGAGAGGTCAATGAAGTCAACATCTACTATCGACCCAACGGCCGTCTTTTGGGGTTTGCAGAGCGGATACCTGAAGATGCCGAACGCCCGAACATAGACTCAAAAAACGCAAGAGCCCTTGCTGAACAGTCGGCCCGTGATTTCTGGGCCATCGACCTAATGAACTACAGACTGGTGGAATCAGGAAAAGATGAAAAGCCAAATGGTCGAATTGACCATCGCTTTGTCTACGAACACAGCATTCAGACCGTTGGCGAGGCAAGTCAGCGAGTCGAGATGGACGTTAGTGGTGATCGTGTCAGTCGCATTGTGCCTATACTTCGGGTACCTGAATCATTTTACAGACGCTTCGAAGAAATGCGTTCAGCCAACAATTCACTTGCCATGGCAGGCAGCACCGGTGCAATACTTTATTTTCTCGTCGGTTGCGGCTTCGGTTTCTTTTACCTGCTGCGACGACACGCTCTCGCCTGGCGCCACCCCGTTATACTCGCAGTGGTCATTGCCAGTCTACAGATTCTGAACGGACTAAACGCCCTGCCTCTGTCTTGGCTTAACTACAATACCTCACTTACATCTGGAAGCTTCCTGCTAACGACTTTACTGCCGATCTTATTAAACGGTGTATTTATGGGTGTGGTCTTATCATTCTCATTCATCGCCGCAGAAGGCCTTTCCCGACTAGCATTTCCAATGCATCCACAATTATGGAAGGTCTGGGATAAAGAGGCCGCATCAACCTACGAGATTACCAGCCAGACAGCTATCGGATATCTGCTTCTGCCCATCATACTTGCCTTCGTTGTTGGTTTTCACTACATCGCAAGCAAATACTGGGGTTGGTGGAATCCTGCAGACACTATGGCCAATCCCGATGCATTGGCGCACATCCTCCCCTGGCTTACACCACTTGCACTATCGCTCCAGGCCGGTGTCTGGGAGGAATGTCTATTCAGGGCTGTACCCCTCGCAGGTGCAGCATTACTGGGCGAGCGCTTCGGCAAACGAAGTCTGTTTATCAGCATCATGGTCTTGCTTCAGGCACTAATTTTCGCCTCCGCCCACGCCAACTATCCAGCCCAACCGGCTTACGCACGATTGGTTGAATTAATTCTTCCATCAATTATTTTCGCCCTGTTATATCTGCGTTTCGGATTGCTGCCGGCAATCGTCCTACACATTCTCTATGACCTGGTCCTGTTCTCTATCCCGGTTTTCGCCGCAGAAGGTGTATGGGGAAATAAAGCAATACTGGTGGTCCTGATGTTAAGCCCTGCTCTGGTAATACTGCTTCGGCGCTGGCAGACCGGAAGTCTGTCTGTCTTTGACACCTCGCTCCGCAATAACGCCTGGCAAGTCAAAACCCCTACACCGATCGCAGACCACCCGAAGTCCTCGCGGATCAACGTCTGGCCAAGGTGGCTTTTGCCCGCGCTAACTGTTGTCAGTATCGTGATTGTTCCAGCGTCAATCTGGAGTAATTTGCAGCACCAGTTGGATATACCAACACTTCAATTGACGAGTGATGAAGCACTAAACATTGCCCGAAAAGAACTAGTCAACAGATCA
>PASO01000017.1 GCA_002712135.1 Gammaproteobacteria bacterium
AAGCGATCAGCGCTCCCGTTCTCCGAGGTCTTTCGGCTCGTGCACGAGAATAACGTTGCAGAAATTGACTTCAATTTTGGTGACGATGTTGTGTCTTTGAAATATCAGTCTCGCCGCGACGGCAGTTTCGTTGCGATGATTGATGATCTCGAGCTGTCTGTTCTGATTAAATCCCTAGATGGGAAGGATATTACGATTGAAATAGACGGTCGCTTGGTACCGTTTACTGTTGTTTCCGAAGCAGTTGTTGTGCGTGATGTTCGCTGGATAGTCCATGGACCAAAGGGGCAGATTGAACTCACAGAACTACCAAGATTTCCGGACCTTGATTCCACCGGATTAGCTGGTGGCCTTGCCGCACCAATGCCTGGGAATGTTGTGGATACTTATGTATCCGAAGGCGACGCAGTAGATGAGGGTCAGTTATTGCTTATCCTCGAGGGTATGAAAATGGAGCACCGTATCGAGGCATCTCAGTCGGGTTTTGTTAGTGAGCTAAGAGTCCGCAAGGGTGACCAGGTGGCTAACGGTGAGTTGCTGGTTGTATTGGCTGACGACGCTGAGCCGGATACCCCAGCTAACTAGCGTTTCAAAAGGCATTCAGAGAGCCTCTCTTACACTTTCTGCTCGCGGGAAGTTTACTTTTCGTTATATTCGATTTCCTACCTCAGAATGAGACAGAGGACGCAAGTGTCATTGTCGTAGGAGATGAACAACTTTTGCCTCTGGTGATGTTCAGGAATCCGAGGCTTAGTCTTGAATCAGCCAGAGAGCACCTAAAAGCACTAGATGAGGCGCAACGCGAAAGATTAACGCAACTCTTCGTTCGTGAAGAGGTACTATACAGGCAGGCGATTGCCCTTGGTCTTGATGAAAACAACTACAACGCCCGCAAGCGACTCATTGCACAGCTCGAGTATATTAATCAGGGTTTTATCTATGATTCACTCGAATTAAGTGAAGCCGAATTAATAGATCACTATGAGAAAAACCGAGATAGATATTATGTGCCGCCCCAGGTTACCTTCACTCATGTGTATTTCTCGTTAGATCGCCGTGGAGATGAAGCTGGTGGACACGCCGGTGATGAACTCCTCCACTTGAACAAGGTGAGTTTGCCGTTCCATCTCGCAGCCTCACGTGGGGATCATTTCTTATATCATCGAAATTATGTCAACAAAAATGAAGAAGAAGTCGCGTCTCATTTCGGTGAATCTTTTGCGGCAGGAGTATTTGCCGTTGATCAGGCAAAAGAAGATTGGATCGGACCGTTCCGCTCGGAATACGGTTTTCATCTGTTGCTACTTACCACGGTAAAAGCAGGATATTTTCCACCGCTGGATGAAGTTCGATCGAGGGTTGTCGACGACGTTACGCAAAAGCGAGTAAGGGAAGAACTTGATAGAATCTATCGGGATACCCGAGGAACCTATGAAGTCCAGATTGTGGCGCCTAAGTCATGATGCGTATTCTTGCGCTCCTCTTCATTGCTAGTGGTGTCTTTGCGGATGACTTCAGACCACTCTATGTAGAGCTTACTGAGCTCGAAGGATATCGCTACACCGTGCGTTTAAAACGACCGCCTCAGGTTCCGCCATCGAACCACCCGGTGATTGAAATGCCAGAGTTTTGTCGGGTGCAGCCTGGCACTGACAATATCTATATTTGTAGGAAAGATATTGCTGGTTCGACGTTATCGATTAGTTATCCGAGCGTCGGCGTACCGAATTCCACCGTGATAAAAATGTCTTTTATGACGGGTGAAAACCATACCGTTACCTTGAGCCGGGGGGAGCTCGTTTGGCGTGTTCCTCTGCGAGAGGAGGTAGCGACGGTAGCGGTCCAATATACTTGGCTTGGTATGGAACATATATGGATCGGATTCGACCACTTGCTGTTTGTACTCTGTCTTATCTGGATTGCGGGGGGGATACGTAGGATACTGGTCACGATAACGGGGTTTACCTTGGCTCACTCAGTTACGCTTGTGCTGGCAGCTCTTGAAGTGGTTTCACTTCCTGTACCCCCGATTGAAGCTGTCATTGCTTTAAGTGTGTTGTTTCTTGCCTCGGAGATAGCGCGAGGCAAGCAGGATAATTTGACGTGGCGTTATCCTATTGCGGTGTCCAGTTCGTTTGGGTTGCTTCATGGGCTTGGCTTTGCGGCGGTGCTCGGTGAAATTGGTCTGCCACAGACTGAACTTGTTACAGGGCTGGTGTTTTTTAACGTTGGGGTGGAAATAGGTCAGATAGTTTTCGCGCTGGGTGTCGTGCTGGTGCTTAGATGGATGCAGGGCTGGGCGTGGTTTGCTGCGAAAGGGCAAGCAGCGGTTGGCTACTGTGTTGGTTGTGTTGCCGCGTACTGGTTTGTCGAGCGGAGTGCCGGTTTTTTACTCTGACTGATTCTCTAGTTCATCCAGAAGCTCCAGTAGCTTTTGTTCCGTCGCTTCGAGCAAGAATTTGCCTGATGCCAGGCAGACGTTTGTTCCAATGGAGAATTGGCCCAGATAGATCTACGGTCTAATATCGAGATGGTGTTTGGCAATAATTTTCTACAAAAACCTTAAAAGATCTTTGCAGCCACGCAGCGCGAATCAAGGCTCACGCGCGAGAGCTAGAAGATTGGTACAGACGATCAGGTGTGACACGATTCAATTCTAACGTATGAACAAGCATCAGCAGAAATGGAATAAGCGGTACGCGGCATCGGAGCTAGTCTGGTCGGTGCAGCCCAATGTGCTTTTCGCTAGTGAAGTGGCCAATCTTACACCGGGTAAAGCACTCGACGTCGCTTGCGGTGAGGGTCGAAACGCGATCTGGTTAGCTGATAAAGGATGGGAGGTGACAGCCATTGATTACGCTGATGCTGCAGTTGCAAAAGGTGTTAGCATGGCCGACAGACGAGGCGTATTTGTTAATTGGGTCGTTGCAGATATTGCTGATGTCGAGAAATCTCAATATGACTTGGTTGCTGTCCTGTATTTTCATACCGGGCAGAACGAAAGACAGGAATGGCTACCCACTGTCGTCAATTGTGTAGCGCCTAAAGGGAGTTTTATCTATATTGGCCACGATCCCTCAAATATTTGCTATGGCGTGGGTGGTCCAAGAGACCCAGCGTTGCTTCCATCAGTCGAAGAGATTACCAATTGTCTGAAAGGCTTCAAGATTGAGGATGCAAGGGTCGTAGAACGCAGAACGAACAAAGAAACAGGTCACGATAATGCTACTACTGGTCTTGCTTTTGATACATTTGTCAGCGCTATACGAGAGTTATGAGCTAGTGTATTTGAATACATGTCTTTAGTAGGACAGTGTGCGAGATTGATTATCAAGAGCAGAGATCGCGAGGGGTAATGTAAAAAATACTGCATCATTTCTCGAATATTATTGCAATTAATTTTGTCAGTTTGTTTCTTGCGTCCGAGCGGTTAGTTACAAATGTGACATCATCGTCAGGTGAAGCTAAATTTGCAATTTCGATTGACCATAGTGCTTCAATTTCGTTTGGCATCATTGAATAGCGTACATCAATGATTCTGGCAGGGTGGTGTGGATCCCTTGCTAGGTACCCATTTGAGAATTTTCAAAAACGTTTGATATCGTCGGCCTGTTGGGTACCTAGCTTAACGTTGGGGGAATGCCGATTAATATTAAGTTTTTCTGCGTATTGCCGCGATTATGATTAATGCCACCATGGGTAAGGTCAAGAGTGGGTCAACAATCGATATACTGTGCCACGCAAATCTCATATCAGAAATGGGCCAAAATAGTTGTGTACCGTAAGATGTGCACGCGTCGAGCAAACCGTGGGTAGCGTAACCGAGAAAACAGAAGAAATAGATTTGTTTGAAGGAGAGATTTTTTATTATAGGAAACAGGAGCAGGGCACAGATTAATGCGCCAATAGGAATAAACAGCAACGCGTGCCTAAATTGCCGATGGTACTCTAGAAATAATAATGGGTCTTTGGAAGACTGGATTAAAGTTTCAAGGTCAGTGCTAAACCACTGAGAAATCCAACCAGAGCTGCTGATCGCAATTGATCGGGCGAGGCGACAGCCTGTGGCAATGCTGAACCCAGCGCACCTTGGGTGAATAGATCCATATATCAATACACCAAATTTTTTTCCGGTATAGTTTTAGTTGAAACCCATTAACAGTGGTTAGGTTTTAAAGAACCATCTTGCAATGTATAACACGTATCTACATTAGCTATCTAGGAGCCGTTTTGGCTACTTTTGAAGGAAAGCTCGAACGAATTCTTGTTGGGAGAATTCACGATTGTTTGGCTCTTAAGTCAGTAGAAAGACTTTCTGGTGGGGCTGCGCAGGAGACCTATCGACTCGATATCAAGACTGCAGCCGGCAGCCGGTTACTGGCACTACGTCGCGCTGCCGGAGGAGTCAATCGGTCGAGTGATCATCGTCCGGGCCTTGCAGGCGAAGCGCTGCTCATGCAGCTTGTTAGACAGGTTGGGGTTCCCGCCCCCAAAATCTACTATGTTTTCTCACAGGACGATGATTGCGGTGATGGTTTCGTTATGGAATGGCTCGAAGGAGAGGCCCTCGGCAGAAGAATCCTGAGAGAGGAGCAATACGAAAAAGTACGTCAGAATCTCGCCTACGAGTGTGGCAGAATTCTGGCGCGGATACATAGTATTGATGTTGTTGAGAGCGGTCTCGATAAGTGTTTACAGTCGATGTCACCATCTGATTATGTACAGCAAACTTGGTCTAGGTATAAGGCGTTTAGCATACCTCAGCCCATGATTGACTACACTGGTCGTTGGTTGATGAAAAACCTGCCTAAAAATTATCGCATGACATTGGTCCATAATGAATTTCGGAATGGGAATTTGATGGTTTCACCGGAAAGGATCATTGGTGTGATCGATTGGGAAATTGCACATATAGGAGACCCTATGCGAGATCTTGGATGGCTATGTAACAATGCCTGGCGTTACGGGGAAAGTCTCCCAGTTGGCGGGTTTGGAACTTATGATCAGTTATTTCAGGGTTACGAGGATGAATCGGGGTTTACGATTGAACCTGGCGAGGTTCATTTTTGGGAGGTATTTGGATCATTCTGGTGGTCTGTCACTTGTCTCGGCATGGTGGAGCAGTTTCGTAATGGGCCGGATCCTTCGATAGAGCGAGCAGCAATTGGGCGTCGATCGTCAGAGGGTCAAATAGACTGTGTGAATCTGCTAACACCTGGCTGTGTAGAGAAAACAAATGCATTAGCTAATCGCTCGAATCTTGATTCTCCCCGTTCAGATGAATTACTCATGAAGACTAGTGAATTCCTGCGAGATGAAGTAATGTCGCTGACCACTGGTCGAAAGCGCTTCCTAGCTCAGGTGAGTGCCAATGCGATCGATATCGTGCAGCGAGAAATCCTATACCTTGATCAGCATCGACAGATAGAGCATCAGTCACTGGAAAATTTGGTCGCCGGGGCAAATGAATCGCTCGAGGATCTTCGGTGGCGTTTGGTGCATGCTCTCCGCGAAGATGTGGAGGTTGACGAGGACGCTCTAAAAGCACATCTTCGGCAAACGGTTGTCAATCAAATAGCCATTGATAATCCCAAATACAGTGGCCTAGATCAGGCGCTCAATTGGAAATAGACGCTATATTGGCATATTTCTGTTAGCGCAAAATCATAATTTTTCATGTACACAGCTTAATTTTAGATCGCATTTGCACAACGCAAATTGTTGTGTTTTCACTGTGTTAGGTGACGACGTGAAATCAGAAAACCCTATTTATACACGCAGTGTGTTCGTAGCTAAAGGTCGACGTATTTTCCTTTGTGTCACTCTAATTGCTCTGAAATGCGGTGAATTTGTGATGGGCTACCAGTGATAATTTTACTCGTTGGCCTATAGACAGGCTTACATTGTGATGAGTTCGTATTTGCAAATTAATATCAGAATCAAGGCGTGCCTGGTATAGCCAGAAACCACCTTCAAAATGCTGTGAAATAATTTCAGCATTCCCATCAACAGCAGTAGCATCTACGATACAGTCTTCGGGGCGAACTAGGATGTCGACGTCACCATCCTCGATGTTAATGCAATTAGTCGTTACCCTACCTAAACTAGTCCAAGCAATTCCATCTTTTAGCTGACCATGAATGAAGGATGCCAGGCCTAGAAAACTGGCGGTAAACCGGTTCGATGGTCGCAAGTAACAGTCTTGTGGTGTCGCAAGTTGGACAATCTTACCTTTATCAAGAATACCTAAGCGATCACCAACTGAGAGTGCTTCGGCTTGATCATGAGTAACCCATATTGCGGGGATGCCCGCAGATTTTAGTGCATTACGAATATCCCAACGGAGGGATTCTTTTAACGCCGCGTCCAAGTTAGATAGTGGTTCGTCTAATAACATTAAGCGTGGTTTATGAGCTAGTGCACGAGCTAGCGCGACCCTTTGTTTCTCTCCTCCTGATAAGTGTTTTGGCTTGGAGCGAACTAGTTCAGTGATACCTAACAAGTTCAGCCATTTATCGGCAAGAGTTCTATCCTTTAATCGGAAACAAACATTCTCTAGTACCGTAAGATGTGGGAAGAGCGCAAAATCCTGAAATACCATGCCCACGTTTCGCTTTTCTGGTGGGACATCATGTCTAGGATTTGCTTCCCAGTCATCGAGCCTTATAAAGCCATTTGAGATGGCGACTAGGCCTGCGATGGCATTTAGTATGGTTGTCTTACCACAACCAGTAGGTCCAACCAACATCAGTATCTCATCGCTAGAGAGAGAAAAATTCAAGCGATCGATTATGAGGTTGTCTCCGTGATTTACGCTAAGGTTGCTAATTTCTAACATTGGCCTAATTTCACTTTTTATTTGTAAGGCCAAATTCTGCGCGTCGTTCTCCCATCAACAAGAGAGCGAGACCAAATCCAGACATCACCACTAACAATAACCCAGGGATTGCAGCTCGCCCAAAGTAACCTGCCTCATAAACCCGCCATAAATAGGTTGCTAGCGTTTCAAACCCCGCAGGGGAAAGAAGCAATGTTGCTGGCAACTCGCGCATTGACTCTAGGAAGACCAGTGCCCCGCCTGCGACGACACCGCGCATCGTAAGAGGGAGTAAAACCCGGTGAAACACTTCTAATGGTCCTGCCCCTAGTATCCTAGCAGCTTTAGTCATACTACTATCTATATTTTCAGCTGATGCTCGCACTGTTCCCACTGCGAGTGGTAGAAATCTCAGGACGTAAGCCGCCACTAGGATGGCTAGTGTTTGATATAGAGCGGGTAACTGAAGGCTTAGGTAGACCAATGCGGTTCCCATAACAATGCCAGGGATACCGAATCCGAAGTAAGTCACGCGCTCAAATAATCGACCGACTGGCCCGGCAATAGCTGCATAGGCGACTGGCAGTGCTAAAAAAACAGCGAACGTTGCAGCTAGAATAGATACATAGGTGGAGTTCCAAGCAATTTGGTAATCAAAATCACCGCTACCATCACGGATTAACCAGAGCGTGAATATAGCTAATGGAAGCATGATAGCGAGCAAAGCAATGGGAATTACAGTCAAAAAGACGACAGTTATATGCAATGGTTTTAGGCAGATTGATAATGGTTGACCGGTGTTTCCAGGCTCCGACCTAAAGAGAGATTCGAGGAACAAAACTAGCGTAACGAGACACAACAACTGGATGGAAAGGACGGCTGCCTTTGCTAAACCGAATGCGTTGTATTCTATATAGATGTCGCGGGTAAATGTGTCTACTCCGAGTATTGCGGGCGTGCCAAAGTCTGAGATTGCGTATAGCGCAGCTAGCAAACTTCCTGTTGCAATCGCAGGCATTGCGCGGGGTAATGTAATTGACATTATTGCTCGAGGTAGAGACATACCCAGTGTCCGAGCCACATTGATTAGACTTGCATCCTGGCTAAGAATAGATGCCCTTGTTGTGAGTAGAACAAATGGATAAGTATATAGCGCCATCACAATTGACGCACCAATCAACCCTGATGCGGAAGGTGTTTCTATACCAAATACGTTGTTGATCTCACCGCCCGGGCCAAAGGCTGCGTAAAAAGTGAAAGCACCAATATAGCTAGGCAGTGCCAATGGGGCTGCTAAAACAATTAACCAAAGCGCACCAAGCGGCAGTTGTACATACGAAGTCAGAATTGCAAGTGGTATACCGATTAACATAGCTCCTAACACCGTTCCTAAGGTAAGCAGCAATGTGTTGGACAGTAAATGAAGATGATGTTCAAGAAAAAAACTGTCTGCATCTGAAGCCAGCAGAAATAGTACGGCCATTGGTAACAAGGCAAAGCTGGCCACAGCTAACGCTGGTGGATAGGAACGGGGCCACAAACTCATAGGACGCCAGTTTTTCGCATCAATTCTAAAGTTGGATTGAGATCACTAAGCCTTGTTAAATCTATTTGCGGAGGAGATATGCTGTCCAGTGGCGGAATCCCATGAGGTTGAGCGATACCCTCTATAAGAGGAATTTCATATGCTTCATGTGCAAGATATGACTGTACTTCTAGAGTATGTAGATATCGAATAAAGTTTGTCGAAAGATCTTTATCACTCAAAGCGACGACCCCTGAAACATTTACTAGGCAACCAGCATCGTTTTTAGTGAACGCGAGATCAACAGTTGCTTCAGGTTTGCCCGCTTTAAGCCGTAAACAATAGTAGTGGTTTGCAAAACCAATATCTATTTCACCGCGTTCGACACCCATTACTACGCTGAGTTCTCCTGCATATGACTTTGCTGTTTTCTTAACGCGTCGTAGCCAATCTGATGTGGCGTCTTCTCCCTCAATGATACGCATGGCCGTTACGAAGGACTGAAAAGATGCATAAGCAGGAGCCCAGCCTATAGACAAACCAGATTCAGGGAGCGACATGATATCGTTTGGAATATCTGTGGACTTAATTCTTGTAGTGTTAAATGGAATCGTTCTGATTCGACCCGTGATGGGTGCCCAATTCGTATATCGAAACTTTGGCTTGAGCTGAGATAGGAGGTCTTGCGGTATTGGCTGACTTAAACCCTCGGCATTCATTAGCCCAATAGCACCAGAATCCACTGCCCAGAAGAGGTCAGCCCTTTGAACCCCTGCTTTCGATTCAGCAACAATTGCATTTGCCAGCGCTGCAGTTGGTCCGCGACGGATGTTTAGTTCTAAGTTACGGTTGCGAGATTCAATTGCGGTTAGCACATTTTCATACAATCCGCCTTCACCCCGCCCGAGGTAAAGTGTCAATTTTCCCTCTAGAGCGGGTAGGTCTTCGACCGAATTCTTTTGGTCAGAAGACGAAAAACTCGGAAGTGTGATCAAGGCGCCTGCGGCGCTGATTGAACAGAGAAATTGTCTACGGTGCATTTAAAAAATTTTATGTTTCGATTGTGCGGCTTCTTTCAGAGAGGTGCGAGCTTTATTCAGTTTGTTCTGCATTGNTAGGATGACGCTTCGAATCTCATCCACGCTTGCACCTTCTTGAATTGCTTTGGGAAGACGAACATTAAAATCAATTTCTAGGTCTTCAACTAGTTCTGCGTCTTGTTCAATAAGGACTCCCTCGATGCCTTCAAAACGATTTAGGTAAACTTCTTGAACAATTTTTATGGCCTCATCAGAGAGCTTTTCAGCGTATTTCGCAAGGACTCGATCAAGTCGTTGTTTTATTTCGATGAGCGTTGCAGTNGGAGTTATAGCTTCTCGCGTCTTTATTTTTTGTAGTAATCCTTGCTCTTGGTACTGGGCGGCTAGTTTGACTGCTCCTAAAGATTGCCACATTATTTGTTCGAGATTCGCTAATTTTGCGCGAANTTCCTTAATTGACTCCTCGTTCTCCACAGCTGTTTTTACGCTGAATAGACCCTGCCATATCGATGCGTACAGTGGAATGTAATTGCTTTCGATAGCAGAGTGAAACTTAACTTCTTCCCAGTGATCTACAACCATTTCAGGTTGTGCTAATTCAACACCACCTTGTTCATATCTATTTACAATGCTTTCAACTTGATCAATTAACCACAAGACTTCATCAGAGTATTCACTCAAGTGACTTTGAAGATCATTGACATGTTCACCAACTGGCCCATCAGCATAAGCCAAGTTAATAGAAATTAAGTAGAAGACTGAAATTAGTTGGATTAAGGGGCGCACAATGAGCATAGGATAGTACCTTTTTAGTTTTAGATCATTCTTGAACATAATTTGGGGGGTGAAAGACTCGAGAACCCGGAGGACCTTACAGCATANGGTTTTCGGTCATAGGTAAGGGNACTAGATGATAACAATTCTCATTTTCATTGTCCAGCTTGTAACGGACAGACAGAGCGAAGCTTGGGGGACAGCGTGATGGAAATGGATTACCAAGATGATTGGAATATTAATAATTCTCCTCCGATCCCAGTGTTTCGCACTTAAAACGATTGTGTAAGTGCGTTGGTAGAGGATAGGCGTATAGAATTTGAAATATAAATTAGTTTCTCATGTTAGTTAGTCGGTTATGTTTAATGCTCTAGTCCCCTAGGGGGNATTTAAGTATTAATTAATTAAACGTCTGTTAAATACCTGCTTCTTCACATACGAACGGCAAAATGCAAAGATGTGCTCTCCCTAGAATCTCTGCTGCCAATTGGACATACGACTTAAAATATCACTGACTTTTGTGTCGGTGGCCTTAATAAGCTTTGTGATACTGGGTACTTTTGCATACCGGACATCTGCAGAGCTAATTCAGCAAATTTCAGTTCGACAACTAGATGCGCTTGCGGAGAGCAAAAAGCAAGATTTGCTCAAGGTGCATGAGAGCTGGGAAAACCAGCTACGCCTGATACGAAGTCGTACTCAGCTTGGAATTAATCTTCGCGACCACGTCGTGTCTGGGAAACCTGAGGCCTTAAATGCAATAACTCGCACCGTCCGAAATGCAACAGGAGCGGTAAAAGACGTCAATAGTATTACAATCTTTGATNTTGAAGGTCGAAAGCTTGCCTCGTCAGGGAATGTAGCTAGCCAACTGTTTGAGATCCCTGACGAAGATGTGAAGTACGTAGGNTCCTATACAGACAAAAAAGGTGCGTTAAAGGTCATACTGAGTAGCATGATTTTACTCGATGAAGAGGCAGTTGGTGGTATTGAGATGGTGATTGATGCTTCAGACTTATTTGACGTGACGGGGAACTATACGGGTCTGGGTGACACGGGTGAATCGATGCTGGTAAAAGCTGAAGACGANAATATGGTCATGGTGTTGAATCCGCTNCGGCATGACCCTGGAGGGTCCTTTAGGAAGCAGGACTTGGCTCTGATTTCTCCTGACATCAAGGCAGCGTTGGAGGCAAGGGAAGATACGCTGACTGAAAACATTGTCGACTACCGAGGAGTGCAGGTCTGGGCCGTAACCAGGTTCCTTCCGCAGCTGAAATGGGGACTAGTGGTCAAAGTGGATGCAGCCGAGGAAGAAGCGTTAGCGGACANTTTAAAGAATACATTGATTGACATCGCATTGGCGCTGTCAGCGTTTGCGATAATCGGTGGTGCGTTGATCGGTCTGCATCTCGCGCGACCTATTCATGAGCTTGTCGAGGTTGTTAGAAGGGTTCGTGATGGTGACCTCTCGGCAAGAGCTGACACCCGTGGCGATGACGAGATCGCTTATCTTGNAGAAAATCTCAACGATTTCGTCATACACCTTGAACAAGAGAATATAAAATCTAAAGATGATTGAGTTTGTTGATGCCCTAAAACTATTTGGTGGCTTTGTTTATTTGTTAGTGGGTGGGGAACTCCTTGTTAGGGGCTCACTGGGGCTTGCTCGAGAGAAGAAGATTCCTCCGGTTATCGTTGGCATGACGGTTGTCGCCATGGGGACGTCCGCACCGGAACTGATGGTTTCTGGTTACTCTGCNTTGTCTGGTTATCCGGGTATTGCCGTTGGTAATGTTNTCNGCAGCAATATCGCGAATGTTCTTCTGGTNCTCGGAGTACCCGTATTGATCTATCCGATATCCTGCGCGCAGGTAGGACTCGTGAAGCAAACAAGCTTGATGGTAGCTGCNTCGCTCTTGCTGATCGTNATGTTGGTGTTTGAACCCATCACTTTTTTTGAAGGCGTATTGTTGCTGCTTATTCTATTGACCTTCCTGATACTGACGACGCGAGGGGGTGGCATGATGCCCGGGCTTGATGATGCTGAGGAAGAGTTGGGGCAAGACTTCGGCTTACCTTCATATTCGAGCACCATCGCTTTGTTGGTAGTGTTGGGAATAATCATGTTGCCGCTGGGAGCAAATCTTGCAGTCGAGGGCGCGGCTGGTCTTGCTAGAACCTGGGGCGTGTCTGAGGCGGTGATCGGGCTTAGTCTGATTGCTCTTGGCACATCGTTACCCGAACTTAGTGCCACGGTAATTGCTGCGCTTCACAAGAGTTCCGACGTGGCGATCGGTAATGTAATCGGTAGCAACCTTTTTAATATTTTGGCAATACTCGGCTTTACTGCATTGCTGACGGATATACCTGTAGATCCTCAATTTATTCAACTCGATATTTGGGTGATGTTCGGGTGTGCCATCGTGTTGTGGATGTTNGTATTGGCGAAAGCAACTATTGGAAAGTTCACCGGGATCACGTTCCTGTTTGGTTACGCGGCCTATCTNTTCTTTATCTACTAAGAAGATTCTAGGTNATAACCGTGTCTGAGTATCGGTTCTCAGAGCGAACCGCAATCACCATCATCGTGGCTAATATGATTGGCACTGGGGTATTTGTTAGCCTTGGGTTCCAACTACTGGAAATTCAATCGCCATTTGTGCTCATGATGTTGTGGCTGGTTGGCGGCGTTACAGCATTGTGTGGTGCGCTCACTTACGCTGAACTTGGAGCTAACCTGCCAAGGTCGGGTGGAGAGTACAACTTCCTGTCCCAGATATACCATCCGGCTATCGGTTTCATCTCTGGTTGGATTTCGGTCACGGTCGGTTTTGCTGCGCCCACCGCATTGGTTGCGATGACTTTTGCGGCATATATGGGTGAGGCTATTGGTTTATCGAAAACTATTCTCGCAGTAACNCTTGTTTTAATTCTGGCTCTATTCCACGGNATTTCCCGTCGNTCCAGCAGTATCACTCAAACCATTTTTACTGCCCTAAAAGTAGGTTTGATTATTGTATTCGTTATCGCAGTGTTTTTATTCGCTNATGATCCGCAGCCCATTTCCCTTATCCCTGTCAGTGGAGACTCGTCTTTACTACTTAGTGGTACTTTTGCCGTTGCGCTGATCTACGTTAATTACTCNTACACGGGTTGGAACGCGGCAACTTATGTTCTGGGTGAACTGAAAAATGGACAACGACGTCTGCCCACAATTTTGGTGGCTGGTACGCTAATTGTGATGATGATTTACCTATTTCTTAACTATGCGTTCTTGTACGCGGCACCCATGGACGCCCTTGCAGGTCAGGAAGAGATCGGCTCTATTGCCGCAATACATGCATTTGGTTCAACTATTGGATTTGCTACGGGGATCGTAATGGCGTCGTTGTTTGTTTCAACAGTGAGTGCGATGACTATGGCTGGCCCACGTGTGCTTCAGGTTATTGGGGAAGACTTTCATGTGTTTCGCGCGCTGGCGATTACCAATCAACATGGGGTGCCAGTTGTGGCGATTGGGTTTCAGGCGTTGCTGGCGGTGGTGTTCATCCTTAGCGCCACCTTCGAGTGGGTGCTTCTCTTTACCGGCTTTGTTCTGTCACTGAACACTTTTTTCGTCATTTTGGGAGTGTTCGTGTTGCGTTGGCGTGGAATGGCAGATCCTAAGCGCTATAAAACCTGGGGATATCCCTTTACACCGCTGGTCTATCTTGCGATAACCTGTTGGACATTGTTGTTCATTTTATTAAACAAGCCAGAGGAAGGTATCGCTGGCCTAGGAATTATAATAGTAGGNGGCTTAGTGTACTTTGCTGCGCGCGACTAACAAAAAAATAGCTATCCAAAAAGCTTTTGTGCACTGGTTGCTGCGATTAAGTTTTCTCTTAGATATTGCCAATGTTGCATATCTGCGTTGACGGCGTCGAGCCCATTGGCGAGCACGTAGGCATAGCTTCTCTGAAAGGCGTTAAGCTTTGCCTGCATGACTTTCTCGGGGTAGTACTCGTCAAACG
Source organism: Gammaproteobacteria bacterium (assembly GCA_002712135.1). GTDB lineage: Bacteria > Pseudomonadota > Gammaproteobacteria > Pseudomonadales > Azotimanducaceae > UBA7455. The sequence continues at coordinate 14,173 of PASO01000017.1, forward strand.
CGTCAGGGGATCCCCAGCCAGAAAACTTACGTCCTGCCAGGTGACGCCCCGCTTTCATCCCGATCAATCCAATGCCTGCGTCCCGTGCGGTATCGAGAATACTGCGCAGGCCCACCATGTCTCTTGAACCGGCGAGGGTATTCTTTGCGGACCAGTCATACCATCCCTGTGGAGTAATAGCGATCTGTGCCAGACTGTACCAGCCTGTTTCGGCTGCGGCTAGCAAACAAGCTTCAGCATTTTCGTGGCTACTAATGCCAAGGTGGGACATCTTCCCAGCATCTTTTGCATCACTGAATACTTTGTGAATCTCTTCGCTTCGTATCACGGCTGGGTTGTTGACAGCCATCAAGTAGTAAGCGTCGACGTGCTCGACATCGAGTTCTCGAAGGCTCTTTTCCATAAACTTTTTCCAGACATTGGCCGCCTGTCTAGCCTGTGCAACGTTGATGGACTGACCGGCTTTGATATCACCAGCGGGCGCTTTTGAGATTAGATATATCTTATCTCTGCGTTTCTTGGCGAAAGGAGCGAGGTTTTTTTCTGCGTCTCGATAGTAACCTCTGTAGCCAACATCGAATACGTTGATACCGGCTTCGAATGCCGGTTCGAGTAGNTTGTTTGCCTGCCCGCGCGATAGCGCTGCACCACAACCGAATACGAGCCGGCTNCCTTTGAAACCNGTATTACCAAGTGTCCTATACTCCATATCAGGCCAGTCATTGACAGATTGCGTCGCCTGCTCAACTGCAGCCTGCAGATTTCCTGTCCTGAGCAGTGTGACACCGCCTGCAGCGAGTAATGAAATACTTTGTAGCAGAGATCTACGCTGTATCTTGAGATCAGTCATACTGTTTCATCAGCTTTTAAAAGTGTTTTCAAATGACATACTACCCTGTCGCTAGCAAAAATGGGTACAATCCCCGCTGATTTTATCTGAGAATGTGAGCTGGGAGCCATTTGTGACATTACAGACCGTGAGCGAAAGTGACGCCAAGTCCTCTCTGAACCAGAGCTGGGCGTTGGCAGATGTGCTCGACTTATTTAATTCTCCGTTCAACGATTTACTGTTTAAGGCTCAAACTGTCCATCGGCAGTTTCACGATGCCAACGAAGTCCAGATCGCTACGCTGCTGTCAATTAAGACGGGTGGTTGCCCTGAGGACTGCAAGTATTGTCCGCAGAGCGTTCATTACGATGCTGATGTTGATACCCATGCGTTGATGGACATAGATGATGTGCTAAGCGCTGCCAAGGCAGCGAAACAGCAGGGCGCAACGAGGTTTTGTATGGGTGCGGCGTGGCGCAGCCCAACTGAACGTCAGGTTGAACAGATGGTACCTGTCATTGAGGCGGTTGGAGATCTTGGNCTGGAAACATGTGTGACNCTAGGCATGCTTAGTGAATCACACGCGTCGCGTCTGGCTGAGGCAGGTCTTGATTACTACAATCATAATCTGGATACGTCCCCTGAATTTTATTCTGAGATTATCAGCACCCGAACCTACCAGGATCGACTGGATACTCTCGACAATGTCCGAGACGCTGGCATTAATGTTTGCTGTGGTGGGATCGTTGGTATGGGTGAGGCTAGATCAGATAGAGCTAAATTGCTTGCTGAATTGGCGAATATGCCAAAACATCCTGAATCTGTACCGATTAATATGCTTGTAAGGGTTGCGGGAACTCCGATGGAATCCGGAGAAGACCTGGATATTTTCGAGTTCATTCGTACTGTTGCGGTTGCACGCATTATGATGCCCGCTTCCTGGGTTAGGCTATCGGCAGGCCGAACCGAAATGACACGTGAAGCACAGAGCTTATGCTTCCTTGCGGGCGCTAATTCCATTTTCGGTGGAGACAGATTATTAACGACGCCAAACCCTGAAGAGGATGAGGATAAGGCGCTGTTTGATACCCTTGGAATTTCAACCTACTCCGGTTGATGCGGTATTTCGAGCAGATNCCCGTAGGTTATTGCTGCACGATAGGCACCTGGCAGCTTAATGAAGCGGACGTGATAGCGTTTGCGAACTCTTGGGATCCACAACCCTTCCATATAGATAAAGCTGCTGCTGAAGCATCAATGTTTGGGCAACTGGTTGCTCCGTCGNTACAGATATTCGCTATATGTACTCGCTTATTTTTCGACTATGACGATCAGTTTCAGGTTATGGCTATGCTGGGTAAAGACAAAATCAGATTGTTACACCCCGCCAGAGCCAGTGATTTTCTTGTGTACACGACGGAGTGTATTAGCGCGAAACCTTCTGCTACTAAACATGATCGGGGAATTATCGTGCTGGCAGATAGTGTTGCGCGTGAGAATGGCGAAGTCGTTATGACCCAGGAAGTGACTTTGATGGTGGCAAGGGAGCCTGCTAGGTAAAAGAATCGTCAAAGCACTGCGCTAATGTGACTGGTGTGATTTCCTCTAAGGGTTGAATCTCGGCGAGAACTTCTACTTTTCCATAAAACTCTATCGCTTCCTTATTGCCTTGGTTCTTTGGCCCGTTCATTACGACCCCGCCGATTGGGATGTTATATTCACGGAGCTGACGCACTGACAAAAGCGTGTGGTTAATGGTGCCTAACTGACTGTCTGCTACTAGTAGCACGGGAATCGNAAGTCTGGAAATCAGGTCAAGCATGTAGTGTTGTTCATTAATGGGTACGAGCACGCCTCCAGCGCCTTCCACGATAAGTGTTTCATTTGTAGGGACTTGTGGTAGGGAAAATGCACTTAGATCGATCTGTACGTTTTCCAGTGCCGCTGCCGCATGAGGAGATAGTGGTTGTTGGAGCGAATAAACTTCGGGATAGATCTGGTCTTCGGAGATGTCGGTATGTTTTCTTATCCAGTTGGTATCAGTGCCATCAATAAGCCCGGTCTGAATGGGTTTCCAATAGTGTGCTTTCAACCCGGCGACCAACACACCGCTAACCACCGTTTTGCCAATATCAGTGTTGGTCCCAGTAACAAAGATTCTTTTTGGTAGTGCCACATCTAGTTCCTGAATATATTTGTTAGCGCTTCGATCTGTTCACGAGTATGTGCGGCTGACAAGGCCAATCGAATCCTCGAATCCATTACCGTTGGAGGACGGATGGGAGTTGCGAGGAAACCTGCTTGTTCCAGTTTCTCTGACATCGTCAGTGTTCGTTGCTCGTCACCCAGCAAAACTGGAATGATCTGAGTTGTGGATTCACCTGTGTTGTATCCGAGTTGCTGCAGCGCCAGACGCAGAAACTCAGCGTTCTCCTGCAATATCTCGCGTTCAGTATGCATGTCGGGTACAAGATCGAGAGCGGCATCGATTGCTCCAAGTGTGCTTGCGGGTAGGGCTGTCGTGTAAACAAAACCGGCGCAGCAGTTAATGAGATAGTCACGTATCTTTGCAGAGCTTGCTACGTAGGCACCGAATGCACCCATGGCCTTGCTAAACGTTCCCACAGTGATGTCAACATTTTTCCCTACGGTGAGCCCCATGCCGCTAGGACCGAGCACGCCCGTAGCGTGTGCTTCGTCCACAAATAGGATAGCGTTATGCTCGGTCGCGATATTGATTAAGCGATCGATATCGGATTGATCTCCATCCATACTGAACACCGACTCGGTAAGGATTAGCTTCCTTGAATATCCAGGATTTTCTGTCAGGAGAGCTTCTAAGTGATCCAGGTCGTTATGGTCGAAGATGAGCTTGTCGCATCCAGCTAGAGTTACGCCTTGAATGATGCTGTTGTGATTAAGACGATCTGACAAAATCAACGAATCTTGGTCGACGAGCGAAGGGATTACTGAGACGTTAGCTTGAAAGCCTGAGTTAAATATCAGGACGCTTTCAACTGATTTTAATGCTGCCAGTTTTTTTTCGATGCCCTCAAAGCAATCCAGTGAACCGGTGATCAGTCTGGAAGCGGATGATCCGGTGCCATATCGGTTGGAGAATTCATGCGCGCGCTGCTTTAATTCTGGATGCATCGCTAGCCCAAGATAGTCGTTGGAGCTAAAGTTGACCATGGCACGTCCATCTACCATGCAGCAAGCACTAGGTAATGGTTTGATATTCCTCAGAACACGATGTTGCCGTAAGGCGTCTCGGCGCTGTAATTCCTGTTCGATAAAATCGAATTTGCTCATAAAATCAAATGCTCAGGACATCATGGATCGAACTTGTTATCTGCCGCAAGTCTTTAGACGAGATGATATAGGGTGGCATCACATATACCAGTTTTCCGAAAGGCCTGACCCAGACTCCTCGTTCTACAAATTCCTTTTGAATCATACCGACGTCTATTGGTTGATGACATTCTACGACGCCGATGGCGCCTAGGACACGTACATCCGCAACTGAATCTAACGCCCGGCACGGCGCCAGTTCTTCGGCAAGTTGTTTTTCGATATTACCTACGGAAGTCTGCCAGTCGGTCGTTACGAGTAGATCAATACTCGCCGAGGCCACCGCGCAGGCGAGGGGATTCGCCATGAAGGTTGGCCCATGCATGAAGACCCCAGCCCCACCTGACGAAATACCGTCGCTTACTCGCAAATTAGTAAGAGTCGCGGCGAGCGTCATATAACCGCCTGTTAATGCTTTTCCAAGGCACATGATATCGGGTTCGATACCTGCGTGCTCGCAGGCAAACATTTTGCCAGTGCGACCAAATGCTGTGGCGATCTCATCGAGGATTAGTAGAACATCATATTGTTTACATAGATCCTTTATCCGTTTTAAAAACTCGGGCGAGTAGATTCGCATCCCTCCGGCACCCTGAACCACAGGCTCTAGGATTATTGCCCCTATCTCTTGATGATGGTCTTTTAGTAAATCTTCGACAGGCCTGATATCTGAATCCAGTAATGGTCCGTCGAAGGTGCTTTGTGGGGCAGGTGCGAAGTAGTTCTTAGGTAAAATGCCTGTGAAGATTTCGTGCATGCCGGTCACAGGGTCACACACAGACATGGCACCGAAGGTGTCTCCGTGATATCCCGAGAGAATGGTAAGCAATTTGGATTTTTCCGGTTTNCCAATCGCGTACCAGTATTGGATAGCCATTTTAATTGCCACTTCGACTCCCACTGAACCTGAGTCAGCGAAAAAGATTCGGTCGAGACTTTTGGGTGTCATTGATAGCAGCCTATCTGCTAGGGCGATAGCCGGTTGGTGTGTAATACCACCGAACATGACGTGTGACATGCTATCGAGTTGTTTTTTTACTGCGTTATTGAGACGTGGATGGTTGTAGCCGTGAATCGCGGCCCACCAGGAAGACATGCCGTCAATCAGTTCGTGGCCATTGGCCAGCTTAAGCCGCACTCCAGATGCACCTATCACGGGATAGACTGGCAGAGGATCGTGCATGGATGTATATGGGTGCCAGATCTTTTCCCGATCTTGGGCAAGCCACTTTTCATCAAATGCTTCAGTCATCAGTGCTCCGTTTGATTTCGCGAAATGGAAAGCTATCATCAAAGTTGTTCTGTAAGCTAGAGTCGTCAGGCCTAGACAACTGTGCCACCATGAGAAAACTGCGAGCTTTATTACCGATCCTGGATTGGGGCGGCGATTATCAAAGAGAGGACTTTCGTGCNGATATNATTGCNGGAGTCGTCGTACTTTTTATAACTGTACCACAGACGATCGCTTACGCTTTTCTAGCCGGGCTGCCACCTGAAGCAGGGCTATATGCTTCTCTTGGGGCGCTGATGGCCTATGCGGCATTTGGCAGCTCTCGGACGCTTGCAGTAGGGCCGACAGCTATAATCGCCATGATGACACTGGAAGTAGCCTCGTCTTTTGCTACACCAGGAACACCAGACTACATAACGCTTACTGTCAAACTTGGGCTGGTCACGGGCGTGGTTCTTTTAATACTACGGCTGGTGAATTTTGGTAACGTTATCAGCTTTCTGAGTCATGCTGTAGTGACAGGATTCATTACTGCAGCAGCCGTCCTGATTATTACCAATCAGCTCCCTGCGGTTGCTGGATTGGCGTCGTCACCAGATACCAGCGTGGTTGGTGTATTTTCTTATTTGAGTGATCATACTGTTAATTTCGTTGCGTTTATCATTGCCACGACAGCTATTATGTTACTGATTTTTTGTCGACTACAACTGGAAAAGCTGCTGTTGTTGATGCGTCTTGGGGAAGCTCTGGCTTCTTCCCTTGCGAGGTCTGCGCCAATGTATGTTGTCATTATAGGCATTCTTGTAACAGCTTTGTTTGGATTAAGCGAGACTCACCAGGTACCGATTGTAGGGACTATTCCTGCGGTACTACCGGAATTGGCTATGGTCTCTATCTCGTTAAGTGAATTGCAAGACCTCCTACCATCTGCCTTGCTCATCGCTATGGTGATATTTATGGAAAGCGCCTCTATTGGCACGGCCATGGCTAGCCGGAGAAGACAAAAAATACAGCCAAATCAAGAGCTTGTGGGTCTTGGTTTGTCAAACATTGGGGCTTCTATAGTGGGGGGATTTCCTGTGGCGGGTAGCTTTTCTCGTACTGTCGTCAATTTTACATCCGGCGCACACACCCAGATGGCATCGCTGATAACCGGATTGTTGATGGTCATTATACTGGTGGGTTTTACTCCCATGTTTTATTACCTTCCGAAAGCTGTGTTATCCGCAATTATTGTGATCTCTGCAATTCAACTCATAGACGTTGTGGGAATCCGTAAAATATTCTCTTTTAACTCGACTGATGCAGTGACATTTACATTTACGTTTGTTGCTGTACTGGTGCTTGGCGTAGAGTCTGGTGTAATCATCGGAATTGTAATTTCTTTTGTTCTGCTAATTCGTAGCAGCAGTCGCCCACATATTGCCGTAGTAGGTCGGGTTGGTGACTCAGAGCATTTCCGCAACGTGTTGCGACACGATGTGATTACATCGCCGTCGCTGCTAGCGGTGCGTATCGACGAAAGCCTCTACTTTGTTAACACTCGCTATATTGAAACGTTTCTCTTCAACGAGGTGGCAGATCAGCCGGATGTTAAGAATGTGTTATTGATCTGCACTGCAACCAATTTCATTGATACCAGTGGCCTCGAGATGTTGGACGCTTTGTGCGAAAACCTGAAAGAAGCGGGCGTTATGCTCCATCTTGCGGAGGTGAAAGGGCCTGTAATGGATCGGCTCAAGGAAACAGACTTCTACAACCGCATGCAGGGTGAAGTATTCTTTACTACTGACCTTGCCTTCAAGAAACTGGCTGGGATTTAACCCCATTGTGGATTTCTGCTGTTAACAGGAATAAACCAGGTGAAACTGGGATGAATATCGTTGGGTGGAACAACCCTGATCGTGATGAGCAGCTGCTTACAGTGAATCCTCAGTAATTAACATTTTCCCTTCGATGATCTTTGCATTCATAAGTAGGATTCCGAGGGGAGCTTCAATTTTTGGGATTTCGTAAATGTAATCAAGCTATAACAAACTGTATTTTGGATCAAACCTCTTGAATTTCTACTTTATAATCACGCACTGTCTCTTTGACAAAGGTAAACCAAGCGGTAACGACTTTGCCAGACACTACTGCGGGCAACCAATATCGGTCATCTTCCCACATTTCATGGTACGGAATCTTTTCTTTGTTGTGCCAGAGAGGAATGGCCTCATCGGTTTCCGTGGGTGTGCCCGTAAAGTCTGAAGCGGTGAAGACATAACCATGTATTCTTGGCATGTCCTCTGCGTGAAAAAACAATTCACCTGCAGGTTTAACGTTGATAGGCGTTATGCATAATTCTTCGGTTGTTTCCCGTATGGCACATTCCATGGGCGTTTCCCCGGGCTCGATTCTGCCACCAGGCCCGTTAATCTTGCCGGCACCTAGACCCCGTTTCTTGCGGATCAGTAAGATTTGGTCGTCCTTAATAACGAACAATAGGGTGGCAGTTTCTTGGGGTTGCCAGGATTTCCAATCAATACTAGTGACCCGCATCGGGATTAGCTTTGGCTAGTCAGCGAACACGCAGAGTTTAACTACTAATCGGCGAAGACTTGCNACATTCTCGTATATTACCACCGAGGTTTGGTTGGTGTTTTGGATAGCGTCTCCAAATTGGAAGTTCAATAGTTTTTCCTCTGATGCGGCGCTCGTGTAAAAGGTCGTTAACTATAACCTGCTCTGTTTCTGCACCGGGGTATCCTTAGCTCAACCTTTAGAGCGCATTGGTATCGAATTGCTATGGTTATTCATTTCGTTTGCGAAGGTATATTTCAAAGATATCCATACTTACTCTTTCTCTGGGTAGGTCAACGAAGAAGTTTGCGGCGCGGCGTCCCTTTCGAGCTAGCTTTGGCGATAGCTGCGAAATGTCATTGGAAGTTGCAACGATAAAGTCGAGGCTTTCTCATTCTGACACTTAGGTGAGCAACGTGCCTAAGGTTCTCCGTGAGTTTCCTAAATCCTTTTGAGTTACTCTTATGCANTCCTGATTTCATCTAATCACAAAACACAGGGTTACACCATGTAGGCAATCAGTAGGTGCACGACGATGAGGTAGTCATCCTGAAAATCGATCAGCAGCGGCTTTGCCGACTCGTCTGATGCTGGCGACCACTTTGTCGGTTATNACCTCGACNCCTAGTGCAAGAGGTCTTAGAACAAATGGGTTGCTAAATCCGTATTCCGGTCAGCTGGTTAATNCGTAACCGAGTTTCAAGCGCTTCCTGATAGGTTGTCAGTTTTGGTGTTTCTACTATCCTTATATTGATTGGAGTCAATGAACAAAGGTTCAAATGGCAGCAAACTGGTATAAAGAGCTGTGCGGTGTGTCTCATTAGAAGTGAATTCAAAAGATGTACTTGAAAACATATTTTTCGCCCCAATTAAANAACTAGTCAGCAGGCTTTTGACTCTAACTATTTNTAAAAAAAGAATTATTGGGACTTACTGAGAGGTCTTTAGATGATAGCTTTATCTTACCCACAGCATCTGCCAGCGCTTAACAGCGGTAGTTTGCAGGGATATCTCGATTCCGTGCAGAGTATTCCTATACTGTCGAAAGAAGAGGAATNCGAGCTGTTTGAGCTCTACCAGCAGCATGATGATCTTGATGCGGTCCGAAAAATTGTCATGTCACATTTGCGATACGTGGTTTACATTGCTCGAGGATACATGGGCTATGGCTTGCCGCTGGAAGATTTGGTGCAGCAGGGTAATGTCGGCCTAATGAAATCGGTGAAGCGATTCAGTCTTGAGCACAGNGTGCGACTGGTTTCCTTTGCTGTGCATTGGGTCAAAGCTGAGATTCATGAATTTATCCTNAAGAACTGGAAGATCGTTAAGGTTGCGACAACGAAGGCACAGCGCAAATTATTCTTCAATCTTAGGAAGTCAAAAAAACGTCTGGGTTGGTTCAGCCATGAAGAGGTTGGTCAGGTAGCAAATGACTTGGGTGTGAAGCCGGAAGAAGTACTCGAGATGGAGAGACGCTTAACAGTCAATGACGAGAGTTACGAGCCGATGGATANCGAGCAAGAGGAATTCTTCTCGTGTCCTGCAAGCTACCTGACGGCAGGAGAAGTTGAGGATCCCTCTTGGGTNGCAGCAGATGACGAGATAACCGATATTCAACATGAAGGTCTGGAAGTTGCGCTGGCTTCGCTTGATGAGCGTTCTCGAGATATCGTCATCAATCGCTGGTTGACTGATTCAAAGGTCGGATTGAAGGAACTGGCTGAAAAATACAGCGTTTCGATGGAACGTATTCGACAGATTGAAACACGTTCATTTGAGAAGATGAGGCCTTTTCTTGGGGCCGGTTTAACCTGACTTTTTGAAAACTATCTTGATTTCAAAGCGAAGCAGACCAGTGCTTACCTAAGCGAAGAAATCGCTTTAACTGAAAATAAGTTGGCCTTCTGGTCATCCCGATCCTTCAGCCTGATAAGGGATAGTATTGCGGTCCACCGAGTCTCAGTCANCAAGCAACCAAGTCCCCTCGCTTAATACCAAGGCATGGTTGGTTACTAAACAACGCCTTCTATACGCAATTGCGCGATAGCTTTGGTGTCGTAACCTAGATCGGAGAGTATTTCGTCTGTATGTTCGCCGACATGTGGTGCGGGGAAACGAACTTCAGGACCGTCCTCGTTCGTCTTGTAACCCGATTTCACCACAGTGATGGTTTCGTCTGCATTAACCGGTGACTTCATGGTTTCGAAGACTTCGCGGGTTTCAAACTGGGGATCCTGCACAGCTTCAAAGATTCTTCGAACCTCTGCGATAGGAACACGGGCGGCTATGCCACGTTTGATCCAGTGGTCGGTCATATTCGTCATAAATTTATCGGCAAGGAATTGTTTAACCGTATCTGCGTTTTGAAAACGTGCTTCTTCGGTTTGGAATTCAGGCTGCTGCAGAACTTCTGATGCATCCAGTGCGGTGAATAATTTTTCTACCTGANTTTGCGAAATGACAGTAATCATTACGAAGCCGTCTTGCGTTTGAAAGACATCTGCTGTAGGTCTGCCGGTTTGCGAACTGTTGCCGATGAGTTTTTCTGTTGAGCCCTGTATGAAAAAGTTGTTGTACTGGGTAGCCAGCATAAGGATAGCGGTATCCATCATGGCAACATCAATATACTGCCCATCACCTGTTACTGCTCGCCGATGCAATGAAGCCGCGATTGCGAACGCAGTATTAATCCCTGTTGCCATGTCGACACCCATAAATCCCGTGCGGGTTGGACCTGTCTCGGGAAATCCGTTCTGCCACATCATGCCAGAAGCCGCTTGGATAGCGCCGTCGTAAGCGGCCGAGCCTGCCAAGGGTCCTTCTTGTCCGTATCCGCTCACTGAGCAATAGACAATGTCAGGTTTGATTGACTTGACGTCGTCGTAGCTCAGCCCATAGCTCGCCATCGTGCCAGCCTTAAAGTTTTCTACTACCACGTCGGANGTCACCAGNAGGGCCTTAATGATCTCCATCGCCTCAGGAGTTCTNAGATTCAATGTGATGCTTTTTTTATTGACGTTCATTCCGAGGAAGGAAGGAGACATGGTCTGGTCAGGTCCTTCATTCATTATCCCGCGCATCTGATCGCCAACATTGGGTTGCTCGATCTTGATTATNTCTGCGCCCAGTAGACCGAGTTGCATTACCGCTACGGGTGCTGAAAGTACTGCGGAGAAGTCGAGAATTCTGATGTTAGAGAATGCTTGTGCCATAGTTGCTCGAGGCCTGTTTTTATATTTGCTAAAACCTAGCTGCTTTCTGCAGAAGGGTCGTTCTTGTTAGTGGGAGGAAAAGCCAGGACAACATGAAATGTGCGACTAACTTTTGATTTACTGGAAGCAAAGCGCAATCCGAATCCGAAATTGGAGAGATAATCGTCTTTGATACCACTGTCGGCACCTAGTTTCGAGGCGCGCCCCATGTCCAAGAAAATTGCCCAGCCTACCCTAATTAGATTAAACAGATGGAAGTTAGTGTACATACGTTCTTCCAGAGATAACAACAGACGNCTGGTCACCAGTCTGAAGCCTGNTGTCGAAAGCACTGGCACCGTTTTCTCTACTCAACAATAACTAGCGATTGCTATTTATGTTTTTCTTGTTGGTGCCGTTGAATCTTACAAAAAATTAGCGTCGCTTCATCTGGCGTTAAGGACCAAGCTTGACGGGTAATAACTTCGAGATCGATTTGGTTATGGTGGTACCTCAATNTACGCTTTACTGATTTAATCNTGGCTACCGTTTTTGGGATATAGACTACCATATATGTATAAAACTGGTACTTATCGGTTATAAAATCCAAATAAATACCATATTTATGGGATAGATATTATATTTATATCTATTTATTGCCATGTAGCCAATAAATTAGCTTTGTTATGATATAAATACACGGTAATGGATATTATATACTCTTAATAGGCATATAAGTGTAAAAATAGGTAAAAAAAATTTAAAAAGTTATCTATAAGATAATAATATCCCGTATTAAGGTTAATGTAGANTGGATAGCGTANGTTTGATCCTGTTGGATATTTGTATTGTTAATTNGTTGTTATTCTTTCTGCGGAGCCCGCTTGCACAATCAATGTGGTAGTATTTGCGTGCGGAATTAACCATCCCCGTGGTCNAATCCCCGAAAATAATTTTGATAACAGAAATTGACCGTGAACCCGGAAGTGACGATCATCACCGACGTGGTATCAGTTAGTAAATCCTAGGAGGAAAACCATGCCAGATTTGGCAGATGATCTAAATAACTTAGTTATGGATCCAGCGGCACAACCACTGCTGGACGCTGTGAAAAAACACATTGCAGAAAATGTCGAGCCCATTTTTGAAGAATTTCATGCACTTAACGCAGAGAAAGAGGATCGCTGGTCTTGGCATCCACGACAGCTTGAATTGCTGGAAGGTGCAAAGCAAAAAGCCAAAGAGAGTGGTTTATGGAATTTTTTCCTGCCGGACGCTGAAACCGGAGAAGGTCTGAAGAATCTAGACTATGCCTATATTGCTGCAGAGCTAGGTCGTTATCCGCTGTCATCTGAAACGCTTAACTGTAGCGCGCCGGATACGGGCAATATGGAAGTCTTGGAGCGAGTGGGTACGCCGGAGCAAAAAGAGAAGTGGCTCAAACCTTTACTTAATGGCGAGATCCGTTCTGCCTACGCAATGACTGAGCCAGCTTTGCCCTCATCAGATGCGAAGAACATCAGTACCAGTGCGGTACTNGATGGTGACGATTGGCTTATCAACGGGGAGAAATACTACATCTCGGGCGCGGGTGATCCACGCTGCAAGATTATGATTACCATGGTGAAAACCAGTCCAGATGCGGCGCCNAGCCGGCAGCAATCACAGATTCTGGTGCCTACGGATGCACCTGGCGTAAATATTCTTGAAGGCATGCAGGTTTTTAATGGTGATGATGCACCTCACGGTCACATGCACATTAAATTCGATAATGTACGTGTTCCAAAAGAGAACATTCTGTTAGGCGAGGGGCGTGGCTTCGAGATTTCTCAGGTTCGTTTGGGCCCAGGCCGAATTCATCACTGTATGCGTTCTATAGNGCAGGCTGAAAAAGCGCTTGAACTCATGGTGAAACGTGCGGGTTCCCGGGTCGCTTTCGNCAAGCCTATCGTAAAACTTGGTAAGAACCTCGAAGTCGTTTCTCGTGCAAGAATCGATATCGATGCATGTAAGTTGATGGTGCTGCGTGCGGCTAAAGCAATGGATGTGCTTGGTAACAAGGAAGCGCGNGTTTACGTTAGTGGTGTTAAAGCCATGGTGCCTGAGATTACCTGCCGAATTATCGATCAGGCGATTCAGATGCATGGTGCGACTGGTGTGTCTCAGTGGACGCCACTTGCTGGCATGTATACTAGTCAGCGGACGCTGCGGCTTGCGGATGGCCCTGATGAGGTACACCATATGGTAGTTGGACGTAACGAAGTTCAGAAGTACGGACTTTGGTAAGCCGACTGCTTTGCNATACAGNAAAAAGGGCCGCTCATAGCGGCCCTTTTTTGGTCTATGATCTTTGGTGTTAACCCNAGTTCTCTGGTAGCTGAAAAGAATAGATGCTGCTTGCTATGTCCGGAAAACTTTGCGACCAGAATGATTTGAATCGTCTTTAGAATATCGCACATCAGATCACGTCAGGTCGGCTTGTTTTCTCCTGTGGTCGACTGTCTGAATGATTCGAGTTGCACTGANCCAAAGGTTGATTCGATTTTCTTTGAAGGTGTNAGACAGCTTTGGATAAGACAGGTGAAAGATATGGAGAGCTTTGCCAATTAGGTGTTACAACNACTGACGNACCATCTGTGTAAACTTTTTTTTCCGTTAACCTAACACAGGGGAGGTATTCCTAACCGTGGNTAATATGGATCTTGNCAGCCATGATCTGAATAACCTGAGTGCCACCGTTGTCATCAAGAACCTGATCTGAATCACTCAGGTTGTGGGCAACTGCTGGCANTACTTACAANAGCAACAAAGATGATTTGTGTTGCACAATGTCGTGCAATCAAGCTCGCCGTATAGGTTCCATATCCGTTTTATATTGCTAATGAAATTTACAGATTTCATTGGTTGGGGTCCGCCGGTTTGGATCATTTAATATATCCCTAACATAGAGTTCCCCCAAAAACTTGAAAAATGTATCCATTCCGAGACAATGTTTATATGCGATATAAGTTAAGCTCAGACGTTCGGGATCGTAAAAGTCGATTCCGAGAAAAAATTCAGGCTACCACCGGTCACCTATGTACTGGTCTTGGTAAGATCGATACTCGATTCGTTGAGGAAGCAATATTGGGGATTGCAGAAAGTGGATCTGTGCGCCTAACGTCGATTAGTCGTGCTCTGGCTGAGGCTATCTCACTACATGCTACCCATAAAAGACTGAGTAGAAATTTGGCCCATGTCGCAGTCGGGGAAGTATTGTCAAAGAATCTGTTGTTCTATGGGGTCCGACAAGTTAAGGATGATTCATTGCTGGTACTAAATCTCATAGATGTTGAAAAGAAGTATGCCAAGAAGATGGGTTTTCTTGGAGGAATCGATGCCGATGGATCGCGTAGGGGTTACAAGATAGGCGAAATTATAGCCGCAAAACCATTGCAACAGGATTTCGTAAAAATTGTTGATGGTCAGGAGATAATTTTTCCCGAAAGAGATTTTGTGCCGCTTAANCAGGAATTGTGGTCAAGTAGTGCTCCGGATTATTCGGGTGATAATCAGCATATTCTGAAACTGGTTGGCGAAATACGCTCAGAGATAGGTGCACGGGGTATTTTGGTATCGACTAGACAACACGACCAACGAGAACTACTAATTCCATGGTCACGGTCCAACGTTGATCGTTTTATTATTCGTCAACGTAGTGNAAGTCGACTCATGTACCGAAATACTCAAAAGACAGTGGATGAGCTGATTGAGTATTGCGGCACACCNTATGGGTCAACGGTGTTTATCCTCGGTGGTATGGAAAGTGAGTATGAAACCGACCACTTTATTCACTTTGGTTTTTTGCCAGTACGATTACCTGAGTTACCGCAGAGGACCCTTAGTCTTGTGGTGGTGAAAGGTCTGGAGGAACCTATTGCACTGCTAACTAATGAACCGATGCGACGCAATCGAAGTGTGCTTCAGGAAGTGATAAAAAGATACTTTATCGCTTGGAGTGTGCGGGCCACCAGCAGGTTTATGAAAAATGATTATCAATTCTCCGATATCAGAGTTTTGACCTACGGGCGGTTAAAAAATATGGCTACATTGTTATCGGTGATGACCTATATGGATACGTGGTGGCCGGGCGGCCGCGCTACGATCAAGGGAATTCGCTTCGATAGACGTAAAAGAACGCAGGATACTCTCACGGCATATCACCAGTCTTCATCTCGTGGAAAAAGCCAACGTAATTGAATGGCGGGAGGTCACAGAGTGACCTCCAACAGCGGAAGCTCTAGCTCCTCGGTTTACCGGTCCAGTTTGGCGGACGTTTTTCAGAAAAAGCAAGAGGACCTTCGATATAGTCTTCACTATCTATCATGGCCTGGATAGATTCGTACTCAAGCTCCATCGATTCCTGAAGTGATGCCATCGATAGACTCTTATAGGCAACGTCTTTGCTCGCTCTGATTGACAGCGGTGCACAAGCGGTAATCATATCCGCCCATTCCCGAGCACGTTCCATCAACTTGTCGTGTTCCACAACTTCCGTCACAAAACCCAGTTGATATCCTTCCTCAGCAGGAACGTGACGACCCGTTAGCATCATCCCCAGNGCNCTTTTAGGGCCGATCTCTCTCGGTAGACGGTTCATTCCACCAGCCATGGCTGCGAGACCAACTTTTGGTTCTGGTAAGGCAAATAGCGCTTTATCTGACGCAATGATCAAGTCACACGCCAATGCAATTTCGAAACCGCCACCCATGGCAACACCATTAACAGCAGCGATCACTGGTTTCAACATATCGAAGCGGGANGACAGACCACCAAATCCTTTGGGCGTGGGTACTCGTTCGCCGCCTTCAGCCTGATGACGAAGATCGTTTCCTGCGCTAAATCCGCGACCTTCTCCGGTGATAATTGCGACCCACATGTCGTCGTCTGCGTCGAAGTTATCAAATACTTCGCCCAGTTCTGCATTACCTGGTGGGTGCAGTGCATTCAAACGGTCAGGACGGTTAATTCGCACGGTCATGATGTGGTCAGCTTTTTCTACAATACAGAATTCTGTCATGGGGACTCCTAGATAAAACATGAGAAAATAAGATAGCCGACAATAAGTGTTCCAGGAGCAAGGTGCAATAGTGGTTGATTGTCTCAGCATAATGACCTAATAATCTGTGCCCTAAATTAATCTCACAGGAAATATTGATGAGCGAAATCTCGGCTAAAACAGCCAAGGCCCTGGGTGAATTAGATACACCTACTATTTGTAATGCAGTTGAGGTGGTTGCGCCAGAACGTCGCAACAGAGGATTCAACATTAGACCATTCGTTTGCGCTCATCGTGAGTTGCCGCCCATAGTTGGCTACGCGAGAACCGCGAGAATCAGAGCTCAGCATCAACCTGTTAAATCTTCGAACGCGATCGGTTACTACACGCACGTTGCAGAGGGAGGCCCGCTGCCTAGCATTGTGGTTATTGAGGACGTTGATGATACACCTGGTTATGGTGCGTTTTGGGGCGAGGTCAACACGAACGTACATTGCGGGCTGGGTTGCATGGGAGTGATTACTAACGGCAGTATTCGTGACATTCCTGACTCAGCAGAGAATTTTCAAATGTTAGCGGGGATGATCAATCCTTCTCACTCNTGGGTACACCTGATTGATTGGGGGACGCCAGTTAATGTTCATGGTATGGAGTGTGAAGATGGCGATCTTGTGCATGCAGATATGCATGGTGCCTGTGTTATCCCGACTGAGATTGCAGAGAATGTTATTGAAGAGGCTGCACAAATCGCGGCGCAGGAAGCAATTCTGATTGGTGCCTCGAAAGAACCCGGATTCAATGTGGATAAGATNAAAGAAGCNTATAAGCGGATGGCTGATATCCACTAGCCTAAGGATAGTCACAGCCTGTTGACGATTATTTCTGCGTCGTCGAGGCCATTGACTATATCCCTTTGGAGTTTCTCGAGATCTACACCATCGGTGCTCTTCTTGTCCTCCATATATCTCGCATAGACGCCATGGACGATGGCGGAGGTCTTCCAACGATTAAAGCCAAGATAGAAATCAAGATGTGACAGGTCCTGGCCAGTCAGTTCACCGTAACGTTTGGCAAGATACTCCCGACTAGGGAATCCAGNCTGGGCTGAGACNGAATCAGGATCGGCTGGTCTTATAGGTACTTCCGGCCGCCATTGATTGAGCGCGTAGGCAACATCGGCCAGCGGGTCACCCAGGGTAGAGATTTCNCAGTCTATAACGGCAGCTACTAGGCCATCTGGCCCCACAAGAGTATTGTGAGGGCCGAAGTCACCGTGTACGACGCGGGCTTTTCCTTGTTCAGGCATATTTTCCAAAAAAAATCGCTGAAGTTCGTGTGCGCGTGGATCGTCAAATTGTGCNGGTCCAGCCGACGAAGTCCANGAGCGATACCAGGTCTTTAGTTGGCGTGCGACATAGCCTTCTTTNTTGCCAAGTTGACCTAAGCCAATTTCATCCGGGTCTAGGGNATGCAGCGCNGCGAGCTTCTCGATAAAGGAATCAGCAAACTGGGCGCGTTTGTGTTCCGGAAGGTAGGTATGGACGTCTACTGCATTGTGAAATGGATGACCATCTACGAATCCCATTATGTAAAACCAGGCGCCGGTAATCTCTGGATCCTCACAAAAACCCAGGGGCTCCGGAACCGGTACGTCAGTGCCGTGTAGCGCGGAG
This sequence comes from Gammaproteobacteria bacterium, assembly GCA_002712135.1. Taxonomy (GTDB): domain Bacteria; phylum Pseudomonadota; class Gammaproteobacteria; order Pseudomonadales; family Azotimanducaceae; genus UBA7455. The sequence continues at coordinate 32,048 of PASO01000017.1, forward strand.
ATTAGTGACCACTCCCGCGACATATCATGGGCTTTGGGCAAGAGTTCGCCGCGCGGTGGTCGGCGGATGACGGCAAGTTTGCCCTCGGTATCCTCGATCTGATAGGTGAGATTTGAGTGGCCACCGATTAGTCGGGTCCACTTAAAAGGGGGCGCAAGCTCGGGGACATGTTGCGTTGCCCATGTCTCTACTGCGGTTACTTCATATCCTTCAGGGCTTGTTTCAGCCATGACGGTTCTCTATTGCAAGACGAACTCGCTAACTTACATGGGTTTGGATAATTTTGCACTGCATAGGATTCCACTTGAAAATGAACCAAATGAGTAAAAACCATAACTTATAGTTATNCNGAGGAAACACTCCGTTGCCTGGTCCCGTCCACAGCGAACCGATCTAGCCAGTGTTGGTGGTTGTGTCAGACGGACCAGGCATACAAGCGGTTCTCCTTTTCGGGCATAATTCCTCTCTGCTCCAGATAGCCGGCAGAGGAGGCTTCATGACATTTGCTACCAATACATTGGGAAACAGCACCGTCGAAGTAACAGAGATGGGGTTTGGCGGCGCTTCTCTTGGCGCAGTTGGGGACCGCATCTCTGAAGATCAGGTGATACAGATCTTGCAGGCCGCTTATGGCGCTGGTATCCGTTATTTCGATACAGCGCCTTTGTACGGGCACGGCCTTTCGGAGCGACGGNTGGGACATTTTCTGAGTNNTCTTTCCAGAGATAGCTTCGTNCTCTCCACCAAAGTCGGTCGATTGTTGGTGNCGGAGGATCAGGGTGAAAGAGATACGTTGATGCACGATAANGAGCCCTTTGCCATTCGTTATGACTATTCCTACCAGGCTGCGCGTGCGTCGCTGGAGGCGAGCCTCGATCGACTGGGACTTGATCGGGTAGATTTGCTTCTGTGTCATGACATTGATATCTGGACCCATGGTGACCGGCAGCCGGAAATACTGAAGATGGCGCGTGAAGGCATTCTGCCCGCGCTGAGCGATTTGCGTAGTGAAGGTTTCATTCGAGCATTCGGGCTTGGGGTAAATGAGTGGCGTGTATGTGACCAGATTCTTGAAGAATTCGAGGTGGACTGTTTTCTTCTCGCAGGTCGATTTACCTTGCTTGAACAGGAACCGCTAGATGTTTTCCTGCCGCACTGTGTCCAGAAAAATGTCTCGATTATTATTGGCGGTCCATACAACTCAGGCATCCTAGCGAACGTGGATCGTCGTCGTGCAGTCTACGATTACAAACCCGTAGATGACGCGAGATGGGATAAAGCGCAGAAGATTCGCAAAGTTTGCGAGTCCCACAGGGTCGACTTGCGCTCGGCAGCGTTGCAATACCCATTGAAACATGCGGCTGTGGCCGCAGTCATTCCTGGTGTGTGGAAGATGGAGGAACTGCAAACCAACCTTGCGCTGTTTAGCGCTGATATCCCTGCGGCGATGTGGCAAGACCTGGAAGCTGCTGGCCTGGTTCGTATGGATGGCCTTCAGATCTGATCGACAGAAACAAAAAACCTACAAACAAGGCAGGAACCCGCATGTTAATTAATCTGTTGTGGCCTCTGATACGATGGCCGGATAACTATGAAGCTGAGCGAGAAGCGGCAGGAGAGGAGGTAGACTGCGTTTTTGCGGCTAGACCTGACAAGGTGACTGACGAACAGTGGGCGTCCGCTGACGGATTGATAAGCGGACCTGACCCGATCGCAGAGGATAACCTGAGTAAGCTTAAGAAGTGCCGCATACTGGTGACACCGAAAGTGGGTTTCGACAACATTGATATCGAGAAATTTGCTCGTATTGGTATCCCGGTATGTAACGTACCGGACTACGGAACTCAGGATGTTGCGGATCACGCGATGGGGCTATTGTTAAGCTTAATGAAAGGAATCAACCGGTACGATCATATACTACGCAAGAATCCGACCAGCTGGGCGCAAATGGATCATCCGTTGGCCTTGAGGTTATCTGCAGCGAAGATTGGTGTTGTCGGCTTGGGACGGATCGGTACTGCGATGACGCTGCGGTGCAAAGCTTTTGGAATGGATGTGTCCTTNTATGATCCCTACAAGACTAACNGTTCGGATCTGGCGCTTAACATCAAACGCGCTGAATCGTTGGAAGAACTGTTTGCTAACTCTGACATCATCACGCTTCATGTGCCGTTAACTGAAGAGACCAGAGATCTAATTGACGCGAAAGTCCTTAGCCATGCGAAGTCTAGTCTCGTGCTGATTAATGCAGCGCGTGGTGAGGTCTTAGATATTGATGCGCTTCACGACGCCATCAAATCTGGTCAGATTGCTGGTGCCGGGTTGGATGTTCTACCAGAGGAGCCCCTTAATATGGATAGACCGCTGATTTCTGCCTGGGTAAATGAGGAAGATTGGATAAAGGATCGCGTATTGATTACACCTCATAGTGCATTTTATACGCCGCAAAGTGTCTATGACATGCGTACCAAAGGGGTGACCGTAGCTCTTAAATATCTGCGAACTGGTCGTCTGGAAAACTGCGTCAATGAGGAATTTCTTTCCGACAGACGATAATGAGTTTCCCCAATTTGAGTTTGATGATGCGGATATCCAATCATCCGAATTTATTTAAGGGGTGGAAAATAAATGGCATCGTGNGAATGGTAGTTCAGTTAATTGTGGATCTGGCATTGGGTTTCGTTATCGCGAATCTGATGAAAAAGTATTAGGTAGCTGGCTGCAGAAGCACCGGAATCTAAGCTCCACTGGCGGCTGTGATGGCGATTTACCCCAAGCTTGAAAAATTGTACAGATATTCGGTAGACAAGGCCTATGCGGATGCTCGAATGGAAGCAATTCGGCTGAAAAGAGAAGAGACCAAGTGATTAAAGGCTTAAGCCAAGGCCAAAAGAAGCGCTAGTGCTTTCATTGGTCCAAGAAGAATGAAAAAGGTGATCAATTGATCGCCTTTTTTTATGCTGATGGTTTATCCTGTCGCCTCGTTTTAGCCAGTTTTACCCATAGGAGAAAAAAATGAGCGATTTTCAGTTTATTGAGACTGATAGAGTTGGTACGGATGATCGAGTTGGTCGTATAACCCTGAATCGACCAGAGAAAATGAATGCGTTGAGCCAGGAACTGCTATATGAACTNAATGAGGCTCTACATGATATGGAAGCGGATCACAGTATTCGCGTCATCATTCTGCGAGGGGCTGGTCGCACCTTTAGTGCTGGTTATGACCTGACTCCGGCAAGAGGTGGCGCCGATGCAGTTGTGCGCGACCACAAGAGACAAGACGATCAGGGTCGCAGACTTGTGATGGGGATTCGTACCGGCATGCAGCAGATTACTGACATCCACATGTATTTTTGGAACATGTCGAAGGTAACTATTGCGCAGATTCATGGTTATGCACTTGCGGGTGGTTGTGAGTTAGCAATGATGGCGGATCTTGTGGTCGCGGCTGATGACGCTCAACTTGGACATCCGGGTTGTAGAGGGCTTGGTACCAGTCGAACAGGTGTGATCTGGCCTTTGGTTTTTGGCATGCGCAAAGCGAAAGAACTCTATTACACCGGTGAAAGTGTGACCGGTAGAGAGGCGGAAGACATCGGTATGATTAACTATGCGTGGCCGATGGATGAGCTAGAAGATCGCACCATTGCTTTTGCCGATAGGCTCGCGATTGCTTCTGCAGACCACCTTGGCATTCTCAAAGTGAACATGAACCGGTTCTACGAGAACATGGGTATCTACTCGTCAGTACGTAGCAGCACAGACTTGGATGCGGCTGGCCAGTTCACTGAATTCTCGTACGGTTTTCAGGATCATATGCGCGATGGTGGGTTGAAGGAAGCTTTAACTTGGCGTGATGGACCCTATAAAGATTCCGATTGGTATAAGCGATAGGCCCAGCTATGGATCCTATGGAGGAATTGAAACTGAAACAGCGCGAGTTCGCGGGCGAACGTGATTGGGAGCAGTTTCATTCTCCCAAGAATTTGGCTATGGCGCTGTCTGTCGAGGTGGCCGAGATTGTTGAGATATTGCAATGGTTAACCGAAGAGGAAAGTCAGTCACTCACCGCGGAACATCGCTTGGCGATGCAGGATGAAATCGGTGATGTGATGAACTACCTGGTTCGACTTTCGGATCGCCTTGATATTGAGCCGGTGCAAGCTGCCATGCAGAAAATAGAAAAGAATCGTATTAAATATCCTGTAGAAGGTGAGAAGGGTACTTCTGCTAAACATACCGAGTTGTGAACGAAACTAAGTTTGTTTATCGGTCCGTAGAAGGGCTGGAGCTCGAAGGATTACTTTATAAGCCAGATGGACGACCTCCTTATGACCTTGTAATTGAAGTGCATGGTGGCGCCTGGTCTTCAGGGCACTATGAGTCCGGCAGATATTACGATACTAAATTGGCTGAGGCAGGTATCTGCGTTTTTGCCATAAATTTTCGTAATGGTCCCGACTTTTCGCATCCATTGGCAAGCTCAGATATAGCAGCCGCGATTCGTTTTGCAAAGAGCTCGTTAGGAATCGAATACAAACAGATAGGGCTTGTCGGTTCATCTAGCGGTGGTCACCTAGCGTTGTATACGTCTCTCCTGCCAAATATTGCGGCTCACAAAGATTATTGTACTGATATAAGTGCTGAGGTTGACTTTGTGATTGCGCTTTGGCCGGTTTCTAATCCGCTGGCGCGTTATCAGTACGTACTAGCTTGGAAACAAGTACCGCAAGAAACCTTGGGCGCAAACTTTACTCCTGATCGATTAGCACGCGGGACCATGTCTTACTTTGGGTCAAGGGAAGCGATGAATGAGGCTAGCATTCAAAGAGTTCTGGCAATGAATGAACATCAGCATTTACCTCGTGTCTTTGTTGTGCAGCCAGAATTAGATTTGAACGTACCGGTTTTCATGACTGAATCACTGTATGGCGCGTTGCTCGATGCAGGCGCAGATGTTAAATATAAACTGTATCAGGATGTTTCCCATGGTTTTGCATCATCACCAGGTCTGCAAACAGCGGCCTGCATCGAAGATATGATTGAGTTTATTACTGTGGTTCCGAGCGATACTGCTTAAACCAGACAAGGAAGCCAAATACAACGATGACGAGGTAGGCGGCAAATAATAACGCAGTGAAGTAGAGTTCTCGGTCGAGATAGAGGAAGATCGAGATGCTGTCGATTACAAACCAGTAAATCCAGTTTTCAAGTACCTTTCTTGCCACCATATAGGTGGTGACGATGCTTGCCCAGGTCGTAAACGAATCCAGATAGGGAAGTCGGGCATCACTGTTTTCACTCAGTAAGTAACCCGAGGCGATTGTGGCAATTAGTATTACGGCAAGAGACAATAGGTGGCTCGCTATGGGCCATGTTGAAATGGAGATGCCACTTTGCTTGTTCCCACCGCGCGTCCACTGGTACCAGCCGTAAACGGCCATGGCCAGGTAGTACACCTGAAGACCGGACTCCATATACAAATTTACCTGCCAAAATATCAGCAAGAAGATCGATGTGGAGATAAATGCAGCATACCAGCAGAGAATATTTTCTCTTATCGCTAATAGTAGGTAGGCGATAGCGAAAATGACGGCAGTCAGCTCCAGTATTGAACTAGCATGAAACTGACTAACAAGCAGTTCGAGCATAGCTTAGAAATTTACTCGAGCAGTTAATCCAAAGGTTCTCGGCTCACCGAATTGAAAGTAGGGTTCATTTATCCAACCATTTAATGGATTGTTGGCGAAATAGAAACCCCTGACTTTGTAGTCTTCGTTAAAGAGATTCCGTGCCCAGAGGGCAAGATTGTACTGTTCGAATTGATACCGAAGTGTCGCGTGAGTCAAAGAGAAGCTATCCGACTTTATATCATGGCCATTAGAGAAGAAAAAAGAGTCTTTGCCTTCAACCTGAATGTTTAGCGAGAACGAAGGTGTAATCAGGTAGTTAGCCGCGATAAAAAACTGGTGGTCCGGCGCGTGGGCCTGATCGCGGCTGGACTGGTCGACCGGGGTCGGCGGGAACGAGTCTATATCCTGAACGGTAAGGTCACCCAGTTTGGCCTTTAGCAGACCAAGACCTGCGTCCAGAGTCAGTCTATCACTGGCACGAAAACTGAAACTGAATTCGATGCCCTGATTGCTTCCATTCTCGACGTTATCGAGATACGACTTCCATTCGGCGGGAGGAAATAGAATCCACGCTTTCGCTTGCATGTCGTCGCGCTTCATATGGAACAATGAGAGTGACCAGGTGAGTTCTCCGTGAGACCGACGCAGGCCTACTTCATAGCTGATTAACGTTTCCGAGCGAAAAGAGAGACGTTGTTCAAGAAACCCTGCAATCTCTGGGTTGGCCTCAGCATCTGCGCCAGCCGATGCTTGACCATTAATACCGCCGGTTTTGTAGCCACGACTTAATGTGCCGTAAAGCATCAGATCGTTAAGCAGATATTCAAGACTTATGAGACCTCCCCAAAGATCATCTTCGGGGTTGGCGGTAACACCGGCACTATCGTGGTAAGCGTCATCGTAAGTTTCCCATCGAGCTCCGATTGTTAGGTGAAGTTGCTCCGATAAAGGCCGGTCGAATTGACCATAGGCCGCAAGCCTTTGTGTACTGAAGTCACTGTTAAAAGATGATGGGTAGAATCCCCAGCTATCTTCCCAATGATCGTCGTAGAACAGCTCGACGTCTCTTTCGTAGCGATATAGGCCGACGATCCAACCGGTACGGTCAGCGATTCGTGCATCACCCTTCGATGAAATTCGGATGTCGAATCCTATACTGTCTCGCTGCCTTTTGTTGTTTTCTCCTCCGCGAATACCACTCCTGGGTACGTTGGACCAGTCCCAGTCAAATCCGTAGCCCAGATCACTGCTTTCCAAAAATAATCGCCCATCGAAGACAAAGAGGTCAGCTTCATGGGATACAGCTATAGAGAATGAGTTAGATTGCTGACGATCATGACCGGGTTCATCAGATCTGGTGCGTCTAGAGTTTTCTAGTGAGAATGCGTCGTAGCCATTGTTTGTATCGTAGTAGGATGCAAACACATCAATTCGGGTCGCATCTCCTGCCTGCCAGCGTAGTTTCCCTCGCAGGGTGTGCTCATCGAAGTCATTGGTATTGTCCCTATCTAGAAAACTATTCTCGATGAATCCATTGCTGACAAATTGATGGATAGCTAATCTGCCACTCAAAGCATCTGTAATGGGACCGCTAATGACTGCGCCACCCTCGTAACTGCTATAGTTTCCGGCACCCAGTAGCACATTGCCCTGAAATACATCGGAAGGATTATTCGTTTCTAGTAGCATTAAGCCCCCCATTGCATTGGATCCGAATGCTGTACCTTGGGGACCTCTAAGTATTTCAATCTGCCGCACATCAAAAAGCGCTCCTGCGAGACCGATACCGCTGAAATCTACGCCATCAATGACCAGGCCAATAGAGGAATCAAGGGGATCCTTGAACTGGCTGCGTTCCCCAATGCCGCGGATCTGGACGAATCTGCCTCGGGAAGCACCGGCAGAGAAATTTACGTTGGGAGTCATATTCAGTAGTTGATCGAAATGCTGTGCCTCCCGTGTTTGGATATCTTTCTCTGTCAAAACGGTAACGCTCATCGGGAGCTCTGTGAGTTCTGTATCCCGCAGTGTTGCTGTAACAATTATTTCTTCGATGGTGTCAGCAAAGCTGGTTTGTGCACTGAATATGAGTGCCGATGCTAATAAGAACTTCATGAGTCTCTCCTCTCTAAATAGAAAGACCCGGTGTTGGACGTGGTGATCAGATGAGCGAGGCATCCTTTTCCTACGCCGGTATTAACCGGATCAGGTTCTAGGGTTTGCTGCTCAGCTTGGGTTTGCTGGTAATCTAGCCCAGTCCGTCAACATCTCAGGTATTAACCACCCCTAAGGAACGGAAGTATTATACGGTATATTTCAGCAGATCGGGTAGATGCTCATTAAATTTTGTTTCCTGTTCGAACGCCTTTGCGAGCTGCAGTACTGCGTGTTCCTGGTAGTGACGTCCAACAATCTGAATTCCGACGGGCAGACCTGATGGGGTAAAGCCAGCTGGTACCGAGATGGCTGGAAGTCCTGTGGCGGAAATCAGATAGCAGGACTTCATCCAATCGATATAGGTTTCCATTTTCTCGCCGTTTATCTCACTTACATATTCCTGGTCAATATTGAAGGGGGGTATTTGTGATACGGGTAAGACAAGGAACTCGAACTGCTGCATAAAACCATGTGCTCGTCTGAAAACTTTTGCCCTAGCTTTCTCGGCGCGATAAATATCTTCTCCGGTAAGCGATAGTCCTTGTTTGGCGTTCCAAATAATGGTTTCCTTAACTAGGCTAGAGTACTTGGCAATGTTCTCGCTATGGTCGTTGGCAAAGATCCATGCGCGCAGGGTTTTGAAAACATTATCCGCGTCACTAAAGTCGGGACAGATGCTTTCTACTTCACAGCCAAGATTTTGCAGAACTGATGCACTATCAGAGACCACTTTCTGAACTGCTAAGTCAACCGGCAGCTGGCCGCCAAAATTAGGGCTTAGCGCTATCCTGGTGCCGTTGAATTCGCGCTCTAGGTTTTCTGTAAAGTCAATATGACCTAACGGAGATGATGAGGCGATGGCAGGATTCGGTCTTGCCATCGCGGTCAATAAAAGAGCACAGTCAGTAACGGTTCTTGCGAGTGGTCCTGCAACCCTAAGCGGATCCCATCCGTGGGGCACCCGACCTGCGCTGGTGCGAAAACCAACGACGTTACAGTAGTTAGCGGGATTTCTTAGTGATCCGCCAAGATCACTTCCATCTGCAATGGGCAACATCCGGGTCGCCAGGGCGACCGCTGCTCCGCCAGAACTTCCGCCGCAGGTCTTTGAAAGATCGTAGGGGTTAAGGGTTGTGCCACATACTTTGTTAAATGTCTGTGAGCCCGCACCGAATTCTGGCGTATTGGTCTTACCTATTGTTACTGCACCGGCTTCTATCAGGTTATCGACCAACGGATCATTCTTTGCGGGAATATGGTTTGTAAATATCCTCGATCCGTAGGTGGTCCTGATACCTTTCGTATCTACCAGATCCTTATGGGCGATAGGTAATCCTGCCAGTATCCCGGGATCCTCGCCACGAGAAAGTTTTGCATCCACTTCCTTGGCTAGGTGGTGGCCGTGATCAGCAGCCAAGGTGACGATGGCGTTGACAGAGGGATTGATTGCTTCAACTTGTTGTAAGTGAGATTCCAGCACTTCAACGGCCGAAACATCCTTTCGCCGAATAAGGTAGGCGAGTTCTGTTGCAGATTGATAGCAGGACTCGGTCGTCATTGTGAAAGCATACACGGATTTTGTCTGTCTGCGTTCTTCAATTATGCTGTTACTACTAGTTATGTATTCGCGAATATGCTGCAACTAAACGTGATCATCGTTGGGGCAGGCGTCGGTGGTTTGGTCGCCGCACTATGCTGTGCGCGCAAAGGGTATTCGGTGCGCATCCTCGAGCAGACGGGAGGAGAAGATTTAGGAGCCGGAATTCAGCTCAGCCCAAACTGTACCCGTGTATTGCATGATCTCGGGTTTGCGAGTGAGCTTGAACGCCATGGGTGTCTGCCTGAGGCCATAGAAATTCGAGACTGGCAAACGGGGCATTTAATTTCATCTAAGGTCTTGGGTGAGTCTATTCGTCGAGGTACGGGTTACCCTTACTATCACATGAGTCGAACGGATCTTACACAGCTCTTGCGAGACAAGGTCGAGGAAGAGCCGCGCATTCAAATGCATTGCGACACTCGTGTTGATGATTTTGAGCAACAAGCAGGGAAGGTTCAGGTTAGCAGTGGCGAAGAGAAGTTTGAGGGTGATGTGTTGTTGGGAGCTGACGGCTTACATTCGACCATTAAAGACAAGCTCTTAGGGAGTACGAGGCCTCGATTTACTGGTAATCTAGCATGGCGTGCTACTTTTCCTGCAGCGCAGCTGCCTCCGGGACTAATATCGCCAGTGGCAGCGCTCTGGTGGGGCCCCAAAAAACACTTTGTTTTTTATCCAATTGCCGGTGGGGAGTTGGTGAACTGTGTTGGGGTAGTGGAAAAAACCGTCTGGCAAGACGAGTCGTGGATGACTCACGGTGAACCGGGGGAGCTTCGCCAGGACTTCGCAGGTTGGCATAAGGACATTGAGGTACTGATTGACCATATGGATTCATCGAATTGCTACAAATGGGCATTGTACGATCGAGAACCCTTGGCGCACTGGAGTGTTGGCCAAGCAACACTTTTGGGGGATGCCTGCCATCCTACGTTACCATTTCTTGCCCAGGGTGCGGCTATGGCAATTGAGGATGCGGCAGTATTGGCGATATGCCTTCACAAGGCGATGAGTGTTGAAGAGGCTCTGCAGCACTATGAAGCATTAAGGATGGATCGCACTGCTAGAGTACAGGCAGAATCACGCAGAAACGGACGTATCTTTCATATGTCTGGTATCGTCGCCAAGATGCGTAATCTGGTGGCATCTACCGCGATAGCGAACAGATTCGATTGGATCTATGGGTATGATCCGATGAGTGTTAGTAAGTAGGAAAAAAGTATGGGTCGAGATTTAGTCAGTATCAGGCTAACCCGGGATAGTCAGCTTGATATCTTGCCTAAAGCGAAACGCCTTGTCCTATACTGGTCGTTGTTAATTCTGACACCCATCGCTTATTCTGGTGAGGTTAGGATTGCCGTTGCGAGCAATTTTGCAGCAGTAACTTTTCCCCTCGGTCAAGCATTCATGCAGAAGACTGGTCATTATCCGATAGTAAGCTATGCGTCAACAGGAAAATTATACGCTCAGATCATCAATGGGGCACCATTTGAAGTGTTTCTTGCCGCCGACCGTGAGCGGCCGCGACAATTGGAAGTGCATGGTGTTGCGGTTCCGGGAACTCGATTTACCTACGCGGTTGGTCAACTGGTGTTGTGGAGTAAGACAGTGCCTTTGGAATCAGGCGCTGAGCTGGCAGGACTAGAGTTCGATCACCTGGCTATCGCGAATGAAAAATTTGCGCCCTATGGTCGTGCAGCGATGGAATATCTTGGTCATCTCGGGTTGTGGGAAGACTTTCAACCAAGGCTTGTGCGTGGCGAGAATATCGGCCAGGCGTTTCAGTTTGTGCATAGTGGAAGTGCGGAGGTGGGTCTGGTTGCGCGAACACACATTATGGATAGAGAAGGTTTTGCGTATGTAGTACCTTCAGACCTTTATGCAGCGATAGATCAACAGGTGGTAATGTTAAAAGAAAGTGACGTGGCACGCGCATTCCTAGTTTTTCTTCAGTCCCGCAATGCACAGGCAATCATTAGATCTCATGGATACCAAATTCCATGAATGGACCAGATCTGATCGCGCTGCTGGTGACGCTAAAGCTGGCATTAGTCAGTACATTTATTTTGTTATTGGCGGGCACACCCGTTGCCTGGTGGCTTTCGCGAACAGAGTGGCGCTTCAGATTTCTAATTGAGGCTGTCGTTGCGTTGCCGCTGGTGCTACCGCCCACTGTGCTTGGCTTTTATTTGCTGGTGGCGCTGAGCCCTGCGGGACCCATCGGAGCAGTTACTTCAGCGCTTGGCCTTGGTTCACTGGCGTTTTCATTCAGTGGACTGGTTATTGGTTCGGTCATTTATTCAATGCCATTTGTTATTCAGCCGTTGCAGGATGCATTTCGTGCAATAGGGCCTAGACCATTGGAGGTAGCGGCGACACTGCGAGCTCCACCACTGGACCGGTTTTTTACGATTGTTCTGCCTCTTGCTAAACCTGGGTTCATTACCGCTACGGTGTTGGGCTTCGCGCATACCTTGGGCGAGTTCGGTGTGGTATTGATGATCGGTGGCAATATCCCCGGGGAGACTCGGGTGGTTTCTATTGCTATCTATGATCACGTGGAGATGCTGGAGTACACTAGGGCGCACTTGCTTGCAGGTGGTTTGCTGCTGTTGTCGTTTTTGATGCTGACATTGGTCTACCGTAACCGTGGGTTTCGCATGGTGTCATCTTGAGTATCCAGGCCACTTTCGATATCCATAGGGATGAGTTTTCACTTTCCGTTGATGTGGAGATCCCGGAGCAGGGCATCACGGCACTGTTTGTACCGTCCGGGTGTGGCAAGACTAGTTTGTTACGTGCCTTGGCTGGTCTGGACCGATATCCGAATAGCAGGTTGAGTATTGGTGAAACCTGCTGGCAGGATGAAACCAATTTTGTTGCGACCCATGAGCGCGAGCTGGGGTACGTTTTCCAGGAGCCGAGCCTGTTTCCTCATATGACGGTACAACAAAATCTGAATTACGGTGTGTCCAGAATGAAGTCAATGCAGGATGTGTCCAGCGACCGATTATCAAGAGATAATGTGATTGATCTCCTGGGTTTAGGGAATCTGTTGGCGCGCCATCCCACTACTTTGTCCGGAGGAGAGCAGCAACGGGTGGCTATTGCCCGGGCTATTGTGACCAGTCCACGCCTGCTTCTAATGGATGAGCCGCTGGCGTCGTTGGATATGGATCGGAAGCTCGAGATTCTTCCTTACATAGATGCACTTCACCGAGACCTTGGCATCCCGGTGATATACGTCAGTCATGATAGGGACGAAGTTGCCCGCCTTGCAGATAGTCTGGTGCTTATGGGCGTGGAAGGAATTATTGCCCTCGGTAGCATTGCAGAAATGTTGACGCGTTTAGATTTACCGCTCGCACATGGAAGTGAGGCTGAGGCGCTTATCGAGGCAACTGTATCGAGTCATGATGATGTATACGATCTCACTTATCTGAAATCACCGCTTGGACAGGTTACGGTTCCCGGTAAAACGATGGGCGTTGGGGTTGGGGTGCGCGTGCGAATTCTGGCAAGAGATGTTAGTTTGACGCTAATGCGTCAGACCGACACCAGTATTCTGAATATATTTGCGGCAACGGTTGATGAAATAGTAGCGGAAGGACCTTCTCAGGTCACAGTTCGACTTAGTATCGCAGATAGTTTGATCCTGGCAAGGATTACCCGTAAATCAGCGGACCTGCTTGGATTGAAACCGGGCCTTCAGGTCTTTGCGCAAACCAAGAGTGTGGCATTACTGGCTTAATTGTTTTGGGGCGGCGCACTAGAGACAACGCCTGAACATGGCGAACAAACGTTCCCAATGTCGCTCTGCACTTAACTTGTCATACATCCCTTGTCGTTGCGGAAAGACGAAACCATGATTGGTGCCCGGGTACCAATCAATGCGGTAGTTGACGTCAGTGTTTTTCAGGTGCGCTTCCAGCGCATCAACTTCCTCTGCCTTTATATGAATATCATTTTCGGCACAGCCGAAGTATATTTCTCCCTTAATCTTATCTGCATCAAGATGAGGGGAGTCATCATCGTCGGTACATAACCTTACACCGTGAATGGAGGCAGATGCTGTTACTCTATCGGAAATCTGCGCTGCAACGGCAAACGCGAAAGGACCACTCATACAATAGCCCGTGCAGCCGACCGAACCGTCACGCGCATTATCATCTTTGTCGGCGAATTCAAGGAGGGCCCTGCAATCCTCAACAACCATCTTGTTGGTAAGAGCGGCCATATGTTGTCGCTGTATGGTTCTAGCCTCTTCCGTAAAGTCGCTAATAAAGTTTGGATCTGTCCTGTAGTAAAGGTTCGGCAACATGACGTAGTAGCCCACGGTGGAGAAGCGTCTCGCCATATCGTTTAACTCTTCACGCTTACCGGGAGCATCCATAAGAAACAAAATGATTGGATAGGGACCACCTTCATCGGGAACGGTAATGAAGGTTGGCATTGCACCATCGATGGTTTGTATCTCGAGTTCTTGTTCTTTCATATTGTTTCGCGTTTACCTCTTCACTGTGTTCTTCTGAGTTTCAGCTATCCGTTAGCTGGCTTGGGATGCAGTTCGTCAAGCGGTATTGAACTGCCTACACTTGTTAGTGCTCGTGTATGGTATCGACGCAGACGTCTGTATTCATTAGCAAACCAGTTAATGACACCAAATTTCCTATGGATAAATCCCTCTTTTGAACGTCCATGAGCTGATTGTAGCGCTTTCGGGTACAGCAAGTGAAAGCCGCGTTGATTTCGCGTAGCATTGCGCATCAACGTGGTAATTGAGAGCAAAAAAATGACAGAACGCGTAACCTCTGGCGGCCTCCAGATCGCCAAAGAATTGTATGACTTGATCGCTGATGAGGTGGCTCCGGGAACTAACGTACAACCGGATGTTTTTTGGGAGCAAATGGCAGCCATATGCCAAGATTTAGTACCGCGCAATCAAGCGCTTCTGAAACGTCGCGATGAACTTCAGATCCAGATCGACGACTGGTATCACGCTCATCAGGGACAGGTTCACGACCCGGTTGCATATGAGGCGTTCCTTCGAGAAGTTGGATACCTTGAAGAAGAAGGCGATGACTTTGAGATTACGACCGAGAACGTGGATGAAGAGATCGCGTTGATGGCCGGCCCTCAACTTGTGGTGCCGGTGATGAATGCCAGATACGCATTGAACGCAGCCAATGCACGATGGGGCAGCTTGTATGATGCACTATATGGAACTGATGTAATTCCCGAGACTCCGGGGGCTGAAAAGGGTGGCAGCTATAACCCTGGTCGGGGTGATAAGGTTATTGCCTACGCGGCAGGATTCTTGAATGATCGTGCACCGTTGGCGGGCACCGCACATGAAGAAGTTACGCAATATGCGATCGTAGATCGCAATCTTTCATGTACGCTGGAATCCGGTGACGCGGTAGGGCTCACCGATCCTGGTCAGCTGGTTGGATATCTTGGAGAAGAGGATGACCTTTCTGGCGTGTTGCTCGTGCACAATGGGCTTCATATCGAGATACAGATCGATCGAACTGACAATATAGGTAAAGATCATAAGGCCGGGGTTAAGGATATCTATATGGAGTCTGCGATTACTACTATCCAGGACTGTGAGGATTCTGTTGCAGCAGTCGATGCCGAGGATAAAACGCTGGTCTATCGTAATTGGCTTGGTTTGATGAAGGGTGACCTCGCGGAGGAGTTTGATAAAGACGGAACCGTCATTCGACGTACCCTCAACCCTGATAGAACCTACAAATCTCCTGATGGAAGCACCGTTACACTGCACGGTCGGAGTCTGCTTTTAGTCAGGAATGTCGGTCATCTCATGACTAACGACGCGGTGCTTCTGGAAGATGGTAGCGAGATTCCCGAAGGTATTCTCGACGCGATGGTGACAAGTTTGGCGGCGATTCACGATTTGACGGGGAATGGAGATTATCGAAACTCTCGTACCGGTAGCATGTACATCGTTAAACCTAAAATGCATGGTCCCGACGAAGTGGAGTTCACAGTCGATTTGTTTGAACGTGTCGAGCAGGCGCTGGGTCTTTCCAAGAATACGCTAAAAGTGGGCATCATGGACGAAGAGCGTCGCACCACACTTAATCTTAAGGAGTGTATCCGGAGAGCCCGTGATCGTGTGATTTTCATCAATACCGGGTTCCTTGATCGGACTGGGGATGAAATCCACACTAGTATGGAAATGGGTCCCATGGTCAAAAAGACTGTGATGAAGCAACAGACGTGGATCAACGCCTATGAGGACTACAACGTTGACGTTGGTCTTGAAACGGGTTTTTCGGGACGTGCTCAGATAGGAAAAGGCATGTGGCCAATGCCGGATGAAATGGCGCAGATGATGGATCAAAAGCTAGGCCACGCTGAATCTGGTGCAAACACCGCCTGGGTGCCTTCCCCGACGGCGGCGACTTTGCACGCAATGCATTATCACATGGTAAGCGTACCGAGTCAGCAGGCAACCCTTCGTTCGCGGGCGCGAGCGAAGTTAGATGATTTGCTCACGGTCCCGGTTCTTGCGGGTGAGAATCTTTCCAGCGATGAGGTTGCTAAAGAACTTGAGAACAATGCCCAGGGTATTCTTGGCTACGTGGTGCGTTGGATTGATCAGGGAGTGGGCTGTTCCAAAGTGCCGGATATAAATGACATCGGTTTGATGGAAGATCGTGCAACACTGCGGATATCTTCTCAGCATATCTGTAATTGGCTACGTCACGGGATTTGTTCGGAAGAGCAGGTGCTGGAAACGTTGAAAAAGATGGCTACCGTGGTTGATAAGCAGAATGAGGGCGATGATCTATATCGGGAGATGGCGCCAAACTTTGATCAGAGTGTGGCCTTTCAGGCAGCCTGTGATCTGGTGCTCAAAGGTCGGGCACAACCGAACGGGTACACCGAACCGATTCTGCACTCTCGCAGGAGAGAGGCTAAGGAGCTTTTCGGCAGTTAGCTCTTTCCGATCAGCTCTGCTTTGACCTGAAGAGATTCGACAGTTGTGGGAAAATACTCGTCTTAGAAGACGAGGTACTGGTCGCCCTATAGATCAATGATCGCCTGACTAATAAGGGCTGGGTGTTCCGGGCGTTGCCTATGGAGCGAACGCCATTGAGCTTGCTGGCGGACTAGGTCATACCTTTTTCGCTCTGATATCCATCTAAAGAATGAGTTAAGTGGTATAGGAGTTTCTCTGGAAATCCAATGCTTTATGTATATCCCGGTGGGATTTCTTACGGTTTATTTAGATGAAGTTACTGTCAATTGCTGCGAAGGCAGCGAGTTTGTTCTGTTAACTCGTAGAGTGGGTCGAAACCCGTGAGTTGCAAATCAATATTGAAATGACGCTGTATTAGTTTCGTATCGAGAAAGAGTTACGTAAAATGCAGCAGCTTCTAAATGCGACGCTGATATGTATAGGCAGTGCGCTAATTTTATCGATGAAGATGGCAATATCAGTGACATGAACTAGGGTGCGGTTCAAATATTCGACGGTGATTGCAAGTGTCAAGCTTCTAGGCTAACCGATTCGGGTGTTCTGATCATTGGGGATTGAGAAACGGGCAAAGAAGTACTTGCTCGCCATATACATGATCTGACTCCGCGCAAGGAAAAGCCGTTAATTGTTCGAATTTAGCTTACAAAGAAGGTCGGAACTCCCGTCAATTGGTCAGTGGCTGGAAGAAGACATCATCTGTAGTCAGCCTGCAGTAAGCGAGAATGCGCTTAGCCAGGCAGCTCAGAATTTTATTGTTCTTGAAAATAGGCTTAGCAGGAAGGCAAAAAAATCGTGAGTTCTGAGGTAATGATGAGGTGAGTCGGCGCAAAGATTGGACAGATATGCCAGTTTTTGATTGACGGGTTAATACGTCTGGCAAGTGACAGGAAATAATCTATACATGATTTAATACAGTATGTCCTGGCCAAGAAATTTGAACGCCGAAGGTTGCCCAGAAAGGAAGTTACTCGTTCAATGGGAGTTTCGTTACCCCCGTATCGGCATTATCTGAGTTAGAAACTAGCTAGTGACCTAAGAGTTTCTTGAATGCAGTTTTTTGATCTTCGTTCATGTCAGAGAATATTGGCACCCCCCATTCTGTTTCAGGAAATCCCTCAAGTTCCGGTGATCGTTTTAGCCTCCATCTGTGGTCAGGATTGTTTCCTAGCGCTTCACCTATGCCAGGTGGCCAAACGGGACAATCCACTCGGTCATGACCTTCTGATCCACAAGCCCTGCATCTGGGTGGTTTTTTGTCTGTTTTGAGTCCTGACTCAAGTGACCACTTGCCGTCTCCAATACCAATTTCCTTGAGTTCTCGACGCAATTTGACCTGTGCATTACCGCGTTCCAGGTAGCCAACGGTATTGAAGGGCAGGTAGGAGGAGTGCGCTATCAATGCCCAGTCTACGACAGCGTGAAACCCGGGCAGGTCCAGACACTTCTGGGGAATAAAGGGGCCGCCTGAGACCTTCCCATTCTTGATCATCAGGTGATATCCGGCAAGCTCACGACCATCCATTAGTCGTTCTGGCGTATGGGTATATTCTTCGCTAAAGCCCCACGCGTATCTATCGAGGTCCAGATTTTCCGTGGTAATTCGTTCAATACCAAGCCCTGATGCAAATTCGCACCACCTAAGACAACCAAATTCCCACTTCTCGAATTCTGGCATAACCGATTCCCTAGCATAGAAAAACGATACGTTAACCATTGTAGTACAAATTCTCCATTGCTCAGGTAAAAGAACATCGCTAAGGATTGACGTTCACCAATTTCGTTAGCCATGGCTCCTCGATTTTTTACGGAGACGTTTTTGTTTTGCTAGACAAGGTGTTTCTGATCAATCTTGGCTCGAACCACGTCTTTATTTTGTCTAAATCATTGGTCATCCTTTCGATTCAAGCTCCGCTACGCTCGTCCGATTGTTTGTTCATATGCGATGCGGTAATTCATTGCACGTACTAGATATCATCAGTGCAATTAACTTGCTATCAGCCTGCTTATGACCACAAAAGTGTCTAGTTCAATATTACTTTAGTACTGGATATGCATTGGGCGGGACGTGATTGTTGTCCTTTTCCAACTTTGCCATACTGGATAAATATCACTTACGCGGAGATGCGACATGGTTATGGGTCCAAAACAGTTGGGGCACCTAGTTATCAGGGTGAGGGATCTGGACAAGGCAGAGGACTTTTATACGAGAATCCTGGGACTAAAAATAATGCAGAAGTATCCAGGTAATGCGCTCTTCATGTCTGCGAATGACGAGATGTCACACGAACTCGCCATTTTTAAGGCAGACGATGACGCGCTAGGACCGGATGAAAAAAGGGTAGGTCTTGTTCACATGGCTTTCCAGATGGAGTCTATGGAAGACCTGAAGATGATGCATAAAAGGCTGAAGGAAAACAATATTGAGATTGATCATTATGGTGATCACGGATTGTCACTCGGTGTCTATTTTCTTGACCCAGAGGGCAACGAAATAGAAACCTATTACGAACTGCCAAAGGCAGAATGGATTACTGATGGCGAACATCTCTTCGATCAGAAAAAGGTACATTTTGGTGAGTCCAAGTTCCCCGAGATTCTAGAAGACGATGGGAATGCTGCAGGGAGGAAACTGACTAGAGAGCAGGTGCAAGCCTAGATAACCAATCTATAGTAGAAAACTCATGACTTTACCAATTCTTTATGGTGTTCCTCTTTCGCAGCCAGTGCGCGCCGTTATGTGGTTGATGCTTTACAAGAGACTGCCTTTTGAAATGGTGTTAATCAATCCTGGTTCAAAAGGTGAGAAAGGTAGCCGTAACCCTTTGTTTCTGGCTAAGAACCCGGCAGGAACCATACCATGTTATGAAGAACTGGATACAGGGATTGTGCTGGGTGAGGCTCACGCCATTATGTGCTACCTGGCGAGCAAGCATGGCTGGAATGATGTCTATCCCGATGACCTACAACAACGAGCGAGAGTAGACTGGTATCTGCATTTCCATCACAGAAATATCCGTGATGCTTCGACTGGCCTTATGGCGCCGCATTTTCGTAAGGATCTTAATATTCCAGAAGTGATACAACGGACATCATTGGCGACCCTGGAGCGCGGTCTGGAATCACTTGAAACCGGTTGGCTTGCCCAGTCCCGTTTCCTCGTCGGCGATCAGTTAACGATTGCAGATATGGCTGCCTATGTGGAGATTGGCCAGTTGCAGCCTCAGTTCGCCAATGTTTTCAACTTTGAAGCGTATCCTAATGTGCGTCACTGGCTTAATGAGATGACCAAGATTGACCGTCATGACGATGTGCACGCAGTTCTGAAGGATATCGGTGACATGAGTATGGAAGAGCCATCGTTGGAAAAAATCGTAAATGCTAATAAGCATGCCTTAGCGGTACTCAAGGAGTGCCTGACTAATTTGTAACCTAATTTGGACAAAACAGTGAGTAAAATTACCCGAATAACAGTCCAGGCCTATGCTTATCAGCTCGATGATTTTGGTTTGTCACCAATCATTCATAAGAAAGGTGTCAGCCTGTCGCTTTCGAAGTTCGTCGTCTCTATTGAGACTGATGACGGACTGCGCGGTAGCTATGCACCGCACTTCGGTGCGACAAGTCATGCCCTGGCGCAGGTAAACGCCATGGCGCCAACGTTGGTCGGTCAGAACGCTGAACATCGCGAGCGGATTTTCGAACGGCTCAAGATCGAATTCAGGCATTTTGACAAAGTGGGGATTGCAGCGCTGGACAGTGCCCTGTGGGACCTTGCGGGCAAGAAACATGGAGCATCTGTGGCCGAGTTGCTTGGTGGTTACCGAGAGCGCTTGCCGGTATACGCTAGCACCTACCCTGGGCACAAAGAGTCTGAAAGTCTTAACTGCGTGGAAAGTTATGCGGACTTTGCAGAGGACTGCCAGGAACGTGGAATTCCGGCTTTCAAGATCCACGGTTTTCATGCCGGAGTCTCGCAGAGTGAAATTGAAATCATGACCGCGGTTCGACATCGAGTTGGCGATGGCATGAGACTAATGATAGATCCTGCATCAAGCCTGAAGTCGTTTTCGGATGCTGTGGAGGTGGGGCGTGCCTGTGATGATCTTAAGTTTTTCTGGTATGAGGATCCTTATCGCGATGCCTCTTCAAGTGCAGCCGCCCATAAACGACTGCGGGATTTCATTAAGACACCAATGTTGATCGCAGAGCATATTCGTGGGTTCGAACAGAAAGCTGATTTCGTGCTGGCTGGTGGTACCGATATTATGCATATCGATCCGGAACTGGATGGCGGAATCACTGGTACCATGAAGCTTGCCCACTTCTGCGATGCGATTGGTATGGACGTTCAGTTACACACGGCCGCGCCCATACACCGACATTGTATGGCTGCGATGTTCAATACCCACTACTATGAGCTGGCACTGATTGCCCCTGGTGTGTGGAACTTTTTTCAGCCACCTATCTACACCGACGACTACAGCGATCAGCTGGATGACTTGGATAGCGATGGTTGCGTGCCTGTGCCTAGCGGTCCTGGTCTGGGTGTGACCTATGATTGGGACAAAATCAATCGTTGGGAAACCGCGCGAGAAGTCTACGAATAGCCTTATCCTTTATAAAAACACACTATTAATCGATACCTGTTTACTGAACTGATCCACGGTGACACAGCCCCGTGATTGCGTTAGTGTGCTTCGTTAACCAAGCTGACAAAACCTATCGGAACAATAACAATGGATGATTCCACAACCTATGTCCCTCCGAAAATCTGGCAATGGAAAGAAGACAAGGAAAGTAAATTTGCCAGCATTAACCGTCCTATCTCTGGCCCGACCCATGACAAGGAGTTGCCGGTAGGTAAGCATCCTTTGCAGCTTTATTCTCTAGCAACTCCGAACGGCGTCAAGATTACGGTCCTGCTAGAAGAACTTTTGGCAATTGGCAAAGAGGGCGCAGAGTACGATGCGTGGCTCATCAATATTAGCGATGGCGACCAGTTCGGTAGCGGCTTCGTTGAAATTAATCCTAACTCCAAGATACCCGCCATGGCTGATCACACCACGACACCGCCTACAAGAATATTCGAGTCGGCCTCGATAATGCTGTACCTAGCTGAAAAGTTTGAAGCCTTCGTTCCCCTGCAGGGTTCTGAACGAGCGGAATGTCTATCCTGGCTCTTTTGGCAGATGGGTAGTGCGCCCTATCTGGGTGGCGGCTTTGGTCATTTTTATGCCTACGCGCCGGAGAAATGGGAATATCCGATTAATCGCTATGCCATGGAAATCAAACGTCAATTAGATGTTCTTGATCGTGAACTATCGTCACGACAATTTCTTTGTGGTGACGAATACAATATTGCTGATATGGCGATCTATAGTTGGTATGGTCAGCTGGTTGTGACGGGCCTGTATGACTCCAAGGAATTTCTTGACGTGGACTCCTATACGAACCTTGTGCGGTGGGCAACCGAAATCCATAATCGACCGGCAGTAAAACGTGGTAGGAAAGTCAATCGACCTAGCGCCAGTGGCATTGCCGAGCGACATGACGCCAGCGATCTGGATGCGCTTGAAAAGTAGTAGCCTCCCAACTTCATAAATAGGAATTAGTCCATTGAGCCAGTTGACTCGAGTGGAAGGACTTCCGGCATACACAACCTGGGGGTATGGTGTTGGAAATGCTGCTTTCTCTTTTTTAGGGCTGGTGATTTCTGTCAACTTGCAGTTTTTCTATACTGATGTTGTTGGTCTGGGAGCATTGCTCGTTGCGTGGGCGCTATTAATAGCAAGATTGTTCGATGCATTTACAGATCCACTTATCGGTTGGGCTTCAGATCAAACGGATACTAGAATTGGCAGGCGTAGGCCCTGGATTTTTGGCGCCGCTATTCCAATCGCGATCGCGTTTTACTTTCTGTTTTCTCCGCCGATTCTGGAGAATCCGGCGGATAGTCAGACCTATCTTCTGGGTTATATGTTGAGTTTCTATATTCTGCTCTACCTGTTCTGGACCATTGGTGCTGTTCCTTATTTCAGCCTTGGGGCAGAGTTGACAGATGACTACCACGAGCGTGTAAAGCTGATAGCCGTTCGTGAAGTATGCGCCTTAACTGGATTGTTGCTAGCGACAGCGGCCCCGGCTTTTTTGATCTACAAGTTCGAGGGTGGTGACGGTTACTCTATCATGGGAGCGGTGCTGGGTTGTGGTGCGGCACTTATCCTGACCATCTCTGGCTCAGTTGTTAAGGAACGTCCAGAGTTTCGCGGTCGTGAAAAAATGCGACCCTTTGAAAGCTGGATAAAGACCTTCGACAACAAACATTTTAGACGGCTTTTGTTGGCGTTCTTTTTTAATGGTATTGGCGCCGCGGTACCGGCTGTTCTCGTTATCTATGTATCAATCTATATCATTGGTACGCCGACTTGGTGGTCACAAATGATGCCCGGATGGTGGCCGACTTGGGCATTTTACCTGCAGCTTTATATATTTTCGGGCATTTGCTCAATCCCATTCTGGAACTATCTCGCTAAGGTTTGGGGCAAGAGAAATACTTGGGGAGCCGGTATTGCACTGGCGACTGCAGTGACCATTGCGGTGTGGTGGGGCCAGGAAGGTGATGTTGGGTATTTTGCGATTCTGTTGATTCTTAGCGGCTTTTCTTTTGGCAACACTATGACGCTACCACCTTCGATGGTGGCCGATGTCATTGACTATGATGAGTCCTTAACTGGCAGACGTCGAGAGGGCTCTTATTTTTCCATCTGGACATTCGTGCACAAGCTGGGAGGTGCGGTGTGTGGTTTTGCCGCTCTGCAGGTGCTTGGCTACATGGGATACGAACCAGGCGTTCCACAGACTGAACAGGTGAAATTCTGGTTGATGTTTTTGTTCTCTTGGTTTCCGGCATTGTTTTATATGTTGGCGGCCATCGTTCTATTCCGGTATGACTTTTCCGCAGCTGATCTTAAAGACACGCAGATACAACTTGGCCGTGCGTAAGAGGCGATCGTGAAAAATCTCTGTAATAAAATATCAGTCTGTAAGATACCGTTATTAGTTTGGTAAGCCCAAGTAGCATAAACTAACTCAGAAAATATCATCTATAATTAAATAACCTGACTAATCGAACAGAGGACAGAAACATGCGAGAAGCATTTATTGTATAAGCCGCCAGAACCTCAATCGGCCAAGCCTACCAGGTATCGTTCAATGACACTGGGTCTGTAAATGCTATGCCAGCGACGTTTATTGAGTGCTTCCAGTGAGGATCTGAGCTTTTTCTCAGTGTGTAAAAACACATCATAAATGTACCGAACTCCACTTCAGTTGGGCTCGACTAATCTGTTGGAAGCCAGGCAAGCCACGCTCGCATAAGCTGCCCAATGAGATGCTTGATTGGATTCCATGAGTTTCTCATTACCCCGGTTGGGTGTATGGATAGACTATCTTCGGTATGGTTGCACCTCTTGATTCATTAGGACTAAATCAATAAACACGAGAAAAATGAATGAAAGAAGCTGATTTCGAAGGACAGATTGCCATTAAGGGCTCGCCCGGTTCACCCTACACGAGAAAAATGTTGGCGGTGTTGCGTTACCGGCGTATTCCCTATCGTTACCTGCAGACTCAGATATCGGCGCAGTACGATCTGCCCGCTGCGAAGGTTGTACTCCAGCCTACTTTCTATTGGCCAGGAAGGGATGGCGAACTCGAAGCTGTCGTCGATTCAACGCCGATTATTCGCGAACTTGAAGTCATGTATCACGGGCGCTCGATCATTCCAAACGATCCTGTTGTGGCGTTTCTTGATTATCTGATTGAGGACTATGCGGATGAGTGGGTCACCAAGGCAATGTTTCACTATCGATGGCACTTTGACAAAGACGCGACACAGGGCGGTTTGATGCTGCCAAGGTGGGGTCACGTGACCTCGCAGGAAGAGAAAATTTCTCCAATGAGTGATGCAATTCGTGATCGACAGGTGAACCGTCTTTACGTTGTGGGTAGCAATGATACGACCGCTCCAGTGATAGAGGCCTCTTACCTGAGGCTGCTGGACATTCTGGATACGCACATTCGCAGTGGTCCTTACGTGCTCGGATCGCGACCATCCGCCTGTGACTTTGGATTATACGGACAACTCACCCAGTTGACGCATTTCGACCCAACGCCCATGGCTATCTGTCTTGAGCGCACACCCCAAGTCTTTGCCTGGGTTGATATGCTCTCAGACCTTTCGGGTGAATTCGCACCGGAAGATGGGTGGTATGAACGGGATGTGCTACCGGAAACCCTGTCTCTTCTGCTGCAGGAAATAGGCAGAGTCTACGTTCCCGCGTTGCTGGCTAATTCGGCAGCTATTGAAACCGGTGCCGATACTGTGCAAACCACGATTGACGGACAGGAGTGGACTCAGACACCGTTTCCTTATCAAGCGCGCTGTCTTACCTGGTTGCGTCAGGCATACGCCAGGCTTGATGAAGGGGACCGCGAGTATGTGGACGACATTATTGCAGGCACCAGTATCGAGATGTTATTTGTTAAACCATGATTGAAATATAAGGAGGAGAGCTGATGGATCTGTCCCTAAACGAAGAACAACTGTTCATACAGGATAGTACAGAACGATGGATTCTTAACGATTACAATTTTGACGTTTGGCAAAAGCTCGTTGTAGCACATCCTAACTATAGCCAGGAACACTAGGCGGCGTTTACGGAACTTAGCTGGCTATTCCCTTTGCTCAGGAAGATAGTGGTCTGGGCCGCACGGATGCATTGAATACTGGTTGATGACACATCCAGAGGAGGATTGCGATATGGAACAGTACGACAAACCGCTACCACTTCCCAGTGCAGAGACTAGAGAGTTCTGGGAAGGTTGCAAACGTGGCGAGCTATTGATGCAGCAGTGTGCAGATTGCGGTACTTATCGTTTCTTCCCAAGGCCGATGTGCCATGTGTGTAATTCTTTCTCCGCAGAGTGGTCCAAAGTTAGTGGGAGAGGAAAGGTTTTCAGCTGGGTTGTTGTGCACCAAGCTAGTCCGGCCTTCGCGGGTGACGTCCCTTACGTTGTGGCATCGGTACAATTGTCCGAACAGGACGACCTGCGGATTTTCGGTAATGTCGAAGGCTGTTCACCTAAGGACGTTGAGCTCAATATGCCAGTCGAGGTCTTTTTTGACGAGATCACTGAAGATATATCATTACCAAAATGGAAGCCGGCGTAATTGGTCGTTTGGCTCCACGGGCGTTGTTGTGTAAATAGGCGAAGAAAGCAATGGGTAGTCTAAAAGACAAAGTAGTTATCGCAGGTATCGGGCACTCAGCAACGGATGGCGGCAGCAAATTTGATAGCAAACAGGAATCGAAGCTTAAAGGTGTCAGTGACGTACAGCTGGCCCTGCAGGCGTGCAAGATGGCGATTGACGACGCGGGCTTAGCTAGTCAGGATGTCGACGGGATAGGCTGCGCTCACGCATTGGATTCAGCTGCCCCATCGCATCAGATAGCCCTTGGACTGGGGGTTCCCGAAATCAGTTTCCAGGTCGACAACTATGCTGGTGGCGCAGGATCAATAGCCGTGGTGCAAATGGCGGCAGCAGCCATTGAAGCAGGACTTGCTAGGAACATTGTCTGCTATCGTGCCATGAAAACAAGCACAGCTGGAAGGCTTACCGGTCATCCTCGAGGGGCTAGTATCTCTCAATTCCCCGATTATCAAAGCGTCACTGGTGAGGCAGAGTTCATGGCACCCTTTGGGCTAGACAGCGTTCGCATGGAAAACGCCATGAGATGGAAGCGGCACATGATCAAGTATGGCACCAGCAGTGAGCATACGGGAGCAGTGGCGATAACACACCGTGAGCATGCTGCTTTTAATGATAGGGCACTTGCGCGGCAGCCGATCACAATGGAGGACTACCTGAATTCTCCGATGGTCGTTGATCCGGTGCGCGAGTTGGATATATGCCTCGCATCGGACGGTGGTTACGCTGTGGTGCTTACCTCTGCGGAGAGTGCCAGAGACCTTAAACAGTCACCGGTCTATATTATGGGTGCCGCGATGGGAGGTGGGCCGCTTCCCGGTTATGCGTCCGGATTTCCAGCGCAGGCACCGGAACCTGCCGAGGCGGCTGCTAAATATTTCTCGAAACGGCTCTATAATATGGCTGACGTTGGGCCAAATGACATGGACTTTGCACAGATCTATGACTGTTTTACTTTTGCGGTCATCTATCAGCTGGAAGGTTATGGCTTCTGTAAGGAAGGGGAAGGGGGTCCGTTCGTAGAGGACGGACGAATCGCGCTCGGAGGAGAGCTACCGGTAAACACTCATGGCGGTCAGCTGTCGGAGGGCTACTTCTGGTCGATGAACCATTTATATGAAGCAGTTCAGCAACTGCGAGGTCATGCCGGAGCTCGTCAGGTTAAGGATGCTGAAATTGGTCTGGTCACCGGGCATACGGCCCAGGTGGGCAGTGCGCTTATACTACGTAGATAAAGTAGGAGGTATCACATGGCAGAGTGGCATTTGGCAACCGCATACGAAATTATCGCAGATACGGTGGGTGACCAACCTGCACTCATATGTGACAACGTGATTCGAACATGGACGGAGTACGACGATCGTGCGTCTAGGATTGCCGGAATTTTAACGGAACATGGTGTAGCGGCCGGTGCCAAAGTGGGCATTTACCTGCACAACTGTAACGAATATCAGGAAGTGCATCACGGTATCAACAAGCTGCGCGGCTGTCCGGTCAATATAAATTATCGTTACAAGGAAGAGGAGCTGGTTTACCTGCTCAACAATGCGGATGCCGAGGCAGTTGTTTATCAGTCCACTTATGCCGAGCGTATTGAAACGATTCGTGGGCAGGTAGATAACCTCAAGTGCCTTATTCAGCTTGCTGATGATAGCGATACCCCGCTGATACCTGGTGCTATTGATTTCGAGGAAGCGATATCAACTGCAAGGCCAATGGCTCGCATCGAGCGCAAGGCCGATGATCTATACATGCTCTACACCGGCGGTACGACTGGTATGCCCAAGGGGGTCATGTACGACAACGGCATGCAATGTATGGGGCTGGCGAGATTTTCCCAGTTCCACGGTTTGGAAGTCTCAGAAACCATGGAGGACCTTCCTGATAATATTATCCGGCTGCAGACTGACGTCGGTTTGCCCAGGGGGCTTGTATGTTGCCCATTGATGCACGGTACAGGTATGTGGGTAGGCTCCATAGCGACGCAGTTGGCAGGGGGTGCTGCTATTACCGTTAAACACCTTGGCTTGAAACCTGACGAGCTATGGATGGAGGCACAGCAGCACAGGGCTACCATGCTCACTATTGTCGGCGATGCATTCGCTAGGCCAATGCTTGGATCGCTCAACGAAGCTCATGACAGGGGTAAGCCTTATGATATATCTAGCATCAAGCTGATTATCTCATCTGGCGTTATGTGGTCCCAGGACGTCAAAGAAGGATTACTCAAACATAATGATATGACCTTGATTGATGCGATGGGCTCAACGGAAGGCAGTATGGGTAGCTCTATCTCGACCAGGGAATCTGCGGCCACCACGGCCAAGTTTGAACCGGATGAGAATATGAAAGTATTTAATGAAAATAATAAACCAGTCGAACCTGGCTCCGGTGAGATTGGGATGATCGCGACGCAGGGCTCGATGATTGGTTACTACAAGGATCCGAAGAAAACGGCACAAACGGTGCGCGAAATAGATGGCGAGCGTTATATCTTTCCGGGTGACTTTGCCACCATCGAAGCAGATGGTGGTGTGACATTACTGGGCCGAGGGTCCATGTGCATTAATACCGCAGGTGAGAAGGTGTTCCCGGAAGAAGTCGAAGAAGTGATCAAGAAACACAGTGGTACGGAGGACTGTCTTGTCGTCGGTGTGCCAGACAGCCGCTTCGGTGAGCGCGTGGTATCAGTGGTATCGCGTTCCGCTTCTTATACCGTGAGTGATGCTTCACTTCTGGATCATTGTCATGAACACTTGGCCGGGTACAAGGTTCCCAAGAATGTGTTATTTGTTGACCAGGTCCAACGGGCTCCAAATGGCAAGGCTGACTACAAATGGGCCAAGTCAACTGCACTCCATATGTTGGAGATCAGCGAGTAGCCTAATTTTCGGCATTACCTCCAGTCTGCCGGATCAACGGACTCTATAACGACAACTGGCGTACCCCATCCCGTCTACTGTGTTATAAGAAGACAACAATTGCAGTGAGCATCGAGGGTTCTTATGAAAATAAGCTATTTGCAGTTTTGGGTATCAATGCAGGGCGAATCGCATACCCAAACCTACGACGCCAGCTTTGAAGAGATCCGTGCCCTCGACGAGGCTGGATGGGACACGGTTTGGTCCGGAGGCGTGCCGCTTCGCACCATTGTGCCCGATACCCTTTTGCTGGCCGCCTCGATCGCTGCACGTACCACCCGGATCAAGATTGGGACAGCGGTGCATCTGCCTGGTCTCAAGGCTCCAGGCGAGGGATTTACTACTGACATTAAGGAAGGCGGTTCTCCTATAAATCGACGCGGAGGCAACGCCCGTAAATTTGGCTGGGTCTTTGACAACTTTACACCTGCTAACCCTCTGCAAACTGCAGAACAGATCGCCATGCTGGACCAGCTAAGCCACGGCCGTTTCATCTACGGTGCTGGGGGAGATACAGCGGGCGATGAGGTGCGCCAGAGGCATCTACACGAGTACCTGGCAGTCATACGGCAGGTCTTGAATGAGGATGTTTTCTCTGGCTTTAAGGGCGAATTCTACAATTACCCCTCGTTGCCCGACGATGGTTCGAATTTCCTGCCGAAGTGCATCCAGAAGCCCCATCCGCCGATCTTGCTTCCCCTCGATAGCCAACAGGGCTTTGTACCGATGGGTAGACTAGGCTACCGAATTGCGATTGGCGGCGGCAGCCTGCACAACGTGCGTGGTGATGAGGTGTTAAAGGATGACGTTAAGAATTATCGACAGGCCTGGTTGGATGCCGGACACCCCGGCGATGCCTCTGTATCGATTCGCATGAATACACGCGTGGTAGCCACACAGCGGGAGGCTGACCGCGTCCGAGAAGCTGCTCGGAAAACACGGGTGGAGCATACGTTAAGGGAGAAGGGTTCTGCAG
>PASO01000018.1 GCA_002712135.1 Gammaproteobacteria bacterium
AAACAAGAAGTCTTTGTAGATAAACATCTGAAACGCAATATTGTGGTTCAGTTGGGTCATGGATTGTTCGGCCAGACTGGGTTTCGTCTGTTTTCGGCACCCACGTTCTTACCCGTCTACCTATATACGCTTTCTGGTTCTGAGTTCTTTGTGGGACTTGCACGGTCATTGGAAGCGATTGGCCAGATGTTGACACCCATGGTTGGTGCTTCCTTGATCGGCCATCGAAGAAAACTGTTGGGTATCACCCTTGTCTCCAGCGTGCTGATGCGATTTCAGATTTTGTTCATTGCGCTTACCGGTTTGTTTATCGGTGCCACAGACGTCGGTATGTGGTTGATCGTTTTCTTTATGGTGCTGCTGGGCTTATTTCAAGGAATCTCGGTCGTTATGATGAATTCTCTGCGTGCCAAGGTGATACCGGTGCGGCGTCGTGGATTTGTCACTGGGTGGCGCAATTTTTTATCTAATGGGGCGACGGCACTTCTAGCTTATTTTGCGGGCGCATATTTTATCGATAACAACATCCTAGGTGATGGCTATGCAGCCCTATTTTTATTAGCTTTCTTTATAGCGTCGCTGGGGATTGGCGCGCTGGCGCTTACGAAGGAACCTCCGGGTGTTTCTCTAAGGAAGCGTGAGAATGTTATTCAGACTTTTCACTCATTACCGAATCTTTTTAGAGAGAACCCGCACTTTGCGCGATTTTTTCTGGTTGCATCACTTGGTTCTTTCGGTCGCATGGCCATGCCGTTTTACATTCTTTTTGCGACTACAAGAATGGATATTTCTGGTGCAATGTTGGGATTGCTTACCACTATCTGGATGTTGTCGGGGACGGTAACCAATATTGTTTGGGGCAGCATTGCAGATCGTAGCGGTTATCGTGTAGTGATGATTGTAACGCTGGCCATGTGGACGTTCTCTCATTTCCAACTGCTCTTGGTCGATGGAGTTATGGGTATCATCGTTTTTTTCATAATGTTCGGTATTGCTTTTAGCGGTTTCAATCAGGCTCGTATGAACATGGTGTTGGAGTTGGGAACAGATGCAGATATTCCTCTTAGGGTCGCTGTTTCAAATATGGCGAGTAACATGGTTGGTGCAATTGGACCATTGCTGGGTGGTTTGATTGCGTTGACACTTGGTTACGAAGTGATTTTTGTGGTTTGTATTCTAGTACAGCTAATTGCACTGGGTGTCATGATCGGATTTGTCTCAGAGCCAAGGAGTTTGAATGTAGTACTTACTACTGATGAGGATGGGTCCTAAACTGCGGGACTAACGACTATCAGATCGTTTAGTTACACTCACGGTTTCGTCTGCAAGTGAGGCATCGGATGTTTTCTGCTCGTTCTTTCTTGATTGCCGTTGGCGTCGCATTTCTTGCAGGCATGGTAGTTTCGCTTGCTGTACGATCTTCTGGTGCTGAAAAGGCACCAAGGATCAATAACGATACCTTAAAAGAGATAGTTCGCGAACGCTGGCGTGTTCCACTCAGCTCTTCCCGCAATTTGCCAGGTAACGGAGAGACGCCGGTCTGGCCAGCCAATGCGGTACAGGAGGCAACCGGAGGTAGTTTTATTATTGACTTGTTTGACCCAGGAGAGATCGTGCCGGCATTTGCTATTACCGATGCTGTTCGCGATCGAAAGGTCCCTGCGGGATATACCTGGCTGGGGTACGATCAGGGAAAAATTCCAGCTTCCGCACTGATTGCGGCAAAGCCCTTTGGTATGGAGCCATGGCCGTTTATCGGCTGGTGGTTGCATGGTGGAGGAAAGGAACTATCCGAGGAGATTTACGTGAAGCACAATATGAAGCCACTGCTTTGCGGTATTAGTGGTCCCGAGACGGCGGGGTGGTTCGCTCAACCACTTAAGTCTGTTGATGATCTGGATGGGCTTAAGATTCGCTTTGCCGGGCTTGGCGGCAAGGCCATGCAGAGAGTAGGTGCTTCGGTGACAATGTTACCAGCTGGTGACCTGGTTGCCCGCACAGGCGTACGGGCAGTAATAATTGCATAGTGGGAGGCTTATAGACCCTGTTTCATGAGCAAATTTTTCAGAGCATCGCAATTCTTAACTCGCTCCTTTGTTGTAGTGCCTACAAAGTTTACGTTCAGAGAGGTTACACCGCTATTCTTCAAGGCATGCAGGCGATCGACAACAAACCCTTCCGACCCCACCAGGGTCGTTGCATCCAGATAAGGCTGTGGGATGGCGGCTTCCGCCTCTGACTTACGTCCTGATAGATAGAGATTCTGAATACGCTTTGCTTCTTTTTCGTATCCATACTGCTTGAATACATCGTTGTAGAAATTTCTATCCCTGGCGCCCATGCCGCCCACATAAAGGGCTATCCCAGCACGTGCCATGTTGCGATAGTCTTCCAGAGCTTCACCTATGGCGACGGCGCCCCCGGCATAGATATCCAGTGGTGGCATATCGATCGGGCGTTTGGCGTTGCCCTTTGTGAGCGCAGCACCCCAGACTTTGTCTGCTCCCTCTGCCATATAAAATGCAGGTAGCCAGGCTTCCGCGATCTCTGCTGTCATGGCTACGTTCTTCTCTGTCAGCGTGGCTAGAGCTATCGGAATATTGTCGCGGTAGGGATGGTTGACTAGCTTTAGTGGAATGCCCAATCCCGTACCTTCTTCAGCAGGGAGTGGTATATGATATTTCTTACCATCGTGAACGAGTTTTTCTTCGCGTTCCCACACCTTGCGGCAGATTTCGACGACTTCGCGAATGCGGGTCAGTGGTGCTTCGTAAGGTACGCCATGGAAGCCCTCAATGACTTGTGGCCCCGAGGCGCCAAGGCCAAGCATGAAACGGCCCTCTGACAGGGCATCTATTCCGGTAGCCGTCATTGCCATGAGTGTCGGTGTGCGGCTGTAGATATTGAGTATCCCCGATGCGATCTGCAGTTGCTCGGTTTTGGCGGCTACATAGCCCATAGCGCTGACACTATCGAAGGAATACGCTTCGGGAATCCAGACCATGTCGAGCCCTGCCTTCTCGAATTCCACCAGTTCTTCGGTCGCTCCGACGTACCCCTGGGCGTAGCTCATTAGCATCGAGATTTTCAAACCTAGTCTCCAATTAGTGCGATGGTCCAGATATCCTGTCACAGGCGTTTGGTCACTGGCAAGCGCCGTATTTTCAGGTACTAGTAATGGGGTAACTTTCCGAACCGTCCTTTTCGACCTGTGTTACGCTCGTTTTCTGGTTCTACTGAAGAGCTGTAAAGAGAGAGATCTAGGGAGTGAAGGTCGAGTGTTGTCGCGTCGCTGTTTTTATCTATGCCGCTATGTATTATAGGGGGTAGAATTTTACGCGGTCTCCAGGACGCACTTGGCGGTCGATCTCTACTTCCGCGAGACCGTTTGCCCATGAAACGGAAGAAAGAATGCCTGATCCCTGGTTTTCGAACATTCTGACACGTACCTCACCACTAACATCTGGCTCAATTCTCACCCTAATGTACTCGCGTCTGTTACCGGCGGCGGTTTCGAAATCCGCAGTGCCATAGTAGTAAGGGGCATGGGGTTCGTTACCACCCTGCATTGCTATCAGATATGGTCGCGCGACAATAGAAAAAGTTACGTAGACCGAAACCGGATTGCCAGGCAAACCGAAGAACGGCGTTCCCTGGACCTCTCCATATGCCAGCGGCTTGCCGGGTTTGATGGCGAGACGCCAGATGCTCAAAGAGCCCAACTTCTCTACCACATGTTTGACGTGATCTTCTTCGCCGACAGATACGCCACCTGTGCTTAATATACAATCGCTCTCCTTTGCTCCCCGTTCCAGTGCAGCCCTGGTCGCGCTTGCGGTGTCTTTCACGACACCAAGATCGATTACCTGCATTCCGATTTTCTGCAATAGGCCTGCGAGAACAAATCGATTGGAGTTATAGATCTGACCCCCTGCGAGCTCGTTACCTGGTTCAACGAGTTCATCTCCTGTAGCCAGAATAGCAACCTTCAGAGGGCTGAACACGTTCAGGGATGTTAGTCCTACTGATGCAGCTAGACCGAGATCTTCAGGCTGTAGTTGGTCGCCTCTCTTTAGAATGACGTCGCCAGCAGTGATGTCCTGGCCCTGAGGACGAACATGCTGTCCAGCATTGGGCAACTCGTCAATACGAATTTTGCCCTCGATTGCTGTAGTGTTTTCCTGCATGACAACTGTATCTGCGCCTGGTGGAATTGGTGCACCGGTAAAAATTCGCGCCAGGGTACTGGGTATTAGTTCTCTGCCTACCTTCCCCGCAGGAATCCGATCGCTCACTTCATAGAGTTCGCCTGCGACCATCTTGGAATCTCTGGAATTGAAGGTATATCCGTCCATCTCACTATTGGCTGCGGGAGGTACATTTATCGGAGAATGTACGTCGGATGCAAGATAGCAGCCCAGGGCTTCACTGATACCCAATGATTTTGTGTCACTTGTGACCGTAATATCCTTGAGGATCTTGTCCAGTACTGCATCAACTGGATGCAGAGGGCTCGGCATATTGTGTACCTTTCTTGATTAGTTCAGTGAAGTTGCAGGGACGGTGTTTGATATCGAGTTGCTCTTTGAGAATCCCTTCCCAAGCCGTCCGACAGGCGCCGGTTGATCCAGGAACACAGAAAACTAACGTGCCATTAGCGCGACCGCCGAGTGTCCGTGATTGAACGGTTGAGGTACCTATTTCCTGGTAAGAAAGGTAGCGAAAAAGCTCACCAAAGCCATCGATAGGCGTGTCGAGTAAAGGACCGATTGCTTCGGGTGTGGAATCTCTGGAAGTAAAACCTGTTCCTCCAGTGGTGAGGATCACCTCTATCCCGGGATCAGCGATCCACGCCGAGACTCTTGCACGAAGAAGATACATATCGTCTTTTTCGATATACCTATCAGCAAGAGTGTGTCCGCTTTCCTGCAAGGCGTCACACAGATATTGCCCTGATGTATCGTTATCCATTGTCCGTGTGTCGGAAATGGTAAGAACGGCGATGTTAAGTGCCACAGACATTGTAAGACCTCCTGCCACGGTGAAGTGGATGCATTAATTTTTGTACTGACGTCTAATAGGCTATTGTACATCTGTTCATCGCTCCGGCTGCGAGGCAATAGATTGGCTGTCGCCGTCTCTGCAATGAATCTAGCCCCGGCAATAGGCGGGTAGAGGCCTACTTGTCAGCAACGGTAAGTGCATGGTTCAGTTTGACCATTGATTGATTAACTGAAATCAACAACTTTTCATCTCTCATGATGCTTGACCATTGTTACTCTCTTTCCGCCAGAGATGGTCTGTTAATGCAACAATAGTGGTTGGCGTCGGGCGACCACTCTATTTTTTCGTGTTCGTCCTAAAGTCTTAGGTCTTCTCCCAGGCTGCCAATAATTGCGATATCAATATGCTCTTGCTCAGCATCACAAAGTGTTTTGGTGGCGCGATAATGCCTTACCGTCGTGTACTTGTCACCCCATAAGTTCCACACGATGATTTTCATCGCTCTATTCAGGGGTTGATGAGATGAATGCTTACCATGCAGCCGGCATCAAGGCTTTTTACACCAGCTGGCATGGTGACCAGACAGTCTGCTTCACACAGTGAGTCGACATGGGCAGACCCATGGAATTCACAGGGGCTCACTGTACCCTCTCGGGTAATCGTAGCCGGGAACCAGCCGTCTCGTCGCGCTCGTGCCCGGGTATGGTTGCTATCCATGGGCAGCCGAATATTTGGAGGCTCATAGTCATGTCCCATTAGGCGATAAAGAAAAGGCTTCACTAGTAATTCGAATTGGGTGAAGGTTGCCACAGGATTTCCGGGCAGCCCAACACAATAGCTATTAGGGGAAACAGCGAAGGTCGTGGGTTTCCCAGGTTGAATGGCGATCTCGTCGAACAGAATATCGAACCCGTTTGCCTTCATGATCCCGGGCACTAAATCGAATTCTCCCATAGAGACACCACCCGATAGCAGAATAACATCGTTATCTGCCATTGCTTTCTTTAACATGCTATCTAGCGATGTTTCAGTATCTCTCGTTATACCATAGTAAGTCGGTATCGCATGGGTGCTTAGTACTTGGGCAACCAGCTGATGGCTGTTGCTGGTCCGAATTTGCGAGAGGGTTGGTTTTATCTCGGGTTCAACCAGTTCATCGCCGGTGGATATGATGCCGACCCTGGAGCAGCAGTAGACGGTAGGTGCGACGGCGCCGACAGAAGCAGCCATGGCGATATGTTGCGGCCGAAGACGGGTTCCTGCTGTCAGTACCACATCACCGACACGCATGTCCTCGCCCTTCAGACACACATTGTTCCGTGTAGAGTCGGCAATAAAACATACGCTATCGGTGTCGAGGACTTCTGTTTCCTCGACAGTTATCACGCAATCTGCGCCTTCCGGAACCATCCCTCCGGTCATGATCTTACTGCATTGGTTTTTGCCGATAGTTTGCACTGGTGCCTGGCCTGCCTTGATGGTTTCAATCATCTGTAAGGGATTATCTAGGTCGGCACGGCGGCAGGCATAACCATCCATTGCTGACTTAATGAATGGTGGCATGTCTATGTCTGCATGAATATCTTTGGCGAGTATTCTGTCCAGTGCTTGGTCAAGGCTGATTGATTCCAAAGCAGGTTGGCAAACCTGCTTCATCATAGTGTCGTAGGCTTCCTGCTGGGTAATCATCGCTGAATAAACCTGAGAGTGTCAGGTTTTACATTGATCCAGATTTTGGCTCCGTATTTAAGGTCAAGGAGATCCATAGAGTCCGATGGTACCAAAGCTGTGACTCTGATGCCGATATCGACGGTTAGTTCAGAACCGAGTCGTGCTGGTGCAATGTCGATTACAGTGCCATCGAAGCAGTTGCAATCATTCATGGGCGTATCTCCAATGATGACATCCTCACTACGAAACACGAGAAACCCTTTGCCTTCCATTGAGCCGTCACTCACGTTGAATGACGTATCCTCATTAACGTTGAACAATCCCGCACAGTCGCCGTTGCGAGCCGTCACCATGCGACCCTGGAAGCAATTATCAAACCCGATGAATCGCGCGACAAACGCGGATTTGGGATTGTGAAAAACGTCGTCCGGTGTGCCAATCTGATTGACCTTACCTTGCTCAATGATGCACACACGGGTGGCGAGTGCCATCGCTTCCTTATATTCATGGGTAACATGTATGACTATATGGCCTTTGCGATGTAAGGATCTTAGTAGCGCCTGCAGGTCTGTTCGGGACTCTGCATCTAGCGCGGACAGAGGTTCATCCAGTAACAGGCATCGAGGTTCAGTTGCCAGTGCACGTGCGAGGGCTACCCGTTGTGATTCTCCCCCTGAAAGTGTTCCCGGATAACGGTGGAGCAAATGGCTCACCCCAACGCTCTTTGCGAGTTGAGCCACCTTGTCTTGCGAACTGTCGTTGCTGAGTCCATAAGCAATATTCCGTTCGACGCTCATGTGCGGAAATAGTGCCTGATCTTGGTAAACAAGTCCCATGTTGCGATATTGTATTTTCTGCCGGGTAATGTCTGTCNCGTCCCAGNTAATTTTACCAGTATCTGGNGATGTCAGGCCGGCGATCATTTCGAGNACCACCGTTTTTCCGACACCAGAGGGGCCCAACAATACGAAATAGTCACCTTTCTCGACTGTGAAGGACACGTTCAGTTCGAAGTCGTCCAGATGCTTTTTGACGTTGTCAACGTGAAGCATTGTCGGGTTCCCTACCGAGGAGGCGAATTACAATAAAAAACACCAGACAAACGGCAATAAACAATACTGCGATGGGACGTGCTGCCTGNAAACCGAATGCGCCGAAGCGCTCGTAAATTAACACCGGTGTGACCATGGGGTGATAGGCTACTATTACCACTGCACCGAATTCACTGAGGCCACGTGCCCACATGAGTACGAAGCCGGATAAAATTGACCGCCATGCAAGTGGTACAGATATGGTGAAGAAGACTCGAGTCTGTGATGCGCCGAGGCTGAGCGCGGCTTTTTCTAGTCGTTCTGGTACTGCGGCGAATCCATCTCGTGCCGCGTTTATCAGAAAAGGCAGACTAACAAATGCCATTGCGACGATAATTCCTGCTGCACCGCCAACAAAGTGAAAGCCCATCTGTTCTGCGGCTTGACCANCCGGGGTGCCCCGTGAAATTACGCCAAGGATAGCGATGCCTGCCGCAGAGTGTGGAATGACAATAGGAATATCCACAATTGCGCTCACTAGCCGCTTTAATGGAAAGCTCTTGCGGGCCAGCAGATAAGAGAATGGGACAGCAGCGATTGCCACCAGCAGCGTGCCGACCATGGAAGTCCATAGTGTCAGGGCGATGCTTTCCTGGACGTCTCTTTCTGCAGCCACTGACGTGAGTTCATCGAAAGAGGTGTGCAGGATCATTCCGGCGAGTGGNGCTATGACAAACAGCAGTACCAGCCCACCCAGAAATGTGAAAAGCAGGTAGAGGGGTTCAAACCTTGGTGTATTAGATTGCGTGGTCATAAATCACGGGCGAATCGTTTGAGAGGATAGGGAATCTCAGAGTAGGTACTTGAATAAGTCGGTACCACGGTGGGTTGACCGTTACGTTCCATAATTGTCAAACCCTCCTTGCCTAGGAGAAAGGTAACGAAAGCAACCGCTGCCGCTGGGTTTGGAGCATTTTTGGGGATAGTGACGCCGTATACCATGGGTGAACCAGTTTTGGTGATAAAAGAACCTGGTGTTGTACCACTAATTTTCACTGTGGCTGTCGCGTATTGGTCACTGAATTCTGGATTCTTCAGGTTGATCTCGTCAGGCAAGGTAATCCACTGGAGATGATGTTGTTGCGCGACTGATCGGTAGTTGAAAACGTAGTCGATTTCTCCAGCTTCCAGTAGTGCTAGTAAATCGGTTTCCTTGGGTCTGATGTGACGTTGATCTTTGGCAAGAAGCTTGCCTGCTAGATTATCCTGCTCATAGTAAGTCTCCGCGAGCTTGGCTGTGAGGACAGTACGATAACCACAGGGATCAGAGTTGGGGTCCGATCGGCCGTAGGCGATATTGTTTTTAAGCAGAATCTGATACCAGTTCTGATCTGTGATCTCTTCGGCCCAC
This sequence comes from Gammaproteobacteria bacterium, assembly GCA_002712135.1. Taxonomy (GTDB): domain Bacteria; phylum Pseudomonadota; class Gammaproteobacteria; order Pseudomonadales; family Azotimanducaceae; genus UBA7455. The sequence goes on from PASO01000018.1 coordinate 9,118, forward strand.
CTTGAGTAGGGGGTATAGGCCAGCACCATTTCATTTGCGGCAAAACGGATATTCCAAGAGGCGTGTTCAGGTATCAGCAGAGAATCTATCACGGTGTAATCAGCAGATCCCATTACGTCAGCATTTCGATTTAGGTCGGAAATTTTTCTTGCTGAAGCTCGAGATCCGGCAGATTCAAGAAGCACGTTTATATCGGGATGAATTCTCTGAAACGCAGCGGCTATTTCTCTAAAGGGCACAGAAAGGCTTCCGGCATGAAATACCGCGAGNTCGCCGCTGATGTCCGGCTTAGCGTATGAGGAAGGCAGCGGTAGTATGAGCGAGGTAAGAATCGCTGTAGGCAATAGGTAACGCGAATAGCTGAAAAGATGCATGGATATCCTTTGACCCGCGAATACGGCTGAGCGATAACTCGGGCAGGGGATTCTAGCCCGTTATCGAAAGGAATTGAAACAGGTGGATCTCGGCGCCGGGCTGTTAAGAGGGCGGTCGCTTTGGGTTAATTCGTACCTGTTTGCATCATTATCTGCGGTCTCTCTTTATCCCGATCATTTTCGGGACATTTGGTGTACATTGTTGTGAATCACTTGTAGGGGTAGCCCAATGAAAGCAGCGGTACTGAGAGGAGTCCGGGAGCAGGAGATTGAGGAGATCGACATTGATGATCCAAAGTCAAAAGAGGTGCTAATTAAGGTTTCTGCTGCGGGCGTCTGTCATAGTGACCTGCATTTCTATAACGGCACTTGGCATGGCGGGTTTCCTATGGTGCTTGGTCATGAATCAGCGGGTATCGTCGAGAAAGTGGGTAAGGACGTTACCTACGTCAAACCTGGTGATCATGTGATTACCTGTCTTTCTACTTTCTGCGGACACTGTGAAGACTGTATCACGGGGCGGATGGTGCTGTGCGCGGAACCGGAAGTAAATCGTTTACCGACGGAACCGCCTCGACTACATAAAAGGGATGAGTACCTTCGCCAGTTCGCGAGGCTGGGATCCTTTGCAGAATACATGCTGATCCATGAGCACTCTTTGGTGAAGATCCGCGAGGACATGCCATTGGATCGCGCTGCCCTGATAGGTTGCGGAGTTACCACCGGGGTAGGTGCGGCGCTCAATACAGCGAGGATTGATCCCGGCAGCACAGTTGCTGTGATTGGTTGCGGCGGGGTAGGGTTATCTGTGGTAAATGGCGCAATGATTGGCGGTGCATCTCGAATCATCGCGGTGGACATGCTGGATTCCAAACTGGAATTGGCGAGAGAGTTTGGTGCGACGGACGTCGTGAACGCCAGCGAAACGGACGCGGTTGAAGCGGTAAAGGAATTGACCGATGGTGGAGTCCACTACTCCTTTGAAGCGATTGGTCTGAAAGTTGCAGCCGAACAGGCATTTCAGATGTTGCGACGGGGTGGCACCGCGACGGTGATTGGTATGATTCCACCGCCGCAGATGGTGGAGGTGTTAGGTGCCGATTTTCTGCAGGAGAAACGAATTCAGGGGTCTTCTATGGGATCGAATCGATTTCGCGTTGACATGCCACGCTATGTGGAATTTTATCTCCAGGGGAGGCTACATCTGGATCAACTTATTTCACAGCGGATCAAGCTAGATCAAATCAATGAGGCGTTTGAAATCCTCGAGACCGGTGACATAGCGCGTAGCGTTATCACTTTTGATTAGGTTTACATGTATTCGGTGGCGAAGTTTGTTGCTCTACTTGCGATAGGTGTGGCTGCCTTGTTATCTGTATCTTTGTTTTATCCGNAAACCCAAAGAAGCATAACTTTCCCCCCACCGCCTTCGCTTACGCCAAGATGGTTGAGCCAATTCTGGGAGTCCCACTGCGATTTGACCTTAGCAAAGGCGTGGAGATTCCACTCTATTTTGATGGGTACAAGGCAGTAGTTCGGAGTGGTTACTCTTGTGAAAACCCAAGTCGACTGGGTAGACGCATTTGCTAATCGTTGAGTTTGACTGCTGACATAGACCTATTTCGTGGAGAGATTGGATGGAGATATTAATCATTTCGCCGAGATGAGACTACTCAAAATCAACCACATATCACCCAAAACCAGATTGTTTGTTATAGTCAGATTTTCAGATGGAAAATAGTAATTATAATGGGTAGCGGTTGGCTGAAATCAAGAATAGCGGGGGCGCTGTATGGTGGCGCTATTGGTGATGCTTTGGGTGGTGCGGTGGAAGGGTGGTCGCTCGACCTNGTGCATAANGTCCACGGAGGTCCGGTGCAGGACCTGTTGCCCTATGTTCGAATTAACAAGGATACAGTAGGACCGGTCGATAACAATGAGATTCGCGCGCCTGCCGGGCGCACCACTGATGATACCCATTTCAAGAATTTGCTTTGTCAGGCGATTCTCAAAAAAGGTGGAAGGGTGAGTGCAGAGGAANTCGCCGCAGAACTTAAGCCGAATGACTCACACGCGTTCATCATCATGCGCCAGGCATTACTAAGGCTGGAGTCCTTTCGGCATTTATATCGTGCGGAGAGAATGGGTCAGCCACACATTAGTGTGACGGATAATGCGGCTCATCATGGCGGCAAGGGTCTGCCACCGGCCAATGGAGCAGTGATGATGATGTCNCCGGTTGGATTGCTGTATCCGGGTAATCCCCGAGACGCATATCTNGCCGGTTACGAGATCGCTTGCGCGATTCAGCAGGGATATTCAGCGGACCTTGCGGGGGTTGTTGCAGCTGGTGTTGCGGCTGCTCTGGTGCCCGATACAGACATCCGCACAGTGGTTGCGGCCATGCAGGAAGTAGCGCCGGATTCGGCGGCAGCATTGTTTGACGAAACGATGGCGCTGGTTAAAGAAGTGAAGGATTTTGAAGGTTTCCGTGCGGCTTACCAGGAGAGGTTGTTAATCCAGTTCCTGGATCCGGGGGAAGCGGTCGCCGTAGCGATCGGTAGCCTGCTGATGGGTAAAGGGGATTTCGAATCCTCCACCCTCAATGCTGTGAATTTTGGTCGCGACTGCGACAGCATTGCCACGGTTGCCGGTGCTATTGCGGGTGCGTTCTCAGGTATAGATACTATTCCGGCTGCGTGGATTGAAACAGTCGATGCGGCGCGAGAAGAAGAACCCAGCCAGGGTGATCTAGCGGAAGGCCTCTACTGTGCGCTCCAAAATGAACTCAGTGCAGCGCGGGATTGGTCCGACCGCTACGAACCTCTGCTTTAGATTAATCTCACGTTTTTGTAAAACTGGTAACATTTGTACGTCATGCGTTAATTGCGTAAGCGCTCGTGGATATGATCGATCGTGAAGTCGAGAAATGTGAAAATCGCTTGGCAGATTTGGGCAGTAGGATAGAATCTGACTGGGGTATATTTTACGGCGTAGCTTTACCCACAGATTATGGTGCTTCGAAAGGGTACCTAAGGTCGCGATAGCCTCAGCNCCAATACAAGAAAGACAGTAACCAACTNAAAAATTTTCGCAACGATATACGTTCTTTNCGCACCGAGATCAAAACACTGAAAATTGAACGCAGGAACAAGCCGTCCTTTANTTAATCCATTTGTCATTATCAGCGCCAACAGGACGAGGAGCTCGTTCCGGTGGCAGATGGTTCCCGTTCAACTTGAAACCAATGCTCGGAAGCTGAATTTCGGTGTTATTCACTTTAATCTTGGTTAACAGTCCTCGTGCGCNANGTTGACCTTCTGTGATGGNCTCACGAAGCGTTCGCACGCGACTTGCGGGGACGCCCAATTCATCAAAGATTCTTTCCCAGTTCTCGGCCGTATCAGTAACGAGGGCGGCATTGAGTTCCTCACGAAAAGATTCAAGATTATCTCGGCGCGATTTCGGATCCTGCCAGCGAGGGTCAGTCGCCCACTCAGGATGGCCTAGACCGTTACAGAGGTTGGTGAACTGTCGCTCATTATTTGCAGCAAGTGCGATCATTCCGTCTGCAGTATTAAATGTGCCGGAGGATGGCGCCCGGCTGGCAGCTTCATTTCCTAACTTGGGNATTTCTTCCCCGGTTGTCGCTACTGTGGCGAGATTGTTCGCCATTAAAATCATTGCGGTGTCGAGCATGGCGACGTTGACCTGCTGTCCTTCCCCGGTGCGGCAACGTTCCAACACGGCGGCGGTGACTGCAAACGCTGCGTTTAGACCCGTGGCGTAGTCGACATAAGGTGCACCGACTTTCACCGGACCCATGTCATCAGTACCAGTAGTGTTCATGATGCCTGACATGGCTTGTACTACATGATCGTAGGCAGGACGATGGCCAATGGGCCCTTCACCGCCNTAAGCGGATATTGAACAGTAAATAATAGTGGGGTTGAGTTCACGCGCGGCGGCTTCGCCGATACCGAGTCGTTCTGCAACTCCGGGACGAAAATTCTGAACCAATACATCCGCTTTACTGATTAGGTTGAGTACTGCGGAAAGCCCTGACGGATCTTTCAGGTCGATTTCAATGCAGTCCTTTTGTGCATTCTGTACGCAAAATCCCAAGCCCAGACCTTGGTCATTGAGTTCTGAGATCGTGTTTGAAGCACGAGTGGTTTCACCGCCNGGTCGCTCTATCTTGATCACTTCTGCCCCCAGCAGTGCCAGCTGATAGGTACAGTAGGGTCCGGCGAGCACCTGAGTCAGATCTAGTACACGAATCCCAGTCAGCGGGGAAGGTCGTTCCATTTGAAATCTCCTGTCTTACAAGTTGCTGGAAAAGTCAGACCGCCGCAATGCCTATCCTGAACTTTTACTGGAAGCCTTNACCATTAGATATGCTGGAATGCGGAAAACCTCAGTTGGGTATCGATACGGTGGCAGTACCAAAAACCCGGGTCTCATCCTGTTCATTCTTAATCGCGAGATCGAGAATCACTTCGCCANTATCTTCGTTGACGTCGGTAACGACTGCGGTAATGGTGTGGTCATGATCGGCCAGTACGGGAGCACGGAATACGGTATCAATCTGTTTGATGGTTGCCGTGGGCGCCCATTCGTGGATGACTCTACTGAGATAACCCATACCCATAATTCCGGGCATCAATGCACCCGGTAGCCCCTGGGCACGGGCTTGTTCGTGATCTTCGAAACGCCCGCCACCAGAGTAGCCGACGATTCCTGCGAAGGCGCTGGTAGCATTAAGCGTTGTGTCTGGCTTAAATTCGGGCAGCTCCTCTCCGAATTCAACGTCAGCAAGTACTTTTATAGTCATTCCGGTTTCTCGCGAATAACCTGNCGCGAATCGGTGCTCGCGAGNTGAGTGCCTGCATCGTCGTATAGTTCCATACGTGATACTAGGAATACCATCCTTCCGGAGCGTCCACTTTTTGCATAGATATCATGCAGATGTGTACGCCCTGTCAGTTGTATTCCACAAGACACAGGTTCGATGCTGGTGACCGCTTTACCGCCATCCATCGATATGCCGCCGAGTGAAGGAAAATCTATTGGCAGTCGGCGACCCGATGCAAGGCTCGCTAATATGGGCAAACAAGTCTGGAAACCTTGATCCGACGGATCCGTAAATTCTGGCCTTGTTTCTCCATAAGCTTTTGCAAGCGACGCTGATTGTTCTGCATCAATCACGAAGCCCGTGCGATCGAATTCGAGATCCAGAAACTCGGCGCGCAGTTTGTCGATATCAACCATGTGTTTTTTTTGGTGNCTGATAAAGGCGGTTATTGTAACTTATCTGTTCGTTGCNCGTGAGGATATAGTTAACTGTCCTTGGTTCCTCTCGGCCTTTTAGATATTCTCCGACTTCCAGTTTGGAGGAATTACCCATGGGGAAACTTGAAGGAAGAACGGCGCTGGTTACCGGTGCCAGTCGAGGTATAGGTAGAGCTATCGCAGAGGGTTTGGCCCGAGAGGGTGCGGATGTGGCCATAAACTATACAAGCAACGAAGTAGCCGCTGCCGAAGTCGCAGAAAATGTTCGCGCGTTGGGTCAGCGTGCTGAGATTTATAAGGCTAACGTCGGCGACGAAGCAGACTGCGATGTCATGTGCGATGAAATCCTTAAGGACTTCGGCAAACTGGATGCGCTTATCAACAATGCCGGANTGGGTTCGGCTGCAATCAATCGACCTAAAATTTCAGATGCAACCAATGACCAGTGGCAAACGTTACTGTCGGTAAATGTCTGGGGTCCCATCTATCTCTGCCGTCGGTTAGTACCGCTGCTACGGGAAGCTGATAGAAGCGATGTCATTATGATTTCTTCAATCGCAGCGCAGATGTTAAGTCCTGGATATGGTGTTTACGCGGTCAGTAAGGCTGCCTTAGAGGCGATGGCACACACGATGGCGAAAGAGGAGAAAGAACATGGAATGCGGGTGAATATTATTGCACCCGGTCTGGTCGATACCGATATGGGACGCCGAATTGTCGAGGCAACCGGTGGGGGTAATATCAATGATAGCGCTTCATCCTTGCCCTTTGGTTTTGTCTGTACTCCCGATGACATTGCAGCAACGGTCCTGCATCTATGTTCAGAGGATGGCCGTTACATTACCAATCAGCGCATTACGATTTCTGGTAGCTAAGCACGCTGGCCGGTCAATCCATGGTCGTACAAGGTTTCGCCATCGGATAAGCCACTCACGGTACCAGTCAGGATGTCATTCTTGATCCGTAGCAGGGCTATCATTGATGTTGATGTACCTTTGCCCCAACTGGCCTGAGAGGTTGGTGGTATATAGTGGTATGTCACAGCACCACCTTCGAAAGTAAAGTTGGTGACTTCGAGTTCACCGTCTTTTTCATCCTGTAAAGTGGCTGTGAGCGTATCGCCCTCAAGGCTGACATTTAGTGTGCTGTTAAGCTCGAGACCGAAGAAGTTGGTCACCATGCTCCATTGGCCCGTTACTTGATCGTAGTTAGGGCGAGCAGCCTTTACGCTGGGATAGTCGCGCCAGATCCAGCGCAGAGTTTCCGGAAAGAGTTCTCCTCCGTGCGCTAGATCATGACCGCCGGGACCCATCTCCAGTCGGTAGTCATACTTTGCGAACTGTAGAGCTGATGCCAGGTTCAAATTGCCAATGGTCCAGTTGCCCTCATCGAGATTCAAATCGTTTTCCCCATCGGCAAGAAAAACGCGCAGCGGTTTTGGATCCCTTCGAGTCTGTCGTACGAGATAGGGGAAATCTGCGCCTTTGACATGGCGGGCGAAACTGGCGATATGGCAGATCGACTTGCTGAAGATGTCGTTACGCTGCCACGCAACAGCAAATGAACAAAGACCGCCGTCACTCATGCCGCAGATGGACCAACCTTCTCGGTCATCAACCAAGTTATAGTCTTTAGTAACTTCAGGAATGATCTCTTCCAGAAGAAAACGTGAGTAGACTTTACCGTCATCCACATACTCGATAGGTCGCGTGCTTTCTTCTCCGATCATTCCAGGGTTAACGAAAACAGCAATGGTGATAGGCATTTCGCCACTGTGAATCAGATTGTCAAAAACAGTAGTTGCGCGGACCTGGCCTTCTGGATGGACGTAGGCGCCACCATCCTGAAAAACCATCAGGCATGCAGGTTCTTCTGCGTTGTATTGCTCCGGAATATAGACCCAGTAATCCCGTTTCGAATCGGGATAAATCTTGCTGCTCTCCCATGTGCGTTGCTCTATTTTGCCTTTGGGTACACCCTCTTCCGGCATTGAATTATCGTTAGACATATACGCTTTTTCTCTTCTACAGGTTAGATTTGGACCGCCATTTGAGTCAGTGCAGGAAGACGAAGCAATGACAAAGGCTTAAGGGGGCGACATTAAGACAGCCTGTTTGAAATTTGTAAAGTGAATGCTTTATGGTCTGTGTGAGTGATGAGAGGTTAATAAAAAGTTATGGAAGAGCATAAATCCTGGGTTTGCACCAACACAGATGAGAATATTTGGTTGGAGTCACTGGAGCTCAGCGCTGTGGAGCTGGGAATTGATGACACGAGGGTGTCTAAACGAACGCTTAAAGGCGGTCGGCAGGATGGCGTTGACCTGATAGAAATTGAGAATGGAGACTTGTCGTTTTGTATCNTGCCAACCCGTGGCATGGGCATCTGGCGCGGCAACTACAAAGGAAAGTATTTGGGCTGGAGATCACCGATCAAGGGNCCCGTAAATCCGGCCTTCGTCGACCTGCATGATCGCGGCGGGCTTGGATTCGCTAGTGGATTCGACGAGTGGATTGTGCGTTGTGGGCTTAACTCAATGGGATCACCCGCTGAAGATGTTGTCATTGATAATCATGGCAATCCCTCGATGATTCAGTTGACGCTGCATGGAAAAATTGCCAATACACCGGCACATTATGTGGAGATCGAGTCTAAGCCGGAAACGGAGACAATCACCGTAAAGGGTGAGGTGGATGAAGCGGCGATATTTATGCCGGGGATACGTTTGACCACGGCCATAGCAACCCAGCGACAGTCGGGAAAATTTACCATCACCGATACTGTGACCAATATTATGGGCTCGGAAACTGAGCTGGAACTTTTATATCACTGTAACTACGGCGCGCCTTTTCTAGAAGATGGGTCCAGACTGGAAGTCCCTATCAGAGAAATGGCACCACGGGATGCCCATGCGACAGAGAGGCTGGACATGGCATCGGTGTATCAGGCGCCAACGCCTGGGTTTGTTGAGGATGTTTTTTTCTACGAACTTGCGGGGAACGCCGACAATCGAACGATGGCTGCGCTAATCAATGCGGCAGGTGATAAGGCGGCTGTATTACGTTTTGATTTGTCCCAGTTACCTTATTTCACACAATGGAAAAACTGCGCTGCGCTCGTGGATGGTTATGTTACTGCGATGGAACCCTGTACCGCATTTCCCAGCAAGAAGCCAGATGAACGGGCTGCGGGTCGAGTAATCGTTCTTGAGCCTGGGGAGGAGAGACGATTCGAACTGGAGATAGAGACACATTTAGGAGAAGTGGCAGTTCAGGAGGTTGTCCGGGAGATAGCGGAAATACAACAGGGAACGACGAAAGTCCTTCATCCGGGACCAATAGACAAGTACTCCTCCAGTTAAGATGGGAAAGGATGCTTTTTTTTGGGGTAACTCTGNCCAAATGCTGACTAAAATCCCTGGATTTATAGCGTAAAGGCATTACAGTGTGCGCTCGAATTAAGGAAACTAGAGTACATGACAGACAAAAATATTCTTCCGATAGACACTAAAGACGCCACGCTGGAAGTGGCCGGAGGCAAGGGCCGCTCGCTAGCCGAAATGGTAAACGCGGGACTTGATGTGCCGGGCGGCTTCTACGTCACCACCGCCGCGTACAGGCAATATGTTGTAGAAAACGATCTGCAGTCAAAAATTATAGAACTTGCTAAACCAGAGATTGGTGAGTGGACCCTTTCTTTTGATAAGGCATCAGAAGCCATTCAGACGTTGTTTGCTGAAAAGAATATGTCCGACGTGCTGGCAAAAGAAATTACTGAGGCCTATACGGGAGTCGAAGGTGACAACCCGCCTGTAGCGGTGCGGTCATCAGCCAACGCCGAGGATCTTCCGGATATGTCCTTCGCCGGCCAGCAGGATACCTATTTGAACGTCCGTAATGGCGATGAGATTGTTGCCGCGGTGCAAAACTGCTGGGCATCGCTGTGGACACCCAGGGCGATGGCTTACCGGCACCAAATGGGCATCGAGCACGATGCGGTCGCCATGGCTGTCGTTGTGCAACTTATGGTTCCGTCCGATGTGTCTGGCATCCTGTTTACCGCCAACCCCGCGACCGGTGAACGCTCGGAAATGATTATCAACGCAAGCTTCGGTCTTGGCGAGGCTGTCGTTGGCGGACAAGTAACGCCAGATACCTACACCGTCGATCGTGAAACCAAGAAAGCGACGGATACCATCATAGGAGCCAAGGAGCAGAAGATTGTCTCTGACGGTGAGCAGGGTACAAGGCTTGAGGATATCGCTGAAGGTGAGCGAGGTACTTCATCGTTGTCCGATGAAGCTATCGAGGAACTGGTAACCCTGGCGCTGAAAGCCGAGGCGCATTTTGGCGGTGTACCGCAGGATGTCGAATGGGCTTATTCCAGCGGCAAGCTTTACATGCTGCAGTCACGACCTATCACAAATCTTCCGCCGCAACCTATTGAAGTCGTGTGGGAGCCACCACCACCGGCACAAATCCTCGCTCGCAGGCAGATCGTGGAGAATATTCCGGATCCCTGTACGCCGCTGTTCGACCAGCTATACCTTTGGGAAGGCCTGGAGCGTGGCAAGGACGGCAAGAAGCGCCCGCCAATAATGGAAGGTGGTGGGCCCATGTTTATCTCCATGCATGGTTATGCGTATCAGCGATTTGATTGGCCGTTCATTATCCAGGCGCGCAAGGAGCGTATTGGTGAGGCGATGACCGAAGCGGAGCTGAATGCTGCCGAAATCAAGGCCGAAGCCGAGGCTCAGGCGGGGGAGAAAGAGAAGAAACATTCCGAGAAAATGAAGGAAGAGACGCTCAAGAAGCATAATTCACATACCGAGCAGGAGGGAATGGCGGCCCATGATCTTGGCCTGTTCCTAGAGTCTCTGACCGACGATGATCGCAAGGCGTTTCAGGATTGGGCGGATGCGTCCGGGATCGAAGACGTTGCCGCAATCGTCACCAAACCTGAGAGTAAAAACCCGACGTTTGGTGCTTTCAATCGGACCCAGATAAATGAGAATCAAATCAAAGATTTCTATGATTGGGCAAAGCCCAACATTCTGTCGGTACGGGAGAAGTGGGAGCAGTTGGACCTCTCAACGGCTTCGGATGAAACTCTGCTCGAGGGTATCTGGGAGACCGCTATAGCTGGTGGCAGTTTCTGGAGCGGTAACGGCGGTCATACTTTTGGTGTGGCGAAGTCGACCGACGATCAGCTGCAGATATTTTTGCGGGAAGCCCTGCCGGATCACAACTTTACTAGCGGGCAGTTTCTGTCCGGGTTCAAGTCAAAAACCATGGAGGCTAATGAGCATTTGTTCGAAGTCGCCAGCAAGATTCGGGAAGACGCTGAACTTAAGGAACTGGTGCTCATCACGCCACCGAAGCGTCTTATGCAGACTTTAGAGGAAACCCAGTCGGCAGCGGATGTTGTGAAGGCGATCAATGGCTATCTCGATCTGTATGGCCACCTTGGTTACAGTCTTGATTTTGCTGAGCCGTTGCCACTGGAGGATCCGTCAGCGCTACTGGCGACGATGAAGACTATGGTGTCGGACGATACCTATAGCCCGAAAAACCATGAAGCCGAGGCAACGAAAAAACGCGAAAAGGCGATGGAAGATATCCTGCAGTTGCTGGAAGGGTTGCCCTATTGGCAGTTTCGTTTTCGCCACTGGTTTACCCATCGCTTTTACTACATCAGGGAAGAGGTGATGCATTACCTCTACATGGCCTGGCCAGCTTTGCGCCGTCTGGTATTGGAACTGGGTCAGCGGCTGACGGATGTTGGTACGCTCAATAGCAAGGATGACATTTTTTATCTCGTCATGGAGGAAGTGAAGCAGGCGGTTGAAGCACGTGCCCGTAATGAAGCGTTACCTGAGTTCGGGGGCCTGACCGCAGAGCGTTTTGAGCTTCGGGAGGCACGCAAGCGATTGCATCCACCAGGAACAGTGCCGTTTGACGCGAGCGACGATCCGAGCGTCAAGTTCAAGGAAACGCAGTTCGTCAATGATCCGAATTCCGATACCATGATGGGTGTGCCGGTAAGCCCAGGAACTATCACGGCGCCTGCAAGCCTGATCAATTCTCCGGCTGAGTTTGATCAGATGCGGCCCGGATCTATCCTGGTTTGTCCTCAAACAAACCCGGCCTGGACACCGTTGTTTGCCCATGCCTCTGGTCTTGTCACTGACATGGGAGGCATCCTCGGTCATGGTTCAATTGTCGCGCGAGAATACGGTATTCCTGCGGTAGTCGGCACAGGTACCAGCACCCAGCGCATTAAGCATGGACAGCAGATCACGGTTGATGGTGATGTTGGCACGGTGCAGTTGCACGATGACGAAGAGGATTGATGGGACATTAGATTGATGGTTCATCGATTTACTCAGGAGCATATCGATCAGTGGCGGCAGGATGGTTTTGTAATCATCCCACGGTTTTTTACACCGGCAGAGATTGCTCCTGTCCTCGATGACTACGAATCCCTGTATCAAGATCTAGCGCCCGGGCCTGATGAGGCGCGAGAACTTAACCTNAGGGAAGAGGGTGAGTTGGGGACTTTAAAAGGAATTAAAGAGGTATTTCAGAACATCGAATCACTACCCTATGCGGCATCGCCTGAAACGAATCTGATTTCAATCCATCCTGAACTCATTGCGTTTGCACGGGGACTTCTAGGCGTAGATCAGGTTCATTTATATCAGTCCCACACCTGGGCGAAATTTACCGGACAGGCGGATTACGACCAGGAATTCCATTGCGACTTTTATAACCATACTTTGACGGTGCCAGGGGATACCCCGACACAAAGAACCGTGGATTTTATTCTCTACGTTACTGATGTGGATGATGACTGTGGTGCACTGCACTACGTGACCAAACCAGATGCCGAGAAGTTGATTGGGTCAGATACCGTCTTCGTGAAACCTGAGCTGCAAATGGCTATGAAGGAAAAGGAACGTTCGGCGGCGGGGCCTGCTGGTACCCTGCTGGCCCATAGTATCGATACATTTCACCGAGGTACTAATCTGACCAAGTCCGGTGGTAAGCGTTACACCATGACCGTAGGGTATAAAAAGGCTGGTAACGATAATATCGGTTTTCATGTGTGGCAGTCCAAAGGAGAGCCCGGCTTTGACGTGTTCTTTGCGNATGCAACGCCAGCTCAGCTTTTTTGTCTGGGGGTGCCATTGCCTGGTGACCCATTCTGGACAAAACGTACGATAAAGCTCAGTCAGACGCGCTGGCCTGACTGGGATATGTCTGAATATCGCNACGCGGTTAAGTGACCAACATTGGTCCAGATTNCGACTTGTGGGTTTCGGAGATGTGGAAAGAGAAACTAGCTACCGGTTTTGTGTTTTGCGTATTGAATAAGTGCGCGCAAATAGCCGAGAGTAAAAGCTTCGTTGATTAGAGCGTTATCGGAATCTCCCGGAACATGATCAGGTACGATCATCCCGGTAAAACCAATATCGATTAACACGTCCATGATGGCATGAAGATTGAGGTAGCCATCATCCGGAAAGGTCTCGGTAAAATCCGGTAACGGGGTGGTGATATTGCGCATATGAACCTGATGTACCTGACCCGCGGTACCAAATTCGCGCAGTGCCTGAGCGACGTCCTCGCCCTCTCCGGCAGGCCCCGTCATTTCTGCCCAGGTCCCAACACAAAATAGGATGCCCGAGTTTACTGATTGATCCGCGATCTGCATCGCTCGTCGGAACGAGTCAGTGCTCTTGAACAATCGTGCGACACCCTGGTGATCCATAGGTGGATCGTTGGGGTGCAACTGCATTTTAACTCCGGCGGCCTGCGCTACCGGCAATATTTCATGAATGTAACGTTCGTAGTTCTCCCAAAGTTCATCTTCTTCGTATGATCTATCGAATTCTTGAGGAGCGGCGTTGGCTAGTTCTGTAGAAAACCCTCTTGACGGAACGCCGCGAGTAACGTCGCGATGGGTTTGATACATCCCGCCTGTATGCCAGGCGTAAGTGGTGTGAGGTATGCCTAGCTCTCCAAGGTCCTTCAGAAAAATCTTAAAAAACTCTATGTCTTCATCACGTTGCGGAAGGTTTAAAGCGGCGGCTGTTGAATTGTAAAGGTCTACCAACATGATTTCGTGTAGCTCTAGGCCTGTGTCTTTTACGTTACTAACGATTTCCTCAAGGTGCTCGCGTGTAGCCTCAGTGCTGGGCAGNCGGACCTCGATGGCTTCGACACCCAGCGAGAGAAGGAAATCAAATCGCTCCTGGTTAAGGTCCTGGGGGNGTTGATGGGATACACCTAGCTTCACTTTTGGCTCCGATCATTTACAAGGAAATCGATATTACCACGGCGAAAAACTCTTTGTATCCGGTCTGGTTGGATTGATAATATTTATGGAAACTGGAGAGAGCATTGTTAACCAGTCAACANATTGACCAATACCGCGACGATGGATATGTTCTGGTACCTGACGTATTGAAACCCGAAACGCTTGCCGAGTTACGTCGGGTAACCGAGGAAGTAGTTGCCGAAGCAAGCGGCTTGGTTGAGCATTCCGATGTGCTCGATTTGGAGCCTACACACAGCCCCGAGCATCCGCGCGTGCGAAGGATAAAAAGACCACACCTGGTACATTCTTTTTATAGGGAGATGGCGGCCCACGNGGATATCATGGTCGCCCTTACACCACTNATNGGTGAGCATATCCGGTTNCGGGCCGGAGGTAAGGTCAATATGAAGTCTGGGGGGTTCGGCGCGCCAGTGGAATGGCATCAGGACTGGGCATTTTATCCGCATACAAATCAGGATGTGCTTGCGGTCGGCATTCTGCTCGACGACATGGATGCAGAGAATGGACCGTTAATGGTGCTNCCAGGGTCTCATAAAGGACGCATATACAATCATCATACCGATGGCACGTTTTGTGGNGCGATCGATTTAGAACGGGAAGAACTTGATGTGTCTCCGGCTCGAGANATCCATGGGAGCGCGGGCGCCATCACTATCCACCATGCGCGACTGGTTCACGGGTCTGCCATCAATCGATCTGAAAGTAATCGCCGTATACTTTTCTACGAATACGCGGCAGCGGATGCTTGGCCACTCGCCGGTATTGAATCCGTCGGGAATCTCGATGACTTTAATAGCCGGGTGGTGCATGGTGAACCGACACTACAGCCTCGTATGGAAAAGGTGCCGGTGAGAATCCCGTTACCTGTCGACACGTCACTCGATGGTATATATGAAAAACAGAAGTTGCTGTCCAAGCACTACTTCGAACATGACGGTTAGCTTCGTCCTCAGATAAGACGCTTTCTACTCAGGCTCGTAAGTATCTGGATCGAAGCGAGCGGGTAAAAAAATTGATCGTGAAGCACGAATTTCGTGTCCCGCAGAAGCAGCGTGGATACCATGGCTTGGCTGAAACAGTTCTCCTGGCTTGCCCTTGTCACCCCAGACCTCGGCTGATGCGTGTATGGAAGTTATCGCTGCATACCCGGCCCTCACTGCACCGATATCTGTGTGACCTTCCGGCTCATAAGCGAGCGGTTGCTGTTTCATGATCAGCTCGTTGTTCTCGTGCGACATGGTGCCTCTAAACGTTCCATAGGGAGCAAGACTGGCCCAACGAATCCCCTTAACCTGGTCGAGAGGTAAACCCGGCACGTTTAGATTCAGTACCGTGTGGGAGGGTCCTCCGATTAGATGAGGTAGGACGTCAACCGTCAACGCTGCGGCTGTATGCCAGTGCCAGGGTNTGACAACGTCGACACTNACGGCGATTGAGCGCATGCCGAAGTTCTGTCCGGCAATCGCCGCGCCGATGGTTCCGCTATGGGCAACTGATCGACCTGGNTTGAGCCCGGCGTTAATGCCTGAAACGATAATATCGGGTGATGGGCCAAAGGCTTTCATATAACCCGCAAGGACACAAAGTGCAGGGGCCCCTGCGATACCGTATACCTCGCCGGAGAAATTTTCGATCTTTGATGGCGTTACTTTTATAGGAGTGTCGCTTGAAAGCCCACTTACGGAGGTTCCCGTACCCGAGGCGTTGTGATCAGGGGCTATGACTATTGCTTCATACCCTGCTTTTTCGATTTGAACTGCCAGTTCATGGATCCCGGGGCTATCCACACCGTCGTCGTTGGTAATCAGAATCCTCAATGTCTTCTCCTATCGCGAAAGCGTCAGTATACCTGCGAAATATGAAGGTTGATTGTCATGCGTGTCTTTTGTGTCAGTTCTTTGGGTACTGCATTCTGTAGCACGATATAGCTATCACGTAGGAAGTCTCATTTTTCTCCAAGCGTTAGTTCGGTTCTAGCCAAAAACCCTGCTAACGACCAACATATACGGCCTCGCGTTTCTCCAGAAATGCCCGTACGCCTTCTTTGGAGTCTTCGGTTTGTCGTAACCGGGTTATCTGCTCAATTGCCCAGTGACCCGTATCTCGCCAGTCGGGGTCCAGGGTACGCCGCAGTCCTGCCTTGATGGCCTGTACCGCAAGCGGNGGGTTGTGGGCGATCCTTGTAGCGATATCCAGAGCTTTATCCATCAACGCTGAGTGCTCGACACGATGACTTACGAGTCCAATTCGAAGCGCTGTTTCTGCGTCGATGACTTCGCCGGTAAAGAGCAGTTCCGCGGCACGTTCGCGTCCAACGAGCTGGGACAGCCGGCCGAGGCCGGGCGCATCGCAGCACAGACCCCTGAGTACAAATAGTTCACCGAACTTTGCCTTCTCCGAGGCAACACGAATATCCGCCATCAGGGCGAGCTCCATGCCCCAACCGACAGCAGAACCGTTGATTGCGGCGATCACTGGAATGTTAGTGGCAAGTAGTGCATCCGCCAACGGGGTTAGACCGCCAGTATTGATCTTGCGATCACGTGATTCCTCTGGTGGAGGCTTGTCGCTACCCAATATCTGTTTCATATCGTCGCCAGCGCAGAAAGCGCGACCTGCTCCAGTTATTACAATAACGCGTGCTGTGGCGTTCCGAATCAGATCCTCTAGTTGTGCGTAGGATTCATAGGANAGTGAATTCATTGCCTCGGGGCGATTCAACGTGATAACGCCGACGTGGTCCTGTTCTTCAAATAGTACGATGTTGTCTTCGATGTTTATTCTCCTGCGNGAAACNTTTAGATTTGCATCCAGTCATTGGCTTTAAGGGGAACCCGCCATCTACCCTCGCCTTCGTAGTTCGCGAGTGACGATAATGGAACTGCCGGTGTACCACCNCCGCCTCGTGGGATGTTACCGGTTGGTAACAAGGGTAGATTATATTTCTCCCACCAGGGAGGTTCGTTAACTATGTGTCCGTGTACCGCTTGCTGCCCCAAATTCCAATCCTGAAACATGTCTTTCATTGGTGGGCGCCGATCAAGTACAAATTCATTCGAATCGGATAGCCACTGCACCGTCACTTCACGAAAACCATCTGCAGGATTGTCTTCTGAACTCGAGATCGTTAATAGCCCATCCATGTCGGTGTTTATCCTTGGACCGTCATGTTTTCCTGCAGCCGTCCAGCGCATGTGTCCTCTTTCGCGAACCTTATTAAAATCGAGGATCGCCGCCATACGAATTTGGTCGCTTTCCTGCAGCCCTGCAGAATGAACGGTGAGCCCATGACAGAACAAAACGTCACCCGCTTTCCCCGTAAATTCCAGTGGCTGAATATTTGTCTTGATGTCCTTCATCGCAACTGGGGATTGCTCTCCTACGACCCAGTTCAACCCCTGAAGAGAGGTAGGGTACAACGCCTGCGCAGAACCCGGGAAGAAGGTAAATCCGCTGCTCCGTGGCTCAATATCTTCCAGGATCATTACGCCCATTAACTCAACTGGATTGTCGTCGATATGAGGTCCTAGTTGGGAAGAAGGCTCGGAATCGTCTTTTGGAAATACAGCATAGATACCCCGATTGCGCCTTGGGCGCTTAACGGGACCACCAATTAGGGCTTCCAGCATATGCAGGACGCGCGGATGTGCCGAAGAGACNGAAACAAAATTCGGGTCGTGACCGATACCGTGCCAACGCCACACGTCTTCGGTGTGATCG
Organism: Gammaproteobacteria bacterium; assembly: GCA_002712135.1. Taxonomy (GTDB): domain Bacteria; phylum Pseudomonadota; class Gammaproteobacteria; order Pseudomonadales; family Azotimanducaceae; genus UBA7455. The sequence goes on from PASO01000018.1 coordinate 26,847, forward strand.
CGTGTCAGCTTGAAAGGCAGCCGACCAACACGTTCACTCGGATTAGCACCGGGTCGCGGNTCGTCTGGACTTGGCCATGGGTTGTTGCCCATCCAGTTGTGGGCGAGCCCCCAGCGATTGTCGCTGGGCCAGAATCTTCCGGGAGATAACCAGGTACCAGGATCGTGCTGTATCATATTGGCTNCAGTTACGGGCGGTTGNTGCCACCAGAAGTCTATTGTCGCAGCGAAGTCATCGGGTGGAATTAACCCTCGTTTGATAACGAAACCGAGTTCACGAAACTGGTCGATTTCGGCTGGTGATAGCCCGATCTTGTCTGCCCCCTTGGGGTCAAGATCGGGAGAAGTAGGCAGGGGAGAATGATCGGGAGGTCCTGCGGNTCTGAAAGAATCCTCAGGATCGATTGGTGGTGGCGTTTCTGTTTCACTCATGAATTGTCTTTTACTTACCCTTGTTGTCTAAATCTGAAGTCAGAAACTGTTATTCNAACTCTCAGAGTATNAGCTATCTGATAATATTAACGCTCACTGGAGGCAATGAGGAAGCCCTGTTAGNAGACGTCATTTAGGCCAGACGCTCCCTAATGGGGATACCTCAGTTTCATCTTTCTACTGTGAGGACTATTTGTGAAAATTACTTCTGTTAAAGCCGTGCCCGCTGGCGTGCCTTTTAGGCCGACTGTTACGCGTAATTTCATCTTCGTCAAAATCGAAACCGATGAAGGCATAACGGGTTGGGGAGAAGCCTCTTCTGGTCCGCTTGCGGTAGCAACGATGATAGATGAATTTGGTCAGTTGCTCGTTGGCAAGGATCCTGGTGAGATTGAGAAGCACTGGCAGACACTTTATCACTACTTCCATGTTCGCGGTGGTGTTGTGCAGATGACTGCAATTAGTGGTATTGAAATTGCGCTCTGGGATATCAAAGGCCAGGTGCTGGGTGCGCCGGTATATGAGTTACTCGGTGGAAAGATGCGTGACCGAATCTGGACCTATGGAAGGTGGGATGGCTCGACTCCCGAGATGTCGGTAGAGACNGCAACGATGTTTCTCGATCAGGGCCTTACGGCATTGAAGGGTGATCCTTTCGAGCACCGCGGCATCTTCATCGATAAGTCCTCCGAGGACCTGGCAGTAGAGAAGATGAAGGCCGTAAGAGAGGTAGTAGGTGATGATATNGAGCTGCTGGTTGAGGTTCATGGCCGACTTTCGCCAACTGATGCTATCCGCGTTGCCAATCGACTGGAGGAATTTAGGCCTTTCTTCTATGAAGAACCTGTNCCGCCACAAAATATGGATGCTCTGAAGAAGGTGTCGGAGAAAACCAATGTGCCGCTCGCTACTGGTGAAAGACTGCTTACTAAATTTGACTATGCTGAGCTTTTGCCGCTGCATGCGGTGTCGCTGATTCAGCCGGACATTATGTATGCCGGCGGGATTCTTGAGACTAAGAAAATTGCTGCGATGGCGGANGCCTACTACGTCGGATTCCAGCCCCACAATTGTTATGGACCATTCAATACTCTCGCGGCGTTGCACCTGGATACCTGTACACCAAACTTTGTTATCACAGAGGGTGGAATTCATTCATGGTTCCAGGATGCTGTTATCGGCGATATGCCTGTACAGAAAGATGGGTATTTCGGTGTGCCACCGGGCCCGGGACTGGGATGCGCAATGAACGAGGAGTGGCTTGCTGCTCACCCCTGGGATGATAACGGTAAGCCCTGGGCGCATCGGCAGGGTAATAACCNATCNCGCCAGGATATCGAGTGGTCCTAAGTACTCGCCTACTCAGGCGTAGGTGCGGTTNCGTCGAGTAGGCCTTCAGATTTTATTCTTTGCCAGACTTCCACCGGTATCTCGGTATTCATGTAGTTGTAGTTCTCTTTAGGTTCTGCTGGTGACTTTGCGCCTGGGATGACCGAGGCGACTTTGGGATGTGCTAGCGGGAACTGGATGGCGGCAGCAGCCAGCGGAACACCCNCGTCGTCGCATATTGATTTAATACCGCGCGATTTCCTGATGATTTCATCCGATGGCTTGTCATACATGTAGGGGGCTGACTCATCCGGGGTCACCAACCAGCCACTGGCATAGGGTGCTGCGATGATGACTCCGATATTGCGTTCCTCGCAAAGTGGCAGAATTCGTCTCAGCGCCCTCGTNTCCAGCAANGTATAGCCGCCGGCAATCACGAAAAAATCTAGATCTACTGTATCGGCGATACGTNTGCAGAGATCTTCGTGGGCNCTGTTTTCCNAGCTNTANGCATTGCGTGATTCGAGGTTGCATCCACAACCGATCGCAGAAATAGCACCGTCTTCTCTTAACTCTTCCAGCGCTTTGGCTCCGCCGCCTCCTGTTNTGGAGAGCTGTTCCATGTGTTCTTCTACCTGGTCTGGGTGGTGATAGCCGTAGTCAATATCATGGATTGTGAGACTNTCTACTCTTGAGTGTCCCAGTCGTTGCCGCGAATCCCAATGCTGGCTCATGATTCGCTCGTAGCTGTAGTCGAACATGACGCGATAACCACTAAACGGATCTCGAAGGTTCCGGATCTGTCCACCCGGGCTTAAACTATCATTTGCCTTGTTGTGAATCGGTTCGGGGTTTAGCGTTCTGCCAACCTTAGTATTGATGCAGTAACTGTCNCGCTCGGGGGAGGTCCCCGCCCCTTCGGCGCCCAGGAGCGCGAGGCCNAGTCGTCGTTCCGAGCGCCCAACCCCATACCAGGCCGACGTGTCGTAGAATCGAACACCNGTGTCCCAGGCAGATTTTACGGTGNTCATAGCTTGTTCGTTGCTGACTTCCATCCTACTCATGATCCCGCAACCGAGGCCGAGGGGGGNGACCTGCATTGCACTCTTACCTATCTGCCTCGGTGTTGATANATCCATTAGGAGTTTCCTTTCTGATACTATCGTTATGACGAAGTAAATGACGTTGATTTACCCTGAAACCTCACAGGTTTNAATGAGNATGGTNTAGTTCTCTGCGTCCTCTCAATACATAACCATAAGCGAGGAGTTTAATTTTGCCCAGTAGTAAATCCGGCGCTGAAATTGTTGTCGATACATTGATTGAGGCGGGAGTCTGCCACGTATTTGGTATCGTCAGCATCCACAATATGCCGATTGTGGATGCTATCAGCCGGAGCGACGAAATTGAGATGATTACGGCTCGGCATGAGGGCAGTGCTGCCCATATGGCTGACGGNTATGCCAGGGCGACNAACAATCTTGGTGTCGTTCTTGGCAGTACAGGTCCAGGTACTACAAATCTTATGACGGGATTGTATGAAGCTGATTTTGCTTCATCCAGATTGTTAGCCATTACTGGTCAGGCTGAAACTGCTTTTTACGGCAAAGGGAAAGGATACGTACACGAGGCAGAGAACCAGAAGCTGATGCTACAGACCACCACGTCGGCGGTAGCCTCGCCCCGCTATGTACAGGAAGTTGGTCCNGCGTTAAAAGGTGTGATTGAAANGATGTTAGGTGGCAGGCCCGGGCCCGGTGCGATAGAAATACCCATAGACCTGCAGTATGAGATGACTGCCTATGAAGTCCGTCCCCTAAGGATACCGGATGCNGTTGCGCCGGATCAGAAAAAACTGGCTGCTGCCGTATCTTTGATTGATGGCGCGAGCAAGCGTGTCATTCTGGCGGGCGGTGGCATCTCCGAAGAGGCGTCGAGAGACGCGCTACAGGCATTTGCGGAGCAACTTGATGCTCCGGTGATCACTACCGCTAATGGCAAAGGGGCATTCCCGGTAGATCACCCGTTACATATGGGTAATGCGTTGATGCGCCCCCCGGTTAAAGCGTTGGTAAGNGAAGCNGACTTGCTTATTTCCATCGCAACCCGNTTTCAGGCCGGTACNGGTGGTGTAAAAATAAAATTGGACTTGCCGAAGATGTTGCATATCGACATCGAGCCAAAAAATATCAACCTGACTTTTTCAGCAGAGGTTGGGCTTGTAAGCGACGCAGCCGTCGCGCTAACTGAACTGTGTAAAAACACCTTTGAGNAAGGGGATGCGCAGTATCGTGAGAAAGTGCAATCGGTGGTTGCGCAGACAAATGCCAATATGAGAGAAGGCATTGGGCCCGATCATGCAAAGGCNCTTGATATCTTCTCAAAGCACTTGGAAGAGGGCGCCCTATTTGTTCGAGATAGCACTATTCCCGGGTACAACTGGGGTAATACATTGCTGCCAATTGATAATCCCGGTGGCTACATCTTCCCAACTTCTGGTGCTATTGGACCTGGATTACCATTAGGGCTCGGCGTCGCGGTAGCGACTGGCAAACGAACCATCATTATGCATGGCGATGGTGGGTTTATGTTTCATGTGGGTGAACTAGCTACCGCAGCGCAGTACCAGATTCCGGCCGTTGTGGTCATATTTAATGACGGTGGTTACGGTGTATTACGAGGTTTGCAATCCAATCAGTTTGATGGTCGTTTCCATGAGACAGANCTAAATACGCCAGATTTCGTTAAGTTGGCGGAGAGTATGGGCGTCCCAGGCTTGTATGTGGATAACGTCGATGAGCTGGAANAGAAACTTGCNGATGCGATGAGTCGGTCTGGGCCTGTTCTCGTAGAGATCAANGCCAATAACATGGNGCCGATTAGCGGCGTTGTTCCTGCNCCGTCGAAAGGCGCATAAGTGCTAATTTAAGTGTTCGAGCTTCTCAGGGTCAATCCACCAGCTGTCAAGAATGCGAATGGTGCTGCCTATAAGATACTCGTATTTGCCGACGGCTTCTTCCCTGGGCCTTGCGAATTTATCCCAATATATAAAGCGTTCCTGGTCGATCCCATTCAACGGGATATGATAGAAGCTCCATAGNAGTATCCGATCAAGTGCGCGACTGGCGGTCATGGCCGATTCNATAGTAGGCATCCCCTCTGCCGCGAGAATAAGCGCATCCACGATGGGATCTCTTAACCCTCCGATGTTGCCACCAAGCTCCATGTCTGCGGTTTTGGAACCGAAGTAGCTTTCCAGTTCGCCTAATGGTGGGTTTAAAAAATCGTGTCCCCGGACATAGGCATCAAAGTCGCGTTGACGCAAAAAATTAACCCAGGCGATGTTGTCTAATAACCGTAANTTCGCGTCGATTCCGAGTATTTTCAGGGACTCAATGTAGGGTAGAAGAATACGACGCATCGCCGGGTTCTGAGTTGTCAATTCAAGTTCGAATTGTCTTCCCGTGGCGTCAACTAGGCGGCCATCCTTTATGGTCCAATCGGCCTCTGCGAGAAGGTCCCGCGCCNTTGTCAGCGCAGACCGATTGACATCAGTTCCGCTCGAAATAGGAAGCACAAAAGGCTCGCTAAACACCCGCTCTGGAAGCTGGTCGCGATAAGGTTCCAGCAGTTCAAGTTCTCCTTGGCTGGGGAGTCCCGTAGCTGCGAAGGACGAGTTTGCGAAGTAGCTGGCGGCACGGGATTGTGAATTAAACTGATAGACCCGGTTCTGCCATTCGAAATCAAACGCCAGTGTCAGCGCCTCACGAACTCGCGTGTCACGCAATCGTTCGAGGTCGAGATTTAACACGATGGCTGTCTGCTGACCTATGAACTTCTCCAATGATCGAATTTCCTTAATGACTAATCCTTCCTCGAGCGCAGGAACATCGTAGGAGGACTCCCAGTGGCGAATATCAGTTTCAAAGTAGATGTCGAATAAGCCCTTGCGAAAGGCTTCGCGTGCCACGGTAGCGTCGCGATAGACATCGTAGTGAATAATGTCAAAGTTGTATCTTCCCTGGTTCACAGGGATTTCCTTACCCCAGTAATCTTTTACCCGTTCATAACGAACGTAGCCCTTATCGAATTTGATAACACGATAGGGGCCGCTGCCGACTGGCGGCGTAAGGGTTGGGGCGCCTGGGTCCTTGTCCTCATAGTAATGTGCGGGTCGGATGGGGAACCAGGTTAGTGCTACCAGATTAGAATTGGTAAACACGTTTCGATGGTGAAGGATCAATTCCTTGTCGTTGACGATCTCCATCGAATCCACCCAGGTTGCTAGGTAAACCTTTCCGAAGACGCGGGTTAGCAGGTCCTCGTAGGAAAATTTCACGTCACGGGTGGTAAGAGTGACGCCGTCATGCCATCGGGCGTTTTCTTGTAGCCGTAAGTATAGAGATCGGCGATCTTTCGATAGTGCGATTCCACTGACGAGTTGACCGTAAAGACCTGACAGCTCGTCTGCAGTTCTGACAAGTAGCCGGTCGACTGTCCTGCCGATGCCCTGGGCGTTTGGCACTCCGGTACCCGGAACGCCCCCAAAATTCTGGATGTAGTTTGTAGTGGAGAGCTTTAGCTCGCCGCCTTTGGAGGCATCTGGATTAGCGTACTCAAAGTGCTTGAAGTCGCTAGGGTACTTGAGCTCGTGGAGCAAAGAGATACCGTGCTGGTATATGGGCCGCTCCGCCAAGGATGCCTGAGCGTGAAGCAGTATCGCGCCAAGAGTTGCGCGCAACAGCCACTTTATGCTGATCCCCAAGCCTGTTTCCTAGGAGGGAATGATGGGCCGCTCGAATTTCTCGAGATAATCCTCGTGAACGGCCTGTTCGTAACCGGTCAACTCATTAAGAGGTAGATGAATTGGGACGGTGCCGTTAAGAGACGACTCGTAGATCGCCATCGCCATTTCCACATCCTTGCGACCCCCTATACCGTACTCGGCGGGTTCATCATTGAGCCCCGCGTTGGCGATACTCATGATCTCGGATGCGTGGCCGACGCACCAATCGTTGATCGCGTAATTTCGAAACGGATTCTCGTAGACGATCTGGGGGTCGGTGTGCGCAACAATACGCTGCAAGACGTCTACACCGTCTATTGTGCGTCGCACTGTTTCAACCGGGATATCCTTCCACTCTTCGCCATCCAATAAACGCAATGGAATATCAGGGCCCATATAGTCGTAGTCCAGTATGCCCCCCAGTGTCCCTGTTATCTGGCAATACTTTTGCAGTTCTCCAACTCGGGAGGTCTCGTAGATGCCCATGCAGCCACTCTCGAATTCGATCATCGCGTGGGCCCAGTCTTCAGCGAGAATCGTGGGGTCTCGATATCGGCGTACCGTTGCCGTGATTTTTTTGACTTCACTTTGCGCGTATATGCGCAGTTGTGACAATCGGTGTGCACCCATATCCATGACCATACCGCCTGTTCTACCAAAACCTGAAATAGGTCGGCCGAGATCACTGTAGGTTACCGTTGGATCAAACGGCAGCTGCCGCTTGGGTTCGGAGAAGTACACGCGAACGATATCTCCGAGAATACCTTCCTGAATGAGTTTGGTGATCAATCGCTGCTTGGACCAGCGGAAGTAATTTTCTGCAACTTCAAAGTGCACGTTGTTGCGTTTACAGGCATCGATGATCATGTCGCAGGCTGCCAGCGTCATTGCCATGGGTTTTTCGACCATGACGTGGACACCGCGCTCGGCGACCTGGGTTGCGAGCGCGTGGTGAAGGGGATCGCTGGTGACAATACAGATCGCAGTCAGATCTTTATGTTTGTCCAGCAATTTGGTTTCGACACGGGATAGTAGATTCAGGCAGTGGTTCGTGGCAATTTTGTATAAAAAAGTGCTAAATTTGGCTTGAGGTTGATAGTTTTTACCGCTTTTGTAGAGCTTTAGAAATACATCT
>PASO01000019.1 GCA_002712135.1 Gammaproteobacteria bacterium
CAAATTCTTCTTTCTACCATGTCGAGTCTTATTATCTAAGCGCCGCTTCACCGCAGCCTTACCAGGACGCTTCTTTCTACGTGGTTTTCGTCGCTCCTGCGCCTTTCGTAATAAATGGTCCAGGCGGTCAAGTGCATCAAGACGATTCTGTTCCTGACTCCGAGACCCCTGTGATTTGATAATCACAACCTTGTCAGAGCTAATGCGCCTATCTCGCAGAATCGCAAGGCTTTCCTTTATGTCCTCGGGGATAGAGGAAGCATTGATATCAAATCGAAGATGAATCGCGCTCGACACCTTGTTGACGTTCTGCCCTCCCGGGCCGCTGGCCCTAATCGCTGACAATTCGATCTCATCTTCGGGAATATCTGCAACCGTGATCATCCTGATCGTGCCATATACTTCCCGTTAGTCGTATTAACTTTAATCGACTCCCCCTGCACAATGTATTCAGGCACCTGCACTACTAGGCCAGTCGAAAGCGTAGCTGGTTTGGTTCTTGCGCTGGCAGACGCCCCCTTGATAGCAGGAGAAGTCTCAACAATCTCCAAAACCACAGACTGAGGCAATTCGACGGCGGCAATGTGACCTCCTATTAACAAGGCCATAATGCCACCAAGCCCCTCATGAATGTATTCCAACTGCCCTTCCAGACTTTCTCTGGAAAGAGAATATTGTGAATAGTCTTCATTGTTCATAAACACGTAATGGCTCCCATCAATATAGGAGAACTGAACCGCAGTCTTCTCACAGTCTACGGGAGACAGCACGTCATCTCCCTTAAGAGATTCATCACGTTTCTGGGCGGTTAACAAATTAGAAAAGCGGATCTTATAGAGTGTCGCCGCTCCTCTTGAAGACGGACTTTTTGCCTCCAACTGTTTAACAATATAAGGCGTTCCGTCAATGTCGACGACCTCCCCTTTTTTTAGTTCACTTGCTTTTGGCACTTATTACAACCGTAGTTAAATTAATATATTCTGCTTTGATCACCATATTACCCTAAGCAAGTCACAACTTGGACTATGCTATCTCCTGTCAGATTAAACTCACCTTTCGTGGCTAAAACTTTACCGACGGTCATCAATGCTACCAGTGAGATTCAGGATTTTGAGATGGATTCTTAGTAGGTAATAATCCACCGAACTTAGTGTTACCAGAGCGACCTTATAGTCCCACCCTCATCTTTCTAAAACCGCTTCAAAAGTAGCGAAAGATCATCAATCTCGACTTGTTTAATGGCCATGTTGGTGAGATCTCATATCGAATTCATATCAGGTATAAAACATTTATTATCCAAAGTCTGCTATAAATTTACAGCAGCCATGAAATACCCACTGTTCCGGTAACTACCACCTTGATGACGGTATGACTGGTGGCACCTTCAGTCAAAATTTCTGAATTAATCATCACGCCAACAACCTCAGACGAGCCTCTTCTATACTCAATCTCATTAGACAGTCAAAAGAACAGACAAAAAGGTAAACCACCTCAAAGAAAACTTGACGCCAACCGCTTGCCCATTAAGAATTACCTTTCAACATTTTTTGGGAATCACCATGGCTATAGGTATCGTTGCAAAACTAAGATGCAAAGAAGGGGCGAATGCAGAATTCGAAGCTGGATTCAAAAAACTTCAGAAAGTCGTGAAAGAAAACGAACCCGATTGCCTCTTTTATTTGCTAAACAAATCGCGTGACGATGACACAACCTACTATGTCATGGAAAGTTATGCGAACGCCAAGGCGATTGAGTTCCACGGTAGCTATGAAGAGTTTCGTCAGACAAGCAAGGCTTTAGGCCCCCTCTCTGGCGGGCGGCCCGAAATCACCATCATGGATCAGATCGATTAACTATTGCAACCGGTCGTATANGTAAGGCAGCGATTCATCCATTCGATAGTCTACGGAAGAATGNTTGTCCGCAAACTCTTCGTATCGGTGATTAATATCAAGCGCTTCCAAACGCTTGACTAACTGCCTNGCCCCNAACACGAGCTTGTATTGATCTCTGGACCCGCAGTCAATGTATAAACCGTTTAGCGACTTTAAATTCGTTTGTACATCAGCTCTCTCAATTAACTCGACCGGATCCCAGGCAAGCCACCGCTGCCATCGCTCNTCAATCAATTCACAGGTGTCGGGAGTTACCGGTAACCGAATCCCATAAGGCGCATCAGGGTCTGGNTCGTAAGTAGCAGCCATCGCCAACATCATCATGGTATGGAAGTCACCNACTTTCTTGCCCATCTTNAAATCATCGAGGAAAGCCTCGATACCCTTTTCTCTGCTTTTCATTAGGACACCAGGCATCTCTGGCAAGTAACAAAGGTCAAAAGCCATATCGCCAGAATGACAGGCGATGGCTCCCCAACTATCGGCATAGAGCATGCCATGCACAATTGCGCCATAGCCACCACTGGACTTACCGAATAGCCCACGATGGTCCCTGCCTCGTTTTACACGATACTTTGATTGTATGGCGCTTAGCATCTCCATGGTCAGGAACTCCGCCCAGTTTCCAAGCACGGCTGAATCAATGTATTGATTTCCTCCNAGAGATGTAAAGCAATCTGGAAGGGCAACAATGACGTTACCCATCTTTCCTTCTTCTTTTAACCGATCAACCCGTTGAGGAACGGTTTCCTGGAATGCCTTCCAGNCAATGTGACCGAAACCGCTTCCCGTGAAACCGACGATATCTACAAGCAATGGATATTCTTCGTTGCTGCTTGAGTAGTCCTCCGGTAAGTAAATCGCTACGGATCGATTAACGGGATCACCCAGGACATTATTNGTAAGTGCCCGAGATTTAATCTCAAGGTATTCAATCGTTCCACGCGGAAGTGAAAAATTATGCGCCGGCACTGCTATNAACCTTGCCTANGNATCCAATGAGGCGAATGTTTTACCTTCTTTGACCAGNCTAACGAGAAGCTCTGATGGCCTCCACAGCTCATCACCGCTGTCGGCAAAGAAGCGTTCGATATCAGCAAGAACATTATCTAGACCAACACTATCCGCATACCACATGGGACCTCCCACCTGCGTGGGAAAGCCATAGCCATTACAATAAACGGTATCTATATCACCAGCGCGCAATGCATGTCCCTCGTCAAGGATATTCGCGCCAATATTGACCAGCGGATAGATACACCGTTTGAGAATTTCTGCGTCCGTAAATTCCTTTTGAGGGTAGCCAAGCTCTTCCACCACTTTTTTGATNACCTCATCTGCTTCTGGATCTGGCAAGGGTGCNCGATCACCCTCTTCATACCGATAAAAACCCTTACCGGTCTTCTGCCCGTAGCGGCCAAGTTCACACAACTCATCAGGNACACGCACTATGACATCGTTCGATCCACCTACCATCTTTCGAGCGCGCCAACCAAGATCGAGCCCCACCATATCGAGCATCGTGAAAGGGCCCATGGCAAGNCCAAAGTCGTACATTANCTTGTCNACATGTGCCGGCTTAGCNCCCTCCAATATCATCTGAGACGCCTCGTGAGAATAACCGTGAATCATTCTATTGCCGATAAAACCCGGACAGTTTCCCGCCACCACAGATACTTTTCCAATTCTCTTACCAATTGCAAGCGCTGAGGCAATTGTCACTGGAGCAGACTTTTCAGCTCGCACAACTTCAAGCAGTCGCATCACATTGGCAGGACTAAAAAAATGCATCCCACATACGTCAGCCGGTCGACTAGTAGACGCCGCGATCGCATCCACATCTAGCGCAGAAGTATTAGTAGCCAGCAGCGTCCCCTGAGGCATAATTTTATCGAGTCGCGCAAATATCTCTTTCTTCAGATCAAGATTCTCATAAACGGCCTCAATCACCACATCCGCATCGACAAGATCGTCAAAGTTTTCGGTGGGAATAATCAAAGACATGCGCTCATCCATTTCCTCTTGGGACAGTCTGCCCCTAGAAACAGTTCGCGCATAATTAGCCTCAATCACGCCGATACCCTTCGCTAAATTTTCAAGATCATTATCATGAACACGCACAGGTATCCCCGCGTTGGCAAAACACATGGCAATGCCTCCGCCCATGAGCCCAGCACCCACCACTGAACCTTTATTGACTTCGACGAGCGGCAAATCCTTATCAAGCCCAGGAATTTTGTTTGCTGCTCTCTCCGAAAAAAAGATATGAATCAGCGCTTCCCGCTGCGGATCGTTGAGGCATTCCTTAAACTGTTCTGCTTCGAAAGCCAATCCGGCATCAAAGTCGTGGGTATTTATCGACATCTCGACACATTTCAATATCCTAGCAGGCGCATTCATATTCCGCTGACGCTGTTCGATCTGGGCCGCTGCTCGAGCAAACATTCCATCATTTCCACGATCCTGTGCGATTCGATCATCAATATCTCGCACCCTGCGTAGCTCGCCGCCAGCAGCCACAATCTCCCTGGCCCAGACAATAGCCTCTTCCACAAGGTCACTTTCTGCGATCTTATCAATAATACCTAATTCAAGCGCTTCAGGTGCGAGTATGGGGTCACCAGAAACCATTGCGTTTAATGCAGCCTCTGCGCCAGCCAGTCGAGGTAATCGCTGGGTTCCGCCTGCACCCGGCAAAAGCCCCAATTTGACCTCCGGTAATCCTACCGGCGCTAATGACGCCGCAATCCGATAGTTGCAACAAAGCGCTGTTTCTAGGCCTCCGCCAAAAGCAGTGTGATTAATAGCGGCAACAATCGGCTTACTCGAGTTTTCCATCACTTTTAGCACTTCGTGTAGCCCAACACCCTTGCTCGCAGCAGCACCGAATTCGCTGATATCAGCACCCGCAATAAACGCCCGGTGCATACCCGTAATAACAATGCTAGTTATCGCATCATCTTCAAGCGCTTGGGTGACACCATCAAACAGTCCTTGACGGACACCTGATGACAGTGGATTGACGGGTGGATTATCGATGCTAAGTAGCGCTACATCATCGCGCTTTTCGTAATGTACTGTGCCTTTCATTATGCGTCCCATGTCGTTGAGGATCAGAGTATACGAAGTTTCTAAACATAATCAGAGTCTGACTCAAAAATGCTCTGAACTCATCTTTTGTCATTTGGTAGGATCTATACTCGTTTAAAGGTTATAGAAATGACTAACTTAATCGCACACGTGCCTGCCGAACAAATAATCGGCCCGCTTGTTCACTAATCACAACAAATGCAAAACCCTGCACATAACTCACGGTGAAATAGCGAATCGTCTCGACCAAGTATCATTGCGCTAATTAAACCTTGATCGTCCATTACATCAGCCTGTTGGCAATCATTTACTTTCAGTTACTTAAGAACTTTAGCGACAGAATAAGAGCGATAAATAAAGGGAAGAAATTGAGGAAAGTGGATTCTCTCGACAAGCTCTCTGGAAACTAGAAAGTAAGAGCTACAAAAAGCCTACGCCCACACCGAAAACGAGCAAGCTAAGAGAGAAACTTACCTCGAATCCTGCACCAAAATGGGCAGCATAAACATGAAGCTACGGTGGATGCCGTGGAGTCCCTCAATGTTGACGTATCAGTGAAGTTACCCATATAGTTGCGAAGTACGCAGTTCGCTTCAATCCTACTCTAACGCGGTAGTGGAAAGCAGCCAACTCGCGTCACATTCTATTGGATAAGAACCGTACATGATCAGTGACAATATATCTCTCGATAAATTAATTGCTGACATCGACCAACAAATCGAAGTACTAACCGCCATCGCCGGTGAAAGTGCAATCCTTCAGGAGCAATTGCGCATACTTCAGGAGTCTCGGGAAGCTCTGATAAATCAGGATCTGGAACTTGAACGACTATTGGAGCTGTTAGATCAGGATAACATTCCGGAATTCACCACCATTATTGAGACTAACAGAGACCCCAACTCTGAGTAACAGCAGTCAGCCCCGAAGATTTCTTACCCAAAATACAGTTCCTCCGGCCACCGCAATCGGCAACAAAAATAGATTGACCAAGGGAATTGCCAACATGATATTAATGGGTACTCCAAAGGATACAGCGCTTAATTTATGTAACGCCATACGTTCACGAAGGACCCTAAAACTAACCTGGTTATTGTCAGCACCATAGTCGCAATATTGGATCGCGACCATCCATCCACCAAACAAAACCCAAAGTAATGGTGCCAAAGTATTTAAGAGTGGAATAATCGACAACAACATCAGAAGTAGCAGGCGCGGCAACACGTAGAGTAGCTTTGATATCTCTCGCGCGACAGCACCTACAATCATTGAATATAGGCCACTTTCAGGATGGACGTGTCCTGGTGTCAATGTCTCTTCGATTCTACTAGACAAGACCGCGTTGAAAGGAGACGCAATAAGGTTAGCGACGATCATAAAACTATAGAGGAGTAGAAATGCAACGACAATAAGACCGACTAGGTATACTGCCCAGGACAGAAACGAAAGCCAATCTGGCAACATGTTTGTGATCGAAGCAACCCACCGTTCAAACTCCTTAACGCTAAACGCAACGAACGCGGCTAACACTACAATATTAATGACAGTCGGTATAATCACGTAGCGACGAATTCCTGGTTTGCGGATCAATGCAAACCCCTCACGCAAGCACGCCAATCCATTCATGATAGAAGCACCGTTTTAGAGCCACTTATTTTCGAATCTAGGCTCACGATAAATATTAGTCCATAATGGATAAAGCTCGAATGCATAGATTGATCATCCTGTAGAGTGCATTGCAAACAGCAGGTGAGGCAAGCGGCGATACCAAATCCACCCATTAATCACCGGAAAGGTTAAAGTGAGTTTCAATCAGGGGTGTCGTATCCATACGAACCATCTTCAGGTATTGAAATTATTCTTTACCACGACACCATTCTCGACCATCAACTTGTCGCGATCAATCGTGACTTCTTCACATTGCATCTGTGTCATCTTCGTATCAAACTTTTGACACCGTATCGCTGCTTCTAATTTGGTAAGCGGATTTGACACACAGATTAAGACGAATTATTTGCCTCTACAATAGAGCGCAGGAGCTAACAAGCCACAGGAGAGCTCTAGGAATTCCGTCGCGGGCGCTGCACGGAGCTTGCTAAACCAGATCCGTTGACAAGTGAAGCTGAATAGAAACTGGCCGTCTGTTTGCTGTTCATGCTACTTTTCATTTTATCTATGGACGACTTTGTGACCAAACAGCCGTTATTTAAAACCATCGCAGAAGCCTGCGCTGAAAATGATAGCACCTCCCTTCCGGATATCGTCGTCAACGCCGTGCGCGCAGAGCAAGGATTCTCGCTTTTACTCCCCAAAGAACTAGGAGGTAAACAGCCTACATTTCCAAACTTCATTCAGTTCGTGAAGTCAATCGCAACGGCTGATGGATCAACTGGATGGTGCGTCAGCCAGGGATCAGTACTCGCCTCACTTGCCCGCCTTCTTCCTAAGGATGTCGCTGAATCCATATGGGCTAGTCCTGATATTAGTCTTGCTAACGGCCCACCAATTCGGACTAGCACTCGAAAGGTTGGTGACAATTACGTACTAAATGGGAACTGGGCTTTTAGTAGCGGAATAAATCACGCCAGCTGGCTCTTTGGCGTCGCAACATTGGAAGAAGAGGATGGATCAAAACGCGGTATTTGGCACGTGATAAATAAGTCTGACGCTAAAATTATCTACGACTGGCAAGTCGCTGGATTAAAAGCCACCGGGAGTTATCCGTTTCAAGTTGAAGGGCTATCGATACCCGAGTCAATGACATTAGAAGTCAAAACCCGCAAAGATGACCCACCACTTTATCAAATTCCCCTGAATCTTCTATTCGCTTGCGGCTTCGCCTCAGTTGCCTTGGGAGTCTCTAGGGCGGCATTAAACTTCACAACTGAACGGGTACAAAACAAGATAAAGCGCATGTACAAGAAAACCATGAGTGAAGATATCCTCACTCAGGATCAGATAGGTAAAGCGGAAGCCCTATGGCGCAGTGCAGACCTGTATCTCAATACACAAGTTACCGAAGTCTGGGAACGAATATGCTCTAGCGGTATCTGTTCAATGGATGACCGAATTCTATTGCGTCTCGCAGGTACTCACACCATTCACCAGGCGAAAGCCGCGACAGACATAGTCTACGATCTCTGTAGTACTGACAGCATCTTTCAACATAATGACATCCAAAGACGATTCCAGGACATGCACGTCATCTCCCAACACATGCAGGGGCGAGCGGAGATATACAGTATCGTTGGCAGACATTTTCTCGGTTTACCTGTTAACTCACATCTGGTTTAGCAGAAACCAAAACTGATGTCATGAGTGCACATCCTAACCCGCCGATTGTTGATTTCGATGATACGCTGGTTGACTCGGATCTGCCCATCGAGGGCATACTTCTGCTACTATAAGGATCCTTGTGGCCGCAACACGCTGAGAGTGCCACTGGCATTTTACGGTCAATCGACAAGAAAAATCCCATCGTTTACATACCCATGTACTAGCATTTATTTATATTTAATATCAGTACTTTAAAGAACTTTATTAAAATATAACTTAAGTTATATATTGGCTCGATAAATCAACCGCTCCCACCGGTTTCTTCCATTATAAAGCTCTGGAGTTCTTCGATCGTCATCGATTGCTGCTTGATAATGAACTTCATCAGATCGCCAACAGCGATGATACCGACCAAATCCTGACCCTCAACGATCGGTAAATGACGAATCTTCTTGTGTGTCATCAAGGCCATACACTTATCAACACTTGTGTCTTCACGGGCCACAACGACATCCTTTGTCATAATGTCAGACACGCTGATGTCACTTACGGAACAATTCTTCATAATAATTTTTCGGACATAGTCACGTTCCGAAACAATTCCCACGAGTCGGCCGGTATTATCTAATACCGGTAACGCACCTACTTGAACCGCAACCATCTTTTCAACCGACTCAAAAGCTGATTGTGATACGCCGATTGTAAAGACCTCACGCCCTTTGCTATCCAGCATCTCTTTTACAGTGCTCATGCATCACCTCTTTATTCAATTAGGCACCCAAGCCTAACCGCACGGATAAGACTAGGAAGCCGAAGCAAATCTTGCCTAAATCATGATACTGATCCTCAGTGACATCAAGCAATTGCTTAGCACTTAATACCCCCGCGGCGGCACGAATCCGAAGCCTGCTGCTTCAAGCAACTTTGCACACCCGATAGTTTTAAGATCGCCATACTCAGGCCCTATGATCTGAATGCCTATAGGTAAACCCTCTCCCACTGTGCCGGTAGGTATCACCGTCGACGGGAGGTAGTTATTAATCGCAGGCCCCGCCCAGAATAGCGAATCAAAATACGAACGCGTCTGATTATCAATTTGAAGCGTTCGCTCTTGAAACGGACGATGATCATGCTTAAACGCAGGTCTAGTCATGACTGGCATAATCATCACGTCCCAGGATTTAAAAAACTCGTACCATGCCCAGCGCGACTTGGTGCGGACTTCGTTAGCAAGAGCGTAATCTCGATAGCTTGCAAGCTGATATTTTAGCTGCACTTTTTGAGCGCCCGATATCTCAGGGGTTTTTAGTTTACTTTGTAGAGTCTTGTAGTCGTCATCAGAATTTCTGGAGGTCATTACCGCCGCAAGCAAGGCCGCGTAGTTCTCATGAGCATCGTCAATATCGATATCGGGACGCGCCTCGTAATCGACGGTTCCACCTGCGTCCAGTACCGCTTGAGCAACCGCATCAATTCGTCTGCAAGTCTCCTCCGTTACTGGTGCTCTCTCATCGTTTCGCCACACCGCAACTCTGAATCCGGCGAGTGTATGATGAGGACAAGACTGTAACGCCAGCTTGTATCCAGCAGATTGAATTTCATCCGGACCAGCCATTGCAAGGGTGGCAACTTCAAGATCCGCTGCACTCCTTGACAAAGGACCAATGACCGTGAGGTCTGATTGAGCTAATACACCGGGAGCTGCGTGACCGCGAGGCGGCAAAAGCCCCCACGTTGGCTTATGACCGAAAACCCCACAGAAATGGGCTGGGTTACGAATGGATCCACCAATATCAGAACCGCTATCCAGTCCGGTCATTCCTGCGGCCAACGTTACGGCAGAACCCCCTGACGAACCACCCGGTGTACGTTGAAGATCCCATGGGTTATTGGTGGTGCCATAGATGTCGTTATAGCTCTGGATATCAGCTAGGTTATAGGGCACATTAGTCTTACCAAATATGTTCACACCAAGTTTCTTGAGGCGGGTGACTGGCAGTGCGTCCTGGCTCGCCCAATTGTCTTTCCACATCGGGTTACCTCGTGTTGTAAGCAAACCTGCCACCTCGTAGGACTCCTTTAGGGTAATGGGAACGCCATGAAGCGGTCCCCAAACCTTCCCCTGAGATAACGCCCTATCCGCTTCTTTCGAAACCTCCCTGGCACGCTCAAAGTCCTCTACGACAACCGCGTTCAACGCAGGATTGTATTTATCAACACGGTTCAGAAAATACTCCAGCATCTCTGTCGCACTGATCGTTTTATTGCGAATGGCTTCGCCGAGTTGAAGGGCCGATTGAAACGCCATATCCGTCATGATGATGCCCCCTTGAAATTGTGTTGATAACAGCAAACGAAAAATAGCACGAATTAACCCTTGCAATCACATCAACGCGCTTCTAGACTGCGCCCGCTGATCAGGTATCAGCTAGCGACATCCTTAGTTGTGAGTCTAACGCTAACCGTTAGATTCTTTTCCTCCATTCGGGTCTCCCATCTGGCGACCCTTCTGTAGAGTCCAATTTCTGAATGCCGCGCCGTGCTTAACACACGCACACATATGGCATAAGCCAATATTTTTATTTCGGCGAAGAAATTAATCTCGCCCCTAGGATTTTTAATGACATTCGATACATTCGGTTTAGTTGAACCGTTAGTTCGCGCTGTGCGTGAAAAAGGTTACAAGATCCCCACTCCCATCCAGTCAGCCACCATAGAAAATGTGCTTAAAGGACGAGACCTTATGGCTTCAGCACAAACGGGCACAGGCAAGACCGCAGCATTTACGCTACCCTTGCTGCAACGACTAGCTGGTAATCTGAACAAAAATAAGCATCCTAAGGTGCTTGTACTAACACCTACACGGGAACTTGCCGCACAGATCCAGGATAGCATTCTGACCTATGGCAAGCATCTTGACGTCAGTTCCACCGCAGTATTTGGCGGCGTGAAGATCGGTCCACAAATGAAAAAGCTGCGCCAGGGTGTTGATATCCTTGTCGCCACGCCAGGACGACTGCTGGACCTTCACGGACAAAATGCAGTCAATTTCAAGCATATCGAAGTGCTAGTGCTAGATGAGGCCGACCGCATGCTGGATATGGGATTTATTCCTGATATCAAACGGATTCAGTCACGACTGCCCGAAGAAAAACAGTCGCTGCTTTTTTCAGCCACTTTCTCCGATCCAATACGGACCCTGGCCAAAACCATGCTTCAGAATCCCATAGAAGTCAATGTGGCGGCAAAAAATTCTGCAGCGGAAACAGTGCAACATCACCTGCATCCTGTTGACAAGAAGCAGAAATCACGTCTGCTCAGCCACTTGATCCAGGAAAAAGGCTGGACGCAGGTTCTGGTCTTTACAAAGACCAAACACGGAGCCAATCGTCTGGTAAAAGACCTTGGCAAGCGAAAAATCTGTGCCATGCCAATTCATGGTAACAAGAGCCAGGCACAACGGACCAAAGCCCTCGCCGACTTCAAACGCGGTAAGGTCGACATACTGGTGGCAACTGATATCGCAGCAAGAGGACTCGATATTGTTCAGTTGCCGCTCGTAGTCAACTTCGACCTACCCCACGTCGCCGAGGACTACGTCCACAGAATCGGGCGCACAGGTCGAGCTGGCAACAAAGGACAGGCGATTTCGTTAGTTAGCGCCGATGAAATTAAGCAGCTGCAGGGCATCGAGCGGCTCATAAACAGACATCTTCATCGTGAAGAGGTGGAAGGTTTTGAACCGGACCATGCACTGCCCGAATCGAACCCCATCGTCAAGAAAGAGAAATCCAGCAAAATTACGAAACTCCCAGGCAAAAAGAAGTCCAACCGTCGATCACGATGGTCAAAACGTACCAACCAGCGCAGGAATCGAACTGCTAGCGGTAATAAATAGTCACAACAACTCTCTTCGTTTTTAAGGTCAGCATGACCCATGTTATGGTTCTGGTCCTAAGTCAACAACAGAGGGTTTCGGTATGGCGCCTATTCCTAAGGGTGGCACGGTTGCGGTAACCGGCGCATCAGGATTTATCGGCGGATGGCTGGTAAGAAAACTATTAGGGCGTGGCTATAGAGTTCGTGCGTGCGTGCGGGATGTAGACGATGGTACAAAAACAGATTTTCTGAAGGCCATGCCAGGGTATATATCAGGACGCCTGACACTCCACGCGGCTGACCTTAACTCTGCAGGATGTTTCGACGATATTTTCAAGGGTTGCCATGGCGTCGCTCACGTATCTCATATCGACGCAGCTGGCAGTGAGCGAGGTGGTTATGGTGACGACGATTACGTCAAGATGGTAAATGATCACATCATCCGAAGCGTCAATTTATCAAAATCGGTTACTAGAGTCGTAGTGACATCAAGTATTGCTGCTGTAGTTTCGGAGAGTAATTTTGACGAAATGGTGAACCGCCCGGTGATATACGAAGACCGTTACCCGGATAGTGATAACCCAAGGCTAGCCGGTTACTCACGCAGTAAGCAACAGACGGAAAGGTTCTTCTCTGACGCCGCTGAAGCGAGCGGAAGCTGGGACTCGATCACCTGCTGTCCCGCAGACAATGTTGGTCCTATTCAGTCAGCCCATCAGGGCGATCGCGGACCATGGCAGGGCTTAATGAAGAAGATGTTGCAGGGGGAATGTAACCCTGCTGTCCACGGTTACCGACCATGGCATACCGTCGATGTTCGCGACACCTGCACAGTTCAGATTGCAATTCTCGAAAGCGTGATGGTCAAAAACGGTGAGCGCTTTATCGCCTGCAACACAAACAAGATTGACGTAGAAGAAGTCTGCGTGCGAATTGATCGACTGTTACCTGAACTCGGGTTCGCTACGCCGGACATGACCGAGGATCTGGATGAAGGAGGCACCGCCCGTCGAGCAGAACGACGTGCTGTATATGCCGGGACTGATCTGCGCAACGATCGAACACGTGCCTTGGGTATTATCTATCGAGACCTGAACGATTCACTCAGAGACATGGCAGAGTCACTAATTTCAGTAGGCGAAGTAAATCCCGTATTGCGACCCGGGTATTCGCTAAATAAGGAATAGCAATGGAAAAACGTCTTGACGGAAAAATCGCCTGGGTAACAGGCTCATCAAGGGGCATTGGTCGGGTAATCGCATCACATCTCGCGAGCCTAGGCGCCAATGTCGCTGTACACGGTACGACGCCTACATCGACTCAGCAGCTCAATGAGGCTGAATCTCTAGACGCGGTAGCAGGAGAAATCGCTAACGAACACGGTACCGAGGTCATGGCAGTTCATGGCGATCTAACAGACGCTAATGTCGTCCAGAAAATCGTCACAGATATCCATGAGCGTTTTGGACAGATCGACATTCTCATCAATAACGCAGGTGGTGATATTGGCTCAAAGGGCGTCACCGCTGAAAACGCTGGAAAACCAATCGTTAATGACGCAATTGAAATATCACTGGAGGATGTCCAGACTATTCTAGATCGCAACCTGATGACATGCATTCTTGCTTGTAGAGCAGTCGCGCCAGGAATGATTGATCGCAATGAAGGTTGGATTGTGACCATTGGCAGTATTGCTGGACTTTCCGGAAATTTATCTGAAGTATCTTACCGGGTATCAAAGGCAGCGGTTCATCAGTACATGCGCTGTCTCGCAGCACAACTGAGGCCCAATGGTGTGTACGCTAATGTGGTTGCTCCCGGGGAGATCATCACGGCCCGCTTTGAGGCGAGCAGACCGACCAAGGATGACCGCAAGGTGGCATTTGGCGCGCTGTCGAGGTACGGCTGGCCGATAGAAGTAGCAAAAGCGGTAGAGTTTTTTGTTACAGCCGACTCCTCCTACGTATCGGGACAAGTACTACGTGTCGATGGTGGTGCACAGTTGTGGCCTTCGTGATCCTAAAGTAACTCTTCCGCGAAGAAACGAAGCGTATCGCGATCACTCGCTCCAACATTGATCTGCGTGACAGGGCTGTCAATCCAGCTCTGTAATCGTTCACGAATTCTTTCCTTTGGACCGCACAACGCGATCTCATCGATCAATTCATCTGGCACAGCCGCAAATGCCTGGTCCCTCTTGCCTAACATGAAAAGGTCCTGTATCTCCTGAGCAGCTTCGCCAAATCCCATTCTTTCAACGTGGTCCTTATGAACATTGAACGACCTGGCACCCATACCACCAACATAAAAACCAACATTCTGTTTGACGATTGCGCGCGCAGCATCAACATCATCGTTAATCACAACGGTTACCGCAGCCGCTATCTCGAAGTCTTCCGATTTGATTCTCATGGCGTCGGGGTACATCTCATGCATTCGATTCGGTGATAGAAACATAGGGATCCATCCATCACAGAGTTCAGCTGCTAGAGCAACATTTTTAGGACCTTCCGCACCGAGGAATACAGGAATACGATCGCGCAGTGGATGCTGCATTAGCTTCAGCGGCTTGCCAAGCCGCATACCACCTTCTAGTGGCAGTTGATAGTGCTTTCCGTCAAAGCTCACGGGCTCTTCCCGAGCAATGATCTTACGGAATATCTGCATCCATTCTCTGGTACGAGAAAGTGGTTTTGGATAAGGCTGTCCATACCAACCCTCGACTACCTGTGGACCAGAAACGCCAATACCCAGTTTCAGGCGACCGTTCGACAGGTAATCCAGCGCAACAGCATGCATCGCCGCGCTGGCTGGAGTTCGACCAGAAATTTGCATAATCGATGTGCCAAGATTAATACAAGAAGTATGGGCACCAACCCAAGACAACGGGGTAAAACAATCCATTCCGTAAATCTCAGGGCACCAAATAGTGTCGTAACCAAGGTTCTCTGCCTCCTTGGCAAATGCGATTACCTTCTCTCCCCCGGGCGCGCCTATTGGACCAATCGTAACTCCCAGCTTCATTACTTCTCCTATCTGTAAGTAACTAAAGTTAAATCAGTGATTCCACCATGGACGGTCACTGAATGATCGCAGGTCCATCTCAAAAGTCCATGTTGACCGATGTTGATGCGCCAAATGGACGTAGGTATCCGCAATCTTATCTGGCAGCATCAACCCGCCCGCCTTGCCGCGCGTCTCACGAATCTCCTGATATTTTTCCTGACCAAGCATTTTTCCATAGGTATCCGGCGCATCTACTGCTCCATCAATCAAAATATGTGCGATGTGAATGCCCTTCGCTGAAAACTCCGCATTAAGTGCCTGACATAACATCCGACGCCCGCCCATCGCCGCCGCGTGCGAATGCTGACCCGCATTACCACGCACTGCGGCCGTTGCGGAAGTGACCAAAATAGTCCCCTTACCTCTTGCTTCCATCAGTGGGCAAACCGTTCGCGCCAGCCGGAACAAACCAAAGGTCGCCATCCGCCAACCCATCTCAAAGGCTTTGTAACTAGTGTCTTTCAGATGCCGATTGCCTATCTGTGCACCAAGGTTGTATAGCACTACTTCAACAGGGCCTATATCAGCCTCAACTGCAGCCAATCGATCCTCGATACTGTTATCCTCGACAGCATTTAATAGGAATCCGGACGCTGAATTTCCGTCCGCTTCGATTTTTCCTACAACCTCATCCAAACCTTGCTGATCAGTACGGCGGCACAGTACCGCATGATAACCCTCTTGGGCAAAACGCCGACCAACCGTACCCCCGATGCCGCGACCAGCTCCGAGCACAAAACAAACTGGATTCATAATGCCTCCCTTTTGGACCGAAACCATATCACGAGTCGTACTTGCGATGCTTGCGGCTGGAACCGTCCAACGTTAGAGGTTAATGTTGAGCTAACAAAAAAATAGTTGGATCTAAGGATAGTGCAAACCTCAATAGGTATCGGAAGTGCCTACTACAATGGACAAGATTGGCTAGAGACCGTCGATTTCACCCAAGAGGCCGAGAAACTTGGCGTAAACCATGTCTGGTCTGCGGAAGCCTGGGGAATGGACGCTGTAGTACCTCTCGCGTACCTCGCCGCTAAAACTGACAAAATAAAACTTGGGACCGGGATCATGCAAATCACCTCTCGCGCACCGTCCATGACCGCGATGACCAGCCAAAGCATGCGAACCGTCTCCGACAACCGGTTCATCCTCGGGCTCGGCGTCAGTGGTCCTCAGGTTGTCGAAGGGCTGCACGGTGCCGACTTTGCACATCCCTTAGCAAGGCTACGGGAGTGTTTGGAGATTATTAAACTAGGACTAAACGGAGAGCGTATCAGCTATCAGGGGAAACATTACGAACTGCCACGCCGAGAGGGCGAAGGAAAGGCTATTAGGTTGTCTCAACCACCCTGCCCCAATCTGCCTATTTACCTTGCAACACTTGGCCCCAAATCACTTGAGCTAACGGGAGAGCTAGCTAATGGATGGCTTGGTACTTCCTTTATACCGGAGCACGCCCATGTCTTTTTCGATCACATTAAGAAGGGCTTGGACAAAGCTGGCCGAAGTTGGGCCGATATAGACATTCAAGTCGGCGGTGGCTTCGAAGTCGGCGACGACGTCGAACGTATGATAGAAGCCCGAAAACCGGGGATGGCATTTCAGTTGGGCGGAATGGGGTCAGCGAACACTAATTTTTATAACGACGCTTTTAGGCGAGCAGGTTATGTCGATGAAGCAATAGAAGTTCAGAGATTATGGGTCGATCGCAAACGTGATGAAGCCGCAAAGCGCATCCCCGATGAAATGATTTTGAAGACCAACATCATTGGCACCCCCGAGATGATTCGCGAAAGGTTGGATGCATTTAAGAAGGTTGGCGTCACTACGCTTCGATTAGGCACCGGCGGCAACGATCATACATCCCGTATAGACAAACTAGCTGAAGCTCTCGATATCATCAACGGCTAAATGCCCGAGATGAATAAGGCGTATGCGATTACACTCTTACCCTCAAATAGATCAGAAAGAACATGCTTAAGTGAAACCACACCTAGCCCATTGTTCGCTGAGACCACAATCTCAGCAGGAAACTGATCCAACAGACGAACCACGATGGTCTAACCTGCGTGCCTATCAGGCTTATTGAGGATAACTAGGCGAGGCTGATCAAGCACGCTAACTTTAGTCAACAATCTTTAGCTAATCATCAACACAAGGCGCTCAATTCGTTGTCTCATACCTGCGCGTCGCATCGGCAATGGCGCCTCTCTAGGATCGCGCATTCTCATACCCACTCCTATCCAAGCTTGAAGAAGTCATCTGGGAACCTAACAACGCCCTAGCGATAAGGAGTCCAGTAATTCTGCTTATCAGACTTAAACTTGTAGCGACGACGAGGATGAGGTAGCGGATCTTGGGCGCGCAGCGTCCAGCCCAGCAATGCGGCAAGCATATCCGAACGAATATCTGAGTAATCAGGATTATCAAACAGATTAACCAGTTCAACAGGATCATCAGCGAGGTTATAGAGCTGCCCTCGCTCCTGCATATCAAAGATCAACTTCCAATCACCCCTCCTGATCGCGCGCATGGTTCCACTTTGCGACCAGCCATTTAACTCGTCGAAACCAATCCCATCCGATAAACCATCTTCGTAAGGATCAAAATCATCATCTGCGTCATAGTGCAGCCCGCCGAACCCATGCTCAATGTATGCACTATCAAATTCAAACTCAGGATATTTCTTCCCGGTCAATAATGGCCACAGACTACGTCCCTGAACGCCACGCGGAATGTCTGTTCCTATCGCTTCACATAGAGTCGGCATGACGTCGGCGGTGGTGATGTGAGCCGAGTGTGGTATCTCTGAACCTACAATTTGAGGCCCAAGGACGAAAAACGGAATGCGAACGAGAACCTCAGGTAGCTCAGCCCCCTTACGCATCAGTCCGTACTCTCCTGCATAATCCCCATGATCCGAAAGAAAGATTACGATGGTGTTTTCTCGCAAACCATAGTTATCCAAATAATCGAATAGTCGTTTTATCTGATCATCGATCAGTCGCAGCATGCCAAAGTAGTTAGACCTAGCTTGAATAAGTTGTTCTGCGTAGTCGGGAAACGCAGTCTCACCAATATTGCGCAACCACTGATACTTAAACCCCTTAACATCAAGTGCAGATGCGTCTGAAAGCGTTGGAGGCAGTGATTCTGGTGGGAACATTGAGAAATATGGCTCAGGTACCTGGTAAGGATTGTGCGGTTCGGGAAACGACAACCACAAGAAAAACGGGTCTGGCTCAACTCGCACCTCATCAATCCAGTTGGTGGCAGCCGACACTGCACGAAAGGGACATTGGACTTCTGGCCCAAAAGGCGCTGCTTCTTCGGCCACACGCATTCGAAGACCTGCGAGGTATTCATCAAATGCAAGCTCGTCTTTCGTCCTGTCGTCGCCAAAACCACCGTGATGTGCCATAGAGAAGCAGTAGTCCATCTGCTCTGCCTCGACGTGTGAATGATTTTTTCCACAGAGCGCTGTTCGGTATCCCTGCTTACGCATAACCTCGTAAAGGTCTGCCTCAAAAAACGCATCATCCTTGTTGTGGTTTGTTCGCGCGCGCGTCGCACTGGGATACCTACCGGTCAACATGCTCACACGCGCCGGAAGACATGCTGGCATGGTTGTGTAGGCTCGGTTAAACCAGATACCTTCCGCAGCAAGGCTATCCAAAAAAGGCGTGGTATCGAGCGGGAATCCCTCACGCACAGATACATCAGCCCGCTGCTGATCCGTCATGATTATTACGATATTCGGTTTAGTCATTACAACCCTAGGCGTATGGATTTATTGGCAGTAAAGGCAGAAGTCGATTCTGACGCTGCAGCCCCTTAGAATCAATGGGGTTGGGTTTTAAAAGCTCTTTGGGGATACCAATACGGATACGAACTGTTTTAGCAGTGATTTTTACTGCATCCGCAGCTGTTGCTGATAACTTAGAAGCACTAATCGCGCTAGGTCTTCCTGTGTTAGCCAAATTTCAGCCGGTGACCACCATCCAGATTAAGCACTTCACCAGTGAAATAGGATCCCGCGCGGCTGCATAGCATCACAGCCACACCCGCCATGTCCTCCAATCCACCATAACGGTGTGCCGGGATGCGTTCTAACTCAGCCTTGAAATGGTCCGATTCCGGGTTTTCCCAGGCGCTGCGCGTCATTTCTGAGTAAAAACGCCCTGGAGCAATGGTGTTGACCAGAATATGATCGTCACAGAGTGCAAGAGCCAACAGCGGCGTCATTTTTTCAACTGCATTCTTGCTGGTTGAATAGGCCATCACATGAGCATGGTTCTCGCTTGCGGCGACAGAACTTGTGAAGATTACCCGCGAAGGATCCTCATGGGTGGCGTTAGCTTTCAATAGATCGAGCAGAGCCTGAGTAACGAATACGGGCGATCTCAGGTTCAGATCCATGGTCATATCCCAGACTTCCGGCTTCATATCGGCAAACGGACCTCCCGTGCCGACACCGGCATTGTTAACCAACACATCGATATGCTTTTCCTTCTCTTTTAGAGCGTTGGCCAATGCCTGAATACCTTCTATAGCGCTGAGGTCCCCCGGCATTGGGATGCATTCACCATCGGCCAGAGCTGATAGCTCCTCCGCCTTGGCTTTC
Source organism: Gammaproteobacteria bacterium (assembly GCA_002712135.1). Lineage (GTDB taxonomy): Bacteria > Pseudomonadota > Gammaproteobacteria > Pseudomonadales > Azotimanducaceae > UBA7455. The sequence goes on from PASO01000019.1 coordinate 19,828, forward strand.
AACTTATCTTCGGATCGAGCGGTAATGTAAACGCGTGCGGCACCTGCTTCCAAAAATCCCTGGGCCATATAACTGCCTAGACCACTGGAGCCACCGGTCACTACACAGATTTTTCCATTCATAGAATAGAGGTTCTCTAACATTATTTTTCCTGATTGCTTAAAAAGAGTGAGCGGCTAGGCCAAAGCCCTAGCGCGATCTTATAATAACTTTGTATATTGTTTTTGCCGATTGTACAGCATGGTTAGCGAGTTAACTTCTTGCCCAGTCGAAAAAACCGATCTTACAGAGATTATCTTCCAGNTCATCGGTTTGCTGTTGGGTTAACCGNTTTAGTGGCAANCGAGTTTGCCCGCACGNTAGTCCCACCATTCCCATCATCGCTTTTTGTCCTTCGATACCGCCAAAAGGCGCGAAAGCNCGCACCATCTTAACGGACAATTCCTGTAGCCTTTTGGCCTCGGTTAGATCGCCTTGCTGCCATGCTTTTATCAGCTTCATGTAGAGCGGTGCGGCAAAGTTATAGGTGCTACCAATAGCACCTGATGCCCCAGCAGCGAGACCGCCGAGCAACATTTCGTCGATGCCNTAGAAAATTTTGATATCGGACNTAGCTAAACCTGACTGTAGATCGTGNAATTTGGGATCGGTGAACTTGATTGCGAAAAGCGACGGCAATTTACCGTNGGCGAGCTCAATAAACGCCGGCAGATCGATCTCGACACCTGATTTGACTGGAAAGTGGTAGTAGATAAAAGGTAGGTCAGGTGCTCCTTCAGTAATGATGCTCAGGCTATCGAGTAGTGCACTCGTGGAGGTCGGTTTGAAATAAGTTGGCGTAATGGCAGATATTCCGTCGGCCTCAATGTCAGCGGCATGTTGGGCTAGGTCACGCGCTGAGAGCANACTGTCTTGACCAACGTGCACAACAACCGGTATTCGACTATTAGCGGCGCGTAGGTAGGCTTCCGCGGTTTGTTTACGTTCGTCGCTGGTTAACGACACCCCTTCGCCGGTNCCCCCGCATACGTATAAGCCGGATANGCCTTCTGAAATCAGTTGGTCAACAATCATCGGAATCATGTCAAGGTNTAGGGCTCCACGATCATCCATTGGTGTGAATGTCGCGGCGATAAGTCCGGATAGATTTTCAATACTCAAAGAGGTTTTTCCTGATTGTCATGTCACGAGTTTGTCAAAACTTAGGAGCAAGTACCAGAAGATGTAGAAATCATCTGACTTTTACGGGAACATCTACGGATTCATTCTTTGGACCTCTTTGTTATGAATTCAGATAGCCAGGGCGAGCAGAGACATCTGCTGCTTGATGATCGTGTTGTAGAAAAAGTACAGCACGCGGAACTCGTGCTGGGGACCGTGATGAAGCACGCTCGCAATCCATTGTCCGCAGAGGACAAACCCTGGGAGCAACGATTTGACAATCTGTACGCTAATATCATCTATGACCATGAAGAACAGGCATATAAATGCTGGTATAGCCCATTCATCGTGGACAACTGTACGTTAGGAATGACCTTAGAGGAGCGCTATGCAGAGAAATATTGGGCCCCTAAGAATCGTGAGATGGCGATCTGTTATGCAACATCCCAAGATGGCATCANCTGGGATAAACCAGAGTTGGGACTCGTCGAATTCGAGGGCAGTAAGGCTAACAATATTCTTTGGCGAGGTGTTGAAGGTGATAAAGATCTGTTGTGGGGCCCGCATGGCGCTGGAATCTTCAAAGATCTGCGTGACCCGGACCCCGAACGTCGCTACAAGGCGCTGCTAAAATCCAAGATCCTTTCGGTTGCATATTCCAAAGACGGTATCCATTGGGGGGATGCCATTCCCTGCCCGGAAGCTGATAGTGCAGGGGATACTCACAATAATGCTTTCTGGGCCCCCACGCTGGGAAAGTATGTGGGTATTACCCGGCAGTGGGGAAAACAGGATGGCTCCTATGTGCGACAGGTAGCGCAGACCTCGAGTGTTGACTTCGAGAACTGGGAAAAAACCGAGATCGTGATGGAGGGACTGAATAGCAACCAGCAGCCATACGCAATGCCAGTGTTTTATCACGGTGGTGTCTACATAGGTATCGCCGCGATCCATGANCAGAAAACAGACCGGGTCTGGGCTGAGCTCTGCTGGAGTCCTGACACAGTGGCCTGGCATCGAGTAAATGCTGGTACACCGTTTATCACCAACGATGGTGAAGAATTCGACTATGACTGGGGATGTGTTTACTCTGCAGCGAATCCAATCTTTCTCGATGATGAAATCCGTTTATATTACGGTGGTAGCGATGGACTCCATACCGGCTGGCGAAATGGGTTTCTATGTCTCGCAACGTTAAGGCCCGACGGTTTTGCCGGNTANAGGGCAGAGTCGAAAGTGGCTACGGTNACGACTGCATCAATGCCAGGAGGAACCGGTGTCAAAGTNTCGGCGGATGTTGCCGAGCGCGGCGAGCTCGTGGTGCGCGCGTTGGATGAAGCAAATAATGTTATTGCCGAGAGTGAGCCGCTCACCAATTCCGTAACAGATGCAGAGATACAGTGGTTAGATGATCGAATGGATGAGGTTGACGCCTGCCGACTTCAGTTTGCGTTCCATCATNCGACTGTGTATTCATTCTTTAAATGAATTTTCGTCAGGTTGATTCGCGTCGATCGATCGCACCTTCATCGCTCGTGTTGCTGGACTTTTCTCTACGTATCCTCAGTCTCTCCGCAATGAGATCCCATGGCTTGACGCCACATCGCTCCGCCCACGCATCGTAAATAGTGCTGAGTTCCTCCACTACATCGGGGTGCTGNGCTGCCACATTATTAGTTTCTGTGCGATTCGNGACGAGGTCATAGAGTTCCCAGTCGCTGGGGTACTTACTCACCAGTTTCCAATGTCCTTGACGCACCGCTTTGTTGCCTTCGTGTTCCCAGATCAGAGCTTCTTTATGGTTATGCTGACCNTGAAAAATCGGGGCAAGACTTGTTCCCTCCAGGGGTACAATATCGTTGCCGTTTAATTGCGTCGGGTAGTCAGCACCGGCCACATCGAGGCAGGTTGCCATGATGTCTGTGAGTTGACCCGGCTGGTGTCGCAAGGCACCGCCCTGGTCTATGACCGAGGGCCAGTGTGCAATCAGCGGCGTCGCGATGCCACCCTCATGTACCCAATGNTTGTATTCNCGGAACGGTGTATTCGATAGATTAGCCCANGGTACGCCATAACTCTGATAGGTNTCCTCGGAACCAGGCATGATGGAAGGATCGTTGCCTCGAAGAATNGTTNTGCCGTCGCGNGTGTGGGTAGTCCCTGCNGGGTAGTCNGATGGTAGCGGTTTGGCTTTGGGAGAGAATTCCTCGGCACAGGCACCGTTGTCGGCTAGGAATAAAATCAGGGTGTTTTCGATTTGGTTGGTTTCCTCAAGGGCCGCAACAATTCTGCCTATGCCCTGGTCCATCCGGTCGATCTGCGCAGCGTAAACTTCCATGCGGCGCTCTTGCCATGCTTTATCCGACGNATCGTCCCATGGTGGTTGCGACCAGTCNCGTTCGGTAAGTGGCCAGGATTCATCGACGATACCCATGGTGCGCATCCGTTCAAGGCGTTCTTCTCGCAAACGGTCCCAGCCCGCTGCGAATCGACCCTGGTATTGGCTGATGTCTTCTTCNGGTGCGTGCAATGGCCAGTGCGGCGCACTGTAGGCTGTGTAGAGGAAGAAGGGAGCNTCGCTATTATTTTCAGCATGTCCCCGTATGTAGTTACCTGCTTCATCGCTGATTGCATCAGTAAGAAAGAAGTTCTCGGGCAGGCTGGTGAGGTCTATTGGTTCGTTNTCCCGGGTTAGTGAGCTCGGTTGCCAATAATTAGCGGCCCCGCCAAGGATNCCGAAGTAGTGGTCGAAACCNCGTTGGCAAGGCCAGGAGTGTTTGGAACCGTTGGGGGACTGATTTCGGCTGACGTGCCATTTNCCGCTCATATAAGTGGCATAGCCTGCCAACTTCAATGCTTCGGCGATCGTGACGCATGTGTCATTAAGGTCGCCTCGGTACCCGTCTTCGTCGAGATCTGCAGTCATCCAGCCNATCCCAGTTTGATGTGGATGCAGCCCGGTAAGAATCGACGCCCGGGTTGGGCAGCAGCGGGCGGTATTGTAGAACTGGGTCAAACGCACCCCGTTGTTCGCGAGTTGATCAAGGTTCGGCGTCCGCACTTCGCCGCCGAAGCAGCCGATATCGGAATAACCCATATCGTCGTTCATAATAAGGAGAATATTTGGTTGGTTCATTCGGAAATGGCCTATCTTAGGTTTCATCAAAATGACGATTAATTCTTAAAATTCTAACCTAGAGAGATTGTTCTTGCACATGCATGAGCAACGACCGATTCGCCGCGTAAAAAACCTGACACAAGGTCGTTTTTTTTTAATTTTTGGCCCGCCCAGTCAGCCTCTCCTGGTCTATGACGGCAGTGGTGACTTCGATGGTGACGGCATTGCCGACCTCCTCTGGCGCAATACCAACGGTGCCAACATTGTCTGGTTGATGGATGGTGAAACGATCAAAGAGCGAGGCCAGCTGCCCACAGTCGGTGGCGGATGGACCATTTCGGGTGTGGGTGACTTCGATATGGACGGCATGGCCGATGTGTTCTGGAACAATCCTGATACCGGTGCGAATTCGATCTGGTTATTGAATGGCACCGAGCGTAAAGCCCGTGGGACGATTCCTTCGGTTGATAAGAGCTGGTCGCCTTTTGGGGTTTATGACATGAACGCTGATAGTATGGCGGACATACT
>PASO01000020.1 GCA_002712135.1 Gammaproteobacteria bacterium
TAAGATTGCTGGATGTTACAAACCGTGTAGCTCGCACCCTGCTTGATCTATGCAAGAAACCGATGCCATGACACATTCGTGTCGGCATATACATCAAGACCACCCGCTAGGAAATCGGCCCGATCTTAGACTGTTCCAGAGAGATAATCTGGCGCGCACTTAAAACCCTTGAGGATTAGGATCTGGTATCCATTAATGGCAAAACCATCGTGATATGCGGTACGCAATAAGATTTTCGACCTTAAGAGAACAGTTCCCGTAACTTCTCCCCTGGGTCATCTTCCCGCATAAAGGATTCACCAACCAGGAANCCCGCGACTCCTGCATCGCTCAGACGCAAAACTTCTTCCTTAGCTGAAATACCACTCTCGCTGATGACAAGGGTCCCTCCGGGGATACTACCTAGCAAATCCAGGGTAGTGTCGAGCATCACCTCAAAAGTGTGCAGGTTCCGATTGTTTATTCCAATCAGGGTTGGCTCCAGCGCAAGAACATTATCGAGTTCAGCTTGATTATGAACCTCAAACAAGACATCAAGACCAACATCACGAGCGAGATCGGACAAGGAGTGCAGCTCATGCAAATCCAGAATAGCTGCAATTAGCAAGATACAATCTGCACCAATCGACGCTGCCTCAAAGACCTGGTACGGGTCTACGGTAAAATCCTTTCGCAGTACCGGAAGGTCACACGCACCACGGGCTTGGATAAGATAATCATTGCTCCCCTGAAAAAACGATTCGTCCGTCAGGACCGACAAACAGGTTGCACCCGCTGCCGCATAGCTCTCCGCTATATCTGGCGGAATAAAATTCTCCCGGATCACACCCTTCGAAGGCGAAGCTTTCTTGATTTCAGCGATTACCGAAGTCCTTCCACCACTCGCACTCCTTTTAATCGCATCAACAAACCCGCGAGGTGGATCTGTTCGCTCTCTCGCGTCACGCTCAATCCCAGTCTCAGACTTCACATTTTTGTTGAACTCAATCTCTTGCCGCTTCTTTGCAACTATCCGCTTGAGCACGTCAGGTGCATCAGCCATTTTCCACGACCTGTCCCGTAAAGTCCGCAAAGTCTTTCATCTTCTCTATTGCAAGCCCAGTCCCAATCGCGTCCCTCGCCATTTCTACGCCATCCGCAAGCGAACCCGCAGCACCGGAAACATATATGGCAGCGCCCGCGTTCAATACCACAAAATCCGTCGCGGCCTCATTCTCCCCCGCAAGGGCCTGACGCACTAACACCAAACTTTCTTCTGCATTCTCAACTCTTAGAGAATCGATAGACTGTCGTTTACAACCGAATTGCGCAGGCTCTATCTGGTACTCGCTGATTTCGCCGTCTTTTAGTTCTGCCACATTCGTTGGTGCGGCAATGCTGATTTCATCAAGCCCATCTTCTGAGTGAACAACCATAACGTGCTTACTTCCCAACTTATCGAGCACCTCGGCGATGGGTCTTACCCAGTTCTTGTCATAAACACCCAACAATTGTCGCTCCGCTCTTGCTGGATTCGTGAGCGGACCTAACAGGTTAAATATGGTGCGAACGATCATTTCTTTTCTGGGCCCAATTGCATGCTTCATTGCCCCGTGATGAGACAACGCAAACAGAAAACCAAGACCGACAGTATCGATACAGCGGGCAACCTGGTCCGGCGTAAGGGTAATATTCGCACCCGCCGCCTCGAGAAGATCCGCACTGCCGCTCTTACTGCTCGCACCACGATTACCGTGCTTGGCAACTCGAACGCCAGCGGCAGCAGCCACGAAGGCGCTTGCAGTAGATACATTGAATTTGTTCGAACCACTACCACCGGTGCCACAAGTGTCCACAAGTCCAGCCGTATCAACTTCAACCGGGGTGGCAAGCTGACGCATGACCGTGGCTGCTCCGGTAATCTCCGCAACTGTCTCACCCTTGATTCTCAGACCCACCAGGAAACCCCCAATCTGCGCTGGAGTGGCCTCACCAGTCATGATCAGCTGCATAACGTCGGTCATTTCTTCGCGGCTGAGATCTTCGCCGTCAATTACTCTGGCAATTGCTTCAGGCATATCCATGTAATTTCCCCTTACTCTTTGGTTTGCTCAATAAAATTTGCTAGCAGTGCATGGCCGTGCTCGGTCAGCACAGATTCCGGATGAAATTGAACACCTTCAACCAGACATTCTTTATGACGAACGCCCATAATTTCGTCCACTTCACCATCCTTCATGGTCCATGCCGTCATTTCCATCCCTTCAGGCACCGCGTCAACGATTAGCGAATGATATCGCGTCGCCGTAAACGGACTGGGCAATTCAGCAAAAACGCCTGCACCATTGTGGTGAATATCTGATGTCTTGCCGTGCATCACCTCTCTGGCTTTAACGACGTTGCTGCCAAAAACCTGACCAATGCTTTGATGTCCGAGACAGATACCAAGTATCGGGATACTACCCGCAAATTCCTCAATGACCGGCATAGATATCCCCGCTTCGTTCGGCGTACAGGGACCCGGCGAGATAACGATCAGATCTGGCCCAATGTCTGATATCTCCTGCACTGTGGTTTCATCATTGCGCTTTACCAATACCTCCTGACCAAGTTCATAGAGGTACTGCACCACGTTGTAAGTAAATGAGTCATAGTTATCAATCATCACTATCATGACTTTACTCCCAGCGTTCCCCTCGCCTCATCCTTATTAAACTCCCGCCGATTCTCCAACGTCATGGACCCATCCAAACCCGACTCCGCCATTGCGGCCGCAGTGAAGATGGAACGCGCTTTGTTCATCGTCTCTTTCCATTCCAGGTTCGGAATCGAATCAGCAACCACACCTGCGCCAGCCTGGATGTAGAGCTTCTTATCCTTAATTACGGCGGTACGTATCGCGATCGCCGTGTCCATATTTCCATTCCACGATAGGTAACCCACTGCGCCACCAAATACGCCGCGTTTTTCAGGTTCAAGTTCATCAATGATTTCCATCGCTCGAACCTTGGGAGCACCACTGAGTGTCCCCACAGGCAAAGTGGCCCTAAGCAAATCGATACCGGTCACTTCGGGTCGAACACGACCACAGACGTTGGACGCAATGTGCATAACGTGCGCGTAACGCTCTACGACCATCATTTCGCTCACTTCCACTGTTCCAGGATCGCAGACCCGTCCAATATCATTGCGGCCTAAATCTATAAGCATCAAGTGCTCAGCAATCTCCTTAGGGTCGGCAAGAAGCTCTGCCTCCATTGCCAGATCTTCTTCTTCATCACGTCCTCGGCGTCTGGTACCGGCGAGCGGTCTCACGGTCACCTCACCTGAATCTAATCGAGCCAGAATCTCTGGCGAAGAAGAAACGATCTGAAAATCCGCCAGATCCATGAAATACATATAAGGAGAAGGGTTAAGCCGCCGCAGCGCTCTGTATAAGTGCAACGGATCGCTTTCGAAAGTAACAGACATGCGCTGTGACAACACAACCTGCATCACGTCACCTTCTATGATGTATTTCTTAATTCTCTCGACATCGTCTTTAAATTTTTGCTCACCATAGCTGGACACAAAGTCTGCTTCATGAATCCTGGGACCCACTTCTGGTTTTCTAATGCTCTGCGGGATAGGGTTTGCTATCGCAGACTGCATCTCATCCAATCGACGCTCTGCCTGCTCAAGTGTTCCCTCATCGCTGATATGGGTAATCAGGTGGATCTTTGCCTCAACACTATCGAAAACAATGACATCGTTTGACACCATTAACAAAATGTCAGGGCAACCAATGGTATCCGGCAGATCAGTATCGCGAAGTTTCTTCTCAACAAAACGCACCGTATCGTACCCAAAGTAACCTACCAGGCCGCCGGTATAGATCGGCAAATCGGGGAGTTCGGGATATCTAAACTGTTGCCTAAAAGTTTCGATATAGGCTAATGGATCGTCGGTGATCGTGTGTTCTGTCACCTCACCGTCAACCTCCATCGTGATCTGTTGGCCACTTACCTTTAAAATCTGACTGGATGGTAGACCTACCACCGAGTATCTGGACCATTTCTCACCACCCTGGGCGGCAGATTCCAACAAGTAACTATANGACCCCGTCGCAACTTTTATATAGCAGGACAGCGGCGTATCAAGGTCCGCAAACAGTTCTCTAGTAACAGGTATATGGTTGTAGCCCTCTGCAACAAGCCGGGCAAAGTCTTCTGGAGTCATGGTTATCTCCGATACATCAATATAAATTCAAGCAAAATGGGGCTGCAAAGGACACCCCCGGNGTTACGGTGTGTGATTCACCATCGCCAAGAAAGAAATGCCCAGTCTCTCAAAAGACTGTTGCTCACTCGAAATAATCGACTCATCGGGATAACTCTTACTTTTAGGCCAAGCTTAATGAAACCTGGCTAATACTACAACTAGACGAGTTTGGATCGCATCGCGGCTATGGTTGCTGCATATTCATCCGCGTTAAAGATTGCAGAACCCGCAACAAACGTATCTGCCCCCGCAGCACAAATATCCCCAATATTCTCAATTTTTACGCCGCCGTCTATTTCGAGGCGAATNTCACGGCCACTTTGATCGATTATTTTCCGCACCTCCTTTAGTTTATCCAACGATGCAGGAATAAACTGTTGCCCACCAAAACCAGGATTTACCGACATAATCAGNACNATGTCGATTTTGTCGAGAACGTAATCCAGGTAGCNGAGCGAGGTCGCAGGATTGAATACCAGACCACAGCGCGCCCCGCCTGAACGTATCAACTCCAATGATCGATCAATATGTTCGGTGGCTTCAGGATGAAAGGTAATGTAGCTTGCGCCAGCGTCCAGAAAGTCTCCTATTATTCGGTCGACCGGTTTAACCATCAAATGCACATCTATTGGCGCGGTGACCCCATAATCGCGCAGCGCCTGACANACCATGGGTCCAATAGTGAGGCTCGGAACATAGTGGTTATCCATGACATCAAAGTGAACCATATCGGCGCCAGCAGCGAGAACAGCTTCTACGTCTTCACCGAGACGCGCAAAATCAGCTGACAAAATTGATGGNGCAATTACATACTCCACTGCATTCTCCTAATTGTTTGCATCGTCTTCATTTGCATTCTCGCGATCCTTCTTTTGATCACTTTTGTGGTCTTTTTTTTGGCGATAGTGCCTCACTAGGGTTTCATATCTAGCCTTGGTGCCTACATCAATCCAAAACCCATTATGGTACTGGCCGGTCATTCGACCCTGTTCAATTGCCCGGTCCAACAGAACCCGGAGTTTGAAAGCGCCCTCGGGGGCATTATCAAACAAAGCTGGGGAAAATAGTCCAATCCCAGAATAAGTCAAACGCTCTTCATCATCCCCAAATCTAACTCGGCCGTCGGGATCAAGCACAAAGTCTCCCTCGGGATGATGGGCGGGATTGTCGACCATTACAAGGTGAGCAAGGGCATCACCCAATGACGTTGGCAGGCCCAACGGATCAAAATCACTGGCAATATCAGAGCTGACCACGACGAAATCATCCTCACCAAGCAACGAAAGTGCGCGAGTTATGCCTCCCCCGGTCTCTAATAAAAAGGGCTCTCGCGAATACTCTATGGATATTCCGCGATCCGCGCCATCACCCAGGGCAGCGATTAGTTTNTCCTCAAGATGCCAGGTATTAATNACAAACTCACGAAAACCAGCGTCTAAGAATGTCTGCAACCAGCGCTCGATCAGCATTTGACCACCAGCGCGCAGCAATGGNTTTGGCACCTGATCCGTGAGCGGCCGCAATCGTTGCCCTTCCCCTGCTGCCAATAGCATGACTTTCATCAGCGAACAAATTCCCTGGCAGCAAGACGTGGAACAATGACTTCTCTCAGCCACCCACAAAATGGCGCAAGCTCCTCGTACCGTTCACCCAACTCCACCATATAGTCAATTACCAGGGGTATGTCCGCCAAATATCCAGGCTTTGCATCTCGNAGATTCAATCGGGAAAAAATTCCGGCACATTTAAGGTGGCGCTGAAACCCCATGAGTTCGAACCAACGAAAGAACTCACTTTCGGTTANGGCTGAGTCCAAACGGCCATCCACCAACAATCGCCGCCTGTATTGTTCGACCCATTCACGTATCTGATTTAGTGGAAATCGGTGGTAACAGTCCTTTAACAATGAAACGAGATCATAGGTCACCGGCCCTACAACGGCATCCTGAAAGTCAATGATGCCTGGATTGCCCCTTGCGATTACCATCAGATTTCTGCAGTGATAGTCGCGATGAACGAATACCTGGGGCTGTTCAACCGCGTTGCCAAGCATCAGCTCAAAGATACTTTCTAACCCCGCGTCCGCGAAGTCCTTTATTTCTAACTGACGCTGTAGGAACCATTCCGGGAACAGACTCATTTCCTCTAGCAACTTCGCTTCATCGTATCGCGGCAACTCAGCTTTAATCTGTTGCATTCCTGCAAGCGCGTCGAATGCATCGCTATACAAACGCTCGATCTCCAGCGCGTCTCCCATGTTCAGTCGATCCAGGTAAAGCGTGTTTCCAAGATCCTCCATCATCAGGAACCCGTTGTCGAAGTCGCGTTCAATAATTTCGGGGGAGTTAAGACCAACACCACGAATCATTTCGTCGATCGAAACAAACTTCCGACTGTCTTCCTGTTCCGGCGGAGCGTCNACAAAAATAAAGGATGGATNACCATCAGACCTGAAATACCGGCGAAAACTAGCGTCGTCCGAGGCCGTCTGTAACGTAAAATCCNCCGAGAGGATCGCGCCACGCTGCACCAGACAATCCCGCGCCCANGTATCGAGCGCGAGTTTCCTTTGGTCACGATTAGACATAACTGCGTAAATGTTTAACCAATCCTTGGACTAATGCATTATCATCGGACATCTTTATTAGCCTATTTCAGTGTGAAAAGCGCATCCGCCATTCTTACGGTTCTTCTGTTTCATCCAGTTCTCGCGCTATCTGACANGAAACAAGAATCTGCGGCGGAACAGGACTGGATACCCAGACAATACCAATCAGATTCAACCGTTCCTTGGCACTGCGACGGCCGTTACGAAGCGCCACCTAGCTTTCGGACGTCAGCAAGCAAGACCCAAGATACAATTATAGTCGCCACAGATGACGCCTTGCACGTAGAAGATCACTCCACCACGTTTAATGGTCGTGTTCAGGTCGATGGCCAGGGCAGGAGAATAAATGCAGCCCATATAACAGTAGACAGTGTTAGCGAGATCGCCACGGCACATGGACCAGTATCGATACGTGAACCCGGACTACTCCTAAAGGGAGATCGCGCGAGCGGCAATCTTTTCGCCGGCACCGGCGTGATGGACAACACAACATTTCTGCTGCACCAAAACCGGATGCGTGGGAAGGCGCGCAAGATAGTAAAGAAAGGTGACGATACGCTTGAGATCACCGATGGCACTTTCACCCGCTGCGATCCAGGAAGTAATCTATGGGCCTTTGAAGGTAAACACATCGAACTGAAGAGAACACAGGGTTACGGAGTAGCCCGCAACGCGACGGTACGGATAAAAGGCGTTCCCATAGCCTACTTTCCTTATATCAGGTTCCCCNTGAACGACGAACGTTATNCCGGTTTCCTGATGCCCGGCTTAGGTCACGATAGCGAAGGTGGCACGGATATCGACGTTTCCTATTACCTCAACCTAGCACCAAACTACGACACAACCTACACCTTGCGAAGTCTTTGGAAGNGAGGACTGATCCACGACCTTGAGGCGCGTTACCTGAACGAGCTTTCCAGCAATTTCATCGACATGGCGTATCTACGTGGAGACGACAAACTCGAGGAATCACTAGGCACCCAGACGGACCGATGGCTGCTTTATTTCAATCATGTTGGTCTCTGGACCTCCAGGTGGCGAAGCGCAATCAGTTTCGGCGCCCTGTCAGATGTCGACTATTTACGTGACATCGGCGGAGACATCGACGCATCAACCCAGGAGACCTATCGAAACTTTCGATCACTTGGAACGAATATCCCNGCNCTNACCCGCATTGGNACACTGCGCTACCAAGGCAGAGGATGGAGCGCGAGTCTACTCGCTCGAGGCTATCAGAGCCTCAATCGTAATGCAGCACGGCAATACTCCGCCCTACCCCAATTTACACTCCGACTAAACGAAAAACTTTCNCTGTTCGACTTTACCCTGCGCGGACAACTATCGCGCTTTGACAAAGACAACGATGGTCTTACCGGGCCACTTGCCATCATCGGTAACCGAGTCGTCGTTGATACCAAAGTCAGTACATCGTTTAGAAACGCCTGGGGATACNTAAGGCCTCAGGCCGGTGCCATTTATCGCAAATACAGTCTTGATGATGTTCCGATTGGCACACCCACATCGNCTTCACTAACAACCCCGTTTGCGTCCCTGGATACAGGCGTGGTATTCGACCGATTCTTCTCTTACCGGGGTTCAGAACTCTTGCAGACCCTCGAGCCCCGCCTCTATTTCTTGTACGTAAACGAGGACGCACAGAGAGATCTNCCTCAATTCGATGCAGCGGCCTCGACACCCGGGTTTTCCACCATGTTTAGATGGAATCGGTTTTCCGGATACGATCGAATCGGTGATGCGCAGCAGATTAGCGTTGGCCTAACCTCTGCGGTATTAAATGCAAATTCCGGGGCAGAACTTGTTAAAGCAAGTATTGGGCAAATAGTCTATCTGGCCGACCGGGAAGTAATTTTTCGACCCGGCCGACTGGATGATCCACAAGCGGGATCTTCGCCGTTATTTACCCAGGCGCGGTTTAGAATTGGTCGGTTCAGTTTAAGCGGCTCTTATGAATGGGAACCGCGAGACTCTCGCTCAAATCGCGGCAGATTGTCACTCAAATATCGAGACGCAACGAACCGTAGAATCCTAAATTTTAACTATTCCTACACTAATCCCGACGTTCAAAAACCCTCTCGTTCCCAGAATGCGGAAGAAACAGACCTGTCATTTATCTGGCCACTAAAGGGAAAATGGAGCGTGATTGGTCGATGGAACTTTGGCTGGGATAACAATCAAACCATAGAGTCTCTCTTAGGCGTGGAATACAATGACTGCTGTTGGAAAACTCGCCTGGCGTTCAGACGTTTTCAGGAACAACCTCGGACAGTGAGATTGGTCGTGGACGACCCTGCCGGTGGGACTCAGGTTATCAGTGCNNTACAATATCGCGCNGATACAGGNATTTTTTTCGAGTTTCAACTNAAAGGANTNTCNACTTTAGGGAAACGACTAGATACGTTGCTTGAAGATTCTATTCCNGGGTATCGCCGCCGGGAGAATCAAATTGNCTTATAGGCTCAAAAACATGAATCGAATANTTATTTCTTGCATCCTCCTACTATCACTTGCAGACGCTCAGGCTGCACGTATCATCCTTGACCGCATCGCAGTGGTTGTCGATGAAGACGTGATCACCTATTCGGAGGTCCAGGGACGAGTCAAGTCAGTCAAATCACAGTTTTCAGGAAACGAAGGTGGCTCACTCCCACCANATGGCATAATTACTAATCAGGTGATAGAACGGCTAATTGTCGAAACATTGCAGCTAAAGATGGGTGATCGAGCTGGCGTACGAATAAGTGACAGTGAGCTGAATCAGACATTGCAAGGAATCGCCGCCCAAAACCAGCTTAGTCTGAGTGACTTTAGAGTCGCCATTGAAGCAGATGGCATCTCCTATGCAAACATGCGAGAACAAATACGAAGAGAAATGATCATCAGCCAGGTGCAGCAGGGCTTTGTTCATAGTCGTATAGAAATATCAGAACAGGAACTGAAAAATTTTCTGGCATCAGAGCTCGGGGAAGCAGTTATCGCTGACGAATATCGACTTGCGCATATTCTTCTTACGGTACCTGAAGAACCGACAGCAGAGCAGATCTCTGAGACTCGTTCCCAGGCACTTGTACTTGTAGATCGCGTCAACGATGGTGAGAGCTTTCAGGCCCTCGCGATAGAGTATTCAGCAGGTCAAAACGCACTGCAGGGTGGTGATCTGGGGTGGAGAAAACCGGTACAGCTACCCACGATGTTCGCAGACGTTGCCCAGGAAATGATAGTTGGCGAAATCCGAGGGCCGATCAAGAGCGGTAGCGGATTTCATCTAGTCAAGTTGATGGAAAAACGAGGCGCAAAAGCGGAGGGACAGGTTGCCCAGACCAGAGCGAGACACGTATTGGTCAAGCCGAGCGAGATTAGATCAGATGGTGAGGCCAGGGAACTGGCAAAGAATCTGCGAAGCGAGGTGATCAATGGAAAAGACTTCGAGGAAATTGCAAAACTTCACTCCGAAGATCCAGGCTCCGCGCTTAGCGGTGGTGATTTGGGCTGGACCGCCGCTGGAATCTTCGTTCCAGAGTTCGAGGCAATGATGAATAGTATTGAACCAAGTATTGTGAGCCCGGTCTTTAAAACCTCTCACGGGTACCACTTCCTTGAAGTCACAGGAAGACGAATAGAAGACTTCAGTGAGCAATTCCAGAGGAACATGGCAGAAAACTATCTCCGCAATCAGAAATTCGACGAAGAACTCGCCAGTTGGCTGCGAGAGATGAGAGAGGAGGCATTTGTCGATATCCGAATCTAAAAACTTCCTAGCATTACCAGGGGTCGCTGGTGATAGTCCGCAAACGCTTTGGTCAGCATTTCTTAAAAGATCCCAACACCATTCGTCGAATTGTTGAGGCAGTCAGTCCACGCCCGATAGACCATGTAATAGAAATAGGGCCTGGTCACGGCGCTATCACAGATCTACTTTCTACCAGCAGATGTCGGCTACAGCTGGTCGAGATAGATCGGGATCTTGTAGCGGAACTGAGCGATCGATACGGTGCGGAAATCAATATTCTGACTGCAGACGCACTCAAGCTTGACTATGGTTCCCTGGGAAACTCCCTGCGAATTGTGGGCAACCTGCCATACAACATCTCCAGTCCGTTGTTGTTCAAGCTTTACGGGTACATCGAACAAATCCAAGATATGGTGTTTATGTTACAGGAGGAGGTAGTCGACAGAATATGTGCAACCGCCGGGACTAAAGATTACGGCCGGCTGTCAGTGATGAGTCAATATTACTGTTCAGCCGAGAAGCTGTTCAAAGTCGCACCATCCGCTTTCTCGCCAAAGCCTAAAGTGAATTCGGCAATAGTAAAACTGACACCTCACGATCACCCCCAATACGCGAAGGACCTGCAATGCCTGCAGGAGGTTGTCACAACTGCTTTCAACCAGCGCCGAAAGACCATCCGCAACTCGCTCAAGCCCCTATTAAATAGCGAACAACTTGCATCACTGGATATCGATACCAATTTGCGCCCGGAAGTTCTTGAACTCGACGAGTTTATCAACTGTGCAAACCTACTTTGGGAGCTTCGCCAGAAATGAGCACTTACGTATTTGGCGATATCCAGGGATGTTTCGATGAACTCCAGAAACTTCTAGGCGAGTGCCAATACAACAAACATAAGGATCAACTTTGGTTCGTCGGAGATCTGATCAACCGAGGGCCAAAAAACCTTGAAACCATGAAGTTTATTCTCGAACTGGATGATCCAGTAATCGTCTTGGGGAACCACGACCTGCACTTCCTAGCCGTGGCAAACAACATCCACCCAGGCGTAGAAAACGACACCATACAGGATATTCTCGACAGTGCTGAACGGAAAGATATTATAGAGTTTCTACGCCAGCAGAAACTGCTTCATCACGATACGGTGACAGGCTACACCATGGTACACGCGGGCATACCAGCTATCTGGGATCTGCAAAAAGCGCTTAATCTCGCCAAAGAAGTGGAGTCCATATTAGCCGGCCCCCACTATATTTCGTTCCTGACGGAGATGTATGGCAATGAGCCCGCCACATGGACAGATAACCTTACAGGTAACGATCGACTCCGCGCTATTACGAATTACTTCACCCGCCTTCGCTATTGTAAAAGCAACGGAACCATGGAGCTAAAGCACAAAGCAAACCTTCAGCCCAATGGTTACGCGCCTTGGTTTGATTTTCCCGCCGAAGACTCAAAAGAGATATTGTTTGGTCACTGGGCCGCACTCGACGGCGTTACCAGAAAGGAAAACATCATCGCACTGGATACTGGTTGCGTTTGGGGGCGAACCCTTACCGCAATACGCCTCGAAGATGGCAAATTGTTTTCGACACCTGCACTCAGATCGTATCAACTATAATATCCGAATCACCTTGCCCCGGACTCACACTTAATGGACGTATATCTCGTAGGCGGCGCTGTACGTGACCAACTCCTGGGACTTCCCGTCGCCGAGCGCGACTGGGTAGTCGTGGGTGCTGAACCTGCCACACTTCTCGCCCAGGGCTACCGCCAGGTAGGCAAGGACTTTCCTGTGTACCTAAACCCACACACTAAAGAAGAATATGCCCTGGCAAGGACCGAGCGAAAAACAGGTCCATTGCACACTGATTTCGAATGTAACGCTGACCCATCAGTCACCCTGGAACAAGACCTCTTTCGCAGAGACCTCACCATCAACGCCATAGCACAGGATAAGAATGGCGAACTGATTGATCCCTATGGAGGGCAGGAGGATTTGCGCAACAAAGTATTGCGCCATGTGTCACCAGCTTTCGCGGAGGATCCTCTGCGTGTACTCCGAATCGCCAGATTCGCAGCCCGCTTCCCTGACTTCACCATCGCCGAGAACACGAAATCCCTGATGTGCGACATGGTAAACGCAAATCAACTGCAGAGTCTTTCTCCAGAAAGAATCTATCTGGAAACCGAGAAAGCGCTATCTACAGACAATCCCCATCGGTATTTTGAGATACTAATTGAAGTAAATGCGCACGACGCTCTTTGGACAGAGTTCGACAGCAAAGATCTTGTTCGACTGAAGAACTGGGCTGCTGACAATAACCCACTACATGCATTCATTGTTCTGGCGTCCAGCCTTGCGCAAGATGATGTTGATCGCATCACATCCAGGTGGAAGTTTCCCGGTATCTATCAAGCCTTAACCGCCCTTACGATCAGGATCCGTAATCAGCAGGTAGATGACCTCGGCGCGGAAGAAATTGTCAGCAACCTCTATGAAATGGATGCGTTCCGTCGCCGGGAACGATTCGAAGAAGCGTGCAGGTTAGCGAGGATGGTTGAGGAGGCGGAAGGCAAGACATTAGCCCCACAGGACCCGTGGCTCACATACATAGCAGAGGCAGCCGAGATTACAGCTGCATCCGTCGATCACCAATTGTCAGGAGCGGCTATTGGTCAGGCTATCCGTTCTGCCCAGATCGAACGAATAGAGCAGCTCAAATGACGACTCGGGTTGCGCTAATCACCGGGGCTGCACGAAGAATCGGAGCCGTGCTGGCAACAAGTTTCCATGGGGCCGGATACAACGTAATCCTGCATTATTTGAATTCGGAAACCGAAGCCATCGCGCTGCAAACCCACCTAAACCAGCTCCGCAATAATTCCGTTGCACTTTTGCAGGCTGATCTCACGGACACTAACGACTGGGGATCTTTAGCGCTTGAGTGTACAGAACACTGGGGACGTATTGACGTTCTCGTTAATAATGCATCGGTCTTTTATCCCACCTTAGTTGGCAATGTCACTGTCGACATGTGGCAAGAGCTGATTGGATCCAATCTACGGGCGCCTTTTTTTCTAAGTCAGGCACTCATCCCGGCACTGAATAAATCCACTGGTAACATCATCAATATCGTGGATATCCACGCAGAAAAACCATTGAAGGACTACCCCGTCTATAGCATCGCGAAAGCCGGACTCGCCATGCTGACCCAGTCTCTTGCAAAAGAACTCGCGCCGCACATCCGGGTCAACGGCGTCGCGCCAGGGACTATTTTGTGGCCTGAAGACAAAGCAACACTGAGCGAGTCAGCAAAGGAAAACATCCTCAACAAAGTACCGCTGGGACGGCAGGGTACACCCGAAGATATTGCTCGCACGGTTTTGTTCCTTGCCGATGATGCGCCCTATATCACGGGCCAGATAATCAACGTGGATGGCGGCAGATCAGTCTAGCCAGACTAATTGAGACCCTCGCGAGCAACCGCTAACCAGACTCTCTGGCAATTGCCAGATAACCGATATCCGAACGGCAATATTTGTCATCAAAATCTATGTGGTCAATTATCTGATATGCCTTACGCTGGGCCTCAGCTACAGAATCCCCGAGTGTCGTGACGCCAAGGATTCGACCGCCATTGGTCACCACGCGATCCCCCTCAAGTGCGGTCCCCGCATGGAATACTTTGCCATCCATGCTCGAGTCCAGCCCACTAATCACATCCCCTTTGCGATAGTCATTGGGGTAACCGCCGGCTGCNAGCACCACCGTAAGTGCGGTATCTGCCGCAAACGAGATCTGCATATCGGCTAGCTTGCCATCCATTGCCGCGTTACATAGTTCAATCAGATCCGATTGNAATCTCATCATCACCGGTTGTGTCTCTGGATCGCCAAAGCGGCAGTTGTACTCAATTACGTATGGGTTACCAGCTTCATCAATCATCAGCCCTGCATAGAGAAAACCTGTATAGGGAAGTCCCTCTCCTCGCATCCCATCTATTGTAGGCTGAATAACTCTTTCAACTATTCGTTGATGTACAACCTCGGTTACCACGGGAGCTGGAGAGTATGCGCCCATCCCTCCAGTATTAGGTCCTCTGTCGCCTTCAAAAATGGGTTTGTGATCCTGCGAAGATGCGAATGGCACAAAATGCTCCCCATCGGCGATCACTATAAAACTGGCTTCTTCGCCCNGCAGAAACTCTTCGATCACGATACGTGATCCCGCTTCTCCGAATGCACCTTCCGTCATCATCTCACGGATTGTAGTTTCGGCTTCCGCATGACTTGATGCCAAAATAACCCCTTTGCCAGCCGCCAGCCCGTCCGCCTTTATCACGATAGGAGTCTGCATAGACCGTGCATATTCAATGGCCTGATCCGGATCATCAAAACTGCCGTAATCCGCTGTGGGGATGCCATACTCTGACAAAAAATCCTTGGTAAACGTTTTTGAACCTTCCAGCCGTGCTGCCGCAGCTCCCGGCCCAAAACAGCGCAAGCCAGCCGCCTTAAAATCATCAACCGCACCTGCTACCAGTGGCGCCTCTGGGCCAATGATCGTCAGCGCCACATCGTTGTCCTTAGCAAACTGAATTTGCCCGGCAACATCCATGACATCAATGTCTACATTTGAAAGACTTGGTTCTAACGCAGTGCCCGCATTACCAGGTGCCACGTACACAATATCTACATCTTTGGACTGACTCGCGCGCCACGCAAGTGCGTGTTCGCGGCCACCGTTTCCGGTCACCATCACTTTCATTTAGTCCTCCATGTCAAAGATTTTCGCTGGTAGCATCAGTCAGATAATCTGCTATAGCAGCATCGTAGTGCGCAACATGCTGGAACGCCTTAACTGCTAACCTAAATCGAGTCCGATCACTCAATTGACTATGGTTACCAGCAAGTTCTTCTAGTACAACCTCATAGTCGGCCACGTCGACCACTACAGCCACACTTTTCATATTTTTTGCGGCTGAGCGCAACATCGCCGGACCGCCAATGTCGATGTTCTCTATCGCATCTGCAAAGGTACAATCCGGAGCGTCGACCGTTTCCTTGAACGGGTAAAGATTAACCACCAAAAGATCAATGGGCGTTATATTATGGTTACGCATCACACCTTGGTCTTGGTCTCGGCGACCTAGCAATCCACCGTGTACCCTTGGATGCAGCGTCTTTACCCGACCATCCATCATTTCTGGGAACCCGGTGTAATCAGCGACCTCCTGCACCGAAAGGTCGTTTTCGGTCAGTAACCTGTGGGTTCCACCCGTCGACATAAGCGCGATGCCAATCGCTTTAAGCCCCTCGACAAAGGGCACCAGTTTCGTTTTGTTAGACACGCTGATAAGCGCGTTAGAAACTTTTACATCAGCCAATTTGGNTCTCCTAAGACATCACATAAGACGATAGCGCACTAATTTTTTTCGCAGGGTGCCGCGGTTCATCCCAAGTATCTTTGCTGTCTGGGACTGATTGTATCCGGTGAATCTAAGCACACATTCAAGTAGTGGTGCTTCCATCTCCGTCAGCACGAGATCATATAAATTAGTTACTGGTTGATCACCCACAAGCTCAAGGTACTCCTCAACCGCATTGTGTACTGTTCCTGCCAAAGTTGTACTGGAAATCTTAATCGTCATATAGCCCTCGGTTTAGGCTGCTAGCTTCAGTCCTTCGATAAACGTAGTTTGTGATTGCAGCGAATCCAACAAATTAAAGTCTCGNCGCAATTGATCAGAATNCACCANATAGGATANATACCANCCAACATGCTTTCGCGCTACNCGCACCCCTGTNTNCTCTCCATAGAAATCCGATANTGCGANNACGTGATNCNGNAANGTNGCAAGCACATCAGANTNTNNTGGCGCAGCAAGTTTNCTNCCTCGAAGGAACGCATCTACCTGGGCCGGNAACCATGGTCTGCCNTGNGCACTTCGACCAAGCATGACCCCATCGAGGTCGTATTTTTCGATTAAACTACGGGCAAACTCTGNAGACTCTATATCCCCATTGCCAATCACGGGAATAGTNACCGAACGCTTNACCATGCCGATTGCGTCNTAATCAACNANGCCNNTAAANCGATCTNCTCGCGTTCGTCCATGNACCGTNATCAATGCCACCCCGGCNTGCTCTGCNAGTCTNGCAATATTNGTNGCGTTAATCTGNTCCCTNGACCANCCTAAACGCATNTTGAGNGTNACAGGNACATCNACNGCGGCAACTACTGCCCGAAGAATNNTNTCGACNAANCNTTCGTCGCGAAGCAGNGANGATCCGGCAAGNTTGTTGCANACCTTCTTTGCAGGACAGCCCATGTTGATATCTACGATCTGCGCGCCAAGTTCTACATTCCTGCGAGCAGCTTCTGCCATCATCGCAGGATCCCCTCCGGCAATCTGAATCCATCTAGGTTCCGTCTCATCGTGAAATGCGAGACGGTATTGAGATTTCCTGCTATTCCAAAGTCGGGTGTCGCTGGTAATCATTTCCGATACCAACCAATGCGCACCGAACTTGCGGCATAGATTTCGAAATGGGCGATCCGTAACACCTGCCATTGGAGCAACAATAACCCTGCTAGAATGGCTATAAGGTCCAATAGTTAACATAGGGATGCATGAATCATCGTGAAGTGCGCATCATACAATTACTTTTGGATAATCCCTACTTAACTACGACAGAAATATCATAGCCAACCGCCAAATCCCCCGGATCAACAATCTCCAAAGCAAACCGAACCTCCGTTTTAGCTGGAATGTAGCGTAGCCCTTTCAATTTACCGTCAAGATACTCAGCTGCGGAGAAGGTCCTAGCTGCAACCTGCGTACCCCGGAGGTCATAAAACTGCAGCCTAACTCCAGGGAACCTTTGCCCAAACAGCGCTGTATTTCTGACTATTGCATCAACAATGAGTGACCCCGATTCCTCCGGATTTGTCCTTATTGAGAGCTCTCCCGTAGTCAATAACGCGCCATCGCTATAGTCCGGCAAACTACAGCCAAGGTAATTGCAGAACTCAATCGCATAGCCTCGGTATCGCGCATCAGCTGCATACCGTTCGAAGTTAAAATAGAGGTGTTGCCCAACAGCCACAACAATCAAAAACAATGCACACGAAGCCCAACCAAGCGGCAACCTTGGCGTCGGCTCGAATGCACCGATGATAAAGTCTGGGTCCTCAAGATAAGCTTCTTCAACAGATTCAGGCAACTCATCCGGTAGTTGGACTGGCCCATGCAGCGAGCGCAGTAGTACTGCATACAACCCAAATGATTCCCAGTAGGACTCGACGATACTACGACGCTGATTCACTTCTTGCAGTTCATCATGTTCGGATTTCTCATAGCCTAGGCAGTTAGCGTCGTCGATTACTTCTCGGGTCCCTCCCAACTCTGGGTCCGAGGTATCTGCAGCCTCTTCTAGCTCCATGTCTTGAGACTCCAGGGGTTGTTCTGGCTCCTGTATAGTATCTTTAAGTACTCCTAAAGAGCCGCCAAGCACTTCCTTTGGGATCGGCTCTTTGGCTGCCTCGGTGAGATACTTGTCTTGCGACTCTTGCTGGGCTCGGAGATCCTGCGAACCTTGAGTTTCTTCCTGATGCGCTTCATTTTGTTCCCATTCTTGATCATCCTGCCACTCAACCGGTTCCATTTCGGAAGAATTGATGAAGTCCTCACTTTCGCCTGCTAGTTCTGATTGGAGCGCAGTCGATTTTTCCATCTGCTCCGCGACTTCTGATTCCACGTGCAGGTCTGCCTGAAAAACCGTCAAGCAGGAACCACATCGCACCGATCCGTTGGCCATACGCAGTTGTTCCTCAGTCAGGCGAAACGAAGTTTCACAATTAGGGCAGCGCGTAATCTGAGTCATAACTACGCGTTCCTATGCATATGAAGTAACAACCAACCTCCATGAGAGCGATGCTCTACGAGTTCAAGTGCTCGATATGCTTCAAGAACCCAGTCCTTCTGACTCTGCATAATGCCAGACAGGATAAGGTCGCCTCCCGGCAAAACTGCATTCATAAGTGCATCGCTCAGCTCGATAAGAGGCTGGGCGAGAATATTGGCAATCACGATGTGATATTGCCCACCAAGCGTGTCTTCCGGTAAACCGATGGTCACCGCCACACCATTCTTTGAAGCGTTCTTACGAGTCGATGCAAGTGCCTGCGGGTCATTGTCGATAGCGATCACTTCTTCAGCACCCAATAAACCAGCGGCAATCCCAAGGATTCCAGACCCGCAGCCAAAATCAAGAACACGACGATGATCCAAGTCAAAGCCGTCCAACCACTCAAGGCAAAGTCGTGTTGTACTATGAGTACCCGTACCAAATGCAAGACCTGGATCCAGGTCGACGACCACTGACCGTTTTGCTGATACATTCATCCCAGTAGGACACACCCACAATTTCGCACCGAACCGCATAGGTTGAAAATGCTTCAGCCACTCACGTTCCCATTGTCTATCCTCTAATTTTTCATAATCAACGACGGTGAACTGCTCATCAGCAAGCCGCTGTTGAATGTAAGCCACATCAACATCATCTTCAAACAATCCACGCATGTGGACCGAGCGCCACAATGGTGCTTCACCTGGAGCAGGTTCGTACTGAGGATCATCACTTGCGTCTACAACCGTGACAGAAATAGCGCCCAAATCCCAAAAATATTGTTCCAGCGTAGAGCTGTCATCTCTAGATGCAGCAGCTGTAACGTTATGCCAGATCATTCAAATAGCTGGTCCAGGAATCTTGTATTGATCATACCTTCTAGGAAGTGGGGATGATTGATAACGTCAACAAGCCTACCTTTATTAGTAGAAATACCAACAAGCTGGAACTCATCAAGCATGCGTTTCATTTTCTGAACGGTATAGGATCGGTCGGTATCCCACGCAATTAACTTTGCTGCAAGTGAATCAAACTGATGGGGCACCGTGTAACCAGCATAAAGATGTGAGTCAACTCTAACTCCCGGTCCTCCAGGGAATGTAACACTCGACACCAGTCCCGGGCTTGGACGGTAGTCATCGTCATCGGCATTGACTCTGCATTCAATGGCACAACCCTGAATCCGGACGTCACTCTGAAATAGCGCAATGCTGCCCTCTTCTGCAGTCTGCAGCTGCAGGCGCACTAGATCACAACCCGTAACAGCCTCTGTAACAGGATGCTCAACTTGTATGCGCGTATTCATCTCCAGAAAATAAAACTCACCGTCCTGATAGAGAAATTCTAGAGTTCCTGCATTTCGATAACTAAATTTGGCGACTGCCGCTACCGCCTGGTCACAAATTTTTTTGATTTGATCATCATCTAGATTTGGCGCAGGAGCTTCTTCAATAATTTTCTGCTGACGTCTTTGAACAGAGCATTCGCGAGTCCCAAAGTGAATAGCATTCCCATGTCCATCACCGAGAATCTGAACTTCGATGTGTCGGGCATCTCCAAGAAACTTTTCTATATAGACCGAGCCATCACCAAAAGCTGCTTCCGCCTCGGCTTTTGCCTGAGTAAATGCCTCCACAAACTCATGCTCTTCACTGACCAATCTGATCCCTCGCCCGCCCCCTCCAAAGGCCGCTTTCACCACCAGCGGATAACCAATGTCACGAGCAACTTGAAGCGCAGCATCAAGGTCAAAAATCTCACCAATAGACCCAGGAACAGGATTTAATCCCAGTTTCTTAAACGTTTCTCGCGCCCTGATTTTGTCGCCCATTTCCGAAATCTGTTGAGGCGTCGGACCGATAAAGATCAGCCCTTTATCCTCAGCCATTTGGCAGAAATCAGCGTCTTCAGCGAGAAAACCATAGCCAGGATGAATGGCGTCACAGCCGGAAATCATTGCGGCTGCTACCAGGTTTTCCCGGCACAGATAGTCATTCCTGCTAACGCAAACAACTTCATCGACATACTTAAGATGGAGCAGGTCCTTATCCATCGATGCGTAAGCTCCAACGGTCTGGATACCTGCTTCCCGACAGCTTCTAACAATACGAAGCGCGATTTCCCCACGGTTGGCGATCAGAACTTTTTGCACTGGATCAGATGTCGCTGCTACACCACTGTAAACAATGGCTGATCAAACTGCACCGCCTGTTCATTGCCTACTAGTATTGCTTCAATCGTACCAGAAAACTCTGATTTAACTTGATTCATCATCTTCATCGACTCAATGATGCACAGCGTATCACCTACCTTGACTCGATCGCCCACTTCAACAAAGGGAGGAGAACCTGGTGAGGCTGCCAGATAGAATGTTCCGACCATTGGCGCCGACACTATCTGCCCCCGGCTTTGCTTAGTGCTTGCCCCGAATGTTTCAGTTGATGCTTCGGGTGGCAGAGGGTTAGAACCAGCAGGGAAAGCACCATAAGGTCCGGGCATTTGATACCCAGTTTGCCTCGAGATTCTGACACTATCTTCCCCTTCCTTAACCTCAATCTCGGAAAGGTCTGATTCCTCTAAGAGCTCAATGAGTTTCTTTACCTTGCGAATATCCATAACCACCTCTAGAGCCTGTTCAAAACCGCTTGAGCTGCAAGAGAATATCCTTCCGCTCCCAGTCCAACGACAGATCCAACTGCAATATCTGAGAGGAATGACTGCCGACGAAACTCCTCGCGACTATGTACATTCGACAGGTGAACCTCGATAAAAGGAATTTCTACACCTAGAAAAGCATCACGTAGGGCAACACTCGTATGAGTGAAAGCGCCCGGATTTATGATGATAAAAGCGGTGTCATGGCGAGCTGACTGAATCTTATCTACGAGATCATGCTCCGCATTCGATTGGAACGTTTCAAATTCGTGACCTGCGCCTTCTACCAAGCCACGCAACGTATGATTGATCGTGTCCAACGTCTGAGAACCATACAAGTCAGGCTCCCTAAATCCGAGCAAGTTCAAATTCGGTCCATGTAACACCATAACCTTAGCCATAATTGCATTTTTCCCGGAAAAGAGCCTATTTTAAACGTTTTTTATAGAAGTATTTAGTTTTTATCTAAACTCTTAGAACGAAAATGCTTGTTTTTGAGGTGGATAACAGAGCCCAGCCTCCGCACAACCCTGAAAACCCACCAAAAGTTCTTCATTTTTGACTGAACCACTAGATACTGGCAAGTTAACTACTAATTCGGCGTAATAGACCTCAACTTTACCGAAGTATTGATCGTCTTTAGTAATTCCCGATACCATTTCGGGCTCCAAATCCACCGAAAAACTCAACTTGTCACGATAGAGATAATAACCTGGGGCAATTTGCCAATAAACCTCTATATAATCTTCATTGTCTTTTACTGAAATCCGAAATGCTTCGTCTACAGGAAGAAATTCTGGTCCAACCAAAGGCGTCAAAGGCTTCAGCGCCTGCTCACCCCTGGCAGGCATTGCCGCGATACTCAAGCAGGCTAAAATAATAACCAAATTCTTAATGACCGGATTAGTCACTAAGTGGTCTACCAATGGACATAAATGCACTTCACACTCGATATCTCTACTTATGGTGTCAGACAATTTAAAACACTTCCTGTTCACTGTCTCTAGTTTAATTTGGTACGTAATTTGTGCTGGTTTTCTTGCTGCCTGCTCGACACCCACACCCAATGGGGTCACTCAGACTGACCCCATTGTGAAACCTGTGCCAGATAACAGGATACAAAAGCTGCTATTTCTGGCTGAGTATGCGTTCGATCGCAATCGTTTAACCACACCGGTCGATGACAACGCATACCTGTGGTATTTGCAGGTCCTAGCTATCGACAACAAAAATACCCACGCTAATCGTGGTATCGGTGACTTAGTAGAAAAATACTTATCATGGGCATTAGACAATTCCGATACTGGAAATTTTGAACGCGCTTTTGACTACATTGCTAAAGCACGGTCGATTGACGATACTCATCCAAACATCGCTGCAGTAGAAGCTCATGTCACAAACAGGACCGCGCTTCGTGTCGTGAGGTTTCCGATAGACAAGCTTCAACTTAGGAACAAATCAGAGAAGGTGAAGAGTCAACTACGTGAAATAGCCGAGGAGATCAATCGTCTGGATGCTAGCGTCATTATAAGGGCCCCTAGCGATAGTCTGGGTCGCTGGATCTACCATCAATTAAACGGGTCAGCTCACCATCGAGTTAGCGCAACTTTCGAAATAAGCAGTTCACCCCAGGTCACCCTAAATTACTACTGAACATGATCACTAGATTGGGAACTGATAAACACTAGTACCCCAAAAGAGGCAGTGATAGATTACCCTCAAGACCTCTCTGGAGATCAGCCATGACAAAAATGGAAGACCTCAAAACAAAAGTTTCCGATCAGATTGAAGTGTCGAACATGACGAGCACTATTGGGCGCGCAAGCGCAGTAGCTCTGGCATGTATGCTTGGGATCATTGGTACCCTAGGTTTAATTTGGGACAGCGAGCCCGCACTCTTCAACGCAGAAAAAGTCACCGATCAAATACTGGCTGAAAACAAAGTAAAAAAGGTAACCGGTAGCACAACTGTAGCCGTCATGATCCATGTATCCGATGTGCTACTGAACAAACGAGGTGGCTTCTTGACCAACGACATAATGCCACCCGGCGCCTGGATGGATAACGCACCGAACTGGGAGTTCGGCGTTCTGGTACAACTTAGAGACATGGCAAGAACCATGCGAAACAACTTTTCCCGATCACAGTCGCAATCTACTGAGGATACGGACCTGGTAACCGCAGAGAATCAATTCTACTTCGATAACAATAGCTGGTTTCTGCCTCAAACAGAGTCTGAGTATAGCAAGGGCACAAGAGCCCTGGAGAATTACCTCTTACGCCTCAGTAATACAAATAAGACTGAAGCGCAGTTCTATGCTCGTGCCGATAATCTGAGGATCTGGCTCTCCGAGGTAGAAACGAGACTTGGCAGCCTTTCACAACGACTTAGTGCCAGCGTTGGCAAACGCCAGATCGACATATCACTGGCAGGAGATTTAGCCGCCTCTCAGTCAACGGCGACGGGTAGCGATACACATATAAAAACTCCCTGGATGGAACTTGATGATATTTTTTACGAAGCGCGAGGTACTACCTGGGCACTTATTCATCTACTTAGAGCAATCGAGATCGACTTTAAGGACATCTTGGAGAAGAAGAACGCACTAGTGAGCCTTCAGCATATAATAAGAGAACTTGAACCCACCCAGGAAACGCTGTGGAGCCCTATCATACTGAATGGAAGCGGATTAGGACTGGTAGCTAATCACTCTCTTGTGATGGGCTCTCATATATCCAGGGCAAATGCAGCAATTATCGATCTTCGAAGATTACTGGAAGATGGTTAATCCAGTGGTTTTCTATTCGCCCACATTTTTGTACCATTAAGCCGCCTAAATTAGATGTCGGGCCTGTCCTGGCAGAAAACAACAACCCAACCGGAAAACTTTATGAGCAGCTTGACTAACTTGCCACCAATATTTGGTGTGCTGGGACTCGTTTGTGCCTTCATCATCTATTTACTCATGACCAAATACGATGAAGGTGAAGATAAGATCAAGAAGATCGCTGATGCGATTCACGAAGGTGCAATGGTATTTATGCATCGGGAATACACGATGCTTCTTTTGTTCACAGTACCCCTATTTTTCATCATCCTGATCTCTCCCCTGGGAATGAATACTGCCTTGTCTTTTGCCGTAGGTGCTATCGTATCCGCAGCAGCGGGATATCTTGGTATGTTCGCCGCCACTAAAGCAAATGTCAGAACAACTGCCGCTGCCCAGGAAACCGGACAATCTGGCGCACTGGTAGTGGCTTTTTATGGCGGTTCTATCATGGGGCTTTGCGTTGCCTCGCTAGGCCTGATTGGTCTTGGGTCACTTTACTGGTACTTTGGTGGTGATCCAAACACAGCGCACGCGATACACGGCTTCGGTATGGGAGCATCCAGTGTGGCGCTTTTCTCCAGGGTCGGGGGTGGTATCTTCACCAAGAGCGCAGATGTAGGTGCTGATCTGGTCGGCAAGGTCGAAGCAGGCATTCCGGAAGATGATCCAAGAAACCCAGGAGTAATCGCCGACAATGTCGGAGACAATGTAGGTGACATTGCCGGTATGGGATCAGACATCTTTGAATCCTACTGCGGCTCGATGATTGCAACAATTGCAATTGCCTCAACACTCGCGGTTACCGCTGAATATGGTATCGCTGTACTTGCGCCCGAGACAGGTCGGCCAGCCTTGATGGCACTCCCACTTGCGCTAGCTAGCATCGGTCTCGTTTGTTCAATCCTCGGAATTATTATTGTGCGCAGCATGTCCAGTAAGTCCGCTGAGGAAGCGTTGCACATGGGACACAATGCCTCGGCAGCTATTCTGATCGTATCGTCTTATTTCCTAACCGATGTAATGGGAATCAGTATTAACATCTGGTACTCAATAGTTGCTGGGACTCTCGGTGGTGTGGTGATCGGTCTGGTAACTCAGTATTACACGGCAAAAGCGCCTGTTGTGAAAATTGCAGAGGCTGGTAAGACGGGAACAGCCACGGTGATGATTACAGGTCTTGCGGTAGGTATGCAGTCAGTCGTTATACCCATTCTTGGCATTGCTGCAATCATCTTTATCTCAACCGAACTAGCCGGTCTCTACGGTGTAGGCATAGCTGCTGTTGGCATGCTCGCAACAGTCGGCATGACAATGGCCCTGGATGCGTACGGACCCGTAGCCGACAACGCGGGCGGTATTGCAGAGATGGGTGGACTTGGTGAAGACGTCAGAGAAATCACAGACGGGCTGGATGAGGTGGGTAACACCACTGCTGCGATCGGTAAAGGTTTCGCGATCGGCGCGGCTGCATTAGCTGCCCTCGCGATAATCGCTGCTTTTGTTGAAACGATGGTAGTCGCTAACCCAGGCTTTTCGTTAGAACTATCTAATCCTAAAGTCCTCGTAGGAATATTCATTGGTGGTGTACTGCCATTTCTTATTGCTTCAATTACGATGACATCGGTAGGTGATGCAGCCATGGAGATGATTGAGGAAATTCGTCGCCAGTTTCGTGAAATCGAAGGCCTCATGGAAGGTGACGCCGATCCGGATCACGCTAAGTGTATCGAGATTGCCACTAACGCTGCCCTGAAGAAGATGATTCTCCCAGGTGTAATCGCCATCGCAATGCCCGCAATCGTTGGCTTTGGTCTCGGCGCGCAGAGCCTTGGCGGGATGCTGGCCGGTGCGCTCTTGGGATGTGTACTGCTCGCATTGATGATGGCGAATGCCGGTGGTGCCTGGGACAACGCCAAGAAGTATGTTGAAAAAGGCAATCTTGGAGGGAAAGGCTCTGAGGTCCACGCCGCCGCAGTGGTAGGGGATACCGTAGGCGACCCCTTCAAAGATACTTCGGGTCCATCCATGAACATTCTTATCAATGTCATGGCAATCGTCAGCCTGGTTATCGCACCTCTGCTATAGCAAACGCATAACCCACGATGTAGCAGATCATCCTTTCGGGTGATCTGCTAAACTTTGAAAGCAGGTAGTTTTTTTCTGAGCAGCTTGTTCTTCGGCCTGACATATGCAGGCAATCCATTCTTGAACGGAGGGAAATCTTCACCAGCAATAAGTGGTGCAAGGTAGGTTCGACAACGACCAGAAATTCCATAGCCATCCTTCGAAATATACGACCTGGGCATCTTACGTTCGACGTTTGCCACTTTAGACAGAGGTGCCTCACCAATTTTCCAGCGGTAGCGATCACCTTTTTCTCTTATAATAATCGGCATCACCGCATTCTTGCCTGCAGCCGCAAGTTCCACCGCTACTTTACCGACTGCATAAGCTTGCTCAACATCCGTCGCTGAAGCGATATGTCTTGCAGCGCGTTGTAGATAGTCTGCAACTGACCAATGACATTTATAGCCATGTTGCTGCTTAATCAGATCAACCAGACTCGGTGCGACACCACCCAGTTGAGTATGACCGAACGCATCCTTTATGCCTGCATCTGCCACGAAGGTTCCGTCCCTATACTGCGCACCCTCGGAAGCCACGATCACGCAATAGCCAACACGACCCACAGTTTCCTTGACCTTTCGTAGAAACCTTTCCCTATCAAACGCGACCTCTGGAAAAATAATGATGTGAGGGGGTGAGTTTCTTTCATCTTTGGCAAGACCGGCAGCAGCCGCAATCCATCCTGCATGTCTTCCCATAACCTCAAGCACGAAAACTTTGGTTGAAGATTCTGCCATAGATGCCACATCAAGCCCTGCTTCCAATGTCGATACGGCAACGAATTTAGCGACTGAGCCAAATCCAGGACAGTTATCCGTTAGTGGCAAATCGTTATCAACAGTTTTGGGAATGCCAATGCAGACAATGGGAAACCCCATGTCAGCACTTATCTGAGAAACCTTATTCGCAGTATCTTGAGAGTCACCACCACCGTTATACAGGAAGTATCCAATATCATGAGCCTGAAATACTTCCACTAGTCTTTCGTATTCCGCTTGATTCTCTCTAATCGACTTAAGTTTATATCGACAAGATCCAAACGCACCGCTAGGTGTATATCGCAGCCCTGCTATCGTTGTCTTGCTTTCCTGAGATGTATCGATCAGTTCTTCACGAAGAGCCCCGATGATGCCATTTCGTCCGGCAATAACTTTCCCTAATCTTCTATCTTTTCGGGCAGCTTCGATAACACCACAAGCAGTAGCATTAATGACAGCCGTCACACCCCCTGACTGCGCGTAAAATATGTTCGTTGCCAATGTCATTTCTCCTCTCGCGACGCGGGCTAACTCGCCGTTCAAATTCTATTTGCTGTCTCATCTATCAACCAGTCAACAACACTAAA
Source organism: Gammaproteobacteria bacterium (assembly GCA_002712135.1). GTDB lineage: Bacteria > Pseudomonadota > Gammaproteobacteria > Pseudomonadales > Azotimanducaceae > UBA7455. The sequence goes on from PASO01000020.1 coordinate 27,468, forward strand.
CAGAACTTCCTTATTACTGGCATTATCAAAAACCTTTACCTGACGGTGGACACTAGCCTCTCCTTCAAAATGCCTCTTAGCAGGGATATTTCTTCGACGCATCCAGGGCCTTCAGCGTCCTGCATTATAAATCCGATTAATTCTTCTATCAGATCCCTATAGGGAAAACCCTCATCTTTCGCTAAATCATTCAGACCTTCTTCGAAGGATTAGGGCATGGCAGGTCATGGGTTTTCATCTATCAGCACGGTGACATAAACAAGCCAACTCTGATTCTGCTGACATGCACAAACCAATATATGCAACAAACACGCATTCAGTGCAATTAGGCCTAGCGCATGCTTTACGTTTGTAGAGACATTCATAAACCTGGTTTCGAGCTCTGGAAACCTGGTACGCGGACCCATATCCCACCAAACCATACTACATCCTTTGCAAGACCCTCATTAATCAGCACAGAAACGCATCGTTCATACTCTAAGTATCTCTGCAAAGAGCTGTTGAAATAAAACCAAGGCGCATAACTATCGCAACTTGCTGACAGACAACCATCACGACCACTTTTCAACAATTGGGATTCGTCTACCAATACCGAAGGCAACCTTGGACACCTTGATACCAGGACAGGTTTGCCTTCGCTTGTATTCCATTCTACCAATCAAGCTTACGATTCTCTCGAAATCTAACTCGGCCTTGCTTGAAGCCAACCAGGTACGGACCAATTCAATATCCGAGGAAATCGGTTCATTACAATGTCGTTCAATCCATGATTGGAAACCCGAAAACGTACTTTCGTAATCCTCAACATAGGACCGTACAACAGGGTCAAGAATCGCATAGGGCAGAAGACTACTCTCATCCGTTTGGTCTTTCGCCAACTCTGCACTAGGCGCCTTCATCCATATATTAGGAGGAATATCCGGATGCTGTCTTGCGATATCGAATATTTGGAACTTGTAAAGATCCTTTATGGGAGCAAAGCTGAAGTTCATATCAAAGTGTGTATAGTACCCGCATGCGGATTCAGTCTTATTGCCTGTCGATAACGGCATTGCACCGTACGCATTGCTGAAGTGCATAACATAAAGATCACGCAACCTTGCCTGAATGTTCTCATCTGCCACGGCAGCATAGCTATCCTCTTGGAAAACCTTTGCCACAAGATTTTTGCTATCGTCATGCGTCTTGAACTTCTGATTTAGCAACTCTAAAACAGACTCATGATCAATTGGAACCTCATAGTCCCAACAACCAAGGTTTTCATGCAACTGCAACGCATCGTCGCGCGAATGTTCCGAGCTAAACTTTGAGGGCATTCGAATTGCATGTACGTTTTTGGCACCAACTGCTTCACAAGCAATCTTGCATACCAAAGCTGAGTCGACGCCTCCGCTGGACGCCAATACCACCTGGGAAAACCCCGATTTTTTAACATAATCTCGCAAACAAACCACCAGGAGATCGAATAATTTTACAAAAGGTATCTCCTCTCGATTCTGGCTAACATCAGATACTACTGGCGAAGCGTTCTCTAAGTCTACGACGTCATAGGAGTCATCAAAAAGTTCGTTGCAAAAATGCAGCAACTGACCTTCCCGTAGGATGAAACTCTGCCCATCGAATACAAGTTCATCCTGTCCACCCCTCTGGTTTACATATACCAATGTAACCGGTGAGTCGGTGCCCTTTCCTGTTTCAATCAGATTCAGCCTTTGCCACCCTTTGTCATGAACATAAGGTGAACTGTTTAGTGAAAGAATTACTTCAACGCCCTGCTCACGGTACTTGCTCAGAGGATTCCCGACGTAGTTGTAGTCATCTGCACCCTTGTCATTCCACAAGTCTTCGCAGATCGCGATACCAACCTTACAGCCGGCTATATCCAGCACCTTCAGTTGATTACCAGGTTCGTAGTACCTCAACTCATCAAATACATCGTAAAACGGGAGATGTTGTTTTTTGTAGATCGTGACTACAGAACCGGCCGTAATAACCGCCGCCGTGTTGAAAAAGGGTTTGCCTATCCCCTCATTGCGATCGATATACCCGACCACCACGTGCAATCCAGGGTGGACTGAAGCCGTATACCGAACAATTTCATCCAGAACAGCAAGGTTGCGCTCAATGAACACTGGATCGTAAACAAGATCCTGACTTAGATACCCGGGGATGGCGAGTTCTGGAAACATGACTACATCACATCTTGCTTCGCTAGCCTTACCAATGCCGGCAATGATTCTCGCCAAATTTCCGTCAAAGTCACCTGGGGTGGTATCGATTTGACCCAGGCAAACTTTCATCTGATAGGCTTACTAATATACAAAAGGTACACAATGACTAACATCACCACTACCGCAACAGCCTGGTGAATACTGGCCAGAGAAATCGGAACGTAAAACAACAGCGTCGCGACACCAAGACCAAACTGAGCAGCAAGTACAACCAACAAGACCAACCAGCCAGCAAACAATCTAGGTGAGTTGTTTTTTGCAGTGATAAAGCCTGCTATCGACACAAAGAATAACAGCACAGCGACCCATCGATGTATAAACTGCACCATGGCACCATTCTCAGTGAAGTTTAACCAAACGGGGCTCATCATCGTGGCTGCTTCCGCCATAAAACTGCCATTCATCAACGGAAAAGTGTTAAACCCCAGTCCAGCACGAAGTCCTGCTACGAATGCGCCATAGGTCACTTGCACGCCAAATAACACGGTTACTATCACCAACCATCGCCTAATCTGGTTGGATACAGACTCCTTATCAACCTGACAAATATCAAGCAGAAACCAAAATAAGTAAGCTAGCAGAAACATCGCTAACAAAAGGTGCGCGGCCAAACGAAAATGACTCACTCTCGGAATGTCAACAAGGCCACTTTTGACCATATACCAGCCTAACAACCCTTGGAGCCCACCCAAAATGAACGCGACAAACAGTTTTGGAACGAGCTTTCGGCTGATCATCTTTAAGGAAATGAGCACTAACAGTGGCACAAAGAAAATTAGGCCTATGATTCGACCCAATAGGCGATGCCCATACTCCCAATAGTAAATGAACTTGAACTCGGAGAGTTCCATACCCTTATTTACCTTCTGGTATTCCGGATACTGCTTATACGCATCGAACGCATCCTGCCAAGCATCTTCCCCGATGGGCGGGATAGCTCCCAAAATCGGCTTCCAGTCCACCATAGACAGCCCACTGTGAGTCAAGCGAGTTACGCCGCCTATCACTATCATGCAGAATACGACCACACAAACACTAGCTAGCCAGTAGGCAACAGCGCGATCAGCTTTACTCATATTAATATCACCAGGTTAAGTGTGCGCATTCTATCGAAAAAGCCTCCAGTTGGCTGCATCCACCAAGAAATCAAAGGGCTATTAAGAGAGTCTATAATCAAAAACTCTTTGAATATCTGAAATCTGATCCCAGCGATTAACATCATAGATCACCCAGAACAGGTACAACGTCCGTAAGAAGTCTAGCCTTCTGGATTATCACAGGGATATAGAAAACTTGGCGGTTGCATTACGAAACAAGTCGAATTGTTACAAGCCTGAGTGGTAGCTCAATCTAAAAGAAGAACCGGTGTCCGATTAAAAATCGCAAGAATTCTATTCAACGCAATTGCGAAAACCCTTGTGAGTACGAATAATCTCAGAGAATGGCCCCTCATCGACTCTCTGGCGCAATAAAACAGCTAAGAGCCCTAGCCAGGCTTCAACTGATTGCGAACCCAGCACCACTTTTTTGACCAAACCAAGACCCTGTGAATCAGATATACTTAGGATTTACTGATTGCCACAATTGAACGACACCAATATCGACCTCATCCAGCACGAAGATCGGTCGCTCTTCGCCTCTCTGAAGATTCGTGACTACCTTTTCCTGTGGATAGGCATGACCACATCTGCATTCGCTATGAATATGCAGATCGTGGCTCAAGGCTGGCTGGTATACGAAATGAGCGGGTCAGCGCTAGACCTCGCCTGGGTTAGTCTCGCCCAGACTGTGCCCAATATTATCTTTTCACTAACTGGTGGCGTCATAGCAGATCGTTTCCCCAAGAAACCCATTATTGGATTTTCTCCGATGATAAATGGCGCCGCTTCTCTCACTATGGCCATCATCATCATCTTTGGTGACGTTACTTTCTGGGACTTTGTTTGGGTAGCATTTGTTAACGGCACCGTTATGGCATTGTCCATTCCTTCCCGCACAGCCCTCATACCTGAAGTCGTCGGGGAACGACTGATGTTCAACGCTATCGCGTACAACATGACTGCATGGAATCTCGCCAGAATACTGGGCCCCGCGCTCGCAGGCTTCACGATTGCCATCATCGCCGACGGTGACACAACATCATCCTTTGGCGTCGGGCTCGTGTTTTTTATATTGTCCTTCCTCTATTTCGTTTCCGGCGTTACCGTTCTCTTCATTCATCACACGGGGAAACCGGTAAATATGGCCAGAGGATCTGCGCTTAAAGATGTTTCCGAGGGTATACGTTATCTCTTCAACGCGCCCGTAGTTGGCGGACTAATGCTACTCACCGGCATCTCATTTATGTTCGGCTCCACCATTAATGCACTTCTACCGGCATTCAACACTGATGTGCTTTCAGGCGGACCAGACGATCTTGGTCTACTTATGACTGGTATGGGGGTCGGCGCGATCCTTGGCTCATTAACAGCAGCGAAAACGAGTAGCCTACGTCACAAAGGCTACTGGCTCTTATCCATTGGGGCTTCCTGGGGATTAGCGCTTACCGGACTAGCATTTACTTGGAACTTTTTTCAGGCGATGTTCGCAATCTCGGTCATTGGCTTCATGTCTACCTTTGCCATGTCGATGAACCGGTCCGTAGTCCAGCTGCAGGTTGCCCGGTATATGCGTGGCAGAATTATGAGCTTCGATATGATGGCCCACGGCCTCATGCCACTTGGCCTGATTCCCATCGGATATATTGCACAAACAACCAGCATTGAAGCAGGCCTCGCCACTAGCGGATCTCTACTTTTTGTTTGCATGGTAATTCTAGGGTTTATGATGCCCAAAATCAGGACTATCGATACCGGATTCCTCAAGAATTGACTCGACCCTTGATATAGGNAACCCAAATGGCAGAATATTGGTATATCAAACCAAGTACTTAGTATGCTTCCTATACTCAAATACTTTTGGAAAATTTGTCTTCTGAAATCAGGTCCTGATCGAATTCCATCGGAGCCTTTGATTCTTGGCCTTGTGCTAACTCTCTCTCTAATAGTCGAAGTTGTGGGAGGGTCACTGGCAAGGCCTAGTCAAAGTATTGTATCTATTCTAGGTGCGGTATTAATAGAGGTCGCCATAATAGGCTTGGTTACCTTCTTACTATTGCTGTTCACGAATATGCTGCAAAGGTTTATTCCAACTTACACCTCCCTTCTCGGTGCAGGTATATTTATGATGGTCATACAAGTGCCCTTTTTTCTAATCATGAGAAACACAGACAGTTCCACTCTGGCAATTTTTTCCGAATCCGTTCTGCTGGTCTGTCTTGGATGGTGGCTCGCAATCGTCGGTAACATCTACCATAGAGTGGCCAACATCAGCATCCTGCAAGGGTCCGCTATCGGGTTAGTCATCCTTATCTTNATAGCGACTGCTATATTTGTTGTGTCTCCTNCCCCACAACAAATACAACAAATAGTCGGACCCTCGGCACTATAAGCTGCGCATGCATATTCATATTCTTGGAATCTGCGGCACNCTCATGGGTAGTATCGCACTTTTGNCCAAACAAGCNGGGCACCGAGTCTCGGGATCCGATCAAAANGTTTACCCCCCGATGAGNACGCAGATGGCGCAAGCNGGCATCGAACTGGATTCACCCTATTCATCAAATAGCATACCTACAAATGTCGATTTGNTTATCATCGGAAACGCAGGCTTACCTCGGGGTAACCCTGCTGTTGAAGCAGTGCTTAACCAGCGGCTACCCTATGTTTCGGGTGCCGAGTGGCTCGGACGATACTTGCTCAACGATCGATGGGTAATCGCTGTATCCGGTACTCACGGCAAGACGACCACCACGAGCATGATCGCCTGGATTCTCCATTACGCTGGCCTTGAGCCCGGATATCTAATTGGAGGCATACCGGTGAACTTCGACGGTTCCGCCAGCCTTGGGAGTGACCCTTTTTTTATAATCGAGGCTGACGAGTACGATACTTCCTATTTCGATCATCAGTCAAAATTTCTGCACTATCGACCACAGACGCTTGTCATCAACAATCTGGAATACGATCACGCAGATATTTTTGATGATCTTGCGCAGATTCAAGAGCAGTTTCATCTACTGGTCCGAAAAGTTCCCGGCAATGGGCAGATTGTCTATCCTAATGAAGATCCAAATGTACTGAAAGTGATAGAACGGGGCTGTTGGAGCCCCACGGCAACCTTTGGACTCTCAGATGCCGAACTCACCGCAACTGAAATTGCGCCAGATGGAAGTAAGTTCAACGTTCACATCACAGGTAAATCGGTAGGTCATATCAAATGGTCTCAAACGGGAATGCACAACGTATCTAATGCCCTCGCCGCAATTACTGCAGCAAGGCACGCAGGAGTATCACCAGATACTGCCTGCCAAGCCCTGTGTCAATTTATTGGGGTGAAACGAAGAATGGAGAAAATCTACAAAGACGCTTCCCTTACAATCTATGACGACTTCGCCCATCATCCGACTGCGATTAAAAGTACGCTAACAGGTCTGCGCGCAAGTATAGGTGAAGAGACAATACTCGCAGTCATTGATCCTGCATCCCATACAATGCGCCTTGGAACTCATGCTGGAGTTCTTAGCGAAGCTATCGTTACGGCTGACCAGACATTCTGGCATCACCCAGCCGACTTAAGTTGGGACATAGACGAACACCTGAATAAACCAAATGTAGAAATAATAGGTGACATCGAAAATTTGATTAAGCGCACCAGGGAATATATTGAACCACACCGACCTCTACATGTGGTCATTATGAGTAATGGTGGATTCGGTGGATTTCACCAAAAGCTCATCCAAGCTCTGTAGTCTATGCGAGAAACCGACCTCTTTAAGCCCATCAGTGACTATCTCAAACATCATGGTTTCAAGGTCAACGCAGAGGTCAAAGACTGCGATATTGTTGCTAGTAGAGACAACAATGTCATCATCATCGAGCTCAAAACAAGCGCGAATATGCAGCTTTTGATCCAGGCTACCAGGCGACAACAGATTACTGATAGCGTCTACGTCGCCATCCCCGATCCTGGTAACAATCGTCGATTTAAGGGTGTGCAACAAGTACTCAAACAACTGGAACTGGGGCTACTAATCGTCACTGAAACAGCAATCGGTCAGAACGTCATTAAGTTGTTTGATCCTATGCCGCACCAACGGCGGAAACAGCATAAGCGAAGGCTTGCGTTGATTGAAGAAATTACTGATCGCAGCGCTAACTACAACGTTGGTGGCAGCACTAGAACAAAACTTATGACTGCCTATCGCGAACAGGCGATCTATATTGCTACTTGTTTACATCAACTTGGACCCAGTTCCCCGAAATCCCTTATAGCACTTGGCTCAAGCCTAAAAACTCAGAATATCCTTTCCAAAAATCATTATAGCTGGTTTCAGAGAATAGACCGAGGAGTCTATGACCTTACACAACAAGGGTCTGCAGATCTAAAAGGTTACCCAGAGCTTTGGAAACGCAGCAAAGAGGTGCTCGGCAAANATCTGGTCCATTCGCAGGAATAGTTGACCTCAACGANCTCTATATCCAACATTAGNNCCCTANTCACTTGAGCTCGCGTACAGATGGTGTAAATTCGCGCTAAGAGTTGTCTTATCGATATCTGTGCTGGTNTTTTGATCGCTGCGCTCTGAAGAACGTTTATCTCCGGCTGAATGAACGGTCTTCGTGACGCTCCCCCCACCTCGGGTAGCTATCTACAGCGGAGCAACTTTTGTTTACTGTAAAAGATCATTACTTGGCTTTGTTTAGTCCACTCGGGGAATTAGCCAAAACTTTTCCAGTTAACATTTCACTGGCAGAAACAGAGGAACGAAGTCTTCGAATTTCCCTGAATATCGCAAGTGATTACAAATCATATAATGCCGACACGCTAAAGGCACTAGTCCACGCATTTCCAGACAATGCGGCTTCCGCGGAATACAGGCTTTGTGGTGTTAGCGCGCCTCTCCCCATTCCTGTTAGGATAGTCGTCGACCTGACTTTTTGAACGATTTGATGTTATCACCCGAGAACTTTTTTGACCTTACAGAGTTCGCGCACTCGGAGGTCTTCGCAAACATACCGACGGTATGGAAACCTTTGCTATCCCTAAATAGCTACCTGAAAACCTGGTTGTTTCAGAACAAGCTTAAGCAAAACGGTGTTTCCATCGCAGAAACGGCGAGGATCTACGGCCACGTCTTCATGGGTCCAGGAACAGTAGTAGAGGATGGGGTGTGCATCGTGGGGCCTGCAATCATAGGAGCAGATTGTGAAATAAGACAGGGAGCGTACATCCGTGGTGATTGCCTGATGGGCGATCGATGCGTGCTTGGTCATGCGAGTGAACTAAAGAACTCAATAATGTTAAACGATGCCAAGGCACCTCATTTCGCCTATGTTGGAGATAGTATTCTGGGGAACAACGTAAATCTCGGCGCCGGCACTAAGCTATCGAACCTTGCAGTCTCCAGCAAAAAAGACGTTGAAAGCGGACAACGTCCAACCATAAAACTCCAAATAGAAGGACAGGTCGTCGACACTGGTCTCGCGAAACTTGGCGCGATTATTGGCGACCATGCGCAGACAGGCTGCAACGCAGTAACCAATCCTGGCACAATTATCGGTAAAAACTCGTTAGTGTATGCCAATACTTCAGTCGCAAAAGGGCTAGTTCCTGAAAACAGCATCGTAAAATTGAGGCAAGTAACTGAAATTGCCAAGCGTACATAGAACCGCGCACAATAAATCGGTGCTAACTAGAAGATCGTTAGACCAGCCCAACTAATTTGGCTACCATAGCCGATTTTTTCAAACCCCAATGACATGAACATAAAGCACTTCCTAGACCACTCTTTTACTGAAAGTTTAACCGATCTTGCCGGCTCGGACACTCCAGGTATCGTAAAACAAGCGCAGCGTGCGGAATTCGGTCACTATCAGGCCAACGGTGTCATGGCTGCCGCGAAGAAATTAAAAACCAATCCGAGGGAATTAGCACAACAGGTCATATCAACTCTCAATCCAGAAATATTTACCACAAAAATCGCTGGTCCAGGGTTCATTAATATTCATTTGCATACATCTTTTATCGCAGGTGAATTAAACAAACTGCACGAGGATCAACTACTGGGTGTTGATCCTGTTGAACCGACAAAGATTGTAGTTGACTACTCAGCCCCTAATCTTGCAAAGGAAATGCACGTCGGACATCTTCGTTCAACTGCGATCGGTGATGCCATCGTCAGAATTCTAGAGTTCCTGGGACAAGACGTCATTAGAGCAAATCACGTTGGTGACTGGGGAGCACAGTTTGGCAGCATACTGGCATACATGGATCGTTTATCACAAGCAGGCGAATCTCTCTCCACAGAACTAAAGGACCTCGAAAAGTTTTATAAAGCAGCTAGCGCCCTGTTTAAAACCGACGATGAGTTTGCGGATATTGCACGAAGTTATGTTGTTCGCCTGCAAGGAGGAGACCCAAAGTGCCTAGAATTGTGGCAACAGTTTATAGATGAGTCGATTCACCATAGCCAGGAAGTCTATAATAAGTTCGATATTACTTTGACCCGAGGTGATATTCGCGCAGAGAGCGCCTACAACGATGACCTTCCCGTCATTGTTCAGGAACTGAGCGAAATACAAGAGCTTCTGGTTGAAAACGAAGGCGCTAAATGTGTGTTCTTCGATGAATTTAAGGGCAAAGACGACAAACCTCTTCCTGCCATCATTCAGAAGTCCGATGGAGGCTATCCTTATATGGCGACTGATCTGGCAGCTGCCAGATATCGGACTAGAGTTTTAAATGCGGACAAAGTGCTATATGTCGTAGGTGGAGAACAGTTGCTGCACCTTAGGCAAGTATTCGCCGTGGGGCGTGCAGCAGGTTACATCCGAGACAACCAGGAGTTCAAACATTTGCCTTTCGGAATGATTTTGAAATCAGACGGAAGTCGGTTTAAGACTCGAGATGGCGCTGAAGTGAAACTGATAGATGTGTTGAATGAGGCGATTGACCGTGCATTCGTCCTTGTTTCAGACAAAAACCCTTCGCTTTCCGAAGTAGAGAAGCAGGAAATAGCCAATGTCGTTGGCCTTGGTGCAGTTAAATATGCCGAGCTCTCAAAAAATCGAACAACCGACTACATTTTTGATTGGGATACGATGCTCTCATTCGAAGGCAATACCGCACCCTATTTGCAGTATGCCTACACTCGTATTCGAAGCATTTTCAGGCGCGCCAGCCTCGACTCACTAGAGGGCAAAATAGAGCTCGCAGAAGAGGCTGAAATTCGTCTTGGACTTAAACTGCTTCAGTTTCCCGAAGCTATTGAATCAACGTTGGATGACTATCAAGCCAACGTAATGTGCAACTATTTATACGAGCTATCAGGATTCTTCAACACCTTCTATGAGCAATGCCCTGTCCTCAACTCCGAAAATCCGACCAGTAGATTACTGATTTGCGAGCTGACCGCACGGGTATTGAAACAGGGGCTCAACCTTTTGGGGATTACAACAGTGGAACAGATGTGAAAACTGCGATCGTGGTAGCTCGATCATTGAACGGTGTGATTGGTAATGGATCAAAAATCCCCTGGAAGGTCAAGGGAGAACAGTCTCTATTTAAGCATATCACGATGGGTGGAACGCTTGTTATGGGACGCAAGACATTTGAATCTATAGGTCTTCCTTTGCCCGGCAGAAAAACAATCATTGTTTCTCGTAATAAGAAATATAGTCATGCCGGCTGCAAAGTTTGTCCCTCAATTAAGGCTGCCTTGCGATTAGGCGATGAAATTAAGAAACCCATTTTCATTGCTGGTGGCGGTGAAATCTATCGGCTTACCCTGCCAATCGTTGAAACGGTACACATCACCACCGTCCAAACAGAGGTGACCGGTGAGGTTTACTTTCCAGACTTTCCAACTCCAGATTTTGAGCTCGCTGAAGAACGCGAGTACGAGTCAAATGTTAACTATTTGTATCAACGATACGAGAAACAAAGCTAGGTGGCTTTTTCTAATCTTGCACCCCATTAACCCTAGCCAAGGATGCATTAGGACAAATCTCATTTCCTCGCCTAAGTGCAGCGCATATATCGACCACTGGTACACTATCAATCTTAAATGTCGCCGTGTTGCGCAGGCGCATCTCTATCTCTTCCCCCGACATTGATGGTCGCCTTTCCCTAATCAACGCCGCTATGCCTGAGACGTAGGCGCTCGCAAGGGAGCTACCGGATCGGAAAGCATAGGTCGATCCTGGTGTCGTCGTAAGAATATCTGTCCCCGGCGCCAGCACAAGCTGAGTGTTACCTCCGGTATTCCCAAGTGATGTGCCAACTGCAATAACTTCCGCCAATGAGGCTGGAAAGGACTCTTCTTTCTTATCGTCCTTTGCACCAACAAGCACGACGCCTTGATTACTTACTGTTCTAAGTAACATTTCAATCAACGGGTCGTATGGGCCGGAAAGGCTCAAATTCAGTACGTCGGGCGCCTCATTCAGAACGTCAACCAACGCACGCATCAGAGAGACACTGTCACAAGACGCCTGCTTAGTTAATGTATCGTGCCAACAAGCTTTAAAAGCCATGAGTTGGACATCGGGGGCAACCCCAACTATCCCGAGATCATTGTTGGCCGTGGAACCAATAATACCGGCGACGGTTGTACCATGCTCATCCTGATCAAATCGACCTTGATCATGATCGACAAAATTTCTAGAGTAAACTACACGACCATAAAGTTCTGAATGCCTCCTATCGATTCCAGTATCGATAACCCCAACTACAACGCCCTTACCAGTTGCCAGACTGTGAATATGTTCAATGCCATCACTGTTGACANTGTTTTGAAGTTNAAAATAGGGATCGTTATAGGAATGCAGCTTGTAAGATTTAACTGCNTGCACAGNCTCCACGCGAAAGTCGGTTTCAAGCTCTGATATGAGCTCGTCTACTTTTCGCTTCTGCCCGATCTCTGCAACAATCGCATGCAATCCAAGNCTTTTTATTGGCCACTGAGCAATCTTNTTCAGGTTGTGTAGATTAAGAATATCCTGAATGATGATTTGGATCTTGATGCTACCCGATTCATCGCCAATATTAGCCAATGTACCTTTCGCATAGCTGGATTTGATCCCATCAGATAACTCATTAACCGTGAAAACAACCTGGCGCGCCATTTTTTCTTTTGGAGACCTAGTATCTACTGATGTACATCCCCCAAGTAAGACACTGAGAACTAATGGTAGAAAGAAACGTGGCATATAAAGGCTACCGATTAAGAAAAGTCGCATTTTCCACACCATCAATTTTTCTAATTAAATTAATGAACTGTCGTTCACTGAGCTGTTCCGGCACCTGCACATCCACGACGTATACCCCATCCTGATCCGGTCCACTAACAATATAAGAGTTTGTATCAACTAATGCCTGTCGCATAGTTTGTGCGCCAATCGGTTGTGTAAACGTCAGCGCCAATCGAGCCGGCTCACCACTAATCAATGACACCATAGTATGCGTCGTGTAGTGATCGGAATTGCCAGACGAAATACTCTGGGTGAAAAAGGACGCAAAAATCGCCACAAGGGAAAAACTGGCAGCCAAACCCAGCGCTGGTAACCAACGTTGTTTCTTGGTGTGTGCTAAATCTCTAGTGCTCTCTCGATTCTTTTCCGCAGCCTCAACCCGTGCCATCAATTGCTTAAACGGAAAATGATAGTCAGACACAGGTTCGTCATAATCCTGAACCAGAGACTGAAAATCCTGCAAGCGGTCCCTCTCAGCCTGACAAACCTGACAACCAGACAGATGTGATAGGACCATCGCCTCCTCTTTACTCCCCAGACTCTCGTTAATAAACCATGGCAACAACTCAATAATATGTTCGTGTTTATTCCTCATACTAAAGCCCTACTGTATCCCTCTAGTGCTATCGCTATTAATCTTCACATGATTCGAAGGTTGTTCCTTCAAGGACCCACTCTCACTATCTAGTATGGCCTGAGAGTCTTTCCCCTGTTCCTGCAACTGAGGTAATAAATTTGCCAACCGCCTTCTTGCATGAAACATTCTTGTCTTAACCGTGTTAACTGGGCATCCCATAGTCTCCGCAATTTCTTGATATGAGTAGCCAAAGAAATAGGTTAATTCCACTACCGACCTTTGATCAGCAGATANCAGATCCAAACCGCTGGTAAGCCACTCCTCTAAACCCAATTTGCTAATCAAGTCATTCGTTTCCTCGATGTTGTCATCCAGCTCATCCGCATGCTGATCAGGTATCCTGCGCAGNTTATCGAGCGCCTTGATACCCTTTAGGTATGCAATACCGATAACCCAAGTCGATACCTTGGATCTACCCTGGAACTGATCGGCTTTTTCCCAGACAACGAACAACGTATCGTTCACTAACTCTTCCACCATCTCGGGTCGTCTAACCAACCGACTNAGATACCGAGACAGTTGTGGATAAAAGCGCAGATACAGGTTTTCAAACGCAACCTTATCCTTTACCGCTACCCGTTTGAGCAGTTTAAGGTCCTCGGCGTCTTCGGCACCTCGTTTTGATCTGATCTCGTGAATTGATTTCACACAATTCCTCTGGCAAATGCTGCCGATTTGCCTTTATAGTGNCTTTTTAGACCCTNAATGTTCAATTTTTGACNGAAAATCTNAGCAAGTATACGAGAAATAGTCGTTGTAGNGCCGATAAATTGCCGAAAATGTATANCCTCGATTCAATTCGCTGCAACCTTCTGGAGAGGGGACTTGTATAAATACTGTCTGTTGTTGGTATTAATCCTAGCTCCTACTCAGAGTTTGGCAGCCTTTTTCTTTTTCGCCACTGCTGACCAACATCGATGNGATGATTTCTTTTCTGCAATTGAATTACTGCTTCCTTTGGCTGAGGAGAGTAACGCACAAGCCCAACCTGTACTCGCGCCAATGCACAAGTACGGCGAACGCGTGAAGCAGGACCTTGAAACTGCTTACTAGTAGTATGGCAAGGCTACCAAGCTCAGACACGCTCCTGCTCAATTTCGCCTAGGCAAAATGCTTGCCGAAGGACGTGGCNCAGAAAAAGACGAGGAGTCTGCGGTAATCTAGCTCACTAGGCACCTGGTTTTGGGTTTTAAGGAGCTAATGACAAATTCAAGGAACTTAATGTGAGTTATGTAGAAACCAAAACTGAAGCAGAAAACTATATCGAGTGGTCCCGCAACTGGAATTTGAGCATGTCGAATGGAATACCCTTCACGTCATCCGAGCCGTTTAACATCCAACAAGCCAAGTTTCGTGCCCAGTTAGGTGCCATGAGCACCAGACAAATCGCCAATACCACCTGTTATTCATTCTAGACCTTGTCGGAACCCTCACATGGCAGGCACTTACTCTGTGAACACAAATCTAATCGCAAAACTTGCTGAGCTTAGGATCACCGAAAAAGACATCCACGCTTGCAAGCTACCCGCATACGAGCAGAGTGGAAACCTAGTGCAAGCAGAGGACGATATGTTCGGGCGAACTCAGCTAATGACGCCAGCAACCCTTACCAGTTGGCAAAACCTGAAAAAGGCGGCGCAAGACGAAGGGATCACGCTGTTGCTGGTCTCGGCATTCAGATCTATCGATTATCAGTGTGAGCTCATCGCAGCAAAACTAGAGAGGGGTCAGAAACTTTCTGACATCCTGTCGGTAAATGCTATCCCAGGATTCAGCGAACACCACACCGGTAGGGCATTGGATATCAATACTCCCGACTGCGAGCCCTTGTCTGAGGCATTCGAAGAGACTCCTGCATTTACATGGCTCGAAGCTAATGCTTCACGCTACGAATTCGGCTTAAGTTTTCCACGCGACAACGAGTTTGGTATTTCTTACGAGCCCTGGCACTGGGCTTGTCGGTTATTGGACTAACGAGAGTATTTTTTTAGCTTTTCCGCGATCAATTTCTTCTGCTCATCTGTCAGCGCCGACTTGCCAACTGCTTTTGTCTTCTTCGCAAAGACATATTTTTCCCTTTTCACCTGCTTAGCACGAAAGTTCAGCGATTTGAGTTGGCCATAACAATCGTCAACCATCTGGGGATTGCCGCAGAGGAAAAAATAATCGGTCTCGGGATTAGGCTCATACAAGTCAACAAAATTCGTCACGTACCCCAACCTTTCATACACATTCAGATTTGACACCTCACGGCTGTAGCACACCATAAAAGAAAAATTAGACCATTCGCGCGACAGGGACAATAAGTGATCCGCGTAAAGGAATTCGCTGCGGTCACGAACACCAAAAAAAAGATTCACTATGGCACTGGCTGCTTTAAGTTCCCCAAGCATGGGTAAAAAAGGTGCGATTCCCACACTGGTTGCAAACATAAATAGACGCTGTGGCAGTTGCTTTGGCAACACCATCCTGCCGTGGGGACCAGTCACTGTTGTTTCAATGCCAAGATCGCAATGAAAAAGATATTCGCTGGCTCTTCCACCGTCAACAGTAGAAATGACTAGATCCATTTCGTCTTCCGAGGCATTGGTAAAATTGCAAAGGCTATAAGGGCGCTCAAAATTCCCTGTGCTGTCTTCAAAGGAAAATCTGAAGAACTCACCAGGATTAAACACCACGGGCATTCCATCTGTTCTTCTAAAACGGAAATCCATAGTGCTCTCAGACAAGCGTCTAACTCGAGTCAGCTCTGCCGGAAATGATTCAGCCATAAATTTTCTCTGATATTCGCGGAATTATGACACATGGGTCTCTATAATCAGCTTTCGTTTGCCTGTAAACAGACATCATGCGTGATTACTTCATAAGAAGGTTGCTGCTGGTGAATGCCCGCAATGACCCTTCACAACAGCTTGCGTGCCACCTTGTAAATAAGCCTCCCGTCTAAGGCAATTGGCGTGACCGCAGGGGGCTTAGGCGTACAGGAGTGCAACAGCATAATAGAGATGTTTGTGATTCGGCAACTATACATCCACACTTGGACAGAGGCTCCGTGAACAACAAGCGAGTCCCTATGGATACTAAACTAGGCCTTTGGTTAGAGCAGGAAGGTCATGACACCTATGCACTGCAACATTTCTTACAGTCGAAGAGTATCTTCAGGAAAGAGGTTTGCGCCAAGAAATAGGCAAGGTAATCAGCGACTATCCGCGACAAATTGGGCAGAGGGAACTCACAAAAATGCTGCGAATACACCAAAGATGGCGCTTCGATCCAAGTGGAATATGCGGTGACGAAAAGGACAGGCTTGCCCAAATGGTAGAGTAGTGGCTGGCTGCTCTTGCCAGCAATAATACATAAGTACTTATTTTTAATAAGGTTTCTCACCATTAATCTTGACTTTTCGCACGTTAATCCTTTCAGNCCCCTTCACCTAGATACCACCTTTNGCCCTGTTCTGATGAATCGTTCACCGGATTTAGGTTACATTGGGATTGCCAAGTAGGTTTACTAAGCTCTCGATTTAATTGATAATTTCAGNGAAATCACACCTAAAGATATAGAAAACAAGGGTTTTATCTTCGAAAAAGAGCTTCTCGCGGAAGCTGGATTACGGTACGATTTGTCAGTTAGATTCAGGCAAACGCTCGAGTGGGTGCTAAATAGCATCAGTCAGCGCTAAATTGCTGTCGAAGAAAAATAAATAAAACGGTTACGGAGCAATATTCTATGAAGTCTTTCCTTCAAAATACGGCACTGGTGGGCAGCATTGTACTACTGGTAAGTTGCGGTGGCGATGACGGCTCATCGACCGGCGATGTTACCCCTCCCCAGGACCCACCTGTTAGTGGCGTCGAGGGCCAGGTAATCAAAGGACCGGTCGTAGGTGCATCTATTACTGTCCTCGATGCGACACGTAACGACGTTGCTTTAAATCGGGCGGCAGTAACAACGGATGGAACTGGCTCCTATAGTGCGAGATTCACTGTAGTTGAAATCGAAGCCGGTATCGACACACCCATTATCGTGAATGCGGAAGGTGGAGACATTGTCTGCGACTACAATATGAATGGTTTGGGTTGTCCCGTTAGCGAGGGTGTCTATGTTGCAGTCGGCGAAACTTTTCCGATGCCGGCGGACTTGATTCTTTCAGGTTGGAGTCCCGTCTTAGCAAGTGGCAACGAAGAAGCAGTTGACGCTAACATCAATATCGCTACCGACATGGCAGTTGGCCTAGCCGAAAGCGAAGCTGATTTGGCTGGTGGCCCACTCACTGATCAAATGTTCGCAGATGCCGTTGGAAGAGTCCTTGGACTGGTGCAAATAGTCACTGGTACAAATCTCTCCGGGGTTGACCTTCGAACTGTAACGCTTCCCGATCTCTCCTCAATAGCAAGCGTCGAACTGAACGACCAGTCTCTCGCATTAGCCCTGTTCGGTTCATCCTTTATCGGCCAAGTAGACGCGGCGGACCCCGACAGCAATCTGTTGCAGGTTCTAAGCAGGAACTTTGAGAGCCTGTCAATTAACGCTAGTGGTAATCTACAGACCACAGGTGCCGTGTTAGCGAAAATGGCCAGCTCAATTAGCACAGGTGTATCAGGTCTCGAAGCCCAGTACACTGCTGCTGGAATAGACGTGCCTGATATTCTCACTAATATTGAATTCAATGCAGCTGGTAGCTCAGAGTTATTTGCCTTGTCTGGTGACAACCCGATAACAATCTCTGCACCAGCTGTTCCAGGAAGTGGCGAGCCCCTTGATCAAACCAAAGAGTTTGTCGCTACGCTTAGCTCGGTAATAGACGCAGCGCTTGTTACCACAGGCGCAGAAAACTTTGGCGGAACACAGAAAGGTGTAACAGAAGTATTTGCGGACGAACTCGATGCCGTAGGCCAGCTTAGCTCTGGCGTGGCGACTAAAGCTTTCTCACAAATACTTGATGCAATCGATACAGCATCTAGCCTAACAGCTGGTGNAAGTATTGCCATGTCTGGTGATGTAACTGGGACTCTTTCGCGNAGCGAAGATGGGCTAACTGATAGCCTGGACGATGTGATTTCTACTGCTGCCGAAGGCGATATCGAAGTANCAATAACCATACCCACCGGTTCACACTTCGAAAANGGTACTTCAGCATCACTAACAGGAATCGNCATTCGNATGNCAACCTCGCAGGCAGGTGCGCTGCTGCAAACATTCCATGGTGACATTAGTATGTCGTTTGTTGAAGAGAATGATGACCTTGGTTTAAACGCAGCAACCTTTGACGGCTCGATCACTACCGAGGCAGCTGAAGGCACATTTGAAGTCAATGCTGACCTCAGTAATATCACCGGCACCACCGAACAAAACATCGGCACTAAAGATGTTGAGGCCGACTACACTGCAACATTTAGCTTTGCTGACCTCGTAATCTCGATGAATGGTAAAATCTACGAAAACAATCAATCGTTTGCNGTAACAGCAGGTGATAATACTATNTGGGGGACGGTCTCTCGTGAGGGTGANATCGATACCGATACACTAACCGATATGACTACGACGCTAACACTCATACTCGACCTTTCAGAAAACGGTGAACTGGTGAGCGGNAACTTTACCGTTGCCGGAGAAGAAACCGCGACAATGGACGATCAGGGTATCGTTTACTATAGCGATGGCTCNATTCAGTCTTTACCTGCGGCNATNTTCTAAAGTTACCTNGGTACAAAAAAGGGCGAATATTTCGCCCTTTTTTTTGCNTTCTCAACATGATTACCAGACACCGTAGTTCCGCACTTACTATTCAAGACTCAAAAATGCTCTTGATCGAGCTTGAAGACCCAACGACTAAAGTTAGATTCTGGTCGGTTCCGGGCGGGGGAATTGAGCAAGGGGAGTCCTCGGAAACTGCGGCCGTGAGAGAAACTCTAGAGGAAACCGGCTATCAAGTGGACTTGATTGAAAACTCCAAGCTAGAAACCCGGTACCTGTTCCATTGGAATACCAAGGACTACGATTGCCATACTACGTGGTTCCTTGCAACTAGGGCTGAGACCNAACCCCTCCCAGTCAATGACGAAGCTTACGTGCTTCGACATGCATGGCACCCAACGAGTGATAAAGACCAACTATTTCAAAACCATCCCGAGATTCTCGAAGCTGTGACGCGTCTATTGACCAATAAGGTATAGCCATATCCGAATCAGGATTGTCTAGTATAATGTCTAACTTGCAGTTTTTGGGCTTACAATATTGAACATAAAAAAGAATATGGCGACCATCATTGCTAAGGAAGCTGACGCAATGAAAGCGATCAATATTACCGATGCGTTTGAAGATGCNGTGAATGTGCTNTTNAGATGTCAGGGTCGTGTGGTAACCACTGGCATTGGCAAAGCTGGTCATATTGCCCACAAGTTTGCCTCGACACTATCGTCAACAGGCACGCCTGCCTTCTTTGTGCATCCCGCCGAAGCGGGTCACGGTGATATGGGTATGATCGACAAGGGTGATCTCATTGTCGCCTTTTCAACAAGTGGAAAATCCAGTGAAGTGATCGAAATGCTGCAGATTGCGCGTGATCTTGGTATTTACAGCGTGATAGGTGTCACCTCGCATACCGATTCACCACTCCGAGACCTCAGTGAGATTATTCTCGATATGGGCCCAGATATTGAAGAACCATGTCCTATAAAAGTTACTCCAAGCGCAACAATTGCCGTCATGCTCGCGATAAGTGATGCACTTGCCCTTACCTTGATGGAACTGAATGGNTTCACTCCAGAAGATTANGGCCAGCGACATCACAGGGGTTATCTGGGAAGTATCACGCGCNCNAAGAACAAGCCTCCCGCATGAAGACCGCNCAAGATATGGNTAACCTGATCNTCGATCCAGCAGCCGTTGCACAGAAGTATATCGATGCAATCAGAGAGAAAATCTCTGCTCAGAATCTAAGCATCAGAGTTCTTGGATTGATTGCGACCGACGACAAACCGTCAATAGCTTATGCCAGGGCCACCCAGAAGAAATTTGACAATGTTGGCATTTCTTATGTCCTTCGTCACGTGGAACGCCTAGAACTCGAGCAGGCAATCTACAGTGCTAATGACAACGCGGATACTCACGGCATCTTCATTTACTTCCCTGTATTCCATAATCAACAGGACGATTACTTAAGAAATCAGGTTAACTATAGAAAGGATATTGAAGCCGGGAGTCTTTACTGGACCCAAAAACTCTACTCCAATGATCGGCTAGCCGATAAAAACACAACAAAAAAAGCACTGCTACCATGCACTCCGCTTGCAATAGTAAAGCTACTCACTGAGATCAANCGATATGTTGGTAAAGATTCNAGACCTTTGGAAAACCAAANCGTAACGATATTTAATCGCAGCGAGGTTATTGGCAGACCACTGGCAATGATGATGTCNAACNATGGCGCGAAGGTTTATTCATTCGATATCAACGGTCCGCTCCTTTTTACCAACGCAGAGCCCAAGGAAACAATCGTCACTCGCAGTGAAGCTCTTGCAGAATCCGACATTGTAATTACCGGTGTTCCCAGCACAGAATTCCCCTTGGTTGAGGCTAANGAAATTCGCGACGGTACAATTTGCGTAAATTTCTCCAGCGTGAGCAATTTTGCAGACGACGTATCAACCCGTACAGACGTGTTTATTCCTAGAATCGGTCCAATGACCGTGGCAATGTGTATGCGAAATACTCTGCGTCTCTATCATAACTTCCACGAGTGATTACATGCCTACTCCGCTGGTCGATCTTTCAATTGCAAACTATCTGTCCACACTTGCGGCCAGGACATCCACGCCAGGCGGAGGGACCGCGGCCGCACTGACCGCGGCTCAGGGTGTCTCACTATTATCCATGGTCTGCGAGTTCACCCGACCTGAGAGCGAACCTTTAGCGGTCATAAAGCAAGAATGTGCCTCTGCCCAAAAGACCTTGTTACGTTTGGCTCAAGAAGATGCTGATGCATTTGAAAATGTTATGAAGTGGTATAAGGAACCTAACAATGACAATTACCAACAAGCTGTCGAGGGCGCCATTACTGTTTCTATAAACATCATGCGCGAAGCCGGCAAACTAATAGATGTCGGTGATTATCTCGCTGAGAATGGTAATAAAAACCTAATTACTGATGTTGCCATAGGGGCAAACTTTCTCGCTTGTGCGATACAGTGCGCACTAGTCAACGTACTGATCAATTGCCGATCTGTTTCAAATGATGTAATTCGCACCCAAGCGAATCAGGAAACNAAAAAGATTCTAGACGTTGCGGAGCGATTAAATAGTATCTACCTGAGGATTAGAGGAAATCTCTAAGTCTGCATATTTATTATTGTTCCTATGTCTGGCTTGTACGCCAACCGCACTGACACTCTCAGCGCCCCTAGTCCAGGAATTTGAGAACGCACTTGCACGAATACTAGTGGAGGAAGCACACCGGGAACTACTTCGAGCTCCAAATACCCAAGTTAGATACGATATCGCTCGCTCTAATCTCTCTCGTATCGAACGCAGCATTAATCCGAAACTACTACAACCGGAAGCCAGACTCCTACTCAATGAGCTAAGGCAAACCCTAAACTACGAAATCTCTCTAAAGAAACACCAATCTATTCTTGAGCGTCTAAATACACGTTCCGCTTTGTTAACTGCATTTAGCCATCAGTTTGTAATTCCTATGCCGAATTCAAAAGACGACCTAACTCAGATCGAAGAAAATACGAAGAAGTTCTCAGGGTTACTCACGCAGCAAATAGTATCTCGCATGATGAAGGGTGATCCCGTGGCAATAATTGCAGCAATTGACGCACTGGAAAAACTATCAAATGGCGCAGAAGTAATTGCTGATTATCAATATCGCGTAAGGTCGCTTGGGCTTTCCACACATGAGACCAACACCCTCAACGAAGCCTACAAATCACTGTACACATCCGTTGTAACACCTAAGATAGGGGTACTTCTGGAAAAACTCAAAGATAACAAGCCTCAGCGTAAATCAGTCCTGCAGCTTTCAGACGGGAACGCGTACTACGAGATCAAGCTCCGACAGTCAAGCGACCTGCTCGCCAAAGACATTCACAAGCTTGGTCTGAAAGAACTGACAAAACTTTACCGGCGCATCGAGGTTTTGTCCGGCAAACCTGCTCGGAACGTTTTTCGTGACAATCGCGACGATCCAGGTAACTACTTTGCAAACAGCGATACTGGCAGACACCAATACCTGAATAAGGTACACGAAATAATCAAACATTCGGCGAAACATTTTGAGATTCCTTTGCATTCTCTTACCGTCAAAGCCGTAGACCCCTATAGAGCAGATTATGCAACGACGTTCGATTATTTCGGCGAAACACTACACATAAATCTCACTAATATGAAAAACCTGCCCAGATACGAACTTATGGGCCAGGTGCGCTTCCATAGCATACCCGGATTGCATCTAGCCACTAAGAAAGGCGGGAGCAACAATGCACAAATTGCTTTTTCGAGCTACCTTTCCATCGACCCGATAACGGAAAACCTAAATGCTCTGATGTACTTAGTCGACAATACATCTCTAATGATCATCGACACAGGCATTCACGCACTAGGCTGGACTGAGCGACGCGCAATAGAGTTCATGGGAGAGAACACTGCGCTGCCCGAGGCTCGCATCCTGCAGTATGTCAATGAGATATATATGGAACCTGGGAGGTGGGTACCATCTGTGATTGGACGTCTAAAGATTCACCAGCTCGCAGAACATCATGGAATAGACTTCACGGCTATGAGTCAGATACTAATAGTTCTAAGATCACAATCTATTGCACTACTCGAGCAACACTTAGTCGAACATCACTCTCATCGGCTCAACGCTAAACATTAGGACGGCGCAGTCCATCGGACACGATCAGGCCTTCCACCACGATAGGAGGTTGAAAGCACTTCGACTATACGTAGCTCAAACAATAGTGATCTTGCCGAAGGACGATAGCTGGAGGCTCCTTCAGCTACTTTTCGAAGATCTGGGTCCGCCACCTGTTCAGCAATTCCGGTAACCTGAAACTCACCACTGCTCCCAGAACTATCGTTCATACTACAGTGCAGACAAAAATAACCGTTGGACT
>PASO01000021.1 GCA_002712135.1 Gammaproteobacteria bacterium
GAGGAAAGTATGGGACCGCTAGATGGTGTAAAAGTAATTGAGATTCAGGGGATTGGTCCAGGACCTCACTGCGGGATGATGCTCGCGGATATGGGCGCAGACATTATTAGGGTTGACCGCGCTAACGCAGCGGGCAACCCTGCCCAGGTATCGGACGTTCTTGCTCGCGGCCGTCGCAGTATCGCAGTCGATCTGAAAAACCCTGACGGTGTGGAAACGGTCCTCAAGCTGATTGACGGTGCTGACGTGTTGATTGAAGGGTTCAGGCCGGGCGTTATGGAACGTCTGGGGCTTGGTCCTGATGTTTGCTCCTCGAGAAACGAAAGGTTGATCTACGGTCGAATGACGGGCTGGGGGCAGACGGGAGAAATGGCTTCTGTGGCGGGGCATGACATCAACTACATATCTTTGTCCGGTGCGTTACACGCTATAGGTAACGCCAACGAACGACCGGTTCCGCCACTAAATCTGGTTGGCGACTTTGGTGGTGGAGGCCTGCTATTGGCGTTTGGAATTGTCGCAGCACTCTACGAAAGAAGTCAGAGCGACAAGGGTCAGGTCATCGATGCAGCTATGACTGAAGGTTCAGCGCTTTTGATGAACATAATATTCGGCATGATGAATACAGGAGCCTGGTCGGAAAACCGCGGTACCAATATGCTCGATGGTGGCGCTCACTTCTACAACACCTACGAGACCAGTGATGGGAAATTTATCTCGGTTGGTTCTATAGAACCTCAGTTCTATGAGCTGCTGTTAGAAAAGTCTGGACTCGGAGATTCCGGCGAATTACCTACACAGATGTCTCGGGATGATTGGCAGGGTCTAAGGGAAAAGCTAACAGAGATATTCAGAACCCGAACACGTGACGAATGGGATGAGATCATGATGGGTACGGATATTTGTTATGCCCCGGTACTCAGCTTCGCAGAAGCACGGGAACACCCGCACAATGTGGCACGCGAGTCATTTGTTGAACAGGATGGTATTCATCAGGCAGCACCAGCGCCTAAATTCAGCCGAACCTCGCCAGAGTTACCTAAAAGTGCCGTTGCACCTGGTGCTCAGTCAATAGAAATTCTTGAGCAATCGAATTTCTCAGCCGAAGAAGTCAACGCATTGACCGAGAGTCGTGCTGTAGTTCAGGCCTAAGATCTGACCACGCAACGAAATCCAATGTGCGATGCTGAGGTATCTATCATCTGCGGAATGCGTGCTGCGGGGCGATAGCGCAGGCAGTAGTTGGCTGCGCACAGGTGTGAACCACCCTTGAGCACTTTTCGTGGAATGGTAATTTCCGGCATTTGCGGGTCCAGGCTGGCCTCCTTAGGACCCCCTTGAGGGTTGGTGCGCACATTATCGGGGGCACAACAGGGAGATTGTGATTCATCATCCGGGTGAGACGAGGTCCACCAATCTTGAGTCCACTCCCAAACGTTACCAATCATGTCGAACAGGCCGTAATCATTTTGTGGATAGCTGCCAACTGGAGAGGTCCGCGTGTATCCATCTCGTTCCGAATTGCTAAAGGGAAACTCACCTTCCCAGGTATTTGTCATTATATTTCCGTCTGGATACAGCTCGTTGCCCCAGGGGAATATCGTACCTTCCCGACCACCCTTTGCTGCGTACTCCCACTCCGCCTCAGTTGGGAGCTCTTTACCGGACCAGTCTGCATAGGCCTGTACATCCTCAAACGCGACTTGCACGACCGGATGGTCACCGGGTACTTCTTCATCCAAGCCAATCGGATTGCGCCAGTTGGCACCCACAACAAACTGCCACCAATTCCCGGGGTTTGAGAGATCGACGGGTCCGTCGGTTGGGGTAAATACGAGGGCACCTGGTGAAAACTCACTCACCTGAACGCCAGGATAGTCCTCGGCAATGAGTTCTCTTTCAGCGACTGTGATGTAGCCGGTATCTTCAATGAACTGCGCGAATTCACTTTCTGTGACGGGCTTGGCATCTATCCAGAATCCACCGACAGCGGTAGTGTTTACGGGTGTTTCTTCGGGATAAAAGTTATTGGCACCCATGCGAAATTCACCTTCCGGTAGCCAGATCATGTTATCCGTTGTGGAAGACATCTCGTATTGCCCAGTCTTATGGCACCATTACTTCAATCAAAGCGGGTCCATCTGTGGCAAAAGAAGCTTTCAGAGCTTTTGCATATTCATCCACGGTTGTTACTCGTGAGGCGGGGACGCCCATGCCTTTGGCGAGATCCGTCCAGGTAATTTCTGGATTTGTAAGATCAAGCATACTCATCGCCTTTGGCCCAGGGTTGTGTGCACCAACACGACCGAATTCTACTTGCAGGATTCCGTACTTCTGATTGGCAAAGATAATCGTCGTAACGTTCAATTGTTCTCGGGCCTGCGTCCAGAGTGCCTGATTGGTATACATAGCACTGCCGTCAGCCTGCAGGCTTACTACTCTTCGATCGGGGCAGGCAACTGCTGCACCTGTTGCGCAAGGAAGTCCGAATCCGATAGCGCCACCAGTAAGTATCAGATGATCGTGAGGTTTTCCGGTGCGGGTGGCTGCGACACTGCCACCGCCGTTCATGCCGCCTTCATCGACGATGATTGCATTCTCTGGGAATAAATGTGCCAGGGTGGTTCCGGCGGACCGCTGGTTAAGCTCCCCAGATGGTAAATCCGGTATTTCCAAGTGAACAAGTCTAGGTGATGTATCGCCGCCACCCACTGCATCTAACAATGCTTCAAGCGCGCCGTCGATGTCTTCGTCTCTTTCCACCAGAGTGTGCAGTTCGCAACCTTCAGGGGTTAGATAGTTAGGTTTGTCCGGATAGGCAAAGAATGTAACCGGTGGTTGAGAACTCAAAAGGATGAGATGTTTGGTTCCTTCCAGCACTTCCGCTGCCATCTCGCCAAAGTATGGCAGGCGGGCAACCTCGGCTCTTCCAGCACCGCGATGCACTCTTGGGACAAAAGTGTCCATAAGAATACGAGCGCCAGTTGCCTGACTGATTTGGTCGGCCATCGCGGAGCGGGATGCAGTAAGTTCTCCGTTCATCAGGATGACGCTGGGTTCATCGGTCTTAAGCGCCCTGGCGACGTCGTTGACGTTATCGACGCTATAGGCTTTGGGCTCGATCCTTGGCAATGGTTTTGGTGCTGCGGTCGTCCGGTTCCATGCCGTGTCAGCAGGAAGTATCAATGTAGCAACCTGACCAGGAGGTGCCATAGAAGCCTGAACGGCTTCGGCACCGTCTGTGGCAACCGTATTGGCTGATTCGCTCACTTTTACCCAGCCCGAAACTGGGGCTGCGAAACCAGCAACGTCAGATGTTAATGGCGCATCATACTTTCGGTGGTACGTAGCATGTTCACCCACAACGTTGACTATAGGGGTTCGTGCTTTCTTTGCATTGTGCAGGTTAGCGAGCCCGTTACCCAGTCCGGGGCCAAGGTGAGTCAGAGTGACTGATGGTTTGCGGGCCATCCTTCCATATCCATCTGCTGCGCCGGTGACCACCCCTTCAAAAAGTCCAAGGACACAGCGCATCTCTGGATTATTATCGAGAGCGGCGACAAAGTGCATTTCTGAAGTACCCGGATTGGCAAAGCACACGTCTGCTTCTGAATCTACAAACGCTTGCACCAGGCTCTCCGCACCACTGCGGTCCTTATTATCTGACATCTTTATACTTCTCCGATTTTTGGGTCGCGCAATCATACCCTTTTCGATCCGGAAATTGTGCTAGTCGCCGGTGAAAGTAGGTTTGGTCTTGTCAAGATAGGATCGAACTGCTTCTTTGCTATCTTTAGAGGCGCTGGCCACCATGTGTTGGTCGAAATCCATATGCATGATGCTTTGATCCAATGCTCCAGTTATGGTGTTGATGCTTTTTTTGATCATTTGTACGGCAACTGGCGACTTATTGGCATAGAAGTCGGCTAATCGCTTTGCCGTGGGAAATAGATCATCTAGTGGCACTATTTCGTCCAACACACCCCACTCGAACAGCGTTTGTGCTTGAATACGCTCGCCTCCGGCCACCAGACGTTTGGCCCGGGCTGAGCCTACTAAGTGAGTGATAAGCGGCAGACTTTTCCATTGCAGATTCATTCCAATGTCGATTTCAGGATATTGCATGAAACAGTCTTCTGCGCCTATACGAAAATCACACGCTGTAGTTATGCAGGCACCACCACCCAGTGCACCACCATTCCAAGCGGCGATGGTTATCTGATCAATTGCGAGCAGCGCGTTGATTGCTCGTTCACCCATGCGGTTCTTGCGTCTACGCAATACCAATGGCCCTTGATACTCGGTGCTAGGATCCGTTAAGTCCGCGCCTGAGCTGAAATGCTTTCCTGTACCGGTAAAGATAACGACGCGTATGTCTGCCTCGTCCCGAAAAGACAGTGCGAGATGTTCGATTTCTGCCAAGTGGGCGTAGTTCAGCGCGTTGGCTTTTTCAGGTCGATTGAAAGTGACGAGCGCAACGTGTTCCATTTGTTCAACTAAGAGATTTTCGTAATCCATAGGTCTTTGTGGCCTCCTGAATTTCAGAGTGCCCATCATGCCATAGGAGAACCGACGGCGTTAATGGCCAATGTTGCGTCGACAGCTAAGATCGCCTAGCATGCATTTAACCGATACTTATGGAGCAGAGTCATGCTTAATGAAGGCGAAGCAGCCCCACCGTTTAGTTTGCCAAATCAGGATGGTGCGAAGGTTTCGCTGTCTGACTTTAGCGGCAAGAATGTTGTTTTCTGGTTTTATCCTCGCGCCAGCACACCTGGCTGAACTCGTGAAGGTAAAGGGTTCCGTGATCGAATCCAGCAGCTCAGCGATAAGAATACAGTCGTTCTTGGTATTAGCAATGATGCGCCACCAAAAAACAAAAAGTTTCATAAGAAGTACAGCTTTCCATTCGACCTTTTGTGTGATGAGGACCTTGCAGTATCTGTTGCCTATGATGCAGCGGAAAATACTGATGCAGGGAAGGCGAATCGAATAAGCTACATCATCGGACCGGATGGAAATATTCTGAAGGCTTACGCAAAAGTTAAAGCTGGGGATCACCCGGAACAGGTGCTAAAGGATCTCTCATAAAGTAGAGACGAGAGATAGAGTTTAACCTTGAGAAACTGAACCAGGCTAGATATTGCATACTTCCGACATTTTACTAGAAGAGCGTCTTGCAGGTACTAGGCGATGAAGCCGATTTGCGAGTAAAGAGTTCATACACTTAGGAATTGTTGGATCTGCATAGCGTCTATCTTTGAATGCATGCATTAACTGCAAGTTTATTTTGACGAACAGTGAATCCTCCGTGGAAACGTATTCTTCAGGGTGCAGTCGTCGCTTATTTTTCCAAAGAATATTTACTATATTGGTTCGCTGATGGGTGATTTCCTATCTGAGCTGCTTGGTAAGTCCAAACTAGATATACTTTTCTACTTGGTGACTATATTGGTGCTTGATAGAAAATAGCTGCATTTTCTGCTTTCATTCCAAAAATTTCTAATTAGATTGCCCGGATTAGAATCCATCGCTGGGGTATGGTCGTACCTATAATGGTTGAGTATTGCTGGGGCGGGCTGTGCCCATAATAATCGAGGTATGAGTCATGAGTGAACAAACACCAGATCCATACGATATACCGTTGGAAGAAATCTGTCTTATCGCGCCAGGCATTTGGGAACGAAATGAGGTGGAGCCCTTCCTAGAACGCCTTCGCAGAGAGGCACCTGTGCATTGGTGGGAGGATGATGGTTTCGGCTATTGGTCCCTTACTCGCTATGAAGATATCAAGGCGGTGGATGTCGATTATAAGACATTTTCGTCTGACGGGAGCATAACCGCTCTGGATCAGCAGGAGGATTTTCCGCTGGATATGTTTATCGCGATGGATCCACCAAAGCATGATGAGCAGCGCAAGGTGGTTAGTCCTGCGGTCGCACCTTCCAATCTGGCTAATCTCCAGGACACAATTCGGGAACGCGTTTGCAATATCCTTGACTCGCTGCCTATAGGCGAGGAATTCAACTGGGTCGATAAAGTATCTATCGAACTCACTACTCAGATGCTGGCCACACTGTTCGACTTTCCTTTTGAAGAACGTCGCAAGTTAACGCGCTGGTCGGATGTCGCGACCTCTAATGAAGACAATGGAGCGATGATCAGTGATGAACAGAAACAGGCTGAATTGCTGGAGTGTCTGCAATATTTCACTGCTTTGTGGGCAGAGAGGAAAAACAAACCCGGCGGATTTGATCTGATTTCCATGCTGGCTCACGGTGATGCAACGCAGGACATGGATCCTATGGAGTTCCTGGGGAATCTCATTTTGCTCATTGTTGGCGGAAACGATACGACGAGAAATTCTATTTCTGGTGGTGTTGTTGCCCTTAATAAACACCCGGATGAGTACCAAAAACTGCGTAATAATCCAAAGCTGATACCTAATATGGTAGCGGAAATTATCCGCTGGCAGACGCCGCTTTCCTATATGCGAAGAACGGCAACAAAGGATACTGAAATACGTGGTAAGAAGATCCGTGAAGGAGATCGAGTGCTGCTGTGGTACGCCTCTGGGAACCGGGATCAGTCGGTCTTTGAGAATGCAAATAGTCTTATCATTGATAGAAAGAATGCGCGCAATCATCTGGCGTTTGGATTTGGTATCCACCGCTGTATGGGAAATCGNNTNGCNGAGATGCAGTTACGTATTCTTTGGGAAGANATACAGCAACGATTCAANCANGTGGAGGTTATGGGTAAACCGGAAAGGATTCGTAGTAGNTTTGTAAGAGGTTACAAAACCCTTCCNGTCAGGTTACACAAGCTCNGCTAGCGANNTTTTTGTACCAAAANNNGTTCGATTAGNGTCGGANNCGTTGCANNTNCCANGCTTTGTTGTTAAANANNGCTTTCATATGCCGGTGGTGAAACTTCCACTCNCCATNTTCAAGCCTGAGNTCATCCTCCCAGGTGTTTATGCCGATAGGNGCTTTAATGGGTGCNGGTCGACCCTGAAGATCGCCGTCGTAGTAGCCCCATTCCCAGAACGTATCNTGGGATATTGCCTTGGCGGTATTTTCATCGATGACGTCAACAACNATGCTGCTNACGGTATTCAATACAACCTCNACGCCGTCAAGCATATTCTTGCTACCTTNGTGGAGTCTCTCACGCATCTCGTCATGNCCNGGACCTAANACCCATTTNCCGAGCGCCAGNGTNCCGTCCTCAGTGAACAAATCCACCACAAACGCGAGGTCTTGATTAAAGAGATGATAAAACCGGTTTATCAGTTTCGCGCAGTCGTGTTCTATTGCCTGTCGTTCTGCTCTGTCCAAAATTCACTCCAAAAACGAATAGGAACGCACATGCTATGCTTTTTGTTGGATGGCAGCGAGTATCTTGGGGGGTGAGCAGGGGAGTTCAGTAACTCTGACCCCAATCGCATTACTCACTGATCCGGCAACTGCCGCNAGTGGCGGAATGATGGGTGCCTCACCTACGCCACGAACACCATAGGGGTGTAATTCGTTGGGTACTTCCACAACGATAGTTTCGATCAGCGGTAGATCTGAAAAGAGTGGAATTCGATAATCCAGGAAACCGGGATTCACTAACGCTCCTTTTTGGTTGTAGATGAACTCTTCGTTGGTTGCCCAGCCGATGCCCTGCACCGCACCGCCCTGCATCTGTCCTTCGACTGCGTCGCGATGAATTGCTGTACCGGCATCTTGTATCGCGGTGTACCGGAGAATCGTTACTTTACCTGTTTCAGTATCAACCTCTGTATCACAGATATGTACTGAAAAGCTGGGTCCTAACCCTGGCGTTGCATTGTGGGTAAAGCCTCCGAAGATAGGACCGCCTGTATCTGGTGCATCCTTGCATATTTCCGCGGCAGTCAGTTTATCGCCGGACCTCAAGTTAACTGCCGCGCCGTTTTCCCACTCGACGTCTTCTGCAGTCACATTCCATCCTGAGGCTGCTCTCTGTTTCATTTCATCGATTGCAACACGTGTTGCTTCTGCTACTGCGTGACCCGTCGCGTTAATCGTGCGGCTNCCTGCNCTGTTGCCNCCGAANCCAACCGAGTCGGTATCGGCGACCACCGATGATATTTTCTCGACAGGGATTCCAAGCTCTTCGGAAGCGATCATGGCNAGTGCAATTCTNGTTCCCGAAAGGTCGACGGAACCNGTAGCAAGTGCAACTGTGCCATCGGAGTTCATGTTTATCGACGCGCTNGAAGTACCTGCGCCGTTGTGCCAAAAGCCAGCTGANACTGCACGGCCNTGNTTTTCNTTTAGTGGTGATTTGTAGTGCTCGGAGTCTCGGGCAGCTTTAAGNCATTCGACCAGTCCGATCTTNCGAAATGTNCCNGTATGTGTCGTTGTNCCCTCNNGCACNGCNTTTTTTAGCCTNAACTCTATCGGNTCCATACNAATTCTCGCGGCAAGCTCATCNATTGCTCCTTCNGCNGCCAGTGTNGCCTGAGGTGCACCGGGNCCCCTGTAGGCGCGNACTTTNGGTTTGTTCGTATANACAGAGCAACCTTCGATGTGAATGTTCGGTATATCGTAGGAGTTGAACATGGAGCGCATACCGCCACCTAATGGGGCGCCAAGAAATGCACCGGACTCAAAGGCAACGGATGCCTGGGCTGCGAGAATTGAACCGTCTTTCTTGCATCCGACCTTGACTTTTATCTTTGATGCAGCGCCAGGACCACATGCTTGAAAAACTTCTGCCCGTTTCATACACATTTTGACGGGACGACCGGCTTTTTTAGAAAGCATCATAGCGATGGCTTCCTGATAGGGAGCCGTTTTTCCGCCAAATGCACCTCCGCATTCAGCAGGGGTGACACGTAGCTGAGATTGCTCCATCTGCATCATGGCTGCCACACTATCGCGCAACGGGAAGTGTCCCTGTGTAGTACTCCATAATGTAGATTGTGCGGTTGCACTGTAGTTGGCCAGGCATGCAGGCGGTTCGATGTAGCCCTGATGAACTGTTGGTGTGTTGTACTCTAGCTCGACGACTTCATCGGCGTCATCGAAACCCATAGAAAGGTCTCCTGCGCTACGTTCGTCGCGGGCAAATATATTTGATGATGTGTCTTGCTCGTAATCGTGCAGGATGACGTCGTCAGTCATCGCAGCATCCAGATCCATGATAGGTTCCAGCTCTTCGTATTCGACCTTTATGGCATCTAAGGCTTGCTCCGCTATAGATATCGTTTGTGCTGCAACGGCTGCTACTGCATGGCCGTAAAACAAAATTTTCTCAATAGCGAGATTATCGCGGGCGATATCTCCGGCCCCGCCGGGTTTAAGGTGAGCAAAATCCTGTCCTGTAACAACTGACTCGACACCATCTATTTTCTCGGCTCCACTGGTGTCGATGTTGATTATTCTTGCATGTGCACAGTCACTTCGCAGTACCCTGCCGTGCAACATGCGAGGTAGCGATATGTCTGCACCGTAATTGGCTTGGCCGGTGACCTTGTCGGTTGCATCCGGTCGGATTGGTCTCTGCCCGATAATCTGATAATCCCCCATAACGGATCTCCTTATTTTTTCTAGTTACCTAGTTTAATCTACATGTTCCAGTCAATTAATAATTCTACCGCATCTTAAGCTCCGCTGAATTCTGTCCATTTCAGGGCGTTACCGCTATGTATTTCACCAACGATATTAGATTCTGCACCTTTATCCATGAACAGCTTAGTACAATCGGTTGCGTTGAAGTGCAATGCTAGATGTATCGTAGTTGTGTCCACACCATGATCTTCACTGCCTGTGTGTGCGTGTTTTCTTGTATACCGTGCTAGTTTCAAGACCAAAAGACTAGGATTATTATACTATGAGGGGGAATTCTTGACTTCATCTTAGACTATCGGAGTTCCCTTTAATCGAGAACTTTATCGGTTGTCGATTAAACAACTTCTTTGCGCGGATCAAACGCATCGCGGACAGCTTCACCGGTAAAGATCAGTAACGTCAGCATAAAAGCGAGCGTGAAGAAGGTGGTCAGTCCCAGCCATGGAGCATGAATGTTTGTTCTTCCCTGTGCCAAAAGACGACCCAACGAAGGAGAGTCTGAAGGTAGCCCAAAGCCAAGAAAATCTAGTGAGGTCAAAAGCGTAATCGATCCGGTCAGGATGAATGGCAGGAAGGTAAGGGTTGCTACCATAGCGTTTGGCAACACGTGGCGCACCATGATTCTAATGTTTTTGGCGCCCAATGCGCGAGCCGCCGTCACGTACTGAAAGTTTCTTGCGCGTAAAAATTCGGCGCGCACGACGCCTACGAGTGCCATCCAGCTAAAGGCTACAAGAATGCCAAGAAGCCAGAATACGTTGGACTCAACTATGCTGGCCAGGATGATCAAGATAAACAACACTGGCAGGCCAGCCCAAATCTCCACAAAGCGTTGCGCAATAAGATCAACCTTGCCACCAAAATAGCCTTGTACGCCGCCAGCGCATACTCCAATGAGTGACGCAAAGAAAGTCAGTACGAGGCCGAATAGAAACGACAGCCGTGCACCATAGATCAAGTTGGCGGAGACGTCCTTACCGACGTTGTCCGTACCGAATAGGTGTTCACTCGAAGGAGGGTATGGCGCGGGTCCCGGTAAATAGTAATCTATCGTGTTGTAGCTGTAGGGTATGGGTGGCCAGACCATCCAGCCACCTTTGGAAGTAATCATTTCCTGTACTTCGTGCTCACGATAATCTGCCTCGACCAGAAAAACCCCGCCGAACTCAGTTTCTGCATATCGCTTGAAGATCGGAAAGTAGAATTCGTCCTGATAGGAGATGATCAGGGGTTTGTCGTTAGCAATGAATTCTGCGAATAACGTCATGGTGAACAGAGCAAGAAATATACAAAATGACCAGAATCCACGTTTATTCGCACGAAAGTTAGATAGTCGCCTTCGCATCAGCGGTGAAATGCGCGATCGCTTTACAGGCACTATCGTGTTTCCCGCAGTACTGTCGAGTGAGATATCTGACATCAACCCTCCCTCAGTTCGAAGTCAATTCTTGGGTCGACCAGCATGTAAGTAATGTCCGCGATAAGCTGAGTGACGAGTCCGAGAAGAGTAAATACAAATAGCGTAGCAAAGACGATGGGGTAGTCTCTTGTTAGGATGGCCTCAAAACCCAGAAGGCCGATGCCTCGTAAAGAGAAAATGACTTCTATTAGTACGCCCCCCGTGAACAGCATCCCAAGTAGCGCGGCCGGGAAGCCAGCAATGACAATTAACATCGCATTGCGAAATACGTGGCCATACAGCACGCGGCGTGGTGTAAGACCTTTTGCCTGGGCTGTCAGCACATATTGCTTGTTGATTTCTTCCAGGAAGGAGTTTTTAGTGAGCATGGTCAGGGTGGCGAAGCTGCCAGCAACCATGGCTGCCACAGGCATTGCTAGATGCCAGATACGGTCCTTTATCTGCTCGAGGATGGAGAGCTCTGCATAATTATCAGATATCAGTCCCCGTAGTGGGAACCAATCAAAAAACTCTCCACCACAAAATACGATAATTAGCAGCATTGCAAGAACGAATGAAGGTATTGCGTAACCGACAAGAATAATCACGCTGGTCCAGATGTCGAAGGGTGTCCCATCACCCACCGCTTTGCGAATGCCTAAAGGCAGAGAAACGGTATACACTATAAGCAAAGAGGCGATGCCCAGCGAAAGAGATACCGGCAGTCGTTCAATGATCAGATCGACAACCGGAACGTCTTGATAGTAGCTATTACCGAATTCGAACGAAAAATAGTCGCGCATCATGATTAGAAAACGAATGTGCGCGGGTTTATCAAAGCCAAACTGCTGCTCTAGTTCTGCGATAAGTTCTGGGTCCAGCCCCCGCGCGAATTCAAAACTGCTTTCGCCCGTCGGCCCCCCGGTAGTTGGAGCACCACCGCCACCACCAATAGTTGCTGTGGCAGCGACACCTTCTCCCATAATTCTGGCAATAGCCTGGTCTACTGGACCGCCGGGTGCGGCCTGAATGATCACAAAGTTCACCAGCAGGATGCCGATCAAGGTCGGAAAGATCAGCATGATACGCCGAAAGATGTAAGAGGAAAC
Source organism: Gammaproteobacteria bacterium (assembly GCA_002712135.1). Lineage (GTDB taxonomy): Bacteria > Pseudomonadota > Gammaproteobacteria > Pseudomonadales > Azotimanducaceae > UBA7455. The sequence continues at coordinate 12,114 of PASO01000021.1, forward strand.
TACTCGTTGAGCTAACCCTGCGAAGTTATCCATAGAACATTAACCTTTCTGGTCGCTTTGATGCGCCATGATTTGATCGATGGCGACCTAGATATGGTGCTTAATGCCGGCGCCCAGATCAAGCGTTATGATTTTGCGAAAGATGGGTAGGTACTCCAACTTAGGCTTGGAATAAAAAGGAGGGAACTCCAGCTAAATTTCCTCGGCGGTTGGACTCTCCTGATCCAATAGGATCCTTAATCTCATAATTCGACTTATAGGTCAATACTACGATGCTCCGATATGAGGCACGAGAATAATCCCCTATCTGAATTTTGGGTTGCCGTATCGCCATGGTCATTGGCAGATGTATCTTGAAACATGTGCGTGTGAGTGAGAGCAATAGCCATGAGATCTGGACAAAGGATCATCATACTGTCTAGCGCGGGACCAGGTTAATATATGACCCTTATATCCCAAATCGGTACTTTGTTTAGCGTTAATTGTTCATGGCTATTTGTTGGGTAACTTCGTCTATGCTGCAGATGGGCTGGAAATGGCAACGAAGTGCGATGGGTGTCATGACGTAGCTGGAACCGAGTCAGATAAAGTTTCTACTTACGAGGGCATCGAATAGTATGTAGACTTTACTTTTGATCACTTTATTTTTCTTTGTTGGGGCTTGTTCGGCAACTATTTACTTAGCGCCTTCCAAGGAACCGACTGAGATCAATCTCAACGTAAAGATTGAAAATGAAAATTCGAATCCAGTCAGATAACAAACTTGAAGGTCTGTTTGACGGAAATAGTGGGCTATTCTAAGGATGACTAATATGAAAAAAGTACTGACAGTAATTCTATTCGTGTTCTTTACGTATACTGTGTGGGCGATTGAACTAAGTGCTGCTAAGGCACAGGGGCTGGTGGGTGGGGCCAGAACAGAATATATCGCGATGGTGAAACAGCCGATCATTGGCGAAATGAGTGCGCTTATCAAAGAGGTTAATTCGACATGTAAAGCACAGTTCCAAAATACGGTGCAAAAAATGGGCGTTGAAATAAAGCAGGTCAGCAATCGGTTCTATGAAATAGCAGTACAGCGAGCTGTAACTGGACACTATTACCAAGATGGAACTGGCGCCAGGAAAAGAAAATAAGACTGGTCTAGTCCGATGCCACTAATCCTTGCAGTGCTGATAACCCTGCCTTGGGGCCTCGCGAGCGCCGAGGATTCTCCCTGTTCAGATCCCGAGTATGCACACGGAATCTCACACTTGCTATCGCTCAAGTATCCTGCAGATTTTGAATACTTCGAGTACGCCAATCCCGATGCACCCAAAGGTGGTGAGATGAGGGCACCTGAGATGGGCACCTTCGACAACTATAACTCCATAATAGAGAAGGGTCGCCTAGGTAGGGGTTATGAAATAATTGAGGGCTTGGTTTATGACTCTCTGCTAGCGCCGGCGATTGACGAGCCGGTCAGCCACTATGGCCGATTAGCCGAAGGCGTTGCAGTTGGTCCCAACCTCAAATGGATAGCTTTCAAATTACGGGCTGACGCCGCCTGGCATGATGGCGAACCCGTTACTATTGATGACGTCCTGTTTACCTTTCAGATGTTCCAGGAATACGGTTCCGTGGCCATTAAAACTGCGATCTCAGATATTGAACGTGTGTTTACCTTTGGCGATCAGGAAATCTGCTTCGTCCGTGATAAGCGTTTGGAAATTAATCCGACATTGCCGTTTACCATTGGCGGTTTTAATATCCTTCCTCAGCATTATTGGTCCCAGCAAGATATCTCCAAAACTACAATTAAACCGCCTCTAGGCAGCGGACCCTATCGTGTTAGAGATGCGGAGATCGGTCGCATACTGATCTACGAACGTGTGGAAAACTACTGGGGTAGGGATATTCCTGTCAACAAAGGCAGGTTTAACTTTGATATCGTGAAATTTGATTACTTCAAAGATGAAACAGTTATGGGGGAAGCGCACAAGAGTTATGCGTTCGATGTCAAAGAAGAGGCAGTGTCCAAGGCATGGGCGACTCAGTATAACTTTCCTGCGGTCAAGATGGGACTATTCAAACGAGAGTTACGACCTCTTTCTCGGGTAGAAGGAATGTGGTGGCCTACATTTTGGAACGTAGAGAAGGCACCTTTGAATGATATTCGAATACGTGAGGCTCTTTGGTTGTTGTACGATTTTGCGTGGACTAATCGAGTGCTGTTCTACGACTATTACGACGAGGGCGTCAGCTTTTTTCAAAACTCACCTATGGCGCATCAGGGCACACCCAGTGAAAAAGAACTTGAGCTACTTGAACCTTGGCGCGATCAGCTTCCTATCAGGGTGTTTACCGAGGAGTTTAGACATCCCTTAAGTAACGGCTTGGGTGTGCAGCGTCAAAATCTGCACCGTTCATTAGAATTGTTCAAGGAAGCGGGGTGGGAAGTTTTGGATGGTGTTATGCGTAATGTTGAAACAGGTGAGCAGATGAAACTGGATTTTATCGGCCCTTCCTATTACTCCATCCGCCAGAATCTAACTCTTTTTCAAAACCTTGAAGCTATTGGTGTCGAAACGACTGCTTATGCACCCGAGATTTCAAACTGGTTGTACCGCTCTCGCACTGGGAAGTTTGACAACAATAGCATGCGCTGGGCTCCAAGTAATACCCCAGGCCTGCAATTGCGCAATTGGTTTGGCAGTATGGCAGCGGGTCAGGATTATGGCCAAAACTGGATCCGCGTGCGGAACCCGGTGATTGACAGTCTGATAAATTCTATTGTTGTTGCGGATTCCGCGGAAAACCTTTATGCAGCAACGCGGGCTCTGGATAGGGTCATTATGTGGAACTTCTATTTTATACCGGCTGGTTCGTCACCGGGATTTCGACTGGTGTATTGGGACAAATTTGGTGAGGTCCCAAACCAGATGCTTACGCGAGTACCGTTTATTGACGCCTGGTGGTGGGACGAAGATAAGGCCAGACGTTTAGAGCAGGGCCTTCGGGAGTTGGCGGAGTAGCTTTGAGTGCGTCGGCTTCATTTTNCCTATTTTAGATCATAGGGACCACGACAGCTTTGCCCTTAGATAANGGTAAGNTGTAAGTACTNTATTCCNATANAGTAATCCNCTAAATTGTACCCATGAAGTGTTGGCCCNGAATTTTCGTGCATGCAGATATGGANGCATTCTATGCAGTCCTGGAGNAGCTCGATAATCCGGACNTNCGAGGCAAANCGGTTTTGGTTGGATCCAGGAATAAACCCGGTTTTGTTTTAACGGCAAGTTACGAGGCGCATCATTATCTTGTGGGTAGTGCGATGGCGGTGGTTGAGGCTTTTCCCTGTTGTCCTAATGCAATNATGATCGAGCCGANCTTCGCTCGCTATCAGGAGATTTCCGAGCAGATGATGGATATTTTTGGGGGCTTCTCGCCCCAGGTGGAGACCNTGTCGCTGGACGAAGCGTTTCTCGATATGACCGGCGCTGAACATTTNTTCGGTGCGCCCGATGCTATGNGGAAGAAGATCAAGGCAGCGGTACTTGAAGCTACCGGGCTGCACATTTCTGTTGGTGTGTCCGGAACCAAGTATGTCGCCAAGGTGGCCAGCGCCCATGATAAACCCGATGGACTGACGGTAGTGCCACAAGAACATGCAGTTGAGTGGTTGGCGCCACTACCGATCACGCGTTTGTGGGGTGTGGGCAAGAAGACAGTGCCTTAATCCTCTGCCAGCGCAGATATATTTTTGAACTGCTCAAGCGCTTCTGGATTTGCGAGGGCGTCAGTGTTTTTAACCGGTAAGTCGTGAATCAAGTTTCTCACCGCGAGTTCGACAATCTTGCCACTGATCGTTCTCGGGATGTCGCCTACCTGAATAATCTTNGCTGGGACATGTCGCGGTGTGGTGTTGCTTCNAATGGTAAGGCGTAGCTCGCTCTCAATATCGTCNTCCAGGAATACTCCCTCACGTAGCACGACGAATAGAATCACCCGGATATCTTCTTCCCAATCCTGTCCTACCACGATGCTGTCCAGAACCTGGTCCACTTTTTCAACCTGGCGGTAGATCTCTGCGGTGCCTATGCGCACCCCGCCGGGGTTTAGTACCGCGTCGCTACGGCCGTGAATGATGATGCCTCCATTTTCGGTTATTTCGCCGTAGTCACCATGTGCCCAAACNTTAGGAAATCGGTCGAAATAGGCGCTGTGAAATTTCTCGTCTCCTGGATCGTTCCAGAATCCAAGGGGAGTTGAGGGAAACGGCTTGGTGCATACCAGTTCTCCCTTGCGGTCTTCTCCTTCCAGTCCCCGAAGAGATTGTCCTTCTTCGTTCCAGAAATCGACAGCCATCCCTAGACCTATACACTGTATCTCGCCCTTAAATACCGGCAATGTGGGGTTGCCGAGAATAAAACAGGAAATGATATCGGTCCCGCCGCAGATTGATGACAGGCATACGTCATGCTTGAAGTCTCGATAGATGTAGTCAAATCCTTCGGCGCTCAGTGGTGAGCCCGTAGAAAGAATTGTTTTAAGACTGGAGAGATTGTGAGTTCGATTGGGTTTGACGTCGGCTTTCTCCAGGGAGGCAACGAATTTAGCGCTAGTGCCGAAAGCAGTTATGCCTTCATTATCGATTGCGTCGAGCAATAACGTACCTTCGTTGGCAAATGGTGAGCCGTCGTATAGAACAACGGCAGCGCCGGAGGCGAGCCCGGAAACCAACCAGTTCCACATCATCCAGCCGCAGGTAGTGTAGTAAAACAACACATCATTTTTGCTGAGGTCAGTATGTAGTCGGTGCTCTTTTGCATGCTGGAGCAGGGTCCCGCCGCTACCGTGAACAATACACTTTGGTACGCCGGTTGTTCCCGATGAGTACATAATGAACAGGGGGTGGTCGAAAGGCAGTTGTTCGAATTTGAGCGGTGATACATTATCACTGGTTGCAAAGTCCTTTAGCAAAACGGCGTTTTTTACGCCGCTCGTTTCCGGTTTAGCTTCAACGACAGGAACGACAATGACTTTCTCTATGCTGTCGATTTGTTCCTGAATGGCTTCAACTTTCTCCAGGCAGTTGATGGTCTTTCCGTTGTAGTAGTAGGCATCCGCTGTAAACAGCAGCCGAGGAGCAATCTGGCCGAAACGATCACATACTCCGTTAATGCCAAAATCTGGTGAACAGGATGACCAGATTGCGCCAATGCTTGAGGTGGCTAACATTGCAACGACCGTCTCGATAATATTAGGCATGAACCCGGTGACCCGGTCGCCTTTGGTAATGCCATGATTGCGCATAGCATGCGCAAGCTTTTCTACTTCGATGAAAAGCTCGTTGAACGTAACTGACCTGCGCTCCCCATTTTCCAGTAAGCCCACGAGGGCGGTACTGTCATCGCGGGATCTCAACAGGTTTTCTGCGAAATTGAGCTGGTTGCCGGTGAACCACCTGGCCCCCGGAAATTTGTCCCCGTCTACCAGCGCCTCCTCGAATGGTTTCGATGCCTTGATATCACAGAAAGACCAAACCGCACTCCAGAACTGGTCAGGTTTTTCTATAGACCACCGGTACAAATCGAAATAGCTGTATAGCGGCAGGTTGTAACGTTCTTGGACCTGGTTCATGAATTGCGTCAACTGGCTATCGGCGATACGTTCCGGGGAAGGGGTCCAAATCGGCTCTTCGATCATACTTGTACTTGTTCCATAGCTCCTAGGATCACAATTATAGCCTGACCTATCTTAGATCAAAGGGGTGTTCCTGAGTGCCGGGTGGACTATTATCTAAGCTCCAGAAAAAAGTCAGTCGCTGCCTATGCGTGCAATGTTGTGTGAAGAGTTTGGTGAACCGTCGGTTCTCACCATGGGTGAGGTCGATGAACCTGTTCCGGGGCCAGGGCAGGTAAAAGTTGAGGTCCATAGCGTGGGCGTGAACTTTCCTGATTTGCTGTTGGTGGCTGGTAAGTATCAGGCGAAGCCGTCATTCCCCTTTTCCCCGGGAATAGAATGTGCGGGTATCGTCGTCGAACTTGGGGAAGGGGTTGATGAACTGGCGGTTGGTGATCGGGTCATGTGCGATACCGGTTACGGTTGTTGTAGTGAATACGTGCTGGCCTATGTACATAGAACCTACAAGTTACCGGACGCGATGCCCTTCGATGTGGCTGGCGGCTTTACCATTACCTACGGCACGGCATACCACGCGCTCATTGACCGGGCACAGATACAGCCCGGGGAAGTCCTGCTGGTGCATGGCGCTGCCGGGGGTGTTGGATTAAATGCAGTAGAGATAGGCAGACTTCTTGGTGCAATGGTCATCGGCACCGTTGGTTCGGATGCGAAGATCGAAATTGTTAAGAAATACGGGGCTGATCACGTCATTAACTACAACAAGGAAAATTTTCGCGATTTGGTTAAAAATCTGACTGATGGGAGGGGAGCAGACGTCATCTATGATCCGGTGGGCGGCGATGTTTTTGATCAATCCATGCGATGCATTAACTGGAACGGACGACTGCTGGTAATTGGCTTCGCATCGGGACGAATTTCGGAAGTCAAAGCCAATCTTGTGCTGCTAAAAGGCTGCCAGGTAATGGGGGTGATTTGGGGAGCTTTCGCCAATATGGAGATACCGAAAAACCGCGCGAACTTTGCGACCCTGTTTGACTGGGTTGAACAGGGAAAGATCAATCCACATATCTCTGCATACTATCCTCTGGAAGCAACTGGTGAGGCGATTGAGTTATTACAGTCGCGAGAAGCTAAGGGTAAGGTAATTGTCCGCGTACGGGACTAGACTTTCTCCTAGCGTAACAGGAAGAGAAAATTATGAAACCATTGAATGACAACCTGGATGGCAAGGTAGCGCTTGTCACGGGCGCTAGTGGCGGCATTGGTCGTGCTGTAAGCGAGCGCCTTGCGGCAGAAGGTCTAAGATTGGTGCTGGTTGATATCGANGCCAGTGCGGCTGAGACGCTGGGAGCGTCGTTAGATGTAGATACTTNTATAGCAGCACTCGATGTTAGCGACCCCGACGCTGTGTCCAGAGAATACGAACGAATAACTAAAGAATTTNCACCGGTAGATGTCCTGGTTAACTGTGCAGGAATTCTTTCGAATAATAAGCTCCTGGCAACCNCGCCGGAGNAGTGGCNCAGAGTAATGGCTGTGAATTTGGACAGTNCACTNTACTGGAGTCAGGCGGTAGTTCCCTCAATGAAGGACAATGGCTTCGGACGAATCATCAATATTTGTTCATACGCCTGGAAAGCAGGTGGACTTACCGCAGGAACCGCCTATACAGCGTCGAAGGGCGGGATGGTGTCCCTGACATTTTCCATAGCACTGGAATTTGCCGGAACAGGTNTTACTGTGAACGGCATCGCGCCTTGCTATGTCATGACGCCGATGGTCAGCGAGCAACTGACACAGGAACAGCGCGATGCGACCCTGGAGCTATTGCCGGTCAAGAGATTTTGCGCGCCTGAAGAAGTGGCTCATGCAGTGAGTTTTCTGGCCTCGCCACTATCGGGTTTCATTACCGGAGAGATCATCGATATGAATGGTGGTCTGCAGTTTGACTGAGCGTTGGATCTCCCGCGAGGTGCTGTCGCGACCCCTTGCCGATATGTCACCAAGAATTGTTCACCTGGGATTGGGNGCCTTTTCNCGTGCGCACCTCGCTGAGTATGTTAGGAAAACTAATGAAAAGCATCCGGATGACCCCTGGTTTATCTGCGGAGTCTCGTTGCGCAACCCTGACGTTCGAAATGCTCTGGGCCCACAGCAAGGTGTTTATACGATCATCGAGAGAGATGGNCCCAGGGATAACCCGAACGATACGTTTNTTCTATGTGATAGTNTCAGCGAGGTGCTTTTTGCCGGTGANGATGCGGGTCTTGTTCGAGAGCGGCTGATCGATGCGGAAACACAGATCATCAGTATNACNGTGACCGAGAAAGGGTATTGTCGGNGNGCTGATGGTGCACTGGATGTTGATAGCGAGGATGTGTCGCACGATATCCGGAGTCTGAAAGAAAATCCTGATGGTGCTGTAAAAACGTTGCCTGGTTGGCTTGTNCAGGCGTTAATCAACCGGAGTCGAAACGAACTGCCGGTCACGTTGATTTCTCTCGATAATCTACCGGATAACGGACGTAATCTTCAGCGGATTGTCCGCGAAATGTTACAGCTGGTCGATGGGTTGGTTTTGCGTTGGGTAGATGAAGGTAACGTGACATTTCCAGGTAGCGTACTGGATCGCATTGTGCCGGCAACAACTGATCAGGATCGTGCGGATGTAATAGAGCATCTTGATGTCCTTGACGCCTGGCCCGTGGCGACGGAACCTTACAGTAACTGGGTCCTTGAGGATCATTTCTGCAGCGCTCAACCAAAATGGCGCGATGCGGGNGTCACGATCGTGGCGGACGCGACGCCGTTCGAAGAGGCCAAGCTGAGACTATTAAATGGTCCGCATTCCTTCATTGCGTATTTGGGGCAANTAACTGATCTGGAAACGGTAGCAGACGTAATGCGGGTAGAGACAAATCGCCTGGCGGTTCACGGCTTTATGGAGGAAGCAGCACAGACGCTTACCATGCCGACAAGCTTTGATGTTGGCGCGTACCAGCGCGAGATACTCAAGAGATTCGACAATGTGGCGTTACACCATCGTACCGAGCAGATTGCAATGGACGGCAGCGAAAAGGTGCCGCAACGCTGGCTGGAGGTAATTGAGGTAATACGCCAACGTGGGAAATCAGTTAGGTTTCTTTCGGCTGCGCTTGCAATCTGGACTCGATATCTTGAAGGGATCTCGGAATCTGGCGTTGAACTTGTGATCTCTGATCCGCGTGCTGAGCAGCTGACACAAATAGCCACATCGAATGCTGATCAGGTGGCTATCGATGTGCTGACGCTTTTGCGGTCTGATCTCAATACGGATGAGGCGCTGATTAGCGACGTGACCAGATATTATCGTCTTCTTACTGAGGCGGGTGCCGGCGCGCTAATTAAGGAATTGGTTACTCGGTCAGAATAAACTCCGAGTTCGCACTGATGCACACGTTACGGACTTCTTCGATGAGCTTCTTTGTCATGGGAATCCCGTTCTCGGATCTTTCCGAGTAAGTTTTCCATTCAGGATCACCCGGAACCAGCACGGGTTGGGAAGGGTCCGCAGGTAAGGTGTTGCGAAGGTAGTCATTCAGGATATCGAGATAACCTTCGAAATCGTGATCGTCTTCGCCGAACGCGTCGGGATCAATGGCGAGGAAAAAGTGACCAACATTGAAATATTGTCCTCGTTCTTCGCTGGGTAGATTCTGTCCGGCGACGGAGCTGCCGCCAAGGATACTCGCGAGAATCTCGACCATCATGGCAAGTCCATATCCCTTGTGACTACCGAGATCTCTTGTCCCCCCCAGTGGCGTAAGCCGCCGCTTTGCCGGGGCTAACGCTTTAGTAGGATCACTTTCCGGGTTGCCGTACTCATCGAGCACCCATCCCTCGGGCATTGATTTGTTGGCGCGTTCCGCGATACGCAGTTTGCCAACGGCCACAGTACTGGTTGCCATATCAAGAGAAAAGCCGTTCCCTTCTTTTCCTGGCGCGGCAAAGGCGATGGGATTGGTAGAGAACCGCGCCTCTTTTCCAAACGTCGGTACCACTGAAAGTTGCCTCGTGCCGGTCACAGTAAATCCGATCAAACCTTCCTGGCGCGCCATGTTTGAGTAGACGCCGGCGGCGCCGTAATGATTCGATCGTCTTACATTAACCGCGCCGACACCAAACTCTCGCGCTTTAGTCATGGCGATGTGCATACCCACTGTGGCATTGACGTGACCCATGCCGTGTTCTGCGTCAATTTGTGTGGTGGCGCACTTGTCCCGGATGACAACCGGTTCCGCGTTGATAGAGATGGCGCCATTGAGTCGGCACTCTTCATAGATGGGCAGCATGCCGATACCATGGGAGTCGATTCCCATCAGGTCCGATTCCAGCATGCATTCTGTACAGGTCTCGCAGTAGTCCTTGCGCATCCCCCATGCCAGAAATACTTTGTTGAGCTGAGCTCGTAGGGTTTCTACTGCAATGGTTTTCATTCTGCGGCCCAGAGTCCCAATGCAGGGTTGTTGATAAAGTAGTAGGGTTCGTCGTCAGCANCATGCTTCCAGCCAGTCTGTGTATCATCTGGCAGATATTTATCGCTCATGTCTTGCAACGANCCGAAAGNAAAACCTACCGATTNAATTTCATCGGGAGAAAGGTGTCCTGGACAATAGGTGACCTTGAANCGGCCTTCGCTGGAGCCATGAATCAGGTGCGCAGCAGCTGAAAGATTTGCACCGAGGTCATCGTTTTCTTCCAAGTACTTCATGATTTCCGGGGTTGTTCGATAACCGTAGCGTCGAATCAAACGATCGATTTCCTCATCCTCGCCAAACCGTGAGACGTCGGGTGCAAGAATGATGAGTTCTCCCTCATCGGCTATTGCCATGCGGGTTCGGTAGATGGCTTTGTTTCCCAGCCAGGTACTGTGGAATTCTGNCGGGTCCAGATAAACCACTATCTTNTTGAGACGTTCAGGCACCTTGGTGAAGTTAACGGCGACGGAAAGTTCTGCAGCGGCCTCGAAACAGGCTACGTCGTCGCCAANAAAGAGNCCACGNGTTACCAGGTTTCCCTCGGCGTCATTACCTATAACAGTCAGAACATAGAGTAGGGGAAGCTTTGTGCAGAACTTGTCCTGAGCGTAGTTCAGTATTTTGCGTAGCGGGGTATCTACCACGCCCATCATTCGTTCCATGCCGTAGGAAGCGCCGATGAAATGACTTTCATTGATACTNCTGGCACCGCCNGTGCCGATAAATATATTCTTGTTATAATTGGCCATGCCGATNACTTCGTGCGGTACGACCTGACCGATTGAAATAATAAGATCATGGTCTCCTTCCCAGATCAGCTTGTTCATTTGGGCTGGCCAGGGCTTATTCCAGATTCCCTCAGTAACTTGTGAGACAAAAGACTCGGGTACTTCTCCTACTTTTACGACATCTTCTCGCCATCGGTGTTCCCGAAACTTGCTGGNAGGTATCCCTGGATACATAGCGTCTAACTGATCCGTGCTCATGGGCGCATGGGTACCTAATGCAGGAAGAATGTCGACTAACGAATCCTCNTAGTAATCGTTCGTCATACAGGTTAATTCACCTGCTCGACTGTGCAGACGTGTGAAGTCCGGTGGTACGACGATGACACGGTCGCGTTTACCCAGAGAGTCATACACGTCGTTNAGTGCTCGCCTANTGTCGTCCTCGTCCAGAACGGTAGATTCGGAGCCTTTTGCAAAGTGAAGTGTCATTTACAGTTTTATATCCACACGGATATGCGAGTTGAGCTTTGCAACTGTATCCGGATGTTCTTCCAACTGTTGGTATCCCCAATGATTTTGCTTATGTGCCGCCTGGGCCCTGTCAAGCACCGGTTGTTGCAACGTATCTTTCTCGGTTGGACAGAGATGGCGCATAAGCGGCTGTAATTCTGTCGGTAACGCATCAAATTCCTTTTGAGAAAGTGGTCGACATGCGGTGTTGAATGAGCCNCCTGGGCCGTAGTCATCGACCGAAATCCACCAGGGACTCCAGCGGTTAACAATCGCGACGCGTTTATGTGCCGATGTATTGTGCATGGGAGAGGAATGCCAGCAGCGTGAATCCTGAACAAAGACAGATCCCGCCTTTGCCGTTATCTGCATGTCACCTGGGATCGGAGAAGTAACGCTGATGCCATCTTCGGGGCCTCTTGGATTTCGGGTATCTCGATGGGAACCTGGAACAACAAATGTCGCGCCAGAGTCTTCGTCTACGTCCGTCAGGTACCAGATCATGGTCAGGCCCATCGCTACATCTGGAAATGGTTGTCGGATACACCCGATGTTTTGTTGAGGATCATCGCCACCATAGGCCGAAAGATCATGGGGCCAATCCGTGTGCCACTCTCGGGTATCTGCTCGTCCGCGATGTTCGGGTCGTCCGAAACCGCCTGGTGTACCGTCTCCCGCAGTGGCAGCGATTGGTCGCAGGTGCAATTGAGCTATCTTCAGGTGTTCGTCAAGCAGGGTTCGAGCGATTTCGGTAATCGCTGGATGGGCAAGGTGCTTGGCGTATTCAGGTAGCCAAACGATATCGTTAACCATTTTCGGTGGATAACCGACTCTGCGGACAGGACGCAGTTCGATACCATCTTGTCCCATCAGATCATCAACGGATCCCCTTGCTCTCATTACCTCCAGGATGGCTTTCTCGGTTTTCTTGACATTAATTTCCGCCTGTTCTGCTTCCCCTCGAAGCTTCTCGGTCTGGTCACTCGGAATGACTTCATCTACCACGCAAAACCCGTAGCGTGTGAGTGAATCTACGCAGCTCTTGACCACCATATTNATGGGGGAATTAGCGTTGAAGGCGTAAGCTCTGTTTTCCTTCAACGCTTCNGTTGTTAATGGGATGTTTTTCCNGCGGGCCAGNTCACGTCTAATCTCACTGAGTTCAACTGNTAAGCTGGCTTTTCTCGCCTTGAGTTCTGCTGTTGATTCATCCATGGGATTNCTNCCAGTCTGGTACTTTTGAAGGCTCACGCTGCCAGGCATCGGAGTCTGGTTTGGGTCGCCGTGCGTCGAACTCTTCGTATTTACATACTGCGACCAATAATCCAGAGGTGCGTCGGGGATGAATAAATCCTGTGGATACATTGTTGGGAGATGGTTGCCAGCCACCCCCTGTAGTATCTACACGTTCATGGATGGCAGACAAAGCGTCTGCGTGCACGCACGACATATAGATGCCTCCCAAACCGCCTGTCCTGGCTAGAAAACGTCCGGCTGCTTTGTCGTGTTTGTAAGGGTCGAGAAACTCAAGGCTATCTAGGCCCGCACCCTTTTTCGAGTGAAACCAGCTAATCGCACCCCGATAGCCCCAAACTTCACTCGTATAGTAACTGGTGAGTGCATCCTGCAGGCCGAATAGCTCGCCGTAGAATTCGACGCCTTCTTCCAGATTTGGCACCGTGTAGGTTATCTGCCAGATACGGTCGTTCATTCCCACCCTTTCATTTTCATGTATCGGACTGAGTATCACGCCGGTACCTCGTAGATCTTTTGGATAGATTATGTAGCGATCACCCTGATGAGTGACTGGTATGCCAGTACCCTCAATTCTTGCAGCGAGGCTTGCGGGGTCATCGAGAGCGAAACCACCGGCAAAAAGTCCTCGCTTACCTTCATTGATAAATTCAGCCACCGGTCCATCACCGATTGGCTCGAATAGTTCTAATTGATCGTAACCCCATTGGAGAGTGATGCGTCTGGCGTGAGCGTCATTGTCTATCGAATCGTCGATAACGACGCTGTCAAAAATAGCGTTCAGGTCCGCAGCAGATTTCTCTGCATCCGGTACAGCAAGTGCTAGCCGATCAGTCTGTTGAAGCATGATCACTCCGTCGTTGATCTTTAGACTTTGCCACAGTTGAACCGTGATTTCGATGGCCGTCCAATGTGCGCTGGACCTCTTGAATAGGGAGTGAGTTTNACGTGGGTCATTTGCCGANGGACNAGATGAAGTACATAAGATCCTTATTGCCAAGAACGTACTAAAGCACTATCACGAAGACGCTACCTGGGACTTCGGCGTGCTCTAGACATCAGTCTAACGGGAGATCTACNCGGCGACCCTCACGCATGCTAATCTGAACGGCTTCGGTAAACTCCATATACTTGACGCCGTCAGCGAAGTTGGTGTGTGTGACGGGTTTACCCTCACGGATCGCCTCGACAAATTCTTCTTCAACTCGCCAGCCGCCTTCCTTTTCCTTGTTGACTTCCAGGGGCTGCCAGTCCTTGCCGCTATTTGTGGCGATGAATGCATCGTTACCCTCGTACCTTAGTGAAGCCTTAGTACCGAAAAGTGCCATGTTGTTGTAGCCGAGGTGGGCGACGGTGCTGATGTGATAAACCGCCGTCGCGCCGGATTCATGCTCTGCAACGATACCGATACTCTCGGGAACATCTACGGTTCCCACCTTGCCGGTTTCACTATCGATCCGTTCACTGGTGAAAATCTTGCCGTGTGCAATCACTGATTTCTCGTGCCCCGCGTAGCGCCGCACCGTCTCATTCTGAATACCCATTGACATGATGTTATTGCCAGAGAGATCACGGCGGTTGCGCCAATGCATGGGGGCCTCAGGATCATACTGACCTGACAATGCTGTCACATGTATTTCCAGCAGGTCACCGAAGAAACCAGCATCGAGCATCTCCAGAACAGTCGCTTCATGTTTTAAGTTTCGCGGGGCTGGCACGATCATACTGACTCGGTCGCTGGACTCTGCGGTAGCCAGCATTGCGCGGGCCTCAGACAGGGTCATGGCCATTCGTGCCTCTGTCAGTATATGTTTCCCGGCGTTAAGCGTTGCGATAGTAAGGTCATGGTGCATGTAGGGCCATGTGCCTACGCAGACGGCATCAATGTCAGCATCATTGATAATATCGTCGACCTGTTCAACCACTTGCTCGATGCCGAATTCATCGGCGACTTTTTGTGCCGATTTTGAGGACCTGTTGCAGACAGCTACGACCTCAACGCCGTCGATTGCCTGGAAGCCAGGAATGTGTCGAAACTTAGTGTTGCCACCTGCTCCAATGAGTCCGATACGTAATGCCATCTCAATAATCCTCTGATCGTGGGGATCTTAAAGCCTAGCAAGTTGGGAGGGATGCAGGCAATGTCGCTATGTTAGGGAGCAGCCAGCCACTTGGCTTCAGTAGCTACTGGCGCGGTTAGTGTAAGCAGGAATTTCTCCAGTTGAGATATCTCCAGCTGGGTGAGATTTAGAGGTTTCGCTTCGTTGTGCCCGATCATGGCGAGGGGTGCCTCGTTGTAGTGCTCGATGACGTCTCTTAGTGTGCTGTGCTGTCCCTTATGCATAAATGGCGGATGGAGAGATCGTAACGATGGAGTACGAACGGAGCCGATCAGCTCCGAGCCTGTTCGGGCGAAGCGCAGTTCAGCGCAGTTGTGCCTCGCGTCGGAGTACTGGGAGAGGCAATTGAAGGGATCAGCGTCCACGTCTCGAACGCCCAGCACACGTCCTTTGTCGGGGATTTCGCCGGGAAAATTTTCGACGCCCGTGTTATGAAACTCGTTGTTAGTAAGTAGAGGACCATTGTGGCAATGGGTACAGTTGGCTTTGCCGATGAACAGCCGCAAACCTGCAATTTCATTGTGGTCAAAGATAGTTTGTTGGTCGTCAGCTAAAATACCGGAGACGTATTGATCGAATTGCCCAGGCCCTGGCACAAGTAGCCGTTCGTAGGCAGCGATGGACTTTCCTATATTGACGAAAACCTGGTTAACGAGTTCCCTGTCTTCTATGGCCATGGCCATCCAGGCATTGTTCCAGTCAGATCTTTCCACTGGCGCTGCATGTTCGGGAAAGCGCTCTCGATCAGAGAGGTCCGGGGCGGGGCCGAAAATTACTTCGTACTCATCTTTGTAGTCGGAGGTAACGTAACGGGCGTAGTACAACCGGTTGCCACCTTGCTCCATTGGATGCTCCAGTGGTGCTAATGCCTGCGACCATTGGGAATCCTTTCGACCGTCCCAATACTGCCACGGGCTATATGCTCCTCCGATGACGCTGGGCGTGCGCCGGTCGGTTTGTCCTATAGCNATGCCTCTGGCGAGGCTATCGCGGAACTGATTATCNNGCTGGTGACAGTTAGCACAGGAGATAGTACCAGTAATGCTCAGGCCTTCGTCGAAAAAGAGCTGATGTCCGAGTTTCGCAGCCCTCGAATCATCNGCGACCGNGTTCGTTGGGTCAGGAGGCGGTGCGCCAAGGTTGTTTATCGCGAGAGACTGTATGGTCTTGATCTCGGCATCTGTCCAGCGTGGCGGTTGTTTGAGCTGCATGAATAACAGTGAGATCAGAGTGACCACGAGCACCAGAGAAAAGACGTACTTAAGATCCGGCACTATAAATCCAGGGCAATCACTACAGTATCTTCTTTGCCATTGGCCTTTACCGAAACTCTCATTTCCCAGTAGCCAGACATGTGAAACCGGACACCCTCGACTCGATACTTCCCTTGACCGAGGTTCTGTGTGACTTTGGGGTTGGTAGGTAGGCCGTGATTGTGTGCAGGCATACCGCCGTCAATAATAATTTCTGCGTCTGTAACGGGGCTACCGTCGGGGGTTTTTATGTCCAACACCCACTCATGCATCTTGTTTATGGCGATAGGATTGACCGTGGTGGTAAATGTGACTTGAAACTCGTTGGACTCGGCTGCTGCTGACATCGGCATTACGCTGAGAATCATTGAGCAAAGAAAACGTTTAATCAATTGATTGTTCTCATGTTAGGTTTCTGCGGCGTTCGTACCAAAAGAAAATCAGCAATAGAAAAATGGCTACCATAAAATAGACCCAGTACCCGATTCCGGTAAAACCGACCTCAAACGGAAAGACGGCGGTGTAGTGCTCATTTTCTGATGAGGCGGTGACTATCCCAACGTACCAACCCGGCTCTGTAAACTGATGTATCACTGCGAAAACATCTGATTCGATAGCAGGGAGATTATAGAAAACGGTCGCCGCCTCGATATCTTCGATGGTCGCCACATGTTCTTCCCGGACAAACGACTTTAGGCCCGTTACGTCTCTGATAATACGAAAGTCTATCGGCATGGTGGATAATTTGTCGTGTTCGTACTCCATAACGAAAAGACTTTCTGTGGTCTCTGGAAGGTCTTCACAGAATTCTTCACGGTCGTGAGTGCGGGGTAGATAGATTTTGAAGTGTGCCTTCAGAAAACCAATTTCAAGCTGACAGATATCCTCATCATCGACCACGCTGCCGTGGGCCAGGGTGTTCTGTGCCCCCAGAATTGACGTCAGCAAGAGTAGATATATAGCTGCTTTGGACATGATAGATATCATTAGTTCACTAGGTTGATGTAGGTCAATTAATCTCGCGTGGATTCTCTATACATCGAAAACTGGTTCAAATGGAGAAGAGCGTTGTTGATTTTTTGGGTAGCGGCAGCACTAGTCGTGTTTTCAGTCGGTAGCATTATGAATACGTTAGCGTTAATCGTAATGGACCACGGTGCGGTATAAGGCCAGTTAGTCCCAATAAGGTAGGGATAGGCTTCGACTACGGTACTCGTGGTCGAAGCCTTATCTCTTACATTTCTACTCCGCAAAGCTTCACAAAATCAGCTTTCTGCTGATCTGTCATATCGGCAAATATTGGTACTCGCAAAGCGGTTACTGGCAGATCCGCAAATTCAGGAGAATCTGTTTGTAGGGTTGCGGCAATATTGTGCAGGCCGTTACCTACTTCGCTACCTTCACCGAGCGCTCGACCAACTTCTGCGGGCCAGGGCCCAACCGGATCGAGCATGGCGCTGGGTTTACCGTCCTTGTTGAGTGGCAGACCGTAGGGGTTCTCGTGACCTACGTATTCTGCAATTGCTTTGCCCAGTACCTGTTCGTCAGCGGAGCGTTGTTGCTGTCCCTCTCGGCCATAGAGCGCACCGGACTGATTACATATAGCGGCCCAGGAAATTTTTACGTGAAAGCCCGGAATCGTCAGTGCTTCATCAAGAATGCCATCACCACCGGAGATTTTGCCCCCTTTTACCATAAGGTAATAACCGGCATGTGTGCGTCCACCTTCCATAAGTCGAGCAGGGGGGTGAGAGTAATCCTCNGTAAAAGCCCAGTTAATTGAATCTGGCAGGTTAGCGGCCTCCAGCATTTTGATTGCGCCTTCGACGCAGGCCTCGCCCCAAGCCTTTGAACCGAATTCTCCAACCGGTTTGATGGTAGACATATCTATTACGGGCATTGATTAATCTCCGTCTGTAGTCGTGTTTCGAGTCCGCTATTGTGCAGCATCATTAAAGTGAGAGCTAGTGAAAGCTGGCTCATAGAAATAAGCTGTAATCTGACCAGGTAACGGTGATTCGAAACTTCTCTTTTTCGATCAGTTTTTATTGGATTCTCGAAATTCAGAAAACCATCTTTGAATCTAACNTTTANGNTGGGCCCAGTGACGTTTTCACCTACATAGAGACTGAGGGTGAATCTCCAATATCGTTGNTCATCGGAAGTCGATGAGGTTAAAAGNTTCTNTGNGTGATTTTCTGANCTTATGTTTTGTGGATGTCATGAAAATTCAGCTCATCAGTTGCGTACGCAATATGCCCAAAAGTGATATTGCTTCCAGTATGGTCGATTATCATGTTCACCGTGTAGTAGTTGCCTAAAATGATAAACCTGTAAGCACTATTGAAAGTTTGGATTTATTTAGCTTGATCGCGGAGTAAAGTTCATAGTCCTTCATGAATGGATCATATACAGGCGTTTGATTTAAGCTAATACAGTTAATACATCACTGGGAGATGGAGATGGCTAAGAAGTCCACGCAGGATTTTCTTGATCAATTGGAAGATCAATTTGTTGCCCTGCAGAAAAAGATAATGGGCTCGAAGGATAAGTATCTGGCGGGTCACCAAAAAGAATANGACGCTGCACGTGAAACTTATCGCAAGCAGAAGGGGAAGTTGGAGAGTGCGACTAAAAGTGTTAAAAAAAAGGCTGAAGTAGCGAGAAAAAGCGGTACCA
Organism: Gammaproteobacteria bacterium; assembly: GCA_002712135.1. GTDB lineage: Bacteria > Pseudomonadota > Gammaproteobacteria > Pseudomonadales > Azotimanducaceae > UBA7455. The sequence continues at coordinate 30,803 of PASO01000021.1, forward strand.
AACGAGCCAAAAACGAATTAAAGAAAGCGCNTGCGGCCTCAGTAGTNCTAGGNGATGCGCTGCTGGAAGCCGGTGAAATAATGAAAACGGCTCAGGATAAGTTAAATACAGCTAAGCCATTTCAGAAGAAGCTTGCAGCGCGCGCCAAAGCGCTTGCGGACTTTGAAAAAGATTGGGAGAAGAAACAGAAGATAGCAGAGAAAGCTAAAGCAGCTCGCGCAAAGAAACGAAAAACAGCGGCGAAGAAAAAGTGATGCTCTTCTTTGTTGATGGGAATGTCGAATTACTGAAATGCGTCAATAGGATCTGCGATTTTGATTCAAACTTTACGCATGAAACACTTAGGTAATCGATCTCGAATCGTTACTGAGTTCGCGCAGGAAAACAGTGTGAACTTGATTATCTTGAGTTCACATCCAACTCAGAAGGTCAATCAGCAGGGTCTGCGGAGAGCATAAGCAATCAGATTAATGTTTTGGCAGTCTTTGCAGCGCTTTTGCTGAAGTAGCGGGTTTTGTTATTGTAGTTTCTTTTGGATTAGAAGTTGCCTACTTGCCATCGTTTCCCACCAGTCTAGCCGAGGTTTCCAGTGAATGGGTAATTGGCATGTTAGGCTCTCAAGCTGCTACGAAGGTGACGCTAAGAGCCCCCCTATCGCATACTGGATATGGTAGCGAAATTGGATATCTTGATATTGCCAGCGATGACCCGGCTCTGCCTTCCAGTCTGGTTGTTAAAGTTCCCCCTAAAGACCATAAAGCTCGTGAAGCTGTAATTCAATTTGGTGCATTCATCCGAGAGGTATTATTTTACAGATCAATAGCACCGCGCTTACCCATACGAACACCAAAGGTGTATGCGATGGAGCTAGATGCTGAATCGGGTAATGGCATTATCCTTTTGGAAGATTGCTCGCAGATGAAAAGTTTTCTGTTTGATCAGATTCCTCCAAGCTTGCATGAATTGTTACAGATGGCGAGTAGCCTGGCTAGGTTGCATGCCGCATGGTGGGGTAAGACAGAAGAATTGCCACTAAACATTAATCGCGGCTGTTACGAAACCTGGAATACTTGGTTGAAAAATACCCAATCCGGTTGGCGACGCTGGCTCAGCTCGCCTTTGTTAGCTCAGCTAGATGATTCCAAGAAATCACTGGGCCAAAGGTTGTCCAATGAGTTCGTCAATCTTTCGAATGCCATGCCCGTTGGTAACCTCACATTCTGCCATATGGATTTTCATGTTCAGAACATTTTTTACGATAGGGTTAGGGTAGAAGACCCTATTGTGGTCATAGATTGGGATAGTTACGGTGTGGGTTGTGGGCCACATGATTTGGCCTATCTGATGTCGCTGCTACCGACGCAGCATCGGAAAGATTATGAGTCTGAGGTACTTCGAAAATATCATTCTCAACTACTTGCAAGTGGTGTGGCAGGATACGACGATGACGCTATGTATTCGGACTATAGGTTCGGAACTCTGTTAGCTACGGCACTTCAGCCGATTCTGTTTGATCTTGCGACGCTTGATGTCGACGGTTTGCAATCAATCAGTCGTCTTGCGTCACGACAATTGCAGATGGTGTTTGATCACGATGCGCATTATTTGTTTGATNCGCGATGATAAGTAAAGCAAGCATCTCGCAATTACGTCATCAGATGTTGCATAGCCTTGTGGAGTCGGAAAATCCAACAGTCTATGCGATGGCAGGTATACCAGCGTCGGGCAAAAGCACATTCGTTGCTACTGCTCAGGCCAGTGGCGAGTTTCCGGTATCAGCGTTTGTGCTTAATCCTGACCTAGTAATGACTGCGTTGCCTGAGTACCAAAAGGTCGCTCGGGAAGAAGGTCTCGTGGCGGCATTTGATATGTATGAGATGCCAGCACGAGAATTGGCCTATGAACTGTTTGCTGAAGCCGTTGAGCAGCAGGTTGATATTATCAAAGACATGGCTAGTGCGCGGCAAGAGAATTACGAGATGCTTCAGGCTTTAAAACGCAAAGGTTATCGGTTGTACATGTTTTATATTGCTGTTGAGCCTGATGAAGCGATCCGCCGAAGTGCGGCTCGCCCGGGTCGCCATACTCCTGTGGAGCTGATTCGAGAACGTTCTCATTCCCTTAAGCTTTTGTTGCCAGAGTATCGTGGTCTTGTCGATGAGTTTCACACCTTCGATAATAACGATCAGAAACGACCCTATCGCAGGATTATGTAGAAGTTCTGCGGGTTAGTGTGCCCCACTAAGAATCTAACCTTCTTTTTATTTCTCATATAGGATTGGACCGTTTGCTTTTTTGGGGAGAGATATGAAGCTAATAACCTAGTCCTAATTTCCCTAGATATACATCAGCNGCNTGCTATTTATTGACGTTATCGCAAGCAGACGAGTGAAAAAAGTCTGATNAGTATGCAAAAGCAAAAGAGGCTATGGCCCTTTTTATTTAGTGAAGGCATCTGCAGCAGCAACTGTGAGCGGCTCAACGTTTCTCGGTGGTCCTGATTGTGCGTACACCTATGGAATAACTATTCTCTGGACAATGCTTACTCCGTGCGCCGTGTACATTAGAATACCGTATATGCATACGGCTAGTTGAAAATGTAGNGAATCTGTTTGCTAATAAATTTATACNNGAGGTTCTTAGAGATTGATATTATTGGATCCCGTTCGGGGTTCTGGTGCAATCTTTTCACTAGCTCGGAGATCTGTTAAAAATGTATCCTGACGTGGTAGAGGTGGGTGCAGAGCAGAGACACCGCACTGGTTTTTTCTGGACGCGTTTGTTAACGGAAATATAGATAGTCACTAACTGCAACATAAATAGATGAAACAAGCAGCACTCCTTTTGCTAGCAGCGCTAGCAATATTCTCATTGGGTCATTCACAAGCTCGTGCAGATCAGGCGGCCTATGCTGTGTGTATTGCATGTCACGGTGCAAACGGGGAGGGTAATGCTACGCTTAATTCTCCAGCGTTAGCTAGTCAGGAGGTTTGGTACGTGGAGCGGCAGCTCAAAAACTTTAAATCCGGCGTTCGGGGTTCGCACAAGGANGACCTATTTGGAATGCAGATGCGGCCTATGGCNNGGGTGTTGGTGGATGANGCNGCGATATCGAAGGTAGCAAACCACATTGCTGTAATGCCTGCCGCTGAATTTGAGAACACGATTGAAGGGAATGTCGATAATGGCAAGAAACTCTATGCAGCNTGCGGTGCATGTCATGGTGCCGATGCAAAGGGTAATNAGGCGATGAATGGACCAAACCTNTTGATCCAGCAAGATTGGTATGTCGCGCGGCAGTTAAAGAACTTCAAGTCTGGTGTGCGAGGGTCTGACAGCAAAGATCTNTTCGGTATGCAGATGAGACCAATGTCGATGACGCTTACCAGCGACCAGGCCATTAACGACCTGGTGGCTTACCTTAACTCGTTACGCTGAAATGAGTTAAGAGGAAAAGAATGTTAGGCGGGACATAAACGTATAGTCGGCTTCGATCGCCATAAGGCCGATCAACACCAATAACACCAAAGGTGGCATCAGAATTGCCAATGCCAGGGACATCCTTTCCCAAACCATGTGCATGAAGATGGCNACGATGAAGCCTGCTTTGAGAACCATGAAAATGAGAATCAATGACCAGCGCAACATCCCCTGGAGCTGCATGTAGTCGACCGCGTATGAGAAAGCACTTAATACGAACAGAAGCAGCCAGATCCATAGATAGACGGATATGGGGTGCTGCTGACCTTCTGAGTCTGACATGTTAATTCCTTACCAAAGATAAAAGAATGCGAAGATAAATACCCATACAAGGTCCACGAAGTGCCAGTAGAGACCNNCNATCTCGACTGCTTCGTAGTTACCNGATCGGTCGTAGTCGCCCTTGCCGACCTTGATGGCGATATATGTTAGATAAATAACCCCGGCGCTTACATGCANGCCGTGAAATCCCGTAATCATGAAGAAAGCGGCACCGAACTGTGCGGCTCCCATGGGATTTCCCCAGGGTCTGACCCCATCCTCGATGAGTTTGCTCCACTCGAATGCCTGCATGCCAACGAATGAGGCACCAAACAGTGCAGTGGCTCCCATAAGCCAGACCACGGCTTTGCGGTTTTTGCGGTAGCCTTGGGTAACGGCCATTGCCATGGTGCCGCTACTACTTATCAGTATAAAAGTCATGATCGCGATAAGCAGTAAAGGTACGCTCTCACCAAAAACTGTTAATGAGAAAACTTCACTGGTGTTAGGCCAGGGAACTGTGGTGGTCATCCTCACCTTCATGTAAGAGGTAAGGAAACACGTGAAAATGAAAGTATCACTCAGCAGGAATATCCACATCATAGCCTTGCCCCATGGGGAGTGGAAGGCCTGTTTATCAGCCGCCCAATCCTGGGCAAATCCTGATACTCCGTCTCTTAGTTCGTCTGTGCTAGCTACTGCACTGTCACTCATTTTTTAATTTCCTGTTTATGTGGATAGGAGTAAGGCGAATAACACCATCCAAACGATCAGCAGAAAATGCCAGTAGGTTCGACATAACTGCACGCTAATTTTTGCTCTATCAACCTCAACTTCGGTGAAGATTCTCAGTGTTGCCCAAAGCCAAACCCAAAGACCACCTAATAAATGTAAGCCATGTAGGCCAGTGAAAAGGTAGAAAAATGAATTCGCGGGATTGGATTGAAGATAGTAGCCGGCATCGATTAGCTGTTGCCATGCTGCATACTGACCCCAGATAAAGCTCACCGTAAAAACGCCGGTTGCAAGTAATGCTGCTTTAACAATGTTTACGTTGTCAGCTCTAGTACTCACGTGAATCGAGACGCTTGCCAGAACCAATAAAACGGTATTGATCCAAAGGAGTCCCGGCTCCTGTATAGGATTCCAGTCGTTTAGTTCCATGCGCGTAAAGTAGGCACTGATGAAAAGCGCGAAGACGCTGGTAACCACAGCAAGAAAAAGAATAAGGCCAGTGGTGGCTGTTGGCAGAATGCTACCAATATCGTCACGCAGGTCTGCTTCAGTCCCTTCGTTGGTCCAAGGTTTTTCGAAGATCTTCTGGCGCCAAAGCCACCAGTAAGAAACGCTTACCGCTACAAAGATGAATACCAGTATCACTTCCATAGTTAGGTTTCTATTTTTTCCCCTTCTTTTGGCGGTTGGCTTTGTGGAATAAAGTCCTTTTCCGCTCCAGGCACACTGTAATCGTAGGCCCATCGGTAGACGCCAGGCAGTTCAGGCCCCCAGTTGCCATGAATAGGTGGCGTTTGTTCGGTTTGCCACTCGAGTGTAGCTGCTCCCCATGGGTTGGGATCTGCTTTCCGACCGTTAAACAGGCTACCAATAATGTTGATAAAGAAGAGGAGTTGTACTACGGCTACAAACAATGCGGCTGTCGTGATTTGTGTATTCAAGGCTAGCGCCGAGTCTGGTATGAAATCGATACCTTCATAGGCGTAGTATCTTCTGGGAACGCCAAGGAAGCCTAGGTAGTGCATGGGCAGATAGATAGCATAGGTGCCAAGAAACGTAAGCCAGAAATGCCACTTACCCATTAATTCGTTGTACATCTTTCCAGTAATCTTTGGATACCAGTGGTAAATAGCACCAAACACTACGAGTATTGGTGATACGCCCATCACCATATGNAAGTGTGCTACNACAAAGTATGTATCNGATAGAGGAAGNTCTATTACTACATTACCGAGGAAAATGCCGGTAAGNCCGCCGTGTACAAACGTAAAAATGAAGCCGATAGAAAATAACATGGGTACCCTAAGGTGGATATTTCCCTGCCATAGTGTCAAGACCCAGTTGTACACCTTAATAGCGGTTGGAACTGCGATAATCAACGTCGTAGTGGCGAAGAAGAAGCCGAAGTAGGGGTTCATGCCGCTGACATACATGTGGTGTGCCCAAACGATAAAGCTTAGGCCNCCAATGATCACAATCGCCCAAACCATCATGCGATACCCGAAGATATTCTTGCGGGCGTGAACGCTGAGCAGGTCNGAAACGATACCGAAAGCGGGCAAAGCTACGATATACACCTCGGGGTGTCCGAAGAACCAGAAGAGATGCTGGAATAGTACGGGGCTNCCTCCCTCNTAGCTGGTNTGNTCTCCCATAGAAACAATGGCAGGCATAAAGAAGCTGGTACCGATNAGGTGGTCNAGGGCCATCATGATTGCGCTNACCAGTAATGCGGGGAATGCAAGNAGACCAAGAATAGTCGCGGTGAATATTCCCCAGATTGAAAGCGGCATACGCATTAGCGTCATGCCACGTGTNCGTGCTTGCAGAACNGTGGTNACGTAGTTGAGGCCACCCATNGTAAATGCAACGATAAATACGNCNAGCGAAATCAGCATTAGAATAATGCCCCAGTCGGCNCCAGGTGTGCCGAACTTGATGGCTTGGGGTGGATAGAGCGTCCAACCCGCACCAGTTGGGCCACCTGGCACAAAAAAGCTGGCCATCAATATGATTACCGATAGCAGGTATACCCAGAAGCTGAGCATNTTCATGTANGGGAANACCATGTCCCTNGCACCGATCATNAGNGGNATCAGGTAGTTTCCAAANCCTCCCAGAAACAAGGCGGTGAGCAGATAGATAACCATAATCATCCCGTGCATGGTGACGAACTGGTAATATTCGCTTGGGCTGATAATTGAAAAAGTATCCGGAAAGCCAAGCTGCAAACGCATCAGCGCCGAAAGTATCAGCGCAACGACGCCAACTGCTATTGCCACGATCCCGTACTGGATTGCAATGACCTTGTGGTCTTGGCTCCAGACGTACTTAGTGACCCAGCTATGGGGATGTGAAATAACCTGACCCCGGTCGGAAAGTGCGACGTAAGCCATTATTGACCTCCTTCAGTTGCTTGTGCCACCTGGTTGGTTACTGTTGGTAGCGTGTTGATGAAAGCGACGATATCGTTAATATCCTGTTCGTTTCTTAGCATGCGGGACATGCTAACCATTTGTGGCCCAAACCAATCGTCTGGATGAGAGCCTCTGATACCTTGGCGGAAGTTCTCCAACTGGCGCTTAATGTACCAGTCGTTCTGACCAGCAAGACGGGGAGAGCGCGTTGCGTAATTCCCCTCTCCGCTCATTCCATGACAGGCCCCACATGTAACCCACAATTCTTCTCCTCTGGCGATATCACCCCGAGTAACAGACTCGCTGGCGTGCGGTGGGAATGTTGTGATGTAGGCGCTTACGTTTCGAATTGCAGCAGCGTCGGCCAGAACTTTACCCATGGGCGCCATCTGTTTGCCATANNCATCATCNTNGTGAGCGCCNCTTATATCGTGCTTAAAGTTNTGTAATTGNTGTTCTAGATACCANGCAGACTGGCCACTCAGTTTAGGTGANTTCAATGCGACGTTNCCCTCGCCCTNCGGGCCGTGGCAGGCGGAGCANATGCCGTANAATGCCTGTCCAANGGCTACATCNCCTTCGCCGATAGCNTGGGTTTCTGCGAACGTCATCTGTTGGGCCTGCCATGCGTCAAAATCTTCCTGGGTATCAACGGTAACCTTTCCTCGCATNGTGAAATGCCCCAAGCCACACAGCTCTTCGCATAGCACGTCAAAGGTGCCGGTTCGGGTAGGTGTTAACCAGAGGTACGTAACAAGACCCGGAACCAGATCCATCTTTACTCGGAATTCTGCGACCGCGAAATTATGCAGTACGTCTTTAGCGCGTAGGTTTGCTTTCACGGGCTTGTCAATGGGAATATGTACCGTATTACTTAGAATAATCAGGTCATCCTGCCCATGAGGATCTCTTGGATTAACGCCGAGAGGATTGGTAAGGCTCACAAACTTGGCATCGGAAGTGCCAAGTTTGTTGTCTTTGCCGGGCAGACGGTAAGTCCATCGCCACTGCTCACCAACNACCTCGAACTCCCAGGCTTCATCTGGTACATGGACGAAGTCGTTCCANACATATAGTCCTGGTGCGAGCATAGCNGCTACGCCNATTGCGGTAAAAATTGTTAACCACAGTTCAAGCTTTGGGTTTTCCGGTTCGTATCGCGCTGGCGGGCTGTTAGCACCTCTATTTTTATACCGTATGACTGCGTATGCCATAAACAGATTAACTGCTATAAATACCGCGCCCGTTACCCAGAAGGTAATGTCTACGGTGAGATCGATAGTTCCCCAATTTGAAGCAAGGGGAGTAAACCACCAGGGGCTTACAAGGTGAAAGGCTATTGATCCGATGACCAGCAGTATAAATACGATTGCGACAAGCATACTTCTTCCTTTCAGAAAATCAGAAAAATTCCGATTNTGGACCGTGGTTGTGTCCTAATTTTACCGCCGTTATGAACACGCAGGTNACGATCTGGGGTAGGGGTTCAACCAAAANCCGTAAATTAACTTTGACGCTATTCGAAGTCAACCAAAAAGCTCCANTTTAGGACGTTTTAGNTGGTGGTGAGAGTCATCGCAAACGCTAGAGAAATGCGTAAGAGAATTCCAGAGNCNNGTATGAGTGGGNTTGCTGNCTGCTGACAGTTTTATTACCACGAAANGGTATATATTTGTGTTTGCGTTTATGTTNCCAGAGCATGATAAAGCTTGCTATTATTGGACNGCCGGTTATCCCAGTCCAGAAATTTGTCGAANCCACGTAGGTCATGGATAAAGTAATGCACTTCTCGCNNTGNCGCCGCAGGTCCAACAACCCCAAACCTTGCCTTTGATGANTCTAGCTNGTCGTTATTNCTGGTTTGATACTACTATGCTAAAGAAAAGCCTTCCGGAGTAGTGCCTGTCGTCGAAGATTAGGTCCCTGCGATGGCATTTCTTTTGAGTCTATCTTTTCCCTTGCAAAAGAATGCGAGACGCTTTTTTATAAGCTCCATAAAAGTCNGTTANTCCCTAGTCTTCGAGGTGGTCGGTGAGTTTCGGAGAAACCCAGGAGGCTCAGATGCCNCTGGCTTAGTCCTGATCTNTTTCGGGAAACAAGTNATTTTCAACGTATAAATTGAGGGTTCAGTTCTNNGTCTGATCCCAGGCCGTGNGCAGTGGGATACCATGAGGGTTGGCGCTAGAGCATAGCTGAGTGCGATCATGTATTTGATCATTNGTCCATTCATAGATCGCTCAANAGGTAGTTTTGGGAACTATACCGATTACCCCAAGTATTGTCTTTGGTGAGATGCAGGGGTGTCAGGCANGTCCATCGGNGCTTCGCCAGGCTTTTAGCGATTNCTCGCTGGNCGGGCCGCCAAGGTGCTTACCCTNACGGAACCTTCGGAGACCGCTTGGCCCGTCANCACCACGTTCCTCGAAACGAGCTTGACGGACCTTNCTTGCCGCTTTACGTTCTTCATCGGTCATGTTTTCCCATTTTTCCCGCTGCAAAGCGCGCTGTTCTTGGCGNGCCGCTTCAGGCTCTTCCATGACCGCCTGGCGTTCATCGGCTGTCATTATCTCCCACTTTACACGACGAGCTTCACACGACGAGCTTCACGTTCCTCATCGGTGAGTGCGAAATTGGGTGCGCTAAGTCCCATGGTAATGATCGGAACCATTGTGATTAACCATTTCCACATATTGAAAACTCCTTTCTTTGTTGTTTCAACTGCCGTATGTGGTCGNATCNAGTTTTTGTCGTTCAGAGCTGAACTGAAACTGAACTAAATTATCCAAGAATTAGTTTATTTGCATGATCTCGATGGTCACCCCATCGGGACTTTCTATAAAGCCGTTTTTCGGCCCTGGGACAAACGGAATTTCCTGCCACCAGTAAAAGCCCTGAGCAGGTTTGAGGACCCTGGCTTCATGCATGTTCGACATTTGCTCTTCTACGTCGGTTACGTGGAAGCCAAGATGATCCAGCATGGTNAACATATTTGGCGTTGGTTCTGATTCGCTGATGGAGGAAATTAACCAAAAGTCTCCGAAACGGATTGAGGGAAGGGAAGGTATTCCGTTGAAGTCGGTCACTTCGCCACCGAACTGTTGTTGAAACCACTTGATATTTCGATGTGGGTCCAGCGATACAACGTGTGCATGGTGAAGGCCAGTTAGATCGGGATCCGACAGAATTTCTACTCGTTGACCCCAAGGATCCTCTATAAAGGCATGCTTGATTCCACCTCCCATCTCCCGAATTGGTTGCAGGACTTTGGCTCCAGATAGCTGTAGATTAAGTAGTTGTGATTCGAGGTCGCTAAAGCTGAATCCAAGATGGTCCAGCGCAGATCCATCGCTATTTTCTAACGTGGAAGGTGCCTCTGATCCGTCAGCACCCGGTCTATTCTTCGGTGCAAACAAGAGCAGCGTCCTGGCAAACCGAACACCGTGAAAATTTGCCACTCTAAGCTGTTCGCCAGACATATTCTCTGCATACCAGGTGGCCGTTAGCAGGGTGTCTTCCGCTCGAATATGCACATGATGGAAATCAGCCGCTTTTGACGCGGCCGACAACAGGATCGCTGTAAGGAATATTTTTGACTTCAATCTGACTCCTATTTNTTTTTCCCATGTCTTAACGAGGTGCTGAGCATACCGAAAATNAGCAGCGGTTTCCTGACTGATCCGTNACTTAATNTCGAACACGGAAACTTGATTTGATGGTGAGTTGGGCGCAACCTACTATNTGTNTCGTTAAATATTTCAATGGTTGCGCGTATGTCTCAAAACTTCGCTAAATACGGCNTACTGCTTGTTTTACTGTTCCACGCTTCTGCGTTCGCAGACTTGAAGTCTGACTTTCGTCAGGCATACAAATCCTATAATCAATATCTTGAGGTGGATGATGTCCCGCTTGCGTTGGGCTCGGCGGCAGATGCCTACAAACTCGGTTCGAAACTTTACGGTAAGAAACATATCACGACAGCCAAGCTTGCAATCAACTACGCGTCTTTGTTGAACGACATGGGAGAATACAAAAAGGCGGCTAAGACTCTAAAGGGAAAACTCAAGGTGATGGAGAAGGCCTATGGCGATGATGCCCATGACCTGGTTTCTTTGCTTGTGGAGGTTGGTCGAGCTAAATTTGATCCAAATAAGCCGGAGAAAGCATTGGAGCATTTTCAACGCGCTTCCGATATCCTGGCTAATCACAAAAACCCAATTGTCACCNGTGCCCGGAATTTCGATATCGTCGGTATCTTGCTAAAACGTCGCGCGAATCTTCACACGCGACCTTTTGTCGAGGCAGCATACAAGGCCTATCGAGGCACGTTAGTGGATAATGACGTAAGGCTGGGCTTGGTGAATTACCATATGGCTTTGTTTGCTGGAAATGATGGTCGTCTCGTTGACAGCATCGAACACCTTGATCATGCACTCACCGCATTCAAATCTGACGGCCCGCAAATGGGAAACTTGGAAAGAACCGCGCGTTTAATGCTGGTAGATGTGTTGGAGAGGGTGGGTAATAGTGAGCAGGCGACAAAACATTGTCTTGCGATTGGGCAGCGTCAAGAGTGGCGCCTGCCAGCCACCCCTCTTTATTTGAAGGTGCCGGGATTTAAGCTGGAAAACACCGGTGAAGCGAAAGAGGGAAGAGTCACGGTTAGCTTTACCGTAGATGAACGAGGGTTTGTAAGGAATCCGCGAGTAGCAAGTTCGACAGCNCCAGGTTTGAATGAGGCCGCGCTTGCGGTAATTACTGATTTTCGTTACGCACCGAGATTTGTTGATGGTAATCCGGTTGCGACGNCTGGTGTTGACTTCACGATGAATTATGACTTCACGGCAGAAACCAGAAAGCCGAGATTAACCAGACCACCTATAAGAGGCATGATGGATAGTGGGTCGAAGGATGGCCAGTCACAGGGGGGATTTGGTGGATTTGGTGGATTTGGTGGTGGCGGTGGTAAATAATTATCTCGGGATTACTTTCTACCCTTTAGCCTAGGCTCGCAAGCTGCAAAGCAAGCGAAACAAACCTCGAGCAGTGCGCCTGTATCGCTAAATTCTGCAACCANTGGGAGTNCATTGCTCNCTTCGCGCCAACNATGCTGCCTATTCCGTCGCAACGAATCACCAGNCCTTCCTNGCACGCATTTGCCAAATCTGTGGTCGGTGCATTACTCTCTNGAGNCCAGATCAACCCANAGAGGTAAGAATCATGGAATTTCCAAAATCGGTAACTATCACTGATGACACTATGCGAGAAGGGCTGCAAATTGAGAGTGCGGACATTCCGGTTTCCGAGAAATTACGTTTACTAGATGCTTTGGGTGAGACCGGCGCGAAGGTCATTTCCATAGGTTCCTTTGCCCACCCCAAATGGACGCCGCAGATGGCATGTATCGANGAAATTGCCGAGAAATTTATACCAAAGGAAGGCATTAGATATACCGCAGCAGTGTTCAACAAAAAAGGTTTCGAGAGAGCTGATGCGTATTATCCGAAAATCGACGTACGTTCCGGCCGGGGTGGCTTTGGGTCTAACGTGGAGCTTTGCGATACCTTTGCCAGACGTAACTATAATCGAACTCAGGCGCAGCAACTGGAATCTGTTCAGGGAACTGTTGAAGCTGCTGTGAAGGCGGGGGCAGAAAGCGCTAGTGTTGGTTTAGGTAATCCGTTTGGCTCCAANTATGAAGGTCCGTTTTCTCTCCAGCAGCGAATGNATCTCCTTGAAGAAATCGTTGCTCAATACCGTGAGCGGGGCGTACCTGTCACGAAGGTGACTTTTCTTGACGCGATGGGCTGGAACGCACCCCACCTAGTCGAAGAGACCCTGGANGCTATTTCTGAGAAGTATCCGGAAGTAACTAAATTCCATATGCATTTGCACAACTCTCGGGGTCAGGGAATTGCCAGTTTTTATGCCGCATTGAAGTTGGGGGTCGATAGTTTTGATACTTCTCTTGGTGGCATGGGCGGTTGTCCATATTGCGGTAATGGCCGAGCTGCGGGCCACGTGCCTACAGAAGATTTCGTTGATCTTTGTCATGAACTTGGAATCGAGACTGGCTATGACCTGGACAAACTGATCGAAGCTGCAGCTATCGCTGAGGAAGTTGTGGGTCATTCGCTTTGGGGTCATGTATCNAAGGCAGGACCCAGACCCCGAAGCGACAGGTTGTATCCGAGGGGNATGCCTTTCGTTGAAACCCTAGATGAAGCGGCGCATTTTCGGAAAGGCCCGGATGTTTATGAAGGTCAATTGTCACCCTGGAAAGAGGGGGATGCGCTAAGTAGTTAGTGTTTGGCGCCTGTATTCCTGAAATCGGGNAGATCGAAGACAGGTGTTTCGAACACAGCTTTTGGCGGACGCAGTTCGTGTCCTGCTGAGGCGGCGTGCACGCCGTGTTCTGGATGGAACATTTTTCCCGGTTGCCCGTCCGGCCCCCAAACCTCAACTGTACCGTGTATTGAAGTAAGGGATGCGTAACCGGCGCGCACGGTGGCAAGATCGGTAAGNTCATCCGGTTCGTATCCCGAGTCCACCATGTGAAAATGTATCTTGTCGTCTTCAACTTTTTCGATGGCACTTTTTACGGCACCAAATTTACCAAGTTCGGCCCAGCGAATGCCGCGGACCTCACCGTGAGGAACACCCGGTATATTAAGATTTAGTGTGCTTCNTTCTGGGGCAGCAGCTAACGTGGGTAAAACTTTGACGGCAATTGCCGCGGCGCTTTCCCAAAACCAGATGCCTTCTGCGNGTGCGAGACTGACGGCGAGCGATCTAATGCCGAAATTCTGACCTGCTAGCGCAGCTCCGATTGTGCCGCTGTGNAGTGCCGCACGTCCTGTGTTTAGACCGGCATTGATCCCGGACACCACTAAATCTGGTAATGGCCCGAGTGCCTGAAGATAGCCTGCGACGACACACAATGCAGGTGGTCCTGCAATGCCGTAAGCGGGTCCCTCGAGCCCTTCAATCGAGGTTCGTGTCACTGCAATTGGATTTCCCGAACCAACCCGGCCCAGTGAAGCACCGGTACCTGATGCATCATGGTCTGGTGCGATAACAATCACCTCGTAGCCAGCACCTTCTATGTAGCGCGCCAATTCACGGATTCCAGGGCTTTCGANGCCATCATCATTGGTTATTAATACTCGCATTTAATCAACATTCAAGGCNGTGGCTAAGNTTTTATGAGGCCAGATTAAATGGNCCAGATCAAGGTTTTATTTTAGAGGGCTGGGGTAAAATTTAACGGGCCGCAGAAGACTAAGTGTTAAGCGTCATATAGTGTGTCTCCATTTAAAGAATGTCTGGTGAGAAGGTTCGATTTCACTGTCAAATAACGAATCCATTTCCCGTACCATGCTATCCAAGGCTCTAACCAGAGGTCTTAGTATTCGGGCTTGATTTTGCGTTACCGCACTACNACCCCGGAAATCATTGTCAGTTTAAGGTTTTGAAAGCGGATCATGTGGTACTCGGATTTCTTTAGCATGATAATTTCGTTTTCCATATCAGTGTTAGCGAACCTGGATCAAAATTTTTCAACGTTGCAAAGAAGTGATCAAAGAGCTCGCCNAAGAATTCGCTACCCTTGTCTGAATCTGAGCCNCCTACCACACGGTCATTGCTTTGCTCGAACGAATCGTCGTAGTCACTCACTGACCAACATCTATTCACCAACCAACATATGGGCATAAGGCAGAACNTGCCCTTCCCACTGCAATCTTGCATGCGCACATCCGGCCGTCACATCCCTGAAAATCCGCTGTAACCTACGACTTTCGTGTAGTTCAGTACCACCTGCAGCCTCAAACAATCGTTTTGTCGCATTGTTGCAGAGACGCGCTGCAAAGGCAGAGTCACGAAGTATACGGGCGGTGATGAATGGATTTGGCGCGGGGTTTACATCGAGGATGTCGGCAGCGACCAGGGCTACAGTTCGTGCTGTATCGACTTCGGCGCTTGCTTCAGCAAGTCGCAGCAACAACGCCTGCTCTGCAGATGAGCCAATTTTTCTNGCGAATTCATTTACGGCAGACTGGGCACCACCAATGATCGGTCCGACGATAACGAGGACAAGTAACGCACCGTGTGGGACCAGGCTCATACTAGCTGGTAGTAATCTTTCAGGGGGTATGTTTACTTTTTTGCACACTGCGTCTTTTGAGCCAGTACCCTTTAGTCCTAGTACCTGCCAGGTGTCATCGACCTCGTACTCCGATTTGTGCAGCAAACCAAGGTATGGGTCGCCGTCTTCCTGACTAATCCCTAGCAATAACCACTCCGCATGATCGCACCCCGAGTTAAACCGCCATCTTCCAGAAACGATCGCGCCTTCATCAGTCACAGCTTCAGTGTGCCCAACTGGGCCGAGTGATGCTGATATTAGGGTTTTAGGGTTTTGCCAGACCTTCTCCTGTACTTCCTCAGGGTAAAGGCCAGCTAGAAAGTTATGGACTCCCCAGACGAAATTGCACCAACCAGTAGACATGTCTCCTTCCGCGAGGATGCCGCACACGTCAATAAACTCTCGGATTGTCGAAATGGAACCTTGTTTTAAGAGTTGGGGCAAGCTCATATCCTGCATTGCTTGAACCACCTCAGGATGCAATTGTCTCAGCCGCTCGGTTTCTGCGGCATGCTCCCGTGCCAGATCGGCGACGGCACCAGCTCGTTGACGCAGGGTAGGTGGTTGGAACTCACTCATAGGGCCTAAAGTTCCAATGGTTCCACATGGACAACCCGAGTTGAGTCTTCTTTCCAGGAATCTGACGCATCAATGTAAAGCTCTACTCCATTTCCGTCCGGATCTGAAAAATAGAGTGACTTGGTGACGTTGTGGTTAATCGCGGTTGACTGAATTCCTGCGTCATCCAGTCGAGTTTTTGCTTCTCTTAGCTTCCCTAAGTCCTCGCCTATTTTGAAGGCAACGTGAGCTAGTCCAACGGATTGAAAATCTGCAGGTTTTGCGTCCTCTCCGATCTCTGCGACGGCGAAATCGTGATGATTGCCCAGGGAATAGAACGTCATGCCCTCCGTTCTGGCACATACGGGTAAACCTAGCAGGCCTTCGTAGAATTCGTTTGCCTTCGTTAGGCTACTGACTTTGATTACAACGTGCCCTAATGCTTNGATTTTCATTATCGTTTGGTAATGGTGAGCGACTCACTAGTTTAATAAATGGATTCAAAGATATCGAGAGTTACTGGTAATGGAGACGCGTGTGTGGTTTGGGTAAACTTGCCGCGTCTCGAAAATCAAATAGGAAATCACTAATGCTAAAGCGCTTTCTCGTACCGGAAGCCGATAAGGTTTTTGTAAAAGAACAAGTCATTCGTGCAGCGACCGAGGAGATTTTTAGGAAGATGGGTCAAACGGATGAAGACGCGGTTCTGTCCACAGACGTATTGCTGACCAGTGATCTTCGAGGCTGTGAGAGCCATGGCGTGTCCAACATGCTGCGGTCGTATATCCGAGGGTATGACAATGGAACTATTAACCCGCGACCGGAGACCAAAGTAGTGCGGGAGTCGCTGGTCAGCGCGACGTTGGATGCAGACAATGGTCTGGGTATTCAAGTTGGGCCAAAGGCAATGCAAATGGCGATAGACAAAGCTGAGGAAACTGGTCTTGGATCCGTAGTAGTTCAGCATTGTGGTCACGCTGGTATGCTGGCGTACTACCCACTAATGGCTATCGGGCACGAGATGATTGGTGTGTCAATGCATTCAGTTGGTGGTAAATTACAGGTGCCTACATTTGGTGCTGAAGCTGTTTACGGCACTAATCCAATCGCTTGGGGAGTTCCAGCAGGGGAATTGCCACCCTTCGTTTTTGATGTTGCTACAACGCAAGTCGCCGCTAATAAGCTTATGCTGACNCGTCGGATAGGCTCGCACCTCGAGCCTGCCTGGATCACGGATCTGCAGGGTGAACCAATAATGGAAAAAGTGAACTCGCCTGGCTATGGCGAATTCCTAATGCTTCCTTTTGGTGGAACGAGGGAAAATGGCAGCCACAAGGGCTATGGATTTGCCACCATCGTCGACATTATGGCCGGGATTTTGTCCGGCAATGGCCCTGGACATTTTGCAAAAGATGGATACGGGTTGTTTATGATGGCGATGAAGGTCGATGCGTTTGTTGACGTCGCTGACTTTAAGACGGATATGGACCGCTTGCTTGAACGACTGTCGACGATGAAACCGGCGAAAGGTCACGACCGTGTTTACTATGCCGGTCTGATCGAGCATGAGGAGACGGAAAAGCGCAGGGAGGCAGGTATTCCGTACCATAGTGAAGTAGTGGAGTGGTTTAACCAGACAGCCAAGGACCNGGATCTTAGTTATTCGTTGCCCTAGCGAGTCGGTCTAAGGGTTTCTGATTATTTCTTTGTACACCTGAANTTTCATCTAGAATATTTTCGCTTTGGTAATAATGATGGTAACTCTCCATTCTCCCGGTTGGTCACCCCCGCGAGAAACCAATCTTCTAGCCATTTGTCCTTGGGGAGATGAATTGTTGCCAGATGATGCGATTGTTATCGTCTATTGCAGGTAGACACTCAGATGTTCCTAGGGCTGCGGCGGGTAGCAGTTACTCCACATAATCGATGACTCTTTAGTCAGTCTTTATTAGACGCTCCACAAGTACCCCAAGTTCGCATCTTCTTTCTGTGGTTCGCAAGATAATTCAATTCTCTTCGGTGATTTTTATGGTCTCATTGGCTAGCTTTTTTGCATCACCACAAGTGACTCGCTAGTTTTCNGGGTCNTAGCGACAAGGTGTGATTACCAATGAAAGTAAAAAAATGTAGAGAAGATGCATATACATAAGCTTACTCTGGCGCTCCCGTACAGCTTAATTGGCGCGGTTAATCAAAATAACGCTATGCTTNTCTTTTCATTTAGCGACACATGATGACGGATTTTGAGATTGAAACAGCATTGAAATCTGCGGGCGAAGGACTATGGTCCGGACAAGTCAGTGGAAAATGGAATATTGGAGATGCGCCCAATGGTGGTTATTTGGTCTGTATAGTGATGCAGGCNATTAGGCAATTGTCACCACAGCATCAAGATCCGCTGACGGTGACCTCACACTACTTNCGTCCAGGGATTCCGGATGCTCCATGCGAGGTTAGCGCGGAAATTCTGCGGGTTGGTAGGACGGTTAGTACAANGAGAGCAACCCTCTCCCAAGAAGGAAAATCACGCCTAGAAGTGCTTGCNGGTTTCGGAGATTTNTCTCACTCAAGCGGTAATGATTCACCGTCACTGCTGATACCGGCCCCGCAAATGCCACCACCTGATGAGTGTCCGNAGCGATCTGCGGAAGAACAGGGTGTTGACCTGCCGTTGTTGGAACGACTTGATATACGTATTCACCCGGATCAAGTGAAGGCCGCTAGTGCAGGNGATGCTAAGGTGTCTGGGTGGATCCGGCTGGCGGATGGCCAGTCGCCGGATTCTTTAACTACCGTTCTTTTTGCGGATGCCTTTCCTCCGTCTGTGTTTGGTGTTTTAGGAAATATAGGTTGGGCCCCTACTTTAGAGCTGACGGTTCACGTGCGGCGTAGGCCCTCTTCAGGATGGGTTTTGGGTCAACTGCATACCCGTGATCTTGAGGATGGAAGAATGATTGAAGACGGATACCTTTGGGATTCTAACGGAGAGTTGCTGGCGCAATCACGTCAGATGGCATTGCTTCTTGCTCGTTCCTAGCACCNGTATTCTCATCTACCTCGCCCTGTAGCTTATCTGTTATTATCGGGTTTAGTAAACATCTGAATGTGGCCTATGTCAGACGTCGAACTTCAAAAATACATGCTGAATAAGCCAATAACGGTCAAGCCAGAAATGACCTTATTNCGGGCGGCGCATCAGATTCTCAGGTATAAGGTGTCTGGCGTTTGTGTGGTCGACGATGATAATAATCTGGTTGGTATTCTATCGGAGCTCGATTGTTTGCGTGCTATCGTAAATTCTGGNGAAGAAGCGGAAATGGTTCTGGTTNCCGATGTGATGACAACTGAGATTGAATGCAGCCACCCACACGACGACATTATTCGAGTCGCNAGTTCCATGCTAGANAAAAAGCATAGAAGNCTNCCTGTCTCGGTTGATGGNAAGCTGGTTGGGCAGATTACCTGTCGTCAAATCTTGAAGGCGATCAAGGATTTTGCTGCGCCTACAGACCCCTCCGAAAAGACACAGTAATCGTTAAGGCATATCTGTGAGAACCAACGTCGTATTCACATTCATTGGTGAGGACAAACCTGGTCTGGTCGAATCTATTTCGAAGACCATCAGCGATCATCATGGTAATTGGCTGGAGAGCCGCCTTAGTAAGTTGGCAGGGAGATTTGCCGGTATCATCCAGGTTGGCGCGGATGATGATCAGATAGAGGTGTTGATAAGCTCGTTACAAGGACTTAAAGATCAAGGGCTAACCGTTGTTGTGGAACGTGGTAGCGAGACATCCGAGGAAAAGACCAGTAAGCATACGCTAACTCTTTTAGGGCTTGACCGACCGGGCATTGTGCATGATGTTTCTAGCGCGCTTGCGACGCAAAAGATAAATGTCTTGGAACTTAACACTAATATAGTGAAAGCGGCGATGACGGGTGAACCGATGTTTGATGCCGAAGCGGTTGTAGAGTACGCCGCCAGTACAGACCTTCTGCAATTGGCAGAAGAACTTGAGGTAATTTCCACCGAGTTAGGGGTTGATATCGAACTNGATGATTAGTGATATGAAATGGATTTTAAATAANGGGATTGTAAGCAAAGCANTTATAACTGCAGACNCTTTGCTGGCCGGATGCGCNTCGAATTANNGGATAGAACGTGAACTNATCACCTATGTTGGTGANCANGTGAATAAAGCCATTAAGTGGCTTGGTAGACCTGACAGAATCTACGATAGGNAGAATAACACCAAGGAATANCTCTGGATNANCAACTTTGGCAATGCGACGATCAACACAGATTTTATGGGCATTCCAGTGCCCAAGGGTAAAGCGCGTAAAGATAAGCGCGTGTTATTTGTTGATCAGCAGCGAAAAGTCATAGGGTACTTGGTAGAGGGTAAACGTTGATTGATGGTTAGTGTGAGCGAACTCTACTCGGCTGTGGCTGTGTAACCTTTGTTTAGCAGGTCCCAGTCAATTTCGTAACCCAGTCCAGGCTCGGTAGGTGCATATACTAGGCCCTTGTCGTCGACATCAATGTCTTCCACCAGTCCAAACTTGTTGGCCCCGGTGCAGGGAAATACTTCGTAGAACTCACAGTTAGGTACCGCCATGGTTACATGAAGATTGGCGACATTGTTCAGACTATTGCCGCCGTGGTGAATCTCGCACATCATGTTGAAACCCTCCGCCAGGTGACAGGTGCGTACCAGTGGGGTGATGCCTCCTGTGACCGCGACATCGCCGCGAAGAATGTCCGTCGCCTGCTGGGTAATCCATGGGGTGTTGCCGTAGAAACGTCCAGGCACGTACTCGGTGGACATAATCGGAATGTCGAGTTTGTCGTGAAGTTTGGTGTAGCTGTATATGTCTTCTTCGACTAACGGGTCCTCGTACCAGTAGTAGTCCAGTTCCTCAATAGCGCGACCCACACGCAAAGCTTCTGCATAGCGATAGGCCCACATAGAATCAAGCATAAGCAGCATGTCATCGCCTACGGCATCACGAACCGCTTGGCAGATTTTGATGTCTGTTTCCGGGTCGCCGTGGGGATGTAGCTTATGTGCTGACCAGCCAAGCTCCTTGAAAAGGATAGCTTCTTCCGCGTAGGCTTCGATAGTTTCGTGGTAGGCTGTGCTTGAGTATGCAGGCACCTCATGCTTGCAGGTCCCAAGTAAACGGTGGATAGGTTGTCCGGCTAATTTACCGTTAATATCCCAGAGGCAGATATCGACCGCACCGATCACGTTTGTAAAAACAGATCGGTTCATCTTCCACATCTCCCACCAGATTTGGCCGATATCCAGAGGGTTGCGATCCATAACAATTGGTTTGATAAATTCGATTAGGCCCGGGGCAAAGTGATCGGCTCCCATACGCGAGGAACCGAGGAATGCATTGCCGCTGACGCCCTCGTCAGTCTCGACTGTTACCACACCCAGCTGGCGCGTGGAGCCAAATTCTGTGCCGACGCCGGTTTTCCAAGCTTCAGTCGTCCAGTCGAACATATCGACTTTTACGTTAGTGATTTTCAAGTCATTACTCCCCATTGCGTTTTGGCGCAAAGGATACACCAAAGTACTAGTTGTATTTACCCCAGCGGATATGGTGGAGCCTTATAGGCCTCATGATTACTCCTCAAGAATTGTGACTATACCCTTGTCCCCATCGACTAAAATCATTTGTCCGTCCTTGACGACCTGGGTGCCATTACCTGTCCCCAACACTGCTGGGATCCCATACTCTCTCGCAACAATGGACCCGTGCGCGGTAATGCTACCAATATCCGTCACGAGGCCGGTCGCATGCGGAAACAACTGGGTCCAGGCGGGCGTCGTGAGCGGGCATACCAGTATCGAGTCGGGTTTCATCTTGCTGAAGTCGTTAGGCGACATGATGACACTGGCAGGTCCCGTTACCGAACCAGGACTTACCGCAAATCCGCTCAATATATCGGCATCATCATCGTTGATCTTCACGGTATCGAAGGTCTTGCTGTCACCCGCCCATCCCAGCTTGTTCTCAGGAGGGACTGCAGGTAGGGGTACCAGTCGCTGGCGCTGTTCCCGCAATGTGCGTTTTGCCAAAGCTTGGTCTACAAGCTCCGCTACGGGTCTGCCATCCGCCGCGGCTGCGATGGCCCGTTGTAACTCATCGTTGGTCAGGTAAAAGATGTCGTCTGGTTGCGCGATGGTCCCAAGCACCGTCAGCCGTGTGCCAAGTTCAAGCGCAAACGGTCGTAGTAGCGACCAGGCCTTACCCATATAGAAGATAGCGGCCTCCCGTGTGGGATAGTTAATTCTCGCGGTGTTGTATATCCGCAAGAAATCTATACGTTTTCTACCCTTGAAGAATTTCAGCGCCTCAATCCATTTGGCTCTGCGATTCTTCGCCACCTCGTTCTGTCGAGTTGCAACATCAAATCCACTGTCACGAATCAGGGCCTTTAGACTGACGACGAACGGCAAGGGTGCTTCACGTAGCGATGGCTCTGCAAAGTCCAGATTGAATACCTGTAAACCGTAGTCATTAAGGTACCGGTCGATGGCCTCATGGGCTGCCTCACCCTCTGGGTGTTCTTTGAGTACACGAAGAAAGCGCGCTGCTGGAGTAGTGATAGTCAACTCGTAAAGCCGCGGGTTGTTGCGAAGTTGTTCAGCGATAACCCGCATGTCCATCTCCGCATCTACGACCTTCGATTTGAAGCCGGAGAGAAACGTGCCGCTGGCAAACCCCATATTCGGCGCATTTTCTTCACAAAACATCTGCAATGCCATGTCCGTGCCCTTGGCTGCACCAATAATACGGCGCAGCACATGCCAGTAACGGGCCTCGACCACCGTGAGATCGCGTATGCCATGCAGCAATTCCTCGTTTGTCGCAGTTGCGGGTTCGAGCGATTGCCAGCGTTCGAGTCCCTCGAGGTACGTGGGCAAGTCCACTTTTCCCCAGCGCTTGACGCCGTCTGATCGACGTAACATGCGCCACCACTTTAGGATAGTGAAGACCCACTGGTGACGAAGTTCCGTGGGGTCCATGAGTAGAAATCGTATACCTGGTTTTATGCCCTTCTCAATGGCCTGATCTCTGGGATTGAAAATGATCTGCAGCCATCGGTACCAGGGGATATCGCCTACCTCCTCGCGAACCTTGCCAATAAAGCTCTCCCAGTCCTTATGACCGTCGATGGGAATGGACGTATAGGCATACCCATTAACAGTGGCAATCACGAAATTCTTCAGAAAGTTTCGGGTTTGCGACCCTTTATATTCATAGCCTTCTGGCCAAGTTTGCGTATCGAACAAGGCACGAAGATATAGATCCTCGAACAGCGGTGACAGTGGCTCCGGCATCACTTCTGCTGCCATTCTCTTGATCAACTGAGAGCCGGACACTTCCGGCCAACTGACATCCTGCATCGGTTGGGGTGGTAGATTGGTGATAGGTCTGGCCTGGAGAAGATGTAGCTTTTCTTCTGACACTGCCCACTCGATGTCCTGGGGTACGCCGTCAAACTCTTGTTCCACGCTAAGTGCCAATTCCGATAGTTCGCGCAACAGACCCTCTGATAAGGAGGATTGACCTTTCTCTACTTCGGGTACATCTTCCATGCGGGTACCCTGGTCACCGTCAGAGACAATCCTCTGATCCTTGGCCCCAATAACCGTTTTTTTTACCGCAAGGCTTTGTCGGTCAACGATATAGGTATCCGGTGTGACCTGACCGCTCACCACTGCCTCGCCTAGGCCAAAACTGCAGTTAACGATCATTTCCGAACGCTCCCCGTTCGTGGGGTTGGCGGTAAATAAAATACCCGACACATCCGAGGGCACCATAACCTGCACCACCACAGCCATTGCTACCGAGGCATGATCGATATCGTTTTCGTGACGGTAACTGATTGCCTGAGATGTCCATAGTGACGCCCAACAATTCTTTACCGCCGCAGCGACTTCCTCGCTCCCGGTGACGTTGAGGTAAGTTTCCTGCTGGCCGGCAAATGACAGCTCCGGCAGATCCTCGGCATTCGCCGAAGATCGAACCGCAACGGCGGGCGCACCCGAAAGCGCATCGTAGGCAGCGGAAATCTCCGTGCGCATTTCTGTCGACAACGCGTGGTCGCGAAACAGTTGTGCGATATCCTGGGATGCCTGCTCGAACGAAGCCGTACCGTTACCGATGGCGGGTTTCGCCAGGCCCAGGATGTTCGATCGCAGGTTGTTCTCGGCAACAAACTTCCGATATGCGGAGGTAGGCACCTGAAAGCCGCCAGGTACGTTATAACCGGCATTTAGCAATCGAGATAATGAGCGCCCCTTGCCGCCAACGACTTCGAGTCCATTATCGAGAGTATCGAGCGGGACGGTAGATTGTATGATTATTTTCTTATAACTCCCGAGGCACCTTTGGTGCAAGCATACTTGATATCTCCGTCGTTATTCGTCTGCGTGACGTTTTTTTGTCCAGATTCGTTTGCTGGCAAGCGGGTGCATCGTACCTGCTCCCTCCGGCCAGACGCCCGGTCCTTCGGTTATTGCACGGCAAATTTTCTGCCCGTTGGGTGTTAGTGTCTCCCAGACCTCATAGGGCATAGATTTCAGCAGCGTTTGATCATCAGTCCAGCTAGGAACGTACTCCAGGTTGGGCAGCGATCGGATTTCTTTTGAAAGATTCGGCGTTGCACTGTGCCATGCGCGATTGTCCCGGAACACACCCGATCCAGCGGTGGCACCTACCAGCGTAGACCAGCGCATCCAGTCCGCTTCTTCGGCCAATGTAGGAGGGTTTTGTGACATCGTATGGGTCCCTGGAATCTGACGGATTGGCCCGTTTTCCCAGGTTAGATCAGACATCAGAAAGTTGATGGTTATCGTCGGTGGTGTTTGGTCGAATACCAAACGTTTTGTAGGAAAGTCCAACTCTTCAAATGACTTATCCGTATCCACGTCTATCAGGCCTGTGGCCCTTAGGAAGTCCAGTCGAACCTTTCCGTTTTTCTGTGTGTCTTTAAAGTCGGCGTGTAGTTGCTGGTACTCGATAGCTCCGGGAAGACAAAGGTCACCCCCTCCACCCCATACGTAGTATTCATCGTTACCCATCAAGGCAGTAAGAATAGGTGTGGTCGTTGGCAGGTCTACCATTGAGGCCCATACAGGATCGTGCATGAGATGCCTGGATGACGATGCGGTGCCGTAACTGTATCGATGTGGCAGTCGTCCGGTCTCCGTCATGTATTTTCGATTACCAGGACCAGGTATGGAAAGCAGCTCTTTGAGGACGCGAGCACAGCCTTCGCGAAATCTATGCAACTGTTCCTCATCAAGGAGATCGCGAACCACCACGAATCCGTCGCGGTGAAAGGTTCGGTTGATCTCTTCTATTTCATTGGGATCAAATATGTCCAGGCCGCACATCCCGTTATTCTGGCGCAGCCTCTCGCGCAGCGCTTCGACTTCCGGGTCATCGTAGATGCGGCGCGATGGTGCAAAGGGATCTTCACGATGGAGGTCGTTCGCAGGTATTACATTGCCCTTGTCATCAAGCTTTTCGTTGGGTGGTGTGTTCTCATCCCAGCCGACTTCTGTTTCGCCGTAGACTCTTAGATTGTCCAGTTCAGAAGTCATAGTGGTTTCACTCACGATAGATATGGCCACGTTCACGAACAGGGTCCAGCAGCGAGAGATCGGCCTGTGGTACTTCATTGCCTTCCGGGAAAGGCGCCCCGGCTTTCCATCCTAGTGCTGTCACAACCCTATCGTCCTGGTAATAACAGTTCAGGGTTTGCGCCGCGATAGTGATTGCGAATCGAGGATCTATCTCTCGCAGGTGATCACACAGTGTCTGTTGATCATCCTTGTCTAACTCTCCGAAAAGCGCGCCCTTTTCGCGCTGCGCTGCCTGGTCCAGAGATTCCAATTCGGTCTTGATCCCAGGGATTTGGTCGCTCGCGAATTCAGTTACATAACCGACCAGGTCGAGCTCTGCGGCACTGGGCATGCCTCGATCTGCGTCTGCTGGAATAATCAAATCAAGTAGCACCCTCAGGCTGCGACTTTGTAATTCTGTTAGAAAATTGTCTGATGCAATCACGTCTGCCATGGTGATCCTCTAGTCAAATAGGTTGGCAAGGTTTTTCTTCATGGTATCTGCAATATAAAGTGCAAGTGCCTGAATTGTGGTTGTTGGGTTGACCGCACCCGCGGTTACAAAAATGCTGCCATCGATAATAAAGAGATTCTTTACATCATGTGATCGTCCCCAGCTATTCACCACAGACTTCTCGGGATCGTTACCCATACGGGCAGTGCCTAATAGATGCCATCCTGTCCCACGGGTGTGGCCGTGGGTGTCGATCTGAAACGCGCCCGCTGCCTGTAAGGCCTCGGTTGCCTTGCTAACGCCGTGCTGCATCATACGTTCGCTGTTTTCACTGAGCCGGTAGGTGATCTTTGGCGCGGGAATTCCATCGGAATCCGTAAGGGTCGGATCAAGCGTCACGGTATTGCATTCTTCCGGGAGATCCTCGCAGCAGATGTTCATGTTCACGGAACCGCCGGCATATTTTTCAAAGCCGGCATGGTGGTCTGCGCCCCAGGGAATATTGCCGCGCAGGGTTTGATTAACAGCGGTCGCTGCGGGAGGCTGACCACGGGTAATTTGCAGCGTATAACCGCGCATGAAATCACGATTGGGATCTGTCTCGTAAAACTCCTGGCTTAGCATGCAGGTGCCCATTGGCCCCAGGTGAGATTCCAGCTGGTCTTCGAATATGCCCTGAACGAATCCCCAGGGATGGAACATGAGATTTTTGCCAACAAGACCAGAACGGTTTGCCAAACCGTCGGGGAAGCGCGCGGATTTGGAATTCAATAGTAGTCGAGGCGTACCCACGCCGTTGCACGCCATGATCACAACTTCTGCACGCTGATGATGTTCGACACCTTCCTCATCAAAGTAGATCGCGCCGGTAGCCATATCGTTTTTATCAACGGTAATTTCACGAACGCGGCACCGGGTTTTCAGTTCAACACCGAGACGCTGATTCATAGGCCAGTAGGCGATATCCACGCTGCTCTTGGCGCCTTGCGCACAGCCGTAGTTGCACGGCCCGAGATTGATACATTTTTCTCGACCTTCGTAATCTTCGGTAATAATTGCCGAGTCTGAAGGCCACCAGTGCCAGCCCAGTTTGTTGAACCCTTTGCCCATAACTTCGCCCATCCTGCCGATGGGTACAGGTGGCAACGGGGGTTCGTGATAAGGGATTGCAGGATCACCAGCGAGTCCCGATACACCCATATTACGGTCATTCTGTGCGAAGAATGGCTCGAGGGCGCAGTAGTTAATAGGCCAATCATCACCGACGCCGTCCAGCGTCCTTGCTTTAAAATCCGATGGTTTCAGGCGAGGAAAGTGTCCTGAATACAGTATGGTTCCACCCCCGACACCATTGAAATTCGCGACGGAAATAGCTGAGTCGTCTTCGTTGATTGGATAATCAGCTTCGTTTCTTCGAACGTTCGGACTCTGGTTGTAGTCCGGATTCAGCATCACCTCCCAGTTCTTGTTGGTACTGGGATAGTCGGCCGGATTCATCCAGTCTCCTTGCTCTAGACACAGAATACGCATCTTGGTATCTGACAGACTCCACGCGGCAGCAGCACTCGAAGCGCCTGCTCCAATAATTAGTACGTCTACAATGTCTTTTGCCAAAATGCTCTCCAACTAGTTTCTTTCCACCGGGATCGTGGAGAGGAGATGTTATCAACCTATCGCTTTCGGTCAATGAGTATTAGCAAGGGTGCCCGAAATTATCGTCCTCGCTTGTCTATAGGGACTGAGACTTCCCTGGGTTCACCTGAACGAACATGGGCAGCAACAGAAACGGACAAAGCAATTCATATGCTAGTGTCATGATTGTGCCTAAAATGTAATTGCTCGTTATAAGGAAAGAAACGATTATTTCTGTCGCAACTGTTACGAAGAATTTCATTTATTTTCGCTGCTGATCAGTGAATGGATCATCCGCTTAAGAATCCTCCTCGTGAATATCAACTGTGCCCGCATCGCCATCGATGGTGATCGATTGACCGTGTTTTATCCTTACGGTACCGTTGCCAACTCCGAGTACGGCGGGGATACCGTATTCACGCGCCACAATGGAACCGTGTGCGAGGATGCTACCCATATCGGTGACCAAACCCGCCGCGTGGGCAAATAGCTGCGTCCAGGCAGGCGTGGTATTGGGGGCGACCAGAATTGTTCCCGGTGCCATCTTGCCGAAATCGTTCTGAGACAGAATAACACTGGCTAGTGCGGTTACTCTGCCGGAACTTACGGCAAACCCATTAAGTGAGTCACTGGAGTCATCGTTCCTTATCTGAGTTTCCTTGAATCGAACCGATGGAATTTTGCTCGCTTCCTCCGGGATGGTTCCTGGCGGGTGCAGTAACTTACGCGCTTCTCGAAGTTGGCGGCGCTCGGCAGCAAGCTTTCCGAGTTCCGGAATGCTGTTACCGTCCTTACGCGCCCCTATTGCCTTGGTTAGCTCTTCGGTAATCATAAAGAAGGTGTCTTCAGGATCGAAGAACGTTCCTGCGTCTACCATGCGCTTACCCAGTTCGTAGGCCATGGGACGAAGTTCTGACCATGTGTAGCCAAAGTAGAACGCGGTCTCTTCGCGAATCTGATTGTATCTTCGGGCGAACCACAGTCGATAACGAAACTGCCAGTAGTTGAGTCCATCAAGTTTTTCAGCTACTTCAGCGAACTTTTTCTCCCGTACGGCAGACGCACGGATCTCTTGGTTTTTGGGATCATAGTCTTGATCCTGAACCATAGATTTTAGAGTTGCGAATGTGGCAGAAGGATCTTCGGCTAGGGTGGGTTCAATGAAATCGAGGCTATATCCCTGATGGCCATACACTGCGAAGTAATCATCCAGTGCATTGAGAATAGGCTTGCCTTGGCCATGTTTCTGTAGCGCTTCGAGTAAGAAGTCCGATGGCGTAACGATAATCAGATAGGATAGGTCTGCGCTTGCCCGTATTTTCTTGGCGATGTCGAATAGAATTGTATTTGCCTGTAAAGTCTTCGACTCGAATCCGGTAAGGAACTGCCCGCTGATGTAGTGATCATCTGGCAGGTTTTCGTGAAGAAAACACTGTAGCTGGTCATCGGTGGATTTCGAGATACCAAAGGTGTGACTGGTGTTGCTGGTCCAGTAGTAGCCTTCTTCGATGCCCATATCGCGAATTCCCTCGAGAAGCTTCTCGTCCGAGGCGGTGGCTACGTCCAACTTGCGCCACTTTTCTGCTGTACCGATTAGGCGCGGTTTTGCCTCGTCCTGCCAAGTCTGCCAGCGTTCATCATTGCTCTGTGTTTTGTTATTGGCAACGTAGGTCGGGTTTTCGGAAGGTGGTAAGGTCAGTTCGTGTGCCAGATTGTCACCGTTGTAGGTTGCAGCAACTTTGTCGAATGCTGTCTGATCCTCAGGTGATAGTTCCGACCGAAACAGCGTCATATCGTGCTGTTCCTTATCTGACTGATCGCCGTACCGCTCCCAGATCTCATCGACCATTGCCTTGTGTGCAGCCATCAGCTCCTCTTCTGAGGAATTTGGATCAATGTGATTCCCGGGATGATCAGCCCGGTTATAGGCGTAACCATTACAGGTGACAAAACCGGGTCCGCCTCCAACCTGTATGCTTGGTCCGCTGCGGCCGGACTCCAACCCTTCCGTTAGGTACAATTCCTCGAATAAAGGACAGATCGGATCCGGCATGTTTTCCACGATCTGCCGCCGATACAGGATTTTGGCTGGTGGCGTTGGTGTCCAGTCGACTTCAATGGGTTGGACAGGGAGATTGGTGATTGGCCGTGATTGAAGTAATAGCAATCGACTATCCTCAAACGCCCACTCTATGTCCTGTGGTAATCCGGCATATAGTTGCTCGATTTTTATGGCAGTTTCACCAAGTGTCTTGAGCATTTCTTCTGACAGTGATGACAGTTCTCTATCGCTGTAAGGGACATCAGCCAATTTTGTGCCTTGTTCACCATCGGTGACTACCTGCTGTTCCTTTGGCCCTATAATGGTTTCCTTAGCCGTTAAAGTCGCTTTATCGACAATATAGGTATCAGGTGTAACTTGGCCGCTTACTACCGCTTCTCCAAGGCCGAAGCTAGCGTTTACGATCATTTCATTACGTTCACCAGTGGCAGGATTTGCCGTAAAGAGAATGCCGGACACATCTGAGGGGACCATAACTTGGACGACTACGGCCATCGCTACTGAATCTTGCTCGATACCATTTTGATGACGATAACTTATTGCTTGTGCTGTCCAGAGAGAAGCCCAACAGTTTTTCACTGCTGCAGCAACTTCGTCAGCACCCCTTACATTGAGATAAGTTTCTTGCTGGCCTGCGAATGAAAGGCCTGGTAAATCTTCAGCGGTTGCCGAAGAGCGCACGGCAACCGCAGGTTGTCTGTCCAGGGCCCTATAGGCTTCTGAGATCTCTGCCGCTATGTCGTCGGCCAAGTTATTGTTGGAGAACAATGCTTGAATATCTTTCGAGGCCTGTTCGAATGACGTTCGACCATCGACGATGGAGGGTCTTGCTCGTGCAATAATTTCATCCTGTAAACCATGGTATGCGACAAAGCTTTGATAGGCCCACGTTGTTACCTGGAATCCACCTGGAACATTGAATCCGGCGTTTATAAGTTTTGCGAGGGATCGACCCTTCCCTCCTACGATTTCGAGGGCATCTTCTTTCGTGTCGAGAGATACTATGCAAGTGGTCACCGTAAAAATCTCCGTTTCATAACTTTTTGACATATAACGCTTCCTTGAACTCAATGTCTAGCCTTCGAATCTTTGGGTTTTGATGTTCCTTGAAGGGAAACCGTATAAAGGGGATCATCGAATTGATGTTAAGCGTAAAGGCATATATTTTATGAACGATTTGGATGGGATATTAGTGATCTCGATTGAGCAGGCGGTGGCCGCGCCATATGTCTCCAGTAGACTTGCAGATGCCGGCGCCAGAGTAATCAAGATTGAACGTCCTGAAGGTGATATGGCACGCCACTACGATGACTTTGTGAATGGTGAGAGCGCTTATTTTGTATGGCTTAATCGAGGTAAGGAATCCATCTGTCTTGATCTCAAACAGGATGAAGACCGGCAATTGTTATCCAATATGCTCGATAGAGCCGATGTATTCATTCAGAATCTTGCGCCCGGATCGGCTGAGCGTTTAGGGCTGGGTTCCGATGAACTGCGTGCAAGCAATCCGCGACTGATTACTGTTTCGATTTCGGGCTATGGCGACGAAGGGCCCTATCAATTCCAAAAAGCGTATGATCTTCTGGTCCAAGCAGAGTCCGGGCTCGTGGAAGTAACCGGAAATGAGGCTGGTCGTGCCCGGGTTGGTGTTTCGGTTTGTGATATATCTTCGGGTATGACTGCATTTCAGGGAGTGTTGCAGGCTCTTATTGGACGAGAAAAAACTGGTAAAGGTCGCCACGTGTCTGTTTCGATGTATCACGCCATGGCCGACTGGATGAATGTTCCCTATGTTCAATATGCCTATGGCAATCATCTTCCGGAACGCCTGGGATTAAACCATCCGACGGTGGCGCCTTACGGTGCCTATCGATGCGGCGACGATAAAGAAGTGCTAATAGCCATCCAGAACCAGCGTGAGTGGAAACAGTTATGTGAGGAGGTGTTGGAGGATCCCAAGCTGACTGACAAAGAGGGGTTCGCTGAGAATCTCGACCGGGTCAGCAACCGGAAATCTTTGGAAGGAATTATCGAAGGCGTTTTTTGCGAACTATCTCGTGATCAGGTTATTAAACGACTAGAGAAAGCGCGGATCGCTTATGGTCGCATTAGTACGTTGGATGATCTAAAGAACCATCCGCAGAACCGCTATATCACGGTTCACACTGCATCCGGAAAGGCAGACCTCTTTTCACCAGGGCTCACCCATGACGGACAGGTGCTCGCGGCAGAAAAAATTCCGGCACTTGATGAAAACGGCGAGGCACTTAGGTCGGAATTTTCTATTTGACGATTTGGAGAATAAAGCGATGAATAACGAATCAGCAGAGGCCGGTATTGCAGCGGTCCATACTTTTATTGAAACCTTTAACGCGCAGGATCATGAGCGTCATGCACAGTCGCTGAATTACCCACATATCAGATTGGCTAACGGAAAATTCACCAGACTTGAAAGCGCTGAAGAATTCGCTGAGCAATCACGAAAAGCAGAACCTTTTCTCAAAAAGGAGGGTTGGCATCATACGGTAGTTGCGAGCCTCGAAGTGCTTCACGCAGGGAAGGACAAGGTGCATCTCTCCCTGCGCAATGACCGTTGCCGCGAAGACGGCGCGGTCTACCACAGTTTTGATACCCTGTGGATTGCAACACTTGTGGATGGCCACTGGGGTATTCAGTTTCGCTCCAGCTTTTTACACGCGATGTAGATTACTTCGTCATTAGTTGGCGCCATGCACGCTAGGAATGAGCTGGATGCCTAATGTGGCGTACCAGTCGGTTTCAAGTTGCGGGCCGCTCAGATCCTGTTGCAGCGGTGCGTGTATCTCCATTGCAATTCGCATTCGCTCGCCAGGTAGAACAACATTTGCGCCAATGCTGAAGTTAACACGTTGTCCACCCTGCCGGTTTGGATCTGCGGTTTGTACCGGTGCCATGATGAGCTTGTCCATGCCATCGACGTTGCCTTTTTCCTCGTATGCAAGCCGAAGTGATGTACTTACCCGCTGGCTTATTTGATAGCTAAGCCAGCTATGCAAACCATGCTCGTTTCCTAGTGAATAATTTTTATCATTGTCCTGCAGACGAACGACGCTACGCCACTGAACACCCCAGCCCCATTGATGACGGTGACCCGCATAGGTCAGTCCACTGATCAAATCGTATGTGCCTGAACCCAGTTGCATCGGGTAGGGCAGTCGGATGCTTGGGCGTTGATTCATTGGCGTAAGAATTGCGCCAGTTTCAGTGGTGGAACCGGTAGGAAGTGATAGCCCAAGAGTTAGGTGCCAGCGACTTTGACTGGTCTCCTGAAGTTTGATCAGACCGCTGACACTTATGTCACCAATGCCGCTGGTTTTAGTTTCGAAACTACCGAGCCGAGTAGTACCGACAGGGCCAGCAAATGTTATGTGAGTCATATCCTTGTTGATGTGGTTTACCATGCCCATCAATGTTAATCGGTCGTTTGGCGCATACATCACGCCAAGCATGTGCATATCCATTGTCATCTTGGTAGGCACCACGCGCAACGTAGGGGGCATCATCGGTGCTACGGCGAATAGGTTCGTTGCCGTTGTTACGATTTGTTCCGGGGTGAGATCGAATGTGTTATTGCGGTTCCCCGCCATGGACATATGCATGAACCGGTAAGAGAGCATGATCTCTCCGGTCTTGTGATAATGGTCACCCATAATGCCAATAGGCGCGTGGGAGTCGGGACGTGTGCCGGCATTAACCGACATACACGCACATACCACCATACAGGCGGTCAGTACAATCTTCATAGAGCTTCCTTATTTGTATTAGCTGATGTCTTGGATATCAGGAACTTCGCAAATAAGGAGGTGCTCGGGGCTCATAGTTGGCGACCCGTTGTTTCGGTGTGATCTGGTTTAGTACAGCAGACTGGGAGAAGACTGCTATCTGCGATGCGGCGTGATCAGCGCCCTCGAAAATCTGTTCCAGCATTAATGTGCCGAAGGGACAATCGAAGAGCCACTCCTTTGACTCCTGGCCATGATGCATGTGATGGGAACCGTGCAGTATTGCCATCAGCGCCGGCGAGATATTGTTCGGACACAGCTTTAGGAAATCACCGTTGGCAATTGATCCGGGCATTAAGCCGACGGGCATCAAAGCCTGAAGTACCAGAAGAAGGATGATCGAGCGGAGCAACGACTTGCTCTTGTTCGAAGATCGGTGTGTTTGTTGGTAGTGCATCACTCATAGTTTGAATGTCATCAGAAGTTAGTGCAAATGGGGGGAACTTCAACCTCTAGGGAGCAGGACTTTGTTGCGCTTCTTAGATAAGGTGGCGGGCTAATTTATTGTTGAAGGCCAATGAGATGGAATTACCCTCGGGAACACCTGAAGAAGTAGGGATGTCGACAGAAGGGTTGAATGGAATCGACGAACTCATGCAGAAGTTTGTGGATGATGAAGTTATCCAGGGGGCGGTCGTTGGCATAGGGCGCCGGGGGAAAGTGGCGTACTACGAAGCACATGGGTTTTCTGACCAGGATACACGGGCACCCATGCAGCGGGACGCCATGTTTCAAATGGCATCGTCGACTAAACCGATTCTTGGTGTTGCTGCAATGATGATGATTGAAGAAGGCCTTTTCAAACTTGGTGACCCTGTTGAGAAATACATTCCGGAGTTTAAAGATATCAAGGTCGCGGTGCTGAAGGAGCCAGCCGATGAGGATATCAGCCCCGAATGGGTGTTCAAAGATATTCCTGAGTACCGCCTCGTTGACGTGCATCGACCTCTGACTATTCATGATCTTTTGACTCATACATCGGGTTTGGCAAGTTCTGGTCTTGGCTCTGCCGTCGCAAAATGGAAGAGGGGGCCGGAAGAAATACTTGAGACATGGATACCGCAGGTGGCAGCAGGGCCGTTGGACTTTCAACCTGGGACACGATGGGCATATAGCGGCACCGTCGGTCTTGACGTTGTAGCGAGAATTATCGAAATTGTTTCGGGTCAGCGGTTCAATGAGTTTGTGCAAAAACGTATCTTCGATCCTCTGGATATGAAAGACACCTGCTGGAACCTGCCCAAGGAAAAAGTTTCGCGCCTGGTTGTGATCAGAGGTGACAAGAAGTCCTGGCAAAAACCAACTGGCTATTTTTCCGGATCCTACTTGATCATTAGCAGTGCCCGAGACTATATGCGGTTTGAGCAGATGCTGGTAAACGGTGGCATCTTGTTTGGCAATCGACTGATCAGCGAAGAATCAGTTGCTCTGATGTCGACCAATAAGGTTGGCGATCTCTATGGCAATGTCGATAAGGGTGGTAAAACCAAGGGCGTTGGGTTTGGCTACACCGTAGGTATCACCATTGATCCGCTGTTGGCTAACAGCCCGCGAGGGGAAGGAACATGTGGTTGGGGCGTGGCGGCGGGAACCGTATCCTGGTCTGAACCGAAGCGGGAGTTGACTGTCGTGCTGATGGTCCAGCAACCAACACAGGAAGTGCCTAACGAGTTAGCTAAGGCTGTCAGTGCTGCGATTACTGATTAACATCGAACAAGGACATGGCGATGAATAAACTCACTCATGAGGAGCTTAAAGACAAGATACTCGGTGGATGGTGCGGTAAAGCTTACGGCTGCATGATGGGTGAGCCGATGGAGTTTAAGTCCCAGGGCGAGATCTATGAGGGTAGCCTGGATATCGACCCGAAGGCACCTACGACCTGGTTGCACAGGGAAGATGACATGTACGTCAACATGGCGTTACTGGAGATTATGCGCGAAAAAGGACTGTCTGCAACTGCAGACGATTTTGCCAAAGTTTTTAAAGAGAGCGACTTCTTGTTATGGCATGCGAACGGCCAGGCGCGCCAAAACCTGCTCGAAGGGGTTCCATCTCACTTGTCTGGGCACCCATTTTATAGTCCGCATGCCGATGACATCGACTTTCAGATTGAGTGCGACTTTATTGGATTGGTTTGTCCGGGATTACCGGCGACAGCGCAGCATATTGCGAACAAGGTCGGCCATATCATGAACTATGGAGATGGGTATTACGCGGGTGTCTTTCTGGCATCTCTGTACGCTGCTTCTTTTGTCGAAACAGATCGCCGACGAATTATCGAGATGGCAAAGCAGACTATTCCAGAAGAATGTGATTATGCGGCGATGCTTCGAGATCTGCTCGCGTGGCATGCCGAAGATCCTGAAGACTGGCGGGCGACCTGGCAGAAGATAGAAGATAACTGGAACAAGGATCTGTGTCCTTGGGCGAGAACAGATAAGGGTTGTTTCAACATCCAGGGTCACTTCAATGGATTGTATATCATGATGGGGCTCCTCTACGGCGGTGGTGACTATATTGAGTCGATATCCATCTGTACCCGCTGTGGTCAGGATACCGATTCTAATGTTGGTAACTGTGGCGGTGTCATGGGTGCAATTATCGGCTTCGAGGGTTTACCTGATGAAGTCAAAGCGGAACTTGCTCCGTATATGGATCGTGACTACATCCATACAACGCTCTCTAACAATTCTGCTAGCGTGCTTTGTTATGAACTGGCGCTCAAGAATATTGAAAAAAATGGTGGAACTGTTGACGGTGAGGTTGAAATCAAGACACAGCCTTTTCGTTTCTCAGGCAAGCGAGAAGTATCTTTCATTGATCTGGAAATTGTCGATTCATTCAAGGCAATGGACGAATCGATTAGGTGGCACGGCTCATGGAATCGAGACGAAGAGGGTACGGTAGAAACCTGGGGTAAAGAGGTGATCTTGTCTTCATCGCCGGGGGATTATGCAGAGGTGGATTTTCGTGGAACCTGCGTCTATATGCAGGGAAACCTTAGGTCGGACTGCGGCATGATAGATATCTACATTGACGGTGAGCTTAAACATAGCCGGGACCTCTACGTAGAACCCAAGTGGGATAACCATTTGCAGTGTACGGCGCTATGGTTAACCGGTCTTGAGGATGGTGAGCATACGTTGAAAGTAGTGATAAGCGACTCGAAAAACTCTGAGAGCAGCGGTCATACTGTGGGTCTTGGAAGAGTGGTCTCGTATCGTGGCCAGATAGCAGCATTACCGGAGTAACAATGAAGGTTGGATTACCGTTTTGGCTTATACCTGTTTTGTTGGCGTGTTCATTCGGGGCCTGTGCCGAAAAACCTGAGTACCAACACGGTATATCGCTGCTCCACGATCTGAAATACCCTGAGGGTTTCGAGCATTTCGAGTACTCGAATCCCTCAGCCCCTAAAGGGGGAGTACTAAATGTCTCTACGACTACCCCTAACCAGAATTTCTCCGGCGCCTGGGGATTAGGTGTTCAGAACGCGGCTGGCTTGCAAAGAACTATCGATAAATTGCTGGTCAGGTCTGCTGATGAGCAGTCAGCCTTGTATTGTATGCTTGCGGACGGGATTGCGCTGTCTGAGGATGGTAAGTCTCTTTACATGAGGTTGCATGAGAGCGCCCGATGGCACGACGATGTCCCGCTCACAACCCGGGACGTACATTTTTCATATGATGCCATGATGACTTCCACGTCAAACGTATTTGGCAAGGCATATCTGGATTCGTGGATTAAGTCATTGGAGGTCGTTAACGATCGGGAACTGATTATCCACCATCGAGAGGAATTCACCCACTCGAACCTGTTAGCGCTGACAACGTTCAAAGTACTACCGGCACACTATTACGCAGACCGTGATGATCCTTTTGAGCCCACGCTCGATGTGCCGGTTGGCAATGGTCCTTATCGGGTAGCTGGATATGATAGAAACCAAGTCCTTTACGAGCGTGTGCAAGACTATTGGGGAAAAGATCTCCCAGTGAATAAGGGTCGAAATAATTTCGATCTGATTCGCTACGAGGTGTTTCGTGACGCCACCGTGG
Organism: Gammaproteobacteria bacterium; assembly: GCA_002712135.1. GTDB lineage: Bacteria > Pseudomonadota > Gammaproteobacteria > Pseudomonadales > Azotimanducaceae > UBA7455. The sequence continues at coordinate 68,074 of PASO01000021.1, forward strand.
CGCGAGAAGCATTTCGTAAGGGTTTGTTCGATTTTTATGTCGAGCGGGATGTTCGCTACTGGAATACTTCCTCGGAGGTTGTATCCAACGATTCGACTCAAATAATTAAGGATACCCGTGAGATACATCGGTGGATTGGTCAGCAGCTAGCCTTGGCTTTTAATTTGGAACGTGAGCAGTTCCAGGACGTTCGAGTTCGAGAAGCATTAACGCTAGCCTTCGACTTTGAGTGGCAGAATCGGGTACTCAACCATGACTCGCAGCGTCGGGCGCAAAGCTACTTTGCGGGCTCGGAGTTTGCGGCTACCGGGCTACCTAGCCAAGAAGAGGTTGAGTTACTAGCGTCCTATCGCGATCAAATCCCGGAACGTGTATTTACTGAATCATTTCACCTTCCCGCATCAAGCGGCCGCGGCATAAACCGCATGGCGCTGGAACGTGCGCGAGAGCTCCTGGATGAGGCAGGATGGTATCTGGTGGAAGGCGAACTGCAGGATGTAGAGGGGAACCCTTTCGTTTTAGAAGTAGCCACGCAAAGAGCCTGGTCTAGAAGAATGTTGCTGCCCTACATCCAGTCTCTTGAGCTTCTCGGCATCAATGCCAGCTTACGCCTGCTCGATACGGTTCTTGCCGTCAGGTTCAAGCGCGAACGCAGATTCGATATATTTCTGAGGGGTCTCGATTTCTCAAGTCCGCCAATGGCCTCATTAAATACCTACTTCAGTTCCGCGAGCGCGGAACAGGAACTAGGTGGTAATCTCCCCGGAATTAACCACCCAGTGGTTGATGCGCTGATTGCGCAAGCACAAAACGCAACGCGCATAGAAACGGCAGCGATAGCGCTACGCGCTCTTGATCGGGTTCTACTCTGGGGCTTCTATCACATCCCCTTAAACATGCCAGATATTGAACGTTTTATGTATCGGGACAAGTTCGGACGCCCGAATGATGTAATCGCGTCATACGAATACCTTAATGATGGTCAGGCCCGCGTAATTGATAGTTGGTGGTTGCTGGGTCAGGAGCCTAAGTGAGCGTTGCTACTGTAATTGAACTCTTCTGCCCAGGAAGGTGTCTTTACTCCTGTATCGGCGAGCACCTGCATTTCACCGTCTAGTGCCTTTAGTGCTTCCGTCACTTCCGATTTATCACGATGTGGTGGTGGCACGATTGGCGTTGCTTCTCGCGTATGTTGGAAGTCGAGTCTATTGACACCTAATGCTTTCAATATAGAGAGCTCAACCATTGAATAGTGATCGTGTTTTCGATTAAAACACATGGGTTCCCTGAGTATTGGAGACTTATTGGAAACAAAGCGCGGTACGGCAGCGGGGTTGGAGCAGGCGCGATGCAGCATGTATGGATGTACGATAACCATATCGCCTGCTTCCCCAGTCAGTTCTTCAAATTTGCTACATTGTTCGAGCAACACTGGAACCAGGTAGCCGGAACCCTGAATGCTGTCCGGATGCAGACCCTCAGGATGCGCAGCCATGAGCCGCGCAACTGGACCCACCGAGTCAACTGCGACATGCATACCCCCAGCCTTTGGCGCAATGTCACTGAATATAGGCACTGTGAGCAGGCCCTGTTCAGGAGAATCAAGGAAATGTCTGAAATGCCAGCCGTCTTTGTGCCATCCCGATCTCTTTATACCCGCTGGCTTCCAGTCGGGGTCGTCTCGAACACCAAGATTGGCGATAGAGGCACCGTTCCAGGCGAGTGCTTCACCTTCCAGAAATCGATGGGTGCCACCTACAGCATCAACCTGTGCCTGAAAAGCACGAGGTGCTTGTGTGCTTAGGTGATAGACCTCGTCCCCGCCAGAGTAGGTTAGATACGCATCAATACGTTTGCCTGGAAATCGCTTGTTCCAGGTAGAAGGATCGTTGCGATCGATGTCGTACTCATCTTTGAACCATCGCCATGTGCTCTCGCAGATTTCTTCAGCCATTGCGCGCGGAAATGCTTGTCGTACGACTACATACCCTTTCTCTATGAAGTGCAGAGCGTTCTCGCGACTGAGCAACTCCATGTTGGATAGCGTTGCTTCAAGGTCCGCTGCGAATTGGTTTTCGTTAAATTCTTCCAGCTGCACCCTCCTGTAGGAGTATTCTAATACTATGGAATGTAATCCGGGACCTTCATCAAAAGATCAGTGACTTCGCGCTGTTCCCTGGTATTGAGCTCCTGGTAGACAGGACTTGCATGCAGTTTATCGCAGACTGGACGGGTATCCCTTTTGGGTACCACATCCTGCGTCTCGTAGTTAGTCGCCATCATGCCTCGTTTGTGATCAGTAAGATTGTAACCGGCTCGGTGCCAGGTTCTTGCGTCGTAGAGGAACATACTGCCTGCAGGTGCTTCGACGACGGTCGCCTCCGGACCACTATAAGGTAATTCATCATTGGTGAGCGGCGCGTTCCACTCCTCGGGAGGTGCTGAGTCAAGTAGGTGGGAACCTGCTTTCAGCATCGTTGCGCCATTTCTATAGCTAAAATTCGAGACAAAGGTATTGCGGTTGCACGCTTTGGGTGGGCCTTTTCTGGGGAAAACGGGTTGGGGACTTCTTGATTTCGTATAGGGAATATCAGAGTGCCATCCTCTACCGGCGTTCGCGATGGTCTTTGGTGGCAGCACGTTGAATCCCGGAGGGTGTCCTAGATGTATATCTCTGGTCTGCAGGTATTCGCGCAGCACGCAGAGTGAGATGGGTTCTGCGATGGCTTTACCTACGGCGGCACCCTGACAGATCTTGGGAGATTCCATGCTTTGTTCAAGTTGTTCATATGGTCCGGTGCAGGCGACCTTTTCAAGTCCATCGACAATATCTCGCGAGAGAATAGAGTTGAGACAAACCCAGCCCTCACGATGCAGGTGTTCAAGATATTCCGAAGGTAACTTTTCTGGGCCATTCAAGATTTCCAGAGTCACTTCATCTGAACCTATAGATAAAGTGTAAATATCACCTTCGCTCTTTATGTGCTTACCCGTTAAGGTCTGCTTGATTCCATCGGCGGTGCGATCCCAGATGACTTGATCGCTCGCGTCGTCAAATAGCGCCAGGTCACCATAGTCGTTTACCCCAAGCATGCTACCATCGGCAGTTGTTAACAGGACATGACGATGCTTCGGGGGATCGAGCGTAAGAACCTGTGGGTGGTCTTGGTTTGCCATGACATTGAATCCTAACTGTTAGCCGTTCCTAGCGTAGGCCATCTCTTCCGCTTTTTTAAAGAAATCTTCCCAATCGGCGTCGGTCAGTCGATTCGGCTCTCCTAGTTGCCGTGATAGCACATATTGTCTGCACATGATCTCAAGTCGCTGTGCCTGGTTCACTGCACGCTTCAGGTTTGGCGCACGTGCTATCATTCCATGGTTACCAAGCAGGCAGGCGGTGCGGTCCGCTAATGCTTCAGAAGCATCTTTCGCAAGTTGCTCTCTACCGAAAGTGGAGTAGGGAACGCAGGGAACATCGCCGCCGCCGAATACACCCACAAGGTAGTGGAAGCCCGGAAGAGTGGTTACGTGGCTCGCCACCGCAACGCAGTAATCTGAATGGGTATGTACGACAGCACCGGCATCCTCATATTCCTTGTAGATTGCGGCGTGCATGCGCCACTCGGAAGACGGTAATCGGTCACCCTCATAGTCGCCGTTGAAAGAACAGGTGACAACATTATCAACGGTGATGGAGTCCCCTGTTGCGCCGTTGGGAGAGATCAANATCTTGTCCCNGAACCTGACACTCAGATTNCCCGAGGACATTTCATTTAAACCAAGCGCATCAACTTTTTGATAATGTTCTACGAGTTCCTGACGCAGGGTAGTTTCTTCATCTGCCATTCTGAGATCCCTTATTAGAAGGTTGTATTAAAGGTTGTTGAAGGTAAGACGCTAGTATACAGCGCTACCTCAGGAGGTTAGATACCCATCTGATTCTAGCCAGACCTCACATTTGTTTGCTTCTCGCCGCGTAAAACTGCAAAACCATTGCTAATACAATGTTGAAACTGTTATAAAAATTTGTTGTCTCTTTGCGTCTCAATTTTCTTAAGGAGAGCTTATGATCGAAAAAATTCCATTCGGAAGCACTGGTCATATTAGTAGCAGGATACTGTTTGGTGCTGCTGCCCTCGGTTCAATGAGCCAGGAAAAGGCAAATACTATACTACCCTTGCTTCTTGAAGGAGGCATCAATCACATTGATACGGCTGCCGGATACGGTGACTCGGAGCTTCGAATAGCGCCCTGGATGGCGACTCATCGAAACGATTTCTTTCTCGCTACAAAAATGAGCGATCGAACCTATGATGGAGCGAAGGCAAGCATCGAAAGGTCGCTTGCTCGTTTGCAGGTCGAGCAGTTGGATCTTATTCAGATGCATAACCTCACAGACGACGAAGGTTGGGAAACGGCTATGGGAAGTCACGGCGCGTTGAAGGCCACCGTTGAAGCTAAAGAGCAGGGCATGGTTCGCTTTATTGGCGTTACTGGTCACGGTACCCGTGTTGCAGAGATGCATCTTCGGAGTCTGAACTATTTCGAGTTTGATTCCGTGCTGTTGCCCTATAACCATATGATGATGCAGGACCCTATTTACGCTGAAGAATTTGAGTCTTTGTATCAGCGGTGTCAGAAAAGCAATATTGCCATGCAGACAATAAAGTCCGTGGCTAGGAGGCGCTGGCGGGAGGAAGACGATTCTCCAAGATTCAGCTGGTATGAACCTATTCGGCTCGAGGACAAATTAACCCGAGCGGTTCACTGGGCCTTATCAAGGCCGGGGATTTTTCTAAATTCCTCCAGCGATACCACCTTGTTACCGGTAATTCTTGAAGCTGCGAGGACGTTCGATGGGATCAACACAGTCGATCTTGTGGATCAGGTNACCGATGACTGCGAAGAACTGGCGGCGGAGCCACTGTTCATTCGTGGTATTAGCGATAATGTCTAGATTCGTACCAAAGTTGCAGTGGTACAATCGGTAAGATAAAAGACAATTACCAAAGAGAGTGAGCAAAGATAATGCCCAGTAAACTCGACCAGCTTAAACAGCTCACGGATGTTGTAGCAGATACCGGAGACGTCGAGGCGATGAAAGCCTACCTGCCGATGGACGCNACCACCAACCCTTCGCTGCTCTTGAAAGCAGCCGCCATGCCGCAGTACGCAAAACTGGTCAGTAGTGCGAAAGAACACGCTCACGAGCAGGGTGGGAGNAGTCANGAAATTCNGGATGCCTGTATAGANCGACTTGCGGTCNTAATTGGCAACGAGATTCTGGGGATTATCCCNGGCAGGGTGTCGACGGAAGTTGATTCGAGGTTATCGTTTGATATGGAAGCGATGGTGCAACGGGCGAGACATCTGATTGCTGAGTATGAATCGCTTGGCACAGGAGGTGATCGNGTGCTCATCAAGCTAGCGTCGACCTGGGAGGGGATTCGTGCGGCCGAAATCCTCGAGAAGGAATCTATCAACTGCAATCTGACGTTGTTGTTCTCTTTTGCNCAGGCACAGGCCTGTGCTGACGCGGGTGCCTTTCTCATCTCTCCTTTTGTTGGTCGGATCTACGACTGGTGGAAACTGGAAACAGGAGAAGCCTACGAAGGTGCAAATGATCCNGGCGTGCAGTCGGTTACACGAATTTTCAACTACTACAAAACCCACGGTTATTCTACGGTGGTAATGGGTGCGAGCTTTCGTAACACTGGCCAGATAGAAGCGCTTGCGGGTTGCGACCGTCTTACCATTAGCCCTGCGTTGATGGAGGAACTGTCTTCAGATCAGGGTTCACTGGAACCAGCNCTCGATGCGGAGAATCCAGGTGAATCGGAAGCCAAAGTCAATCTTACCGAGTCGCAATTCAGATTGNGGCTTAACGAAGACGCGATGGCAACTGAGAAACTCGCGGAAGGCATTCGACTGTTTGCCGCAGATACGCTCACGCTCGAAAAGCGACTGGCAGACTAGACTGCGTAAACTGCAAGCGATGGGACAAGCACCATCTGAGTGTGATAGAAAGTCCGCCTCGGAATTCTTTTAAGGGAACAAAATGGTAAAGGCTAAAAGGGTTTCTGTCTCATTCATGACCCAGGTGATGGGTATGGATGCGTGATTAAACCTCAGGCGCGACTTACGTACGCTGGTTTATTCTGCGTTTAATGAGTCATACCTATAGCATTCTCGTGATTTAGAGCGGGGTGACCTCGTCTCCTGAATAAGTAGTTTAGAAATGTGGATTGTTGCCTAAAAATGTTTACACTGGCGCCCTTTATGCGAATCTGCTTTGCTNTACTCGTTTTTCTCTGTGTGTCCTNAGCGACATTTGCGGATCTCNTTGATGCGTTGGAGTTCAGCCACGGCATCGCGTTTTTCGACGAACTTAAGTATCCAGCTGACTACACCCACAAGGAATATCTGAACCCTGATGCGCCCAAGGGGGGCAGGCTGATTCTGCCCTGGAGCTTCTCGTTCGACACGCTGGCTCCCTTAGGNATAGGNGAGACAGGTTCTCCNTCCGGATATCATTTTCGTGATGAATCATTGATTGTGCGTGGCGGTGATGAGTTTGCTGCGTTCTATGGTCGCCTGGCCGATGGCATTGCGGTGACTGATAACAAGAGGACGCTCGTTTTCAGGATGCACCCAGATGCAAGGTGGGATGANGGGGTGCCAGTAACNGCCCACGANGTGGTCTATACNTATAAGCTTAATATGAGCNAGATAGGAGCCGACTTCTACTTCGATTTCATTGAATCCATAGAGGCTCTGGATGACCGTCATGTGGTATTTAACCTAGACGTNCCACTTACCTATGATCATGTCGCGCTGATTCAATACCAAGGCATCCTTCCGGAGCACTATTGGCGAGATAAGGATCCGACTGCNCATACGCTCGTGCCTCCCGTATTTAGCGGCCCCTATCGCCTCAAGNAAATAAAACTAGGTCGCTATGTAGAGTACGAACGCCGAGAAGACTATTGGGGATGGCACTTACCACTTAACCAGGGTCGGTATAACTTTGATACGGTGCGATTCGAGGTTTATCGAGATGGCACGGTTGTACGGGAAGCTTTCCGCAAGGGTCTGATAGATATCCTGGATGTTGATGACATCCGCTATTGGATTCAGGCGTTAGAAGGACCGCAAATGCAGCAGGGGTTTATCAACAAAACACGCCGAAACTATGGCATTTGGGTGGGTATTGGCAGAGCGTTTGTGCTGAACAGTCGGGTGCCAAGACTAGCCGACAGGCGTGTGCGAAAAGCGCTCACCCTAGCGCTCGACTTCGAATGGATCAACCAAAAGTTCTACCATGGCGAACGCGTACGAGCGACGAGTTTTTGGCCAAGCACAGTTCTTGAGAATGAAGGGATGCCCAGTGAAGGTGAACTGGAGCTCCTCTCGGAGTTTCACGAATCATTGCCACCTGAACTTTTTGAACGCCCCTTTGACTTTCCCAAGGGAGGCAGTGATGAGGCGCTAAGGCGTAACCTGAAAGAAGCGAGCGAGTTGCTGGTATCTGCCGGATGGCGAATTGTTGATGGAGAGTTACGTAACGAGAATGGTGAGCATTTTACGCTTGAGCTACTGTCGTTTGAACAGAGCCACTCTCGTATCCTGCTACCTTGGTTTAAAAACCTGCAGAAGCTTGGCATCAGCGCAAATATGCGGCTGGTTGATATCAGCCAATATACTAACCGGATGCGGACCCATGACTACGATGTGTATGTGAGTACTTATGATTTCGTCATACCACCGACCCTGTCGGCACGAAACAACTTTTATTCTGCCGCTGTTTCGGTAGAAGGTTCCCGCAATTATGTTGGTGTTAGCGAACCTGTTGTAGATCATCTTGTTGAGAGCGCGGAGGCAGCGGAGACGCTAGAGGAATTGGTAGCGGCCAGTCGTGCACTGGATCGAGTGATGATGTGGGGATATTACCTGATCCCGCTGTATGCCTATGATGCGCGCCGCACAGTTTATTGGGACAAGTTCGGTATTCCACCACAGCCTCTTTATAGGCCTGCCTATCCAGATGGCTGGTGGTACGATGAAGCGAAGGCAGAACGAGTCAGGTTAGGTCAATCTTCAGACCATTAAGCCTGAAATCAATCGGGTAATCCCAACACTCTTTTGGCGATAATATTACGTTGGATTTCATTGCTACCACTGTAGATGGATGCGGCCCGTGACCTTAGAAACTGGCGTGTGCCGTCCAATTCGGCTTGAGTGAAGCCGTTGCCTTCCCAGCCGTAGCCTTGCGTTCCCCGGAGAGATGTCATCAATTCAGTCTGCATCTTTTCAAGATCTGTGCTGACTACCTTCATGATCGACGTCGCGGCGCCGGGTGTTTTACCGTCAGTCGATTCTTCAACAATGCGTCGTTGAGTTAACTTCAATGCGCGCGCATTCATTTCGTAGCTGATGACTGGGTCACGAAACTGTTTGGTGATACGATCATTTTCTTCACCACAGTACTTTCTTGCCACGTCTACCACATTGCTTTGTCGCTGACCGGTGCTACCGGAAACCAGCATTTCCATGCCCGAGCGTTCGTGTTGCAGCAATCGCTTGCCCACTGTCCAGCCCTTGTTGAGCTCGCCGACCATGTCTCGCTTATCTGCGACTGCGTTATCAAAAAATGTTTCGCAGAAGTGCGATCCGCCGCTGATTAATTGTATGGGCCTCGTATCTACACCTGGCTGATTCATGTTCAAAATAAAAAAACTGATTCCTTCATGTTTTGGTTCAATTACACCAGTGCGAACCAGAATAAACATCCACTCTGAGGTATGGCCATCCGAGGTCCATATTTTCTGTCCGTTAATGAGATAACGATCGCCGTCAGGCACTGCAGTTGTGAGTAGGCTCGCGAGGTCAGACCCGGCACCGGGTTCACTGTAACCTTGGCACCAAGCGCCTTCACCTCTTGCGATTATAGGTAATATGCGCTTTTTCTGTTCTTCGTTACCGAACTCTAAAATGGTGGGTCCGACCATCGTGGTACCCCGATTGATCAGTGGGGGCCGTGCGCCTAACGCTTTCATTTCCTCTAGCAACGCGACGTATTCTTTTGATGTTAGCGCAGCGCCACCGTATTCTTTTGGCCAAGTGGGGACGCTCCAACCTTTTTGCACCATACGCTCTAGCCAAATGTCCAGGTCGGGATGGGCCAGTGGTATTTTGCTGCTACCGGTGTGGAAAGGCCCTGGACCTCTAGCGCCGGGGGGACAGTTTTCTTCAAGCCAGGTGCGAGTTTTTTTTCGGAATTGGTCAAATGTGTTCATAGGGGCTAGATTCTATCTATAAATTGGTACACTTTGTTGGTCTATTTTCTGGTGTGATGGTGTGTGACATGAATATCTATGTAGGAACGAGTAAGGGTGTGTTTCGAGTTACTGATGGCTCCTCGACTCAGGTACTTGAGAGCGGTGGCGTTCGAGAAGTGATCCAGATCGGCAAACGCCTGTTTGCTGGAACCGGTGCTGGACTTTATGTATCTGATGATGAAGGAAGCACCTGGACACTGACCGATTTACAGGAGCCAGCAGTATGGCAGATTAGAGATAACGGTGAAGGTATACTCTATGCAGGAACTGCTCCGACCGGGTTATTTAGAAGTGAAGATGGAGGAAATTCATGGACAGAGATAGAGTCGTTAGCGCAACTTGCCGAAGCCGGTGGTTGGTGTATCCCGGTTGATCCACCAATTCCAGCCGCAGCGCGCGCGCTGGTTGTGAAGGGTGATCAGTTGTGGGTTGGTGTAGAGGTAGGTGGCATTGCAATGTCTAAAGATGCAGGTGCCACTTGGTCGGTTGTTTTACCCGGAGAAAATCCGGATCTGCATATGATATTTGCACACCCTGCACACACTGAGACCTTGTTTGCATCGACAGGTTATGGACGACTAGACGGCGTTGCGGAAATGGTCGAGGGTAATGCAGGCGTCTTTCGTTCCGAAGATGGAGGCAACTCCTGGATGTATGCGTGGAAAGGTATTACACCTCGTTATTCACGCCCAATGTGTATTGATCTGCGGCCTCCCCACTGGCTGACGGTGGCGAGTGCGCCAACCGCCTTTTCTAGTTACCGGCAGGAAAGTGGCGCGCAGGCAATGTTGTTTCGCTCGGAAGATGGCGGAGAATCCTGGCGCTCCTTGACCGATGAATCTCATTCACCCAGTCGTGCAAATTTTCACGGATTAACGGTGGACTCTGAAGTTCCTGGGGGTGTTCTGGTTGGTACCGATACCGGTGAGGTCTGGCGAGTTACCGATCAGGCAGAGTGGCAGCTCGTGGCGCAGGATATGCCTGCCGTGATGTCTATAAGTTGTTGATCAGTTAGAATTCGGGTCGCTCTAAGGAACAATAGAACCAGCAATGACCGCTTCAGTGTTAAATCATATTCGCAAAAATGGCTATGGCATCTTCAAAGACTTTTATGATCCTTTTACTATTGAGAGGTATAGTGAGCTTTGCGATTATCACATGACTCCCTTTGAGTTCACTAACAGCGATGGTGAGAAGATCAAGGTTAGGAGTGGCAAAAACCTTGCTAAAACGACCCGTGATTTCGATGAATTTTTTGCCGATCCAAGACTGGTATCAATCTACGAGAGCATTTTGCAACCGATCAGTCTATGGGGAATGAAATTGTCAGATACCTCATTCAAAAATGTCGTACCCGGTATGAGAGCGAGAGCCTTGCACCGTGACGATGACATTTATCCTCAGCTAGCGCGGGAAAGACCGTTCACTGCGAATGCGCTACTGGCACTAGATCCGTTTTCTGAAGCAGTGGGTTCCACAACCGTAGTTCCGGGTAGTCATCTGTGGGAATGTGAGATAGATCAGGATCAAGAGACGATCTCGATCGAGATGAAGCCTGGAGACCTACTTATTCTGGATGGTAGAACTTGGCATGGTCATGGCTTGAACACGTCCGAGGACAAGAGGCGACGCGCGATTAATGTGTATTACTGTGACGGGTGGTGTCAGCCTGGCCATGGACCACGATGCGGGATGTCCGAAGATGAATACGCGAAAGTGCCTGAAGCGCTTAAGCGATTCATCTAAGCCCGCGGATCTGAGATTCGTCGCCACGCTCAAACCGCGACACCTGCATCTGCCAAAACTCTTCAGCTTTCTGGTTCTCAACTTCAGGGTCACAGATTTCTAAAAGATCTTTCGAGAGCTCTCTGGCTTTCTCTTGAGTGGTGTCGAATAAATTGTTGAGTTCTTCCGGATCGCTGCCAAGATCAAATAACTGGTGTGGTGCACCGATATTATGAATCAGCTTCCAGTTCGCTTTGCGAACCATAAATGAGCCCGCCCGAGTTCCGTGACCGTGGTATTCGGAAAATACGACTTTCTTAGCATCCTCTGTCGTTAGCGTTTCAAGGGGTGTGCCGAGCCATGTTTCGGGATGCGTTGCTCCAGTTACAGAAAAGACACTTGCTTGGACGTCGTGCAGGTCAACCGAGGTTTCGATCTGTTTATTAGGACTGAAGTCGGGGCCCATGGCAATGCAGGGGATTCTCGCAGCATCTTCCAGCAAATTGCATTTCCACCACAGACCAAATTTTCCAAGCATCTCGCCATGATCGGAGGTGTAGAGCAAATTGGTCGTGTCTATCAGATCTAAAGATTCGAGCGCAGAAAGAATGCGGCCTAACTGTTCGTCGATGTAACTGACGCAGGCATAGTAGCCACGGCGTAGGCCCCTTACGTGTTCTTCAGGAACATTTTCTAATTCGAAATGTTGTCGTACATCCACCATAAAAGGATGCTGCGCCGTTTCCGCCTCAATGCCATGTTCCGGTAAGTCTCCGTGGTCCTTGTATTTATCCCAAAGTACATCGTCGCAAAAATGCGGGAAGTGTGGTCTTGTCAAATTCAGATACATTACCCATGGTTGGTCAATAGTGGGTGCCCGGTTTTTTAGCCAGTCGATGGCGGCTTCCATACGATCGGCGTCCTTACCCCAAGGCGCTTCGCGAGGTCCATATTTATCGAAACGTTTGCCTGCACCTTTGCGCACGGCAAGCGGCTGGCGTTGCTGCGCCATATCGAAGAAATACGCACCGTCATGAGGCACCAATGTTTCAGAAAATCCGAGTTCCTCTGCCGGGCGATACGCATGTACCTTGCCGACTAAGACCGTATGTATTCCCTGTTCATCCATACGCGCCCCGATGCCGTTGGTTTCAGGTGGTATATAGTGCCGGGTATTACCATATGCCCTGATACCATGCACTCGTTTACCACTCAGGAAAGCAGAGCGGCTTGGTACACAAAGCGGCGAGGGGCAGTACGCATTTTTAAAAAGCGTACCTTCGTCGGCGAGTCGCTGCATGTTCGGTGTTTCAAGAAAATCATGACCGTAAGGTGACGAAAAACGGGGGTTATGTTCATCGGACATGAATACGATAGCGTTAGACATAGATAAACACGAAGACCTCTTTGTCTTCAACTATAGCTTATAGAACTGCGTTTTGTTTATGTCACAAGAAATAGTCTGTGAATATTCGCGAATTATGATTTAGAAGAACTCAGGTGGGAGCTTAGTCTTGTTCCATTGACCAGGTTTTACTCGTTTGACGAGAACGTTCCCACTCGGAAAGGGAATCGTCTACATCACGGTACTGAATAGTATGCTTGACTTCAGTGGTTTCATTGTTGGTATCTGCATTGGTGTCAATTGGAGACATGGCTAGATCCTTTGGACGAATTATGTGTCTTGGTCAAGTGACGCAAATTTAGCAGGCTTAAAAAGTAAGTAATAAGGAATAATTAGCAACTAATATATTCCAAAAAAGAAACAATTATTCAGGAGAAAGAGGACTGAACTGCAACGGTGACATTTGGAACCAATTGAGCTAGCTTTTGCTAATAATCAAAAGCTAGGGAGAGTAATGTGCCCGATTCAACCTATGTGCCACCGAAAGTTTGGAAGTGGGAGCAGGAGAGCGGTGGTAGATTTGCCTCTATCAATAGACCAATCTCTGGACCAACCCACGAGAAAGAATTGCAAGTGGGTAAGCATCCGATTCAGATCTACTCCCAGGGCACTCCTAATGGCGTAAAGGTCACCATCATGCTGGAGGAACTGCTTGCGGCTGGTATAGAAGGTGCTGAATACGACGCATGGTTGATTCGTATCAGCGGTGATCAGTTTGGTAGTGGCTTTGTGAAAGTGAATCCAAACTCAAAGATACCGGCGATGCTCGATATGACAACTTCACCAGCGACGCGGGTGTTTGAAACCGGTGCGATTCTGTTATATCTGGGCGAGAAGTTCGAAGCCTTTGTGCCTATGGAGGGCCCTGAACGGGCTGAGTGCCTTTCCTGGCTGATGTGGCAGATGGGTAGCGCACCTTATTTGGGGGGGGGATTTGGTCACTTTTATGCTTATGCGCCAGAGCGATACGAGTATCCGATTAATCGTTATGCGATGGAGGTAAAACGACAGTTGGATGTGCTCGACCGAAATCTTGCAGATCGAAAGTTCCTTATCGGTGATGACTATACGATCGCCGATATTGCGACCTATAGCTGGTACGGTCAGATGGTGGTCGGAGGCTTTTACGATTCCAAGGAGTTCCTCCAGGTTGATTCATATACCAATGTCGTCAGGTGGGCTACTGAGATTCACCACAGGCCAGCCGTTATACGTGGCAGGAAGGTCAACCGGGATACTCACAGTGGTTTAGCCGAACGGCATGACACAAGTGATTTCGACAAGCTAGGCCTCTAGAAGACCCGAAGATGTCTGATCCTTACGTACCCCCTAAAGTATGGAAGTGGGACGAGGGCGATGAAGGGAGTGATAGATTTTCGCCCATCAATCGACCTGTTGCAGGGTCGACCCACGAAAAGGAACTGCCCGTTGGCAAACATCCTATTCAGATCTATTCTCAGGGAACGCCGAATGGTGTGAAAGTGACCATCATGCTGGAGGAACTGCTGGGGGCCGGTGTTGAGGATGCAGAGTACGATGCTTGGCTAGTACGCATAAATGGCGAACAGTTCAGTACCGGATTCGTGAAGGTTAACCCAAATTCCAAGATACCCGCGATGCTTGATATGACGACCTCGCCGCCTACGCGGGTATTCGAGACGGGTGCGATCCTGCTTTATCTGGCCGAGAAGTTTGAGCACTTTGTCCCCAAGGACGGCCTGGGCAGGGCTGAGTGTTTGTCATGGCTGTTCTGGCAAATGGGTAGCGCACCGTACCTTGGCGGTGGTTTTGGTCACTTTTATTTTTATACCGAAGAGAAGTATGAATATCCGATTAATCGATATGCGATGGAGATCAAACGGCAGATGGACGTGCTTGATCGTAATCTTGCAGATCGTAGATTCCTTATTGGAGATGAATACACTATTGCTGATGTCGCTACATACAGCTGGTATGGCCAGATGGTAGTTGGTAACTTCTGGAAGTCTAGGGAGTTTCTCGATATTGATTCATACACTAATGTCATACGCTGGGCTACAGAGATTCATCATCGGCCAGCGGTTCGTCGTGGTAGGAAGGTCAACAGGACCTCGGATACTGGCATCACGGAACGGCATGATGCCAGTGACTTCGATAAGTTCGGGCTCTAACAACCTGCTGAAAAAAGCGTTACGCCGCAGCGGCTTTCCTCCACTTCTTCAAGGCGGTCGGCGAGGCTCGTGGGCCTCATGCTGGGCGGCCCCACCCGCTCACTCGAATCAACGACATGGTTGTAGGTCGTGCAGTATACGCGACGCTTTGTCGTCGATTTTCGGCCGATACATCCATGTATCCGCTATGGTGCTAGTTTAGTCTCCTGCCAGCTTTTTAGTATAGCGTTGGCAGCATCGATATCCCTCAGAGCCTTGTCGCCTTTGGGTGCTGAGAGCTCTACCACGTAACCATTGGGATCGCGAAAGTAGATCGACTCAATAAATCCATGATCCGCGACACCACGTGTCTCGATTTTTTCTGCGTGACCTTTCTTCATCATGGCTAGTAATGTCTCTTTGTTGACCTGCAAAGCAATGTGGAGATCAAAGTCACGTTTTGCCTTGAAGTCAAAGGGTGTGTTTGGCTCTTCGAAAAAAGCTAGACAAGAACCATCTTTCATCGCATAAAAGGTATGTAGTACGTCGGGCTCTGATGATCGCGTGGCAATGGTTAGCGCATTCACCAGCTTCAAGCCGAGGAAGTCTTCATAAAAGATGCGCGTTTCCTCAGAATCGCGGCATCGATACGCCGCGTGATGTAGCCGTTCTATGTCAGTCATCGCTATGGTTCCGTCACTATCGCTCTGCGATGGTAATCCTGCGTGCCTAGGCAGGCAACGCTCCTTTCCACGTTAGATAACTTGCGTTAGAGTCAGAATTTTAGATCTTGAGGAGTTGCCATGCCTGAATTCAAGCGTGGAGATGTTTCCCTGAATTACGAGATTCACGGGGAGGGATATCCAATATTGCTATTTGCTCCGGGAGGAATGCGGTCCGCCATAGACTTTTGGCAGAATTCCGAGTGGGATCCTATTTTGACCCTTTCTCCGCACTTTAAGGTGATTGCCATGGACCAGCGCAACGCAGGTAAATCCGTTGCACCAATCAGTGGTAGTGATGGTTGGGGTACTTATACAGAGGACCACGTTTCGCTGCTGGACTATCTTGAAATAGACCGGTGTCATCTATTGGGTGGCTGCATTGGCGGCCCCTATTGCTTTGGCACAATTCAGGCTGGCCCGGAACGAATAAGCGCAGCGGTTTTGCAGCAGTCCATTGGTAGCGATAACAACCGGGATACCTTCTACGATTTATTTAATGGATGGATGAATGAGATCAAATCCGGACATCCATCTGTGACTGAAGCGGAATGGCAACAATTTCGCAGTAACATGTTTGACGGAGATTTTGTCTACAATGTTGATCGGGAGTTTGTCAGCCAGTGTGAGACGCCGTTGCTGGTGCTAATGGGTAATGATGTTTATCACCCCCAGGTAACGTCTAGGGAAATTGCTGACCTTGCACCTAATGCCACCTTAATTGAGAACTGGAAAAACCCCGAAACTGACAATACGGTAAATATCGTTGTTGATTTCTTGAAAGCCAATACCCAGTGATGATGGTTCGCGTTAGGCCCATCGTTATCTGATGAAATCCTAGGGGGGAGCTATGGCTTATCAAACGGATTGAGCCTTCGCAGATACTTAAACGTGAATTTTTACAGCCTCGTGCAATTGAATTTTTGGGGCTCTTCCTCTTCTGATTTTGCTGCGTGATTACCTTTTTCAGAGTATCGCTGACTGGTTTGGGTTTTTAAGGCCATGTTGTAGCCGCTGGTTTACTCTCCTCAACCATGGTTTCTAGAGGTGGCTCCGTTTTTGGCGCCTCTAATATGATTCAAGCCCCAATATCAGCAGTTTCCTCTTCGGATTATTCGAATTGGTTGGATCTATTGAGATGCGAGTTTGTGAACTTGCGAAGCCCCCGTAATCAAGAGAGTCGGGGCCGGCTGCTGGTGTCGCTGATTTCCGACTGTTTTAAGTAGATGTCCCGTACATTTGCTTTGGTATAAACTTTCGTGCCTTNGCACAATTGGGTGACTTAGGCGTTATATATACTCTCCCAAACTGGCTGCTTAGCTTAGGTCGTAGTTCCATTATCCCTTAGTAGATAATTTCACCTCGCTTGTGTGCTTCTACGGTTTAGCTTATCTATTCACTCAAGGTGTACGTATATATCCGCTCTTCCGCGGACATTGCAACGAGAGGTGATACTGCGAGGAGGATATGCATATAGCTTTTGCAGATTTGAATCGAGCTCTCATCCTGAACAATAGATGTCTCTTAATTTTTCTGGTAGCTCATCAATCACATCGTGGGAGGTATCCCAATGAACCTGCCGAGTTCGATAGGCAAAGCTCACTGATCTGCGTTCCTGATCACTGGTTCTGTTACTCCCGTTCCGATGCCATACAGCGCCATGTAGCAGCAAGGCAGAGCCTGCTTTCATTTCGGCAGAAATATAGTCGACGTCTTCCTCTACAGGCTCTTCCCACTGATGACTGCCGGGGACGATATGCGTTGCGCCAGTTTCCATCGTGAAGTCGTCAAGAGCAACCAATACGTTAATCATGCAGGGGCTGGGGAGTCTTGCTTCTGAAAAAATCTTGTCATCTATGTGCATACGTCTCGAATCTTCGCCTGGGACGACGGCCTTAATAGAAGAACCACTAAAGCAGAAGCCGTGGGGAGCAAACAGATCTTCCATGGTCTCGAGTAATAGTGGATCAACAAAGAGATCGTCAAAGATTCGCGTAGCGAGCAAAAGCCCTTTTTTATAACGACCCCTGACCTTACCCCCACCAATTTTTCGCGCGTCATAATCTATCAACCAGGAATTACACTTTTCGCGAGCACAGGTGAGCATATCTCCAGGCATGAGATCGGGGATTATTGCGTACCCTTGTTCGTTGAGTTCGCCTGAGAGCCTAGTAGACAGTGTGGCAGCCTAGGTTTTGAGTAGATTCATAGCATATTAATGAGGTGGCATATAAGCAAACCCAGAATTTGCTATTGTCGTTTTATCACTGACTGCAAGGAGCAACGGCCTCCTTGGTATCCCAATTTTCTGCCAGTTTTCCTTGGGCAACCCGAAATAGGTCATAGGAAGAGGGGTGAGCCCCACGATGTTAACCTTCGCTGACCCAAAGGCCGAACTTCTTTCTAGAAAGAATTCGATTGATCTGCTGGTAGGCGAGAAGTGCTTAATCTTTGTGTTTAGCCATGAATCGATCTGCGATTGATCATGTGCTTAAGATTCAAAGTTTCTCTACTACTTAACAACTAGGATAAACTCATTTACTTAATGCACNCACTTGCNTGGNGCTGAGCCTNAGTTATGACGNTCTCTGNGTTGCTCAACTTCATTAATAGGGGAATCATATGATTGTAGTTAATGTAACGATGGAATTAGGGGAAGAGAANATTGCNGCATTGCAGATCGCACTGACAGAAATGGAAGCGGCTTCCCGNGCCGAGGAAGGTTGTGAAGACTTTACTTACAGCGTTGAACTGAACNATCCANNCGTAATNCGNATTACGGAACGTTGGGAGAGTATGGATGCGCTCGCTGCACATTTNAAGGCGCCTCACATGGCGAAAATGCGCGCTGCNATGCAGCAGCATCCGCCCATAAATAGTCAGGCCTATTTCTATGAGGCGACTGAGGTAAGCCCACCTGGGCGTTAGTAATTCGACACTAAGCTCTTAGCACTTAGGTGCTCATCAATTAAGTTATGGGGGTCATATGAAGCAACTAAACTTAGGTAATTCCGGTCTTGGAGTTTCAGCTGTAGGCCTTGGTACCGATACCTTTGGCCGTGTCGATAAGGCAGGCGCCAAAAAAATTATGGACGCAGCGAGTGATATGGGAATTAACCTCATTGATACTGCGTATCTGTATGGCGGCGGAAAATCTGAAGAATATATCGGCGCTAGTATCTCGGGCCGCCGTGATGAATTCGTGATCGCAACCAAGGGTGGNCACCATGCGCACGGTGCGCCCAATCGAANCAACCTNATTAANCAACTCGAGACCAGTCTGCAAAGGTTAAAGACCGATTACGTCGACCTCTATCAGGTGCACATGCTGTACAACGCAAGATTTCCCATGGAGGAACTGATGCAAACGCTGAATGACATGGTGCGCAGCGGTAAAGTCCGTTACTTGGGGCTGTCCAATGCTTATTGCTGGCAGCTTTGCCGCTGCAACGATCTGGCCGAGTTCCACGGATGGGACAAAGTTGTNAGCATNCAACAACANTATCACATGTTTGAGCGGGAAGTTGAGTCGGACGTGAGTCAGTATTGTGAGTGGGCTGGTGTTGGCATATTGCCTTTTTTTCCGCTGGCGTGCGGACTACTCGCGGGAAGATATAAACGTGGCGAGGANCCCCCGAAAGATAGTAGGGCAGGATCATGGGGCGAAGGTATGCGGCGCTATTTTGAGTATTACGGTAACGAGGAGGCCCTTGATGCGGTCGACCAGTTGGCCGAATTCTCTCGGACTCGTGGTCACACTCCTGCACAACTTGCTATTGCCTGGTTACTGCACCGCCCCATGGTTGGTTCTGTTATCGCGGGCGTCAGCAAATTGACTCAGCTCGAGGATAATGTGAAAGCAGCCGAGTGGGAACTTACCGCTGATGAACTAACGAAAGTGAATCAAATCATCGGTGCGCCTAGGCGTCCGTTACCTACAAGTTGGGATTGGACCGACGGAGAATTGGACAGGGGCTCACCCCAACGGTAGTCGACCAACATCATCACTTTCTGTATGATGCTCCGGCTGCATTCCGATGCAGCAATGTTCTCGGGGTAGGGTGAAATTCCCCACCGGCGGTAAATGTGAGTGNCACATGAGCCCGCGAGCGCCTTGCTACGATCGAAGCGAGGGTCAGCAGATTTGGTGAGATGCCGAAGCCGACGGTTAAAGTCCGGATATAGAGAATGGGAAAACTGCGCTGCAGGTTCACCTGTTTAGCTTCCCGCCGTCCCCTGGGTTTTTTTAATCAGGAGGAACNATGAATTATCAAGCTAACCAAACCACCCAANCTACCANTNACCANTACGATGTNCTTGCCGACGGAAGNCGAATTGCCTTTATCCAGTCCAATTGNCATAGCGATATTGTTGGTCAGGCGCGCGATGCTTTTTTTGAAAGATGTGAAACGTTGGATATTGATACGTCTCTCATCGACGTCGTTGACGTGCCAGGTAGCCTGGAGATCCCGCTGCAGAGTAAGCTGCTAGCAAGTAGTGGAAAATACGCCATTATCGTTGCCGCTGGGTTGATCGTTGATGGTGGTATCTATCGCCATGACTTTGTAGCCAGCGCAGTGCTAGATGGCATAATGCAGGTGCAACTCGACACCCAGGTGCCTATATTATCGGTTGTATTGACACCTCATCACTTCCAAGGTGAAGAACACGAAGCCTTTTTCCTGAAGCATTTTCGTATTAAGGGTGCTGAGGTTGCTGAGGCGTGTGCAAGGACTTTGCAGAATCTTGCGTTGACCATCTAGCGCTTAGCTATTAANCCATGTTCTTCTCTGTCAGCTCGTGAAACTGACTCGTTGCCCTTGTGCCNTTTAGCCGATTGTACTGATCTATATTCAGTCCCTNTGCTCCTTCACGTCCAAGGTTGAACAGCCATAGATACGNAGCTCTTTTTTTGTTTTTTCAGATAGTCTCAACAGGTNCCTCGCCGTTNTCGCNNGGCCNGACAATGCCGGCGTAGAACGTGAATATCAAACACGATTCATGATATGGAGCGAGGAAAGCGGGCGAATCAACTAATTAACGATATTTTACGTGCTCTTGAATCCGATAGGGGCAATTAGGTTTAGCATGAGAGAGCGAAGTCCGGTCAAGACATTTGTCCACACAACGTCATATGGCAAGAGCTAAGACTNTGGTTAAACGTCAAGCCCTGGATAAANTCATCGACATATTCGGTTATTTGCGAGGATGACCGAGCGCAGAAAAGTTCGGNGAATAATCGACAATATAGNAGGTAAGTATGCCAAGCTGAAGCNGGCACGATTNCGTGGCGACGG
The DNA here is from genome assembly GCA_002712135.1 of Gammaproteobacteria bacterium. GTDB lineage: Bacteria > Pseudomonadota > Gammaproteobacteria > Pseudomonadales > Azotimanducaceae > UBA7455. The sequence goes on from PASO01000021.1 coordinate 88,690, forward strand.
CCCGAAACAAATTGCNNATGTCNGGGGAAAGTCGAAGTCGAGTAANTAGTATAATTCGTNTTTCGTGAACAGGGGGATTCCTATGACCGATNAGTACAATNAANTAACACCAGATGAGCAGCGCGTGATTCTGCATAAGGGAACTGAGATGCCCTTCACAGGNAAGTACGATGAGTTTTTTGAGCANGGGTATTACGTCTGCAAGCAATGCGATNCGCCGCTCTATCGATCAGAGGATAAATTCAACTCCCACTGTGGNTGGCCAAGTTTTGATGACGAGATCGAAGGCGCCGTCCGGCGTGAACCGGATGGCGACGGCATGCGTGTTGAAATCCTATGCGAAAACTGCGGTGGTCACCTTGGTCACGTATTCGAGGGAGAAAGGCTTACCGACAAGAACACGCGCCACTGCGTGAACTCCATTTCAATGAAGTTTGTTGCTGGTGACGGGGCTCCGAAGAACTAGGTATAGTCCTTGTGTACCTCGATCGGTTCAATCCCTGCATCNCTGCGTGCTTCGCCAAGTTCTGCGCTAACCATACGGGACATNAAAGCGGTGTCTGCACCAAGCATCACCATGTCGAATCCTTGTTTCAGAAATCGTTTCGTGTACTCGAGGCTTCCTGTATGCATGCCCACATGGATGTCATGTTTACGGGCAGTCTCATAGATGTGATTGACCGTCTCAACGTGCTTGGGATCGTTATTGTCGCCCCTTGCAACCAGACCNATNGCGTATGCGAGGTCTGATGGACCAATGTAAATGGCGTCCAGACCTGGTGTGGANCAGATATCGTCCAAGTTCTCCAGNGCTTCGGCAGTTTCAATCATAGCGATACACAGGATTTCATCATTGGCGTACTTGGGATAGCCGCGACCAGCATAGGAGGCCGCTCTGATTGGTCCAAAGGATCGGATACCTTGCTGAGGATAACGGCAGGCAGAAACTGCTTTTTCAGCTTCTTCTCTATTGTTTACCAGAGGCACAATCACGCCGTAGGCACCCGCGTCCAATACTTTCATGATGATCCAGGGTTCATTCCATGGAACGCGAACGATAGGCACGGTATCCGTTTGCGATACGGCGGGNAACATTGCCCGAACGTCGTTNTAGTCAAGCAGACCGTGCTGCATGTCCATACACAACCAGTCAAAACCAAGCCCTGCCATCGTCTCGGCGACNTGTATCGAGTCGCATCCTATCCAGCCCCCAATGGCTTGCTTGCCGTCTTTCCAGGCACGCTTTACATGATTAGGTCGCATATCNTCCTCCTTAAAAAGAACGGGCTATGTTCTTTGAATGCTCCCGCAAGGTCAAGCGAGTGCCGGTGGTGGTAACATAGCGGCGATTAAAAACAGATGATTAACCTATGCAAACCATTGATGATGCTCGGGGAATCCCGTACACCGTGAATGACGCTGAAGAACTCGAAGCTTTTTATCGAGTGATCGACGCTTACCTTCTGTCGAGGTCGGACACGATGGATTTGCTAAACGAGATGCTTGAACAGGAATACCCGATGCCAATGGCCATCTGCTTGCGGGGTTATTTGCTTAAGATGGGAAGTAATCCCAAACTCAATCCGGCTATTCAGAAGTGCCTTGAGCAACTCNGCACTNNAGATCTTAATGATCGCGAGCGTGTTCATCTGGAGGCTCTCGATGCGTGGTCGACGCATCGGAGNGAGCNTGCGAAAAAGCGANTGGAAGAACATCTGGATANTTACCCACTGGATCTNGTTGCGCTTCGTGTCGTACACCATTTGCACTTTTATTCAGGGGATTCAAAAGGCCTTTGTAGGTCGGTGGGGGATCGTCTCGGCACCTGGTCGGAACATGATTGCTACTATGGGCATCTTTTGGGGATGCATGCCTTTGGGCTAGAGGAGTCTGCCGAGTATCGTGAGGCAGAAATTGTGGGGCGACGGGCTTGCGAAATTAACCCCCAAGATATCTGGGCTGGCCATGCGATGGCACACGTATTTCAGATGCAGGGTCGTTGGGTCGATGGCATAGACTGGATGAGGACCATGTCTCCGCACTGGCAGNATGGCGACAATTTTCTCAANCACATGCAGTGGCACCATGGGCTCTACCACTATGNGCGGTCTGACTANGACGCCGTGCTCTCAATTTACGATCAGTATCTGTCGTCCGCGTTAGANGATGACTTCTACCTGGATACCTGCAACGCGTCGTCATTGCTCTGGCGTTTAAATATGAAGGGCATCGATACGGGTGATCGTTGGCAGCACTTGTATAAGCACTGTAAGCATCGTGTTGAGGATGACGAGCTAGTATTCTGTTCCCTACACTATCTGATGGCACCAGCGGTGGTGAAAGATCAGTTGACGATCGATAAATCTCTAACACACTTTGAAAACTGGCGCAGGCACTCCACCACGCAGGGTGAGGTTGCAAACACCGTCGGTGCCGGTCTTGCTCAGGCGATTGTTGATNTGGCAGCTGGTAATAGNAACCAAGGCGCAGCGAGCCTCGCGAGATTACGCGGTGATGTTAAACACATCGGTGGTAGCTGGGCGCAAAGGCAGCTGTTCAAAGATTTGCAGGAATATTATTAGGTGTAGCAGACCTAGGTGGTCACTCGGGTACCAATACTNTCAACATCCATATGTTTCAGACCGAGATCTTCGATGATCTGAAATNCCGCAGCGGTCTTACCCTGAAGGTCTTCCGGCCTGTGAGCATCGGAATTGACGATCACCTTGATGTCGAATTCTGNGGCTTCTTCCCAGAATGGTAACCAAGGATATAGTGGATACGGATTGTCCGGGCTCTTGGCAGTTTGCTTACGAATTCCAAGCGCGTTTACTTCAAGGGCGACACCAGTCTCTTGGGCGGCAGCCATAATGTCTCGAGCGCAGGCGGTACAATTGGCATCCCATTTTTCATAGCAGTTACCGAANACGTCGGGATGGGCGATAAAGTCGAACATNCCGGATTCCATCATGCGCGCGGTGTATTTTCCAAACTCAATGAGAGANCGGGCTGAGTTGGTCCCACCATAGGTCGGAACCCACTCTTCATTCTTATCAAGGAAGAAATGTGCAGCACCTATAAGATATTCAAATTCATACTCGCCTAGCAGTTCGTCTTCGTACCAAGCCTGCTGTTCTGGAATATATTCGCACTCCATCCCTTTAACGATACGNAGTTCTGGGTACNTCTTCTTAGCCNGATCAATGACTGATGTATACTCTGGNAGGTCGACGTAGTTCATGCGCCCNCCCAGCCAGCGGTCGTCGGGTAGCGCTGAGTGATCAGAAATACCGAGAGTCTTCATCCCTCGTGAGATCGCCATTTCGCAGTAATCGGCCACATCGCCTTTAGCGTGCTTACAACGAAAAGTATGAGTGTGGAAGTTGTGCTGAAAGTCGCTGTCTTGCATCAGGCCTCNTATACCTCAAATGTNCGGGCACATTATATAGGTTATCTGCAGCTAAAGACCGATTTTTGCAAGAAGGTCTGAAGTATNGCCCATAAGTTCGGTCACTTTTGGATNATGTTATTCGAACTCGCTCAACGAATCCTTGATCTCATGAACAAGATATTCAGAGCCGGACATGAAGCTCTATTCTCNCAGTTTGTTTTCTAGCGCGAGNAGCTTGCNNTCGATNCTGTCTGTTGTCTGAATGCAACTTGTCCAGTTCGAGTTGTAGCTCCTGTAATGTTATCTACAGAGCACCTTCAGACATGGGTTTTAATAGAAGAATATTAACTAGATGGGACTGACTGCTCCATTGATGCGTATCAATGAGATATNACGTTTTCTGAANCACAAGTACCCAGTCGAGCGNNCCCGGGNTGTCGGGCACCGTCCAGGTGCTTGATCCATAGAGTTCCTGTATATCAATTAGTTTTTCGCCCCCGTCTCTGGGATTGTACCAGTAAGCGCGATACTCATGGCTTCCCTCCAGTTGGAGTTGTTTGCTCTTTTTACCGGTACCTTGCGGCATATACACAACGTATAGTTCTCCTGGTGCAGCGGCGCAATACGGCACGCGCAGATACCATTCATTGGCTTCATTGGCAAATAGACCGTCCGTGTGCAGCAGATTCTGTCCTGGTTCAAGTTTCCACCATTCGATTCGGTCAAACAGGCTACGTAAATGGCGCAGATTGTTACCGCCTTCAGCATCGAATCCTCGCTCGAGAATGAATTCTTGATCATCTACAACCTGATCCGGCATTGGATCATTTAGCTTACTGAAGTAACCCCAGACATCGCCATGGCCATAGATGTAACCTGCGGCACCGGATAATAAGCTTACCCATGCCTGCCAGCGGATGTGCGCGGCATTGCATTGAACGAAACTGTTAGGGTCATCAAAGCCTTCATACCAGCCTTCACCCAACACTACGGGTTTGGCTGGTTCGTGTGCGCGATTCTCGGTGGTCCTTTGCGGAATACGCCACAATAAGCTACTTCTGTGTCCGGTCTGAATCCAGTTGTGGTCGAGCCAAGGCTCCGCGTGAAATTCTCCTGCGGATGAACCCTGGTACGCTTCGTTTGTTAACTCTTTAGGATCGTTTAACTCGTCGGTTCCGATCGGCATCAGGGAAACTGGATGTTTATAAGCATTCCAGCTTTTAACTTTTGCACCAAGTTCTCGCCAGTGCTCCGGGGTCCATGGGTTCGTCATGTCGGTATAACTATGCTGGTACTCGCCGGAAAGGCTATAGACGATATTGTAAGCACCATAGCGAGCGAGGAGATATCGGGTGATCAGCTGTGCGTCTTGGGGCGCGATGTTGGTTGGTCCGCCCTGGGGTTTCCCGAACCAGGTTGGGTGCGCTGTCACCACTAGGCCCGATTGCCACAGGATTTCCATTCGTATGTCGAGGCTTTGGAAGAATTCAGGGTTTAAATTCTCGAACGATCCATTGTCATTGGTGTTGTCTGGAAAGGGATACCCACCTTCATTGGATTGACTCAGTCGCCTGAAGAACTGAACACAGGCGGCGGTGAATCCTTTGTCTATTAGATCTCTCAGCCACTGGAAGAACGGACCATCCTGGTTGTCGCCAAGACCACAACGTTTTGTACTAATTACCCAAACGGTATCTCCCAACCAGAAGAAGGGTGTACCGTCAGCATAGGTGAAATATCGGGCTCCCTCTGAAACGCTGATAAAGCCTCTAAGATTGGGGTTGTCGATAACCTGTTGAGCAGTAGGCGCGATACATTCAATATCACCCTGCTGCTGATCCATTCCCGGGTCTGAAGAAAGTGACTTCCATGTCCATGTGCCTGGTTGCGTAGGAACGAATCTTACGGTCCACGTCTGATCACCATTCCAATAACCATCCAGGGTCAGGGTTTCGGCACCACATTTAAACGTAACCTGTAACGGGGATGAAGCCCACGAATGTTGCTCTGATGCCGTGAAGTTGAGATCAGTTTTTTGCCAGGCAATCATCCTGCTCACTGATATTTGCACCTAAACCTTTTTCGCAAGCCCCGGTGTCTTAGGTAGCAAAGGCTTTGGCTCGTCTTGCGTTGGGTTTCGAAGATGCCGCCCAATAGAAATACGAGACTGCTCGTCGCGGACGTCCGCTTTCGTTGGCGAGTGACCAGTGAACGGTTCGCGTATTGTGAATTGCCACATCACCGGGATTAATTTCAACCGGGATTGCACCCTCTGATTTGACATCGAATGGCAAATTAAGACTGTGATCGTAGTCGTTCAGGTGAGTGCCTCGAACGTAATACAGACAGCCATTTCCGGTATCGGTCCTATCCAGCGCAATCCAGATCGTTGCCCCAGAGCTACCATGACCGATTGCGTCGAAATGTGGAGTGATACCCTCGGTTTCACCTGGTATTCGATCAAAAAATGCAGCGGTTGAGGGTTCCAGTTCATCGTCCAGCAATGTCTTCAGTAACTCGACGTGTTTACCTGAATTTAACTGATCTGCGAACCAGGGGTTTGTCCGCTGCATGCCTTTTACGATTCTTGAGTCAGTCCCCTTGATCGTTTCGGTTGCTTCAAACTCCAACTTGGCTAGCTGTTCTGCATCAAGAAACCCCGGGATTATCAGACAGCCATCCCGATCAAAATCCTGTTTCAGTTGTTCAATATTCATGGCTTTTTATTTCATAACGGATGCTGGGTATTGTGATGGTTTATGTTCCAAAGTGCCAGGAAGGACCACCACGCCAGTCCTGCGACCAATAGGATTGTGAGCCCACTACCGAGCATCGCACTGGGATAGGCCTCATCCCCAACCGGTATAGCGTAAATGATAGTATTTGTGGCGGTAATGATAGGTACCACCGCCAGATCGTGGCGAGCGACCAGATAGTAGATCGTTACGATCGTAATAGCTGTTACTGCAGCTGATATAGCCCAGCTTGAGAATATTCCGCTACTAGTTGGTGCGATGGTTATTGCTCCAAAGACGAATAACAAAATAAGTCCGAGCACTTGACGCCGTGTCCATCCTATTGTCATACGATCGATAAACCCGAAAACCAGAAGAAACACCAGGGTGTTACCAATGAAACCGACGCTGGTAATTAGCGCGCTGGCGATAATAGGGAACATACTGTCGGCACCGAATGTATCAGGCCACTCGGGAGTTGCCGTTTCCAGCGAATTCGTAAAGAAAGTCAGACTACTGGCTACCAGGGCGATGAGAATTCCCGCCACGATGAGTGCGTTACGACTGATCTCCACACGAGGTTGCCGCCATGTTGAGACTAGGCCAGCGTTTAGCGCCAGGCCTGCAGATATGGCGATGATCATCAGCATATCGGAGACAACCATTGTAGTGATCTGCGTACCAAATGGCTGAGCCGTGGAAAATCCAGAGATTGACGAGGGTGATTGGTTTGTGATTACGCTAGCACCAATGACGAGGCCAACTAGTCCAGTTGTGAGGCAATAGCGGACTGCAAAGGTTCCTCGACTCCAGGCAACAATTCCTGTT
>PASO01000022.1 GCA_002712135.1 Gammaproteobacteria bacterium
CAACGCGCAACTTCTCGCTGAAATTAAGGAAATAGAAGAAGACATTGAGGATGAGGCTGAGAACTTCCTTGCTATCAAGAACACCATCGACGAAACCGAAGACGATATCGTCACCACTGAGGAGCTGATTCAACAAATCGTGCAGGCGATCAGGCAACTTGAAGCACAGATCGCAGCCGAACTTGGCACAAGTGAGGAGGAGATCGAACAACTCAAGGCCGATATAAAGAAGCTAGAGGAGCAGCTCGAACAATTCAGAAGCAGTTCTTCTGAAGATCGTGAAGGTGGTGAAAATCTTTCTAGCTTTGAGGGTGACGGCGACAGACAGTATTTGACAGGACTAAAGATTGGCGGGGAAAACATTCTAATTCTGCTCGACGCATCTGCCAGCATGCTGGACAAAACAATCGTCAATATCTTAAGAACACGAAACTTATCTGACCCGGAGAAAATTCGCGCAGACAAATGGCAGCGTGCAGTCCGCACCATCGAGTGGATAACAGCTAACATGCCTAGGAATTCTAACTTTCAGTTATTTACTTTTAATACGACTGCGCAATCCGCAATACCGGAGAAGGAAGGCCAATGGCTATCGACGGGAAACAAAGAGGAACTGGATAAAGTTCTCGAGCACGTAAAGTCGATCATTCCTGCCGGAGGAACATCACTGCATCATCCTTTTTCCAAAGCCCGGGCTTTTGACCCTCCACCAGACAACATATTTCTCATCGTCGATGGCCTGCCAACCCAGGGGTTCGATGAGCCAACCAGCACGGTAGTTTCAAGCCAAGAGCGGAGTCGGTTATTTGTCAGCGCTATTTCTGAAGTACCGATCAACACTCCCGTTAACGTAATCTTATTTCCAATGGAAGGAGATCCATTGGCAGCCGCGTCATATTGGCGACTGGCACAGATCACCACCGGTTCTTTTCTTGCGCCGTCTGAGGACTGGCCCTAATGAAAANAAAGCGTAGAGATATAGAGGGCGTTAGCNTGTCTTTCCTNGATGTCATCAGCTGCGGTTTCGGNGCGCTTATCCTNCTCCTGGTTTTGACTAAAGTTTTTGAGCCCGTTGTACTTGAAGATACGATCGAGAATCTTCAGGGATATCTTGCCGCACTGCAGGAAGATCTGTTCAGTATACGCGGCGAAACTCGCGACCTAAATCGCGAAATGATCCGTAAGGAAGATCTACAGGTTGAAGAAATTAAGAGGCTCACCGAATTACAAACCGACCTCGAAGCGCTACAAGAACAATATGAGATTGTGGTCAGAAAATCTAAATTAAACAATACAATCGAGGGNCGACTAACCATCGCGAAGCAAACGTTGACTGAAGAGATGCAGCGTTTACTCAAAGATTACGAGCGTAGCGCACAGGATGACACTATTGGAGGAATTCCTGTCGATAGTGAATACGTCATATTTATCATCGACACATCGGGCAGCATGNNTACCAACGCGTGGCCACTGGTTGTTCAGAAGGTGGCTGAAACACTGGAGGTTTACCCGCGATTGAAAGGTATTCAGGTTATGAATGATATGGGGAACTACATGTTCGCCCAATACGCCAATGAATGGATTCCTGATACCGCGGCACGACGAAACGCCATTGTTGATCGACTACAAACCTGGAATGTTTTCAGCAATTCCAGCCCGGTGGAAGGAATAACCAAGGCAATATCCACTTTCTATAAACCTGGCAGAAAAATCAGCCTTTACGTTTTCGGGGACGATTTTTCAGGTAGATCTGTTGAGCAGGTTGTCAGTATCGTCGACAGGATTAACCGAGCAGATGCCGAAGGTAATCGACTGGTACGCATACATGCGGTTGGCTTTCCAGTGTTATTCTCTCTGCCGCCACGCTTTCAGGCTTCAGCCATACGTTTTTCGATATTGATGCGGGAATTATGTATCCGTAACGGCGGAACATTCGTAGCACTTAATGATTTTCGTTTGTTCTAGCAAGTCGCCCGATTATCATTAACGTAAGCAAATTGATTGACATTGGATCCNCATCCCTTGCGATGCCTCGGCACTCGACCTCATAAGTACGCTGCGGCGAGCCACTATCCCGGAAATCCTTGACGACGGCCAAGTTGCCCTCATACACAGTGACCCTGAGATGACTACTGGCTTAGCTTTAGGGAACCAGTTTTGAAGTCTATGCCTGCACAAACAACAGCACTAGCAACAATTTCAGCAACAATACAAAAGGCGATGCAAAATAGTTATGGGAACTATGACTGCTCCAAAATTTATTCGGAAACGGCACTAACATATGACCGGACTAGCGAGTGAATTCCGACAAACACATAAAATAATGCCCAAAAAACGGATATATTTAGGATTCAAATCACCTTTCTTCCTTTATTTATGGCCGAGTACAGATTCAATCTAAACGGTACACGCAAAAAAGTTTCTNTTGCCGGCAACATGACATTACTACAAGTATTGCGTAATGATCTGAATATTTTCAGCGCCAGATACGGGTGCGGTAAAGAACAGTGCGGATCCTGTGTCGTCTTACGAGATAGTGAAACTATTCACGCCTGTACCGTCGAGATACAAGATTGCCAGGACACCAGTATTTCAACCATTGAGGGGCAGTCTCATCCGATTCAACAAGCATTAATCGAGGAAAACGCCGGTCAGTGCGGTTACTGTCTCTCTGGGATCACCATGGCAGCCATCGCGCTACTGGAGAAGAACCCCGCCCCAAACCGGGAGCAAATCCAGCTGGCGCTGGCAGGTCATCTCTGTCGCTGCGGTGCGCATAACCGCATTATCAAAGCAATTGAACGAGTAGTCAGTCGTGGCTGAGCTTCCACCAGCACTGGTGCAAAACCCTCTCCTGTCTACCTGGATCAGGTTTGAAGACTTACGGGTAATTGTACACACCGGCAAAGTCGAACTCGGCCAGGGCATTAGCACCGCAATCGCAATGATCGCGGCGGAGGAACTAGACGTCGACCTTGACCAGATTGATGTGATTACCGGGCGCACCGACGCCGGACCCAATGAATTCATTACCGCTGGCAGCATGTCAATCGAAGGCAGCGGGCTTGCGATGCGCCATGCAGCCGCGGAAGTACGAGGCATCCTGATACAACGCGCCGCCGACAAGTTCGAAATCGATCCCGAGAGATTAGTCGTCAGCAGCGGCATTATCCTGAACCAGGACGGCAACGAGCGAATTTCCTATTGGCAGCTATTGGACAACAAGCAGCTCGATTTGCCCGCATCGGGCAAATATATACCCAAGGAACCGGACCAGTATCGTATTGTCGGCAAGCGGACTCAAAGAATCGATCTTTCGGACAAGATTAAGGGTGGAGCGCCCTTTATCCAAGATACGAGTGGTGTATATCACGCAAGGATTGTTAGGCCACCCGTTCTCAGCTGGACACTGAAATCGATCGATACCGATAAGCTAAGCGCTGCGGTCGACCTGGTCATTGATGGGAACTTCATCGGTATCATCGCCACCACTGAATCATTAGTCATCTCAGCAAAACAGATTCTTGAAAAAAACATTACTTGGAACAAGGGCAAAACCGAACCTTTCTGGGATGATATCAGTACCTACCTGCGAAACAATGCAGAATTCAGTCTACTGGTGGAAGACGGCACCCCGACTGACACACCAATTCCGGAACTACTAAAGGCACCCGGTAAGACCATAAAAGCCAGCTACTCAAAGCCCTATCACCTGCACGGGTCCATAGCTCCCTCGGCCGCGTTTGCTGAGTTGCGACCAGACGGAAAACTAGTGATCCTGAGCCACTCCCAGGGACCTTCCATTCTTCGTCAGGCAATCGCCAAAGTGCTGGATATGGATGCAAACAAAATTGACGTCACCCATCGTGAAAATGCTGGCTGCTACGGCCACAACGGTGCCGACGATGCGGCGATGGATGCGGCGCTTCTCTCATTCCATCGTCCAAACATTCCAATACTTTTAAAGTGGCACCGTCATGATGAGCACCGATGGGAACCCTTTAGTCCGGCCACCGTAATCGACATGAGCGCTGCTTTATCCGGCGGCAAAATTCAATGCTGGAACGCGGACATTTTCAGTCAGAGTCATTCCGGACGTCCTTCTGCGCAAGATAACACATCGAATCTAATCGCCGCCTGGCAGAAAAGTAATCCATTGCCTCGGCCAAAGGCGACCCCGGGTCGCGGTCCCCATGGGGGCATCCATCGAAACGCAGACCCCTACTACGATTTTTACGCCAAACGAATTACCAAGAATCTCGTTTCTGACCAGCAAGTACGTACATCCTCCACTCGTTCACTTGGTGCCTTTGCTAACGTATTCGCAATTGAGACCTTTATGGACGAAATTGCGCATAACATTGATACAGATCCGGTCGTGTTTCGCGAACGACACCTTAGCGATCCACGCGCCCTNGNAGTACTANATGATGCTGCTGAACGATTGCGCGCCTATAAGTGCCCGNGTCGAAGGAACCAACTGANCGGCAAGGGAATAGCGTTCGCGCGTTATAAAAATGCAAAGACCTATGCGGCAATTGGTATTGCACTTTCCGTCGANGAGCAAACCTTCGAAGTNAGTTTGTTGCACGCGATCATCGCTGCGGACGCGGGCTTGATTATTGACCCCGATGGACTGGCGAATCAGTTGGAAGGTGGTTTGATTCAGGCAGCAAGCTGGACCTTGAAAGAGGCCGTGCAGTTCGATAGTAATGGCATTCCGGGAGCAGACTGGGAAAGCTACCCGATCCTGACCTTCCCCGAAATTCCGACCGTAGAGGTCAAACTATTCGATCATCCCAATGAGCCCAGTGTTGGCGCCGGTGAAGCAACCCAAGGGCCAACACCCGCAGCTATCAGTAACGCAATCTTTGATGCCACCAATTTACGTATAAGAGACATCCCTTTCACGTCGGATCGACTGCGCAGTCTCGCCTTGAATTGAAACATGTGGTTACTGGTATACTCCCGTATTTTCGACCGGAGATACCATGGCCACGGCAAAGAAATTTAATCGCGCCGCTGAGGATGTAGGAAACATCCTGGCAATGGAACACGTCAACGTGACCGTCCCGGATCAGGCACTCGCAACCAGCTTCTATGTCAATGGGCTGGGCTTTACACGCGACCCCTATATCGATTTCGGACCTCGCAACGTGTGGATTAATGTTGGGAATCAGCAATTCCACCTACCAACCAACAAAGCCCAGGTTTTACGTGGGCATGTCGGCGTCGTCGTCCCTAATCTCGAAGATCTGGAGCATCGACTTACCAGGCTAACCACTGGGTTAAAGGACACCAGGTTCGCTTTTAAGCGGTCCGGGGAAGCTATCAACGTTATCTGTCCCTGGGGCAATCAGATCAAATGCCATGCGCCGGGTAAGTTTGGTGAGATGAAGCTGGGCATCCCCTATGTAGAATTCAACGTCCCAACAGGAACAGCTGCAGGGATCACTCGCTTTTACGAGAAGGTTTTCAACTCCAGAACTAAACTGCGAAAATCTTCCTGTGAGGTCGAGGTAGGTCGCGGACAAACCCTCCGCTACAAAGAAACCAAAACCCAGGCCGAATATGATGGCCATCATATCGCTATCTATGTCGTGAATTTTTCCACGCCTCATAGTTACCTGAAGAGTAAAGGCTTAATCACTGAAGAGACAGATGCACACCAATATCGGTTTCAATCTATTATCGACCCGAAAAATGGCAAGAACCTTTTCGATATAGAACACGAGGTACGTAGCCTGCATCATCCAATGTACGAGCGATTTCTTATCAATCGAAACGCGTCGCAGTCGTTCTTCAAATATCAACAGGGACGTGACGCGTTCGTCCCATAAGCACTAAGAATTATGCCTACAAATACCATGCGGCGTGCCCACGGCCTAAAGATCCTTAATGCCCGACACAAAGAAATTCGTCGTCTAAAACGGGAAGGCCATGTAGCGGAAATTCATGGCAACAAGTTTTGGAACTCCAGCTTTCTGATCATGGATCATCTGCGTCGCCACCCGCTGGCTAAACGCACACGGGTGCTGGAAATCGGTTGCGGCTGGGGCTTACTAGGACTTTATTGCGCCAAACGATTTGGCTGCAGAGTGCATGGCATTGATGCAGATGCACACGTACTGCCTTATCTGCAGCTGCATGCGGATGTGAATGAAGTGAAGATGATGGCAGAGAAAAAGACGTTTCAGCAACTCACAGTTGATTACCTATCGAACTTCGATCTGATTCTAGGGGCTGATATATGTTTTTGGGACGAATTAACACCTGTCCTGATTAACCTCATGAATCGCGCTCAAAAGGCGGGGGTGAAAGAAATAATGATAGCGGACCCCTGTCGACCACCTTTCAACGATCTTTCCAACAAGGCTCAGGAGCGTTTCGATGAAGTAACCGTGGTCGAGAAATTCCTCAGCAAGCCAGTACGCGCTTCCGGAGAGATTCTGATCGTTAATACTCGATATAACTAACGAATTTCATCAGTAATCGGGACAAATCGGACTGGCAAGATATTAACCTCGATCAATGCACCTCCTTGTCGTTTCGTTAGGGTCTTTAGCTGCTGAACCTCGTCATCTCCGCCTACCGGCATGACCAAACGTCCTCCGGGCTTCAACTGATCAACAAGGTGTTGCGGAATGGCAATACCCGCGGCAGTCACAATAATCCCGTCAAAAAGTGCTTTCTCTGTCCATCCCAACATTCCGTCACCGTGAAGAACAAAGACGTTGTGATATCCAAGGGTCTCCAGTCTTGCTTGCACTTTTACAGCGAGGTTGCCAACAATTTCGATTGTATAGACCTCGTCGACCAATTCCGCCAGAACCCCCGCCTGATAACCGGAACCTGTCCCTAGTTCCAGGAGTCAAGAGGATTTATCAATCCTCAGTAAGTCGGTCATCAGTACAACGATAAAAGGCTGATAAATTGTCTGGTCATCACCAATCGGCAGCGGGTAATTCCCGTAAGCCCGGCGACGATATAATTCCGGTACGAATTTATGACGTTCTACCGTACCAATCGCTGCGAGCGCCTGTTCTCACAGTTCAGACTTTCCAAGGTATTCCCGGGTACGATAGGCGTCCTCAATGATTTCATCTACTAGTTGTTTACGCATTGACTGCCAGTCCCGTTCTACCCCACAAACCCCTTGGGTCAACCAGAAAACAAGTATTTTCGGAAGCCCCTCATTNCAAACAAAGCTCACTCAGGTGTGTCCATGATATTATCTACATCCGGAAAATTTACACACGCGGATAATCTGCCCACGACCCGGGAGGCCGACTTGAGCGAAGCAATGAGTATATTTGATGTCATGTACAACTGCCGTGCAATGCGCCGGCTAGACACTCGAGACGTACCTGAGGAACTACTGATAAGACTTGTTGATGCTGCCAACCAGGCTCCCTCAGGGGCTAATAGACAGCGAGCGCGCTGGATAGTGGTTAGAGATGCAGCCATCAAACAACAGATCGCCGATCTTAACAGGAGGGCGGTGGTAGCTTACCTCGCGACCCAGCCTTCCCAACCGGACTCACTTCCGCATCATTCAGGACAAAAGCGTAAACGCATGTTCGATGCGGTCCAATGGCAAATGGAACATCTGCACGAAGTCCCGACCCTTATCATTGCCTGCCTCGAGTTCGATACCAAAATAAATCAAAACACCATGGTGACGGACGCCGGTTCAATCTGGCCTGGCATACAAAATCTATTGTTGTCCGCACGAGCACTTGGTCTCGGAGCAACGCCAACGACGCTGGTAACGACGGATCACAAGTCGCTCGCGAAGGTCTTAGAACTGCCAGAGACAATGGCAGCCTATTGCATGATTCCCGTGGGCTACCCGACTGGCAAATTTGGTCCTGTTTCTCGTCGCCCTGTCAAAGAAATCATGCGTTTTGACACCTGGAAATAATCGGAATGTCTCCATGACGATGCAACAAACACCACTAATAATGTCTAGGATTTTGGGTCGCGGTGCGACGCTCGATCCACACCAGGAAATCGTAACCTTGCAAGAAGATGGTACACATTGGCAAACACTTCAAACCACCTGGGAACGCGCCAACCAACTTGCCGGCGCACTCGCGAAACACGGTATTCAGGAGGGTGATCGAGTCGCCAGCTTCATGTGGAACAACTATCGACATCTTGAGCTGTATCAGGCCGTACCATCCATGGGGGCAGTTCTCCATACGCTAAATATTCGTCTAAGCTCCACTGATCTTACTTACATCATCAACCACGCTAATGACCGGGTGATCTTTGTTGACGTGGACCTGTTGCCGCTCCTTGAACCCATGCTTGACGATATCCCCTGCGTTGAGCTACTCATTGTCTGCGGAGGCCAGTCTGAGCGGGTCAATTCGGTTGACTATGAAGACTTTATCGCTGATTTCGCGACCAGCTATCCCTGGCCTCAGATTGAAGAAAACGCCCCCATGGGCCTGTGTTACACCAGCGGAACAACTGGCAAGCCAAAGGGCGTGATGTATACCAATCGATCCACCTATCTACACACCATAATGCAGGCCATGACTGACGCAATGAGTCTATCCGCGTTAGATTCCGTCTGTGGCATCGTACCCATGTTTCATGCCATGGGCTGGGGCATGCCGTTTACTGCGTCCATGCTGGGCTGCAAACAAGTAATGCCGCACAACTTCATGGACCCACAGCGCTTAATACAGCTCATCGCCGATGAAGAAGTCACTATCTCTGCAGGNGTTCCAACAATCTGGCAGGGTGTGAAATCAGTATATGAAGCGGATCCCGATAAATATGACGTATCAAAGCTTACCCGGGTAACCTGCGGTGGTTCGGCGCCTCCGGTTTCCATGATGCGATGGTATTGGGAAGAACTCGGTGTAGAGGTGATCCAGGGGTGGGGAATGACTGAGACAAATCCGCTGGCTACACTTTCGCGNAANGTTGCCAAACGCTCGCATCTGAATCTAACGGAAGATCAACAGTTCGATAATATCGCAAAGGCNGGTCTGCTAATGCCAGGGTTGGAGNTCGAAATTGTTGACGAGGATTGGAATCCACAACCCCACGATGGCGACGCCGTAGGCGAACTCCTGGTTCGTGGACCCTGGATCTGTAGTAGTTATTTCAATGATCCACAACCGGAAAAATTCCATGGAGACTGGTTGGTGACTGGCGACGTCGCGAAAATCGATCAGGAGGAATATCTGATCATCGCAGACCGATCCAAGGATCTCATTAAATCTGGCGGCGAGTGGATATCATCCGTTGACCTGGAAAACCACATTGTGTCAATGGAAGGGGTACAACAAGCCGCCGTAGTCGCACAACCACACCCTAAGTGGGATGAGCGTCCCGTTGCGCTGGTAATACTCGAAGCCGGAACAAATATCCCTGCGGACGTTATCCTGGAGCACTGCGCAACCATCTTCGCCAAGTGGCAGTTGCCGGATGATGTTATTTTCGTCGATGAGATCCCGCTGACCTCCACGGGCAAGATTGACAAAAAGATCATCCGTGCTGGCCTGGAAACTGACGGCTACAGNCTTCCCNANCTNCGCTAACCGATAACGCCGTTATCCTNGAGAATCATATCGCTCGCCTTCTCCGCGATCATAATGGTCGGCGCATTGGTGTTGCCACCAATCAAGGTTGGCATCACTGAAGCATCAACTACCCTCAGTGACTCCAACCCGCGAACACGAAGTCTCGCATCAACGACAGCCATGTCGTCATGGCCCATTTTGCAGGTTCCTACCGGATGGTAAATCGTCTCTGCATGCTGNCGGACAAAATCCTCGAGTTCGTCATCGGTTTTCGCATCCCGGCTTGCCTCGAACTCCTCGCCAAGTATGGAACGAAAAGACTCGGTATCAAATATACGCCGGGCGACCTTAACACCGGATACGAGCGCGTCCAGGTCCGAAGGCACACTAAGGTAATTTGCTTTGATCACCGGTTCATCCAGAGGATCGGCCGAAGCCAACCGTATCTCTCCCCGACTATCCGGACGTAATTGACAAACATGTATCGAGAACCCTGGCTTACGCACTCTCTTGCGCCCATGATCAACCATAATGNCCGGCACGAAGTGTANTTGCAGATCTGGAATGTCCAGATCATCTAGGCTTCTTAAAAATGCTCCAGCGACAACCGGCGTTTCAATCGCCGGTCCACTCTTAAANAATAAGTANCGCATTAACGTCAAAACCATCTGCGGNAAAGNAGTGAATCTGGCCAGGGACAGACTGGCATCGGTACAATAACGCTGCACAATGATATCCAGATGGTCCTGTAGATTCTGTCCGACACCGCTTAACGGGTGAACGCAATCTATGCCTACCGAACCCAGGTCCTCTGGATTACCCACGCCGGACAATTGGAGTAGTTGTGGCGACTGTACTGCACCGGCACAAATTATGGTTTCCCTGGCAGCAGTGACCTCGTACTGCTCACCATCTTTTAAGTAGGTAACTCCCTGGGCTCTCTTACCTTCGAAATTAATTCTCAGAGAGCGTGCTTCGGTCATCACGGTCAGGTTATNACGACCCAATATCGGCNNAAGAAAAGCCCTCGCAGCACTGCAACGTTGTTTGCCAAACTTGGTCAATTGATACGGACCAACACCCTCCTGCTGCACGCCATTGAAATCATCATTGAAGGGATAGCCTGCCTCAACACCCGCCTGGATAAACTGTTCGTGACTTGGTAGCTCGCTGTGTTGATCCATAACGTTAAGGGGACCGCCTACGCCATGATATTNGTCTTCACCACGCTCGTTATTAATAGATCGCTTGAAGTATGGAAGCAATTCCTCGAAGCTCCAGCCTTCATTGCCCAACTGTCGCCAGTGATCATAGTCCTGGGCATGTCCGCGAATGTAGATCATGCCGTTTATCGAACTGGAGCCCCCCAGGCCCTTGCCACGCGGCCAATACAATCGCCGATTATCAAGGTTTGGTTCTTCAGCTGTATTAAAGGCCCAGTTAAAGTTCTTGGTTGCAAGCAACTGAACAATACCTGCTGGCATATGGATAAACGGGCTGGTGTCTCTACTGCCGGCTTCCAGGAGCAACACTTGATTCGTTGGATCCGCAGACAACCGATTGGCTAATACACAGCCTGCGGAGCCCGCGCCAACAATTACGTAGTCATACATAACAAAACATCCCCAATGACTGTGAAACATAACATAAGCCGACCGGCACAAGTCACGCTGGTCGCAGTGATGGCTAAAAACTGATTTAATGCACGGCTTTTAATCTAGGGGTGAAGCATGTCCCAGTATCACGTGATCGCTGCGACTTCAGAGCTTGAAGATGAAGGACAAATGCACGTCGCGCTAAACGGGCGAGATCTTCTGCTGTGTAAACACGAAGGGCAATACTACGTAATCGACTATTACTGTAGTCACGAGATCTTTGGTCTGGAGGGCGGCACCATGCAGGATGGATGTATTACCTGTCCGTTTCACGGTGCCGAGTTCAAGTTATCTGACGGTTCAGTTCAGGCTGCGCCGGCCTGGGAGCCCATTTTGAGTTACCCAGTGCTGGTAGAAAACGACACCATCGCCGTTTCAATCGACTGATGAGTGACGTCACCGATGAGTTAAACAGGATACTTGACCTTGAGGTAATNGAGGACAACCTATTTCGCGGCGAAAACGAGTATCGGGAATACAAACGACTNTTCGGCGGCCAGGTACTAGCCCAGGCTTTAATCGCGGCATACCGAACTGTGGATTCAGCACGAACCTGTCACTCACTGCACGGTTACTTCCTGAGACCAGGGAACACCGAGCGACCAGTTCTCTATCAGGTCGACCCAATACGCGATGGATCAAGTTTTACCACTCGCCGNATTAAGGCAATTCAAAAAGGAGAGGCAATTTTTAGCATGGACGCCTCGTTCCAAATTGAAGAGACTGGACTGTCTCACCAGATGGATCTCGAACAAGAGATAACTCAACCGGAGAATCTGGAAGATGACTACGAAGTAGCAAAACGAAAAGGTCAGCAAACAGGCTGGTCAGATCGAAAACGACCATTCGAAATTCGTACGGTTCCCAAGATCGGTAATAACCGAAGTGCAGTTTGGTTACGCTATCGCGATGAAACAAANGAACCTGGAGATCCCCAGCACCAGTTCCTTTTATCCTACGCATCGGATATGAGCTTAATCTCCACTGCGATGATTCCCCACCGCAAAACCATTACTGGAGNTATGCAGGTTGCAAGTCTGGACCACGCACTTTGGTTCCATAGACCATTCTCAGTTTGCGAATGGATCCTATACACACGAGATACACCTGCAGCCGCTGGCGCGCGCGGATTCACCCGAGGTAGCTTCTACAATACTAAAGGACAACTAATAGCCTCCGTGATGCAGGAAGGATTGATTCGAACTAGGTGAACTGATTGACGCCACTCGTGTAAACGTGATGTAGTTCTTTCTTTTTTCGGAGAGTAACCTTGTCAGAGTTGGTCACAGTTGATGTAAATCAGAATGGGGTCGCCGACGTACGACTTAATCGACCTGACAAATACAACGCTCTCTCTCCCGATATGTTCGATGCCATCACGGAAGCTGGTGAATCTCTTATAGATGATAGTTCGATCCGTGCTGTTGTGCTCTCTGGTAATGGGCGTGGGTTCTGTGCCGGACTGGATTTCTCGAGTTTTCAGAGTATGGCTGGAGACGGTGACGTCGAAATCATCAAGCGGCGCGAATCCAATAGAGTACCGGGCAATTCTGCGCAACAGATCGGCATGGTGTGGAAGTTGGTTCCCGTACCAGTGATTGCTGCACTGCACGGCGTTTCGTTCGGTGGTGGCTTCCAGCTCGCAATGGGACCGGATATTCGCATCGCAGCACCTGATGCCAGATTTTCCATCATGGAAATTAAATGGGGACTGATACCGGACTGTAGCATTACGCAAACGTTGCGGGACCTTGTACCCCTGGATGTCGCCAAAGAACTAACCTTTACCGGGCGCACGTTTGAAGGTAACGAAGCTCTTGAACTTGGAATCGTTACTCAGGTTAGCGATTCGCCATTGGAAACAGCAATGGAGATGGCAGAAATCATCGCCACCAAATCACCAGATGCAGTCAGGTATAGCAAACAACTTTTTGAAACCACGTGGCATGGAGGACGTGACGAGTCACTGAAACTGGAGCAAACCCTTCAGCACAAGCTGATAGGTAGCCCCAACCAGCTAGAGGCAGTGCNGTCAACCTTTGAAGAGCGTCCCGCCCAATACAAAGATCCAGACTGAATACGCAAGGCAAGGAGGAAGACGAATGCGACGCGTAGTAACGGGCCATACGGCTGAAGGTAAGGCCACCGTCGTGAGTGACGAAGATGTACCACTCACCCTAGGGAGATTCCACGAACTATGGAGCAGCGACGTTGCGCCGACATTCCCAGATGATGGGGAACAACATCCTGCACAAAAATGGTTTCCACCCGTTGCCGGCTTCCGCTTCGCAACATTTATAGTGTCACCCCAGTCAGAACGACCGGCAGATTTCGACCCGGTTGCCGCGGCAAGAGAAACTGAAGCTGCTCTTCCTGGCCTCACTTCTCAGGCTAATCACGAACCTGATAATCCCGGCATGCATACGACGGACACCATAGATTTCGAGTACGTTGTTTCTGGCGAGGTGTGGTTGGAATTAGATGACGGTGAAGAGGTACACCTCCAACCCGGCGATACTGTGGTACAAAACGGAACTCGACATGCCTGGCGCAACAAGGGTACTGAACCCTGCACCATGGTTGTTTTCCTGCTGGGCGCCCACCGTAAATAAGCCGCAACACTCAATCCTGGTGATTCACGTCACGAATTCAGCAGCACGTCGATAAGCCTAAAAGGAAATGTGAATTGCTTCANAGTTCCGGTCGCCGGTAACATGTCTAATACTTTTTCACGGTAATAAACACCACTTAGCAAAGATTACACGTAGAGAATAATGAGCACCCACTGACTCGTGGTCTACATGGATTCGTAAAACAGTAAACCCATAACCAACGAAACTGGTCACACATCTTGTATTCACATAGGTGATGAGATTAGCAGGGAGGACTGGCTGGATTTACTCTCCGGTGATGACCCTCAGATCGGGCTCAAGGTGAAGGTCGAAGACGTGTGTCATCTGTTCTAGGACGCGGAGGATATCGTACACTCGGTCAGCATCAGAGTGGTTCCCATAGATAAGGACTAACCTTCGTATTGGCGCTCCAACTCATCCTCCTGTTTTTGCTCGAGCGCTTTCATCGCCTTAATGTGTACTTCTATGAACTCCTCGACAGACTTGTAGCGAAATACCTCTTTACCACGAAACATAACCACCACAGCAGCAGGATCCTTGCGGTAGAAGATCCCTGACCTGGGTNTTGCTTTCTTGTCTGACACACCTAATCTCGCAGATTTATCCTATTTCTGCGGCCCAGCGTACCATGGGCGAGGCAACAATTCCTGCGCAAGCCTAGCATCCTGTGATCAGCACCTGACCCGGAATAATGATAAGAAGCTTTAGTTTTCTACTTCTTGCCCTCATCGCATCGCCACATCCTTTAGCTGAAGTAGATTATGCCCTGTCTGGGTCAGAAACTAGCGTGCAAAGTGAGACGTAAAAAGTTCAGNTAACCGCACAGGCAGTAACTTTGATCGATGACGAAAAAAGCGAATTCCGCGCCGACATGGAAGACGAGACATTCGAGAACTTCCAGGAAATCGTCAANCACATCAACTAAGCATTTCAGAACTCAGTCAATATCTCGTCAATAAACAGCCGGGTCTGCTGCATCATTTCCTTNTGTCCTGACCCCATAGGTAACATCACGAATTTAGAGCATCCTGCATCNATATATTCGTTTATACGCTGAATGATGTCCCCAGCGTCACCCACAGCCATATATTTTGAAGGCTCTTTCACGCGGACTGAAAGACTCTTTGCTCTCATATTGATTGAGTCGTCGTCGAAATTACCAAAACGAAAAGAAAAACTAGCACCATAGTGGTCCTCATCAATCTCGCGACCCGTTTCCTTAAGTGCTTTTCTTATTCCCTGTACCATGACCGCCGATTGCTCAGGCGTATCGATTCCACCTAACCAACCTGTTCCGTATTTAGCAGTACGACGCATGGCTACTTCGCTTGACCCACCGATCCACAGAGGAATTCGCTCATTTACAGGCCGCGGTGAGATAGTGACATTCTCATACTGAAAGAACTCACCTGAGAAGCTTACGTCTTCTTCATGCCACAATCGATGCACAAGCTCCAGTGCCTCATTAGCACGCTTTCCCCTCCGCTTGGTTGATTTGCCACTGGCCCTATAATCCATAGAAAAAGAACTGCCCAGACCAAAGGCGGGGAGAACGCNGCCATTGCTTAACACATCGACGGTCGCTAACTGCTTGGCAGTTAATAGCGGATCACGCAGAGCGATGGATGCGACGTTCATCCCGAATCGAATCTTCTCGGTTGCGCCGGCAAGTGCCGCCATCGTCGTAATGCACTCCAACATCGGTTCCTTGGATACCAACCGATCCGTCTGCCATATTGAATCGACATGACCCTGCTCACACAGTTCTACCCACTTCCAGTAGGAACGTGTGTCTTCAAACGGAAATCTTGATAGGCCTAGCCCAAGACCAATAGCCATAGCACTAAAACATTGCGGACACGCTAGCTGAGTCTAGGATAACCCACCCCAACTTCACGCAAACCTTTTCGATGTCCCACGGAATCCTGACACAGGATCTCGGAGTAACTTCGCGTAATTATTCATTTTAACTGAATCTTAAATACACCATAGCTACATTAATTACACTGTAACCTATCGATCATGTAATGTCCGATCATATGACAATTCCGTATACGGCTCCATGCTAGGGACACCAATTGAACTTAGATAGTAATGCTGAACTTAGATAGTATTATCTAGGACTTACAGATAAATTANGGCGTGAATCATGACTGAACTAGACATTGTGGACCCCTACTCCATTCCGCTTGATGGCAAGTTTAACGTCGCACAACCAAAGCTCTTCCAAGCGGACGCACATTGGCCATACTTCGAGCGCTTGCGTAAAGAAGCACCGGTACACCTTTGCGAAGAAAGTGAATACGGACCCTATTGGTCGGTCACCAAGTACAAAGAGATCATGCAGGTCGATACCAGCCACGACATCTTCTCTTCCGAAGGTGGAATTGTTATCGCTGATCAGGATGATGAGTTCACCATGCCTATGTTTATTGCCATGGATCCGCCGAAACATGACGAACAACGCAAGGTTGTAAGCCCCGTTGTAGCGCCCTTTAATCTGCAGAAATTAGAAAATACTATTCGCGAGCGCGCTGCAGGATTACTTGATGAATTGCCTCTCGGAGAAGAAATCAATTGGGTGGATAGAATATCGATTGAACTGACTACGCAAATGCTGGCGACGCTGTTCGACTTTCCTTTTGAAGAACGGCGACGACTAACCCGATGGTCCGACGTGGCTACAGCCAATGAAGACTCGGGCATTATTGAGTCAGAAGATCAGCGCCGAGGCGAATTATTGGAATGTCTTGGTGTATTCACTGAGCTATTCAAGCAACGACAACAGAAGCCAGGTAAGAATGATCTGATCACCATGCTCGCCCACGGTGACTCAACAAAAGACTTGCTAGATCGTCCGATGGAGTACCTGGGGAACCTGATCCTGCTAATCGTCGGTGGTAATGACACCACCAGAAATTCAATCACTGGTGGCGTTCTGGCACTCAACCAATTCCCAGATGAATATGACAAACTTCGCGCCGACCATTCATTGATAACTAGAATGGTACCAGAAATTATTCGATGGCAGACTCCGTTGGCCCATATGCGTCGACGCGCCCTACAGGATACTGAACTTGGTGGACAAAAGATCAAAGCGGGAGACAAGGTCGTGATGTGGTATGTAAGCGGCAATCGTGACGAAGAAGCAATCGAATTGCCCAACGATCTAATCATCGATCGACAAAGGCCAAGACAACATATCGCGTTTGGTTTTGGCATCCACCGCTGCATGGGCAACCGTCTCGCAGAAATGCAGCTTAGAATTGTCTGGGAAGAAATTATGAAACGTTTCGACAACATCGAAGTTGTCGGAGAACCCAAACGCATATACTCCACTTTCGTGAAAGGTTACTCGGAACTACCGGTAGTGCTCCACGGCAAAACATAGACCAAAGGTACCAGGATGTTAGACAGTAGAATTTCAGACTCAGTAGTTGACTATGCTATCTCTCTTGGCGCTGACTTCGCTGAACTTTTTGTTGAGAAGAATCAGGTAAGCACGGTTGCCACACTCAGTAACGAAGTCCAGGCTGTGCGCTCGGGCATCGATTTTGGAATCGGCATCAGACTAGTCTACGGATACAAAGTGCTATACGGGTACACCAACAGAATAGACGAAGAAGAACTCAAAAGAATCATCACGGAACTTGCGACAAAAGATCTTCGCGACCCAATGACACAGANGGTGAACTTCGACTACCGCCAGCAAACGGATCATCATCCGGCATNAGAAACGCTTTCAGTTGATGCAAATATCGAAAGCAAAATTGCCTACTTACTGGCAGCTGACCAAACGGCGCGGGCAGCTAGCAATATGATCTCGCAAACCAGCGGTTCCTGCTTGCAGCGGGAACAGCAAATCGAACTCTTTAATAGTGAAGGCTTACATACCGAAGATACGCGCAACTACATTCGGGCCAACATGACTGCCTATGCCTCAGATGGCGGTGAACAGGCTACTGGCTCATGGAATGACGGTGGTTTGCGGGGCTGGGAGATAAAAGACGACATCAACGCAGAGAAAACCGGCGAGGAAGCGGCACGACAGGCTCTTGTGAACCTTAGCGCCAAAGCATGTCCATCCGGTAGAATGCCAGTGGTGCTTGGTAATGGATTCGGCGGCGTTATATTTCACGAGGCCTGTGGACACCTGTTAGAAACCACTGCGGTCGCTAAGAAAGCATCCGTCTTTCATGATCAGATGGGGGCAATGATCGCTAATCCAGTTGTCAGTGCCGTCGACGATGGCACCATGACTAACGAATGGGGTTCGATAAATATCGACGATGAAGGCCTGGCCACTCAGAGGACTCAACTGATCAAGGATGGCAAGCTAACTAACTTCTTGGCGGATAGAATCGGCGCCGAACAAACCGGCTATGAACGCACTGGTTCCGGTAGACGTCAGTCTTACCATTTCGCACCGGCCTCACGTATGCGCAACACTTTTATCGAACCTGGCAATGCAGAGCTTGAGGATATGATTTCCTCTCTCGACAAGGGCATCTATGCATCTCATATGGGTGGCGGTTCCGTGCAACCTGGAACTGGCGAATTTAACTTTGCAGTGCAGGAGGGTTATTACGTTGAAGATGGCAAGATTCAGTATCCCGTAAAGGCAGCGACGCTAATCAGTACCGGCCCTGCTGTCTTGAAGGAGATTTCAATGATTGGCAAAGACTTCTCTTTAGCATGCGGAATGTGTGGTTCAGTCTCAGGCGCAGTTCCTACTACTGTGGGCCAGGCAACCCTGAAAGTGGANGACATCCTCGTAGGGGGAAATGCCTAAATGATTCTAGAGGAAAGTGCAGCGGTCGTATTGGAGCGAGTACGAAAAGCAGGTGCTGAGGGAGACCTGATTATTGATGAGGGGGATTCCCTAACACTAAAAACACGGGAAGGCGAGTTGGAAGAACATAAAGTCAGCTCCCTGTTGATCTTTGGACTGCGCGTTGTAAAGGATAATCGNGTGGGTACTGCCTATAGCGAAGCATCCGACAATGATGCACTCAAGTCCATGGTCGATCAGGCACTCCTCAATGCAACATTCGCCAAAGTAGAACAGGACGAGAAAATAGCCGCTAATACGGGTGAGNTAAGAACGGACGACGAACTACTGTGCCCCAGCGACAGTCCTACCATTGACGATAAAATTCTTTTCGTACAATCGATGGAAAACGAGCTTGCCGCCAAAGACAAAATTAAGAATGTACCCTCAAACGGTCTCAGCGACGGCATAGATCAAAGGCACGTTTTCACGACCAGTGGGCTGCGTGCGAGCACGAAGCAACGCCATTGTTCCGCGGCATCTTTTGCTTTAATGGAGGAAGGTGAAAAAAATGTCATGGAAGGCTCAGTCAAGGTGTCACGCCAATTTTCAGACCTCAATTATCAGGAAATTATCGAAGATGCCTATGAGCGTTGCCAGGGCCTGCTGGATGGCACCGCGATACCAACAAAACACTATGATGTGATCTTTGACGAAGACAACCAGACTGCGCTTTTCGGAATCTTCAGCAGCATGTTTTCCGCGCAATNAGCCAAAGATGGTGTCAACCCGATGCGCGACAAGCTTGGTGAAAAAGTCGCAGACAGGCGCCTAAATATTAGCGACCAGCCGTTACTGACTGATGGATTCGGTTACGCGCTATTCGATGCAGAGGGAACTGCTACTCGAGCGACGCCACTGATCGTTGAAGGACAGCTACAAACNCTGGTACACAACAGCGCAACCGCAGCACACTTTAACACCACCACAACGGGACACGCATCAAGAAGCCCCAAATCAAACCTCGGTGTCANTCTGCATCAGATGCGTATAGATAAGGGGGCTGATAATCCATCCACTCTATTCGCGGGGAAATACCTACTAATTACAGATCTGTCAGGTCTGCACTCAGGTGCAAATCCAATTTCCGGACAATTCAGCTTTGGTGCATCTGGTTTTCTAATGAAGGATAGTAAGCGTATTCAACCCGTGAGGAACATCACCGTTGCAGGAAATTTTTATGACATGCTGAAGAAAATTTCAGCGATCGGTGATGAACTTTACTGGGACCAGTATCGAGGTGCTCTTATGCCACATATTCGCTTTTCGGATGTTGCCATCTCTGGATGATAATTACGTCAGTTGCCTGTCATCAAGTTTGGAAAGCAGTAGTACGGCNGTAGCTCTAATTAATGCCCATCCAACGCCTGGACCCTATAACGGGGAAACGAATCAAGATCTCTCGAACGATTATCGTCGGAATAAAACCCTGTAAAAAGTGGCCCGATTTGTCGAAGTTGTTGCGCTCACCACCGATAAGTTCAGGGGTAAATAAGATTACCCCGCTTANGTGTAATGGCCACTAACCATAAGTTCAACACAGTGAACCAGAATCAATAAACACACCAGCGAAATCAGTCGAACCGACTTATAAGTAAAGACTAAAATCATGAACCCGATCACCATAGGAGAAACTTCCATAACTCCAGTGTAATAATCTTTCGGATCTACAGAGAAGCAGACAAACACCAGGCTAAAAATCAGCAACCGGCCAATAGTAGGTGCTTTACGCACCGAGTGCATCAAACTAAATTGTTATCCCTATATCGAAACTCGTAAACTGCTCCGGGGCCTGAATTAAATCGCACTGCAAGGAGTCCACTATAGCCATCGGTGGCCCAGTTTCACAGGCAACAACCATATCATCTACCTGCGAGGCTACACCTGAAAAAATTGCCTCCACGCTACCATCGCAACGATTTCTGACNACACNGGTAAGCTGTCTACGCACTGCCTCGCTCTGAGTCCAATAACGATATGCCACACCCTGTACTCGACCAGAGACTGTGACGCGCACCGTTTTTTCTTGTTGGGACTGGGCCACCTGATCCTCCAATACGTCATCAATTTACTTTCTGCATCGCTCACTAAATTCTTCCGGCCAGGAGAGCAACATCATTCTCCCCTGTCGCTGAACCGATGAGGTCTTGCGCACCCGTTTAGGGCTGAAAATAAAAATATGTATCCCGCTCACTTACCTCATAATTATAAGGAATGAAAGAGTGGATTGCCCACGAGTTCCCAACTACAACCTCCCAAGAGCCTACTATGGAGGCAGTTTTNGATAGCTTGTCCACCAGCTACTGCACAACACTTTTGGGAGTAGCCACCATGCGAAGCACATTAATACCAGATCGTTCAATCATCTCAGGAATCGACTTAGAAATTTCATTCACCCAAGCATCGCTCTTGTATACCTTCTCGTAAAGAGCCTCACACTCGGCATCGTCTTCAAAGCGTCGCGTCCATACATAAGTAGCGTCGTCTTCGGAGCGATAGCTGCCTGTAATCACCATGCCCTGGCTGACCTGAAAAGGAATGATTACCTCCTCCATATACGCCACCCACTCGTCCATCTTGCCCGGATGAATTGGATACTGTCTCAGTTCGTAGAATGCCATCGGTCTTTCTCGTAATTGTGGTTCGCACATCATATAGATGAACACTACTTTCATCCATATCGTTAGTTCCGCAGGNAATATTTAGAGCNAATATGCTAAGCATTTTTTANTACGCCTTAGAATATTCGTTAGNATATTTGACTTTCTGACGCGGAAAATGCTAAGGTGCGCCGCTTAATGAACAACTGAATTTTAAATGTATTCCCGCTACGNCATCCTTTCGGTGGCGACCGTTTTTTTAAGCTTGGCTTCTAGCATACCTCTTGCAAGCCCCTCAGACCTTGAAATCCCTTACTACGATAGTGAAAACGTCGATATTATCGTTGATGGNAAATTGGATGAGGAGCTATGGAAAAAGGTCCCGTACAACGACAATTTTTTAATGGTAACACCCAGTACAGGTGATAAAGGTCGTTATCAAACGCTTGTCGGGTATTTCCACACAAACAAAGGTCTTTATGTAGGCATGTGGAATGAACAGCCTACGGACTCTCTACTATCCAGACTTTCTTCCCGCGATGGTTTTCTGATGCGNGACAGCATGCAGGTCATTGTAGATACATCAGGTAAAGGGCTGTATTCGCATTGGTTCTCAGTAAGTCTCGGAGGTTCTATTGGCGATGGTATTGTGCTACCAGAACGTGATTACCGCAGTGATTGGGATGGCGCCTGGTATGGAAATGCCGTAGCAACGAACAACGGCTGGACTGCCGAACTTTATATTCCCTGGTCCATCATGAACATGCCACCAGGAAATACCTCCTCGAGAAAAATTGGACTTTACGTGAGTCGTACGCTTGGACAACTCGGAGAACGCTGGTCAAACCCATACCTGCCACGCGGACAAAACCGCTTTCTCTCCGCGTTCAAGTCCTATCAAATAAAATCGATACCCCCAACAAAGGAATATAGCCTCTTCCCCTATGCCTCATCATCTATCGATAACATCACAAATGAGCAGGACTCTCGTGCGGGATTAGATATATTCTGGAAACCAACATCTCATCTGCAGGTTAACGCCACGATGAACCCAGATTTTGGCCAGGTAGAGGCGGACGATGTGGTAGTCAACTTAACGGCTTTTGAAACGTTTTTTCCCGAAAAGCGGTTATTTTTTCTAGAGAACCAAAGCGTATTCTCAATGATCAAACGTAAAGGCTCCTCCGATACGCTCCTGAACACACGTCGAATTGGTTCCGATATAGGATCCCGNGCTGGTGAACCCGACAAACAGAGGACCATTGATACAAATAGTAGCAAGCAACCAGTTGATCTCATCGGTGCCGTTAAAACTACTGGGCAGATAGGAAAAATACGCTACGGTCTAATTGCTGCAACCGAAGACGAAACTGAGATAACTATCNACAACGCAGTCAACGGAAGCATCCCTGGTCGCGATTTCGGTGTCCTGAGGGTTCTATATGAGAATGCTGGCAGCGGCAGGAGGTCTATCGGATGGTTAGGCACCATTACCGATCATCCAAATCGCCAAGCAGTTACACAAGGCCTAGACGCCCACCTTTTATCTGACGACGGACGCCTAAGTCTTGACAGCCAGATCTTAAAGAGTTCAGTGAAAGATGAACGCGGCAAAGATACACATGGCTATGGTTTTTTTACAAATATCAGTTTCGTTCCAAGGAATGGTCATAAGCACAAAATAGAAATGGACTACATAGACAGACAACTCGATCTCAATGATATTGGATTTCTAAACAGATCAGATCAGTTAGCTGTGCGATATCAGTATGAATTGGAAGAAACAAATATCCCGGGGTTAAGGGAACGTGAGACTGATTTTACTATTAAAGAGGAACGTAATCTCAACAACAAAAGGACATCTGGACAGATCACCCTTGAACGCGAATGGAAATTCAACAACAATTCTCAAACGAAAATTGGTATTTCTCATGACCCAAAAAAGTGGGATGACCGAAACAGTCGCGGTTTCGGTGACTTCAAACGAAAAGAAATCTGGAGTCTTTTTAGCAGATGGAAAGGTAACAGCGCACGTCCATTGTCATCTGAAATCTCAATATTTGTTCGACAGGAACACGAGGTT
Organism: Gammaproteobacteria bacterium; assembly: GCA_002712135.1. Classification (GTDB taxonomy): domain Bacteria; phylum Pseudomonadota; class Gammaproteobacteria; order Pseudomonadales; family Azotimanducaceae; genus UBA7455. The sequence continues at coordinate 23,345 of PASO01000022.1, forward strand.
GGATACAATAAAGGGTTTAATGCCTCACTATACTTTCGACCCACCGATCGCTACGGCCTGACTCTGCAGGCACGCTATTCAAGCAGAGACTCGTGGCTTATTCATAATGGTGGACGCAATTTCACTGCGGTCAAGGCGAAAGAATGGAAGCCCAAAATTATATTTGACACTTTCTTTAATGCTAAGCAGCAACTGCAAATTCAGTTGCAATGGATAGGCATCAAAGCCTACGATCGAACATACTGGCAAGTACCCATCAGTGGTGGTCAATTACAACAGATTTCACGACCGGCTGATGATACTAACAATGGTTTCGCCACTAGCAAGCTCACCTTACAGGCTCGTTATCGCTGGGAATTGGCACCACTGTCAGACCTATTTATCGTCTATAACCGGGGCGGCAGTCTAGATTCTGCCAACAACGAAGAGACCTTTAGCACCTTATTTAGTGATGCGCTCAGTAATCCAGCCAGTGAGGTTCTGGTAGTAAAACTACGCTATCGATTTGGCGCAAGTTAACTCCTGCCAAACATAAATACCACACTAGCTTCCTGGCTACGAAGAAGTCAGTGGTACTACACAAAAACTATCTACCAACCGCAGGTAGCTGCAGGATCCATCTGCTTTCTTATTTCAAAAAGAACCCCATATATACCCCTTCTACTATAGAGTTCCCCACACAAGGTATTCTTATCTAATGAGAAAAATTTAATATCATGCGTATAAATTATAGGTTAAACAATTCGTGTAGCTCTTCTAAGTGTTTCGCGCCAGAAGCCAATAGATGCGTTCTTCATATCATCCATCAGAACGTAGATCAGCGGCAATATAATCAAGGTAATAACAGTAGAGAACGCCAGACCTCCAATTAGGGTGCGGGCCATCGGAAAGTATGCCGGGCCTGTGCTGCCGATCCTCACCTCACCGACTGCCAGCGGCAACATACCTGCCGTGGTGGTACAAACTGTCATAAGGATGGGGCGAAGTCGGTGCCTGCCGCTNATCACTATTGCTTCCATTCGGTCCATCCCTTCAGAACGCAACTGNATGATTCTATTCAGTAACACTATTCCATTGTTCACGACAATACCCGCAAGCAACAACATCCCGGTCAACGCCATTGAGGTCAAGGTAGTGCCAGTCAGAAACAGAGTCCACAGCGCGCCTACGGCGGAAAAGCCAATGGCAAAAATTACTGAAGTCGGAAACAATACAGATTCAAACAAGGCGGCCATCAACATATAGATAAATATGACAGCGAGCGCAAAATTGACCACCATGTCCTGAAACATGTTGAAGTCAAAACTGAAATCCTCGCCAAGCTCCCAACGATAGCCCGGTGGCAAATCGTAGTTAGCCATGGTGTTTTCCACAATCGCCTGCGCAACCTCCGGTGGCTCATTATCCCGAGTCTCAAAATTCAGGTTGACCGATGTTTCTCGATTCTGGCGGCGTATCTGCTTGACGGTTGTATCGAAATTGATATCGGCAATGGATTCTAGGGGTACAGTGCCGCCTGCAGGAATAAATATCGGATAGTTCTTTAAGGTTTCAAGATCCGCGTCTTCTCGACCTTCTATTTCTAACAGGATGCTAAGTTCCTTACCATCTTCGATAAAACCTCGCCGCATAATACTACCACCAAGNCCTGCTGCCACAGACTCGGAAACCTGCTGGGCATTTAGACCCAGACTACCCGCCTGCTCAGTTCGCAAACTAATCAGAACTTCACTGCGAGCCGACTCAGCATCATGCTGAACATTACGCAACATTGGATGNCGCTCAAAAAGGCCTACCAGGTCATCACCAATGTCCAGCAGCTCTTCAGTAGAGTCACCCACGATCCTGATTCCAAGCCCAACGCTTTCACCTCCTCCACGACGACCGCGCCCACCAAACCCACGATTACTATTCGTGAAATACATTCGGATATTCGGCAGCTCGGGCAGACNTTCCATGATCATATCCTGCACAATACCCGGGGCGAGAGTGCTATTTCGCATGAGGTTGATCGTAATGTTGCCACTATCCGTGTCATAAGAGATATAGACATTGTCAATTTGAAAACGCGTCTTGTTTTCAAGCAGATAGTTTTCAACTTNTTTAATATGGTCTTCTATGTATTCAATCTCGGGGGAACCGCTCACACGAACACGCATTTCCAGCCTGTCGCTCTCCTGAGAAGGGTTCATATTGACTTCAACCTGCTGATAAACAAACCANCCGCTTGNGGCAATACANGCTACCCCAATAAAACTTACAAGTCGGTGAGTCAGCGTAAAGCGAACCACTAGTTCGTAGTAACGACCAATGCCATCGATAATCGGATGCGGTCTTTCTCTTTTGGATAACGGCATCCGCGCCATGGTCGCTGGCACCAGCGTCTGTGCGATAAGCAACGAAGCAATAAGGGCTGTACAAAGCGGCGTTGCCACATTCTGTTGCATCGTCGCGACAGTCTGATTATCAGTCATAAACGAAGGCACAAATACGATGACCGTGGTCAGTGTGCCGGCGACAATCGCCATACCCACCTCAGACGTTCCCTTGTCTGCCGCGAGTATTGGATTGGTACCAGAATCCCGACGCCGGAGGGAAATGGCTTCCGACACAACCACGCTGTTATCTACCAGCAGACCAACGGTCAACATCAAGCCCACCAGAGATAGCGTATTTAAAGTCATGCCAGCGAAATACATCACACCGAGTGTGGCACATAACGATAAGGGGACCGTCATCGCGATCAACAATGAGACATTGACCTGACGCAGAAACAGAAACAACACGATCACCGAAAGCAGTCCACCCAGCAGACCGCTATCGCGTAGATTATTGAGTGAGGTAATGACTGTCTCAGCCTGGCTGTCCAGAGGATAAAATGTCGTATTGTCAAATACCTTGTCCTTCCTGATCTGCTCCATTTTCTTAGAGACAGCACGGGACACCTCGACAAGATTAGCTTCCGGCAACTTATAAACGGATACTCCCAAGGACTCCACGCCATTCACCCGGTTGCGGTTATTATCGTCATCGGGTCTAAGAGAAACCTTGGCAAAATCACGCAGAACCAGACCGGAGTCATTCATTGGCAGTGAGCGGATTTCATCCAGCGTTTGATATTGGCCAAGAGGATGCACGCGGTACTCACGCCGTCCAGACTCGATGGTGCCCGCAGACACATAAAAGTTCTCCGCCTGAAGTCGGCGCTCAATATCACGGAAATCGAGGTTATAAGCTGCAACCCGATCTGGCTCGAGAGATATGCGTATATTATCCGGAACAATGCCATAGAGGCTTACGGAGCTGACACCAGGTACACGTTCAAGTTCGGCTCTGACTTTGATATCGAGCACATCGAACGCTTCTTTTTTGCTCAAGCCTTCTGCGACGATAAGCATATTGATTACTGGCGACGCATTGTTGTTCCAGGAATTCATCTGAATACGTCGCAGATCGTCTGGAAGCAGATGGCGAATGTTCTCAACCAACTCCTTGGCCTCAGTACGCTTGCCATGACTATCCTGATCCATATCCAGCAACATCCCAATTCGCACCCCTCCGGTCCTCGAGTGGCTGAACATCCTGTCGACACCTGACATGATCGAAAGCACTTCTTCTACCGGGCGAGTGATATTCTGCTCGATCTGACGCGGCGTTCCCTCGTAGTCTATNCTCATACCAATATACGGAGACTCGGTTTCCGGCATCTCTTCTATCGGAATACTAAACGCGGCAAATACNCCGATAATAGCGAGACCAATAAAAAACATAACTACTGTCACCGGGCGTCGTATTGCTAATCTGGAGACGATCATGCGCTTCCCTCCTGTGATGAATTATCAAAGGAATCACCTTGTAGAACCTTTCGGTCGACTAGATCATAGACTACCGGGATTACAATCAGGGTCAGGAATGTCGACACCAGCAGCCCACCGATAACCGTAACCGCCATGGGGGTTCGTAATTCCGCCGCCTCACCAATACCAATCGCCATGGGTAAAAGACCCAGTATGGTCGTTAAAGTTGTCATCAAAATGGGTCGCAGGCGCTGACTCGCTCCCTCAGCGAGGGCATCACGTTTCGCCATTCCGGACATGCGCAACTGGTTTACGCGGTCAATCAACACGATCGCGTTGTTTACAACAATGCCAACCAACAGAATCATCCCGATAAATACCACAACAGAAACACTGGTACCCGTAATGGAGAGCCCAACGATGGCNCCCACCGCCGCCAAAGGGATAGTGAACATAATTACAAACGGATGCAGCAGCGATTCAAACAACGATGCCATTACGAGATATACCATAATCAGCGCCAGTAGCAGCGCAAACCTAAGCGATTGAAATGACGCCTCCATTTCCTCGTTTTGTCCTCCGACAGAACTCTTCACACCCAAAGGGTGATCGATATTTGCCAGCAACTGAGTCACTTCTGCCGCCGCCAATCCCAGATCGCCATCAGGCACATTGGCACTGACAACAGCAACACGCTGCTGACCAATTCGCTGAATATGGGCGGGTCCAATGCCAATGTAGACATCAGCAACCGTGGAAAGGCGCACCTGCCTCTCACTTTCCGGATTGATAACAATGTTCTCAATATCCTCCATTGAGTCGCGCTCCTGTTCTTCGAGGCGAATACGGATGTCGATCTTCTTGTCCTGCCAAGTGAATTCCGTCGGAACATCGCCTTTGACCTTCCGTACGATCAAATTAGCAACCTGGGGGACTGACATNCCAAGCGCGGCGGTTCGTTCATCGTCGAACTCTATCTGGATCTCGGGATACCCCGACCGCATCGACGATTCCACATCCCNGAAGGTTTCAGACTCACTCATTGCCAGCACCAACTGATCAGCGACCAATTTGATCTCTTCCAGTTCGGCGCTACTGATCTGAATTTCGAGCGGTGTGGAGAACGTGAACAATTGCGGGCTTCCTATCGTATATTGAGCATCGGGAACGTCATTAAGTATGAACCTAATGATATTCATTGCAGTGATTTCATCATAAACACTAGTCCCGTCAGCCATCACCACGTTGAGTTCGCCGATATTCTCACCNCCACTNACAGCAGAGGCATCNAGTCGCCCGCCGGTACCAGCGACCGCGTATGTTTTCTCGATGATGCCCTCTTCCTCTAAGGGATACTGTAAATCACTTAGCACACTGTCGGTCAATTCCAGCCTAGTGCCAGGCGCGGCTTCCAGTTGCAGCGTGAATTCCCCCTGGGATAATCGTGGAATCAGCTCAACGGGTAANGTCGGTACCAGTAACGCACTGCCTATAAAAGCTACCAGTGCACATACAATGGTAAAAACTCTGTTGTTTAAAGACAGTTGCAGGAGACTGCGATACCCGCTCGCAACATATGCGTACCCTGCGTCGAATCCATCAAGTACCGGTTTGATCGCGAACGCCATTATTTGTCTCGCTTTCGCCAGAATAATGACGCTGGCCATCAGCACAATGCGAGGTAATTCAACAAAGACAATACGAATAGGTAGGCTCGCTCGTTTCATCCAGAAAGGAAGCTTACGGCTGCTACTCACAACACGATAGGGGTCTCGTCCACCGATCGCAGACAACATTGGAATAAGCGTAAATGCCAGAGTCAGTGACGCCANAAGCGCAAAGGTTACCGTGAGTGCTTGATCTTTAAAAAGTTGCCCAGCAATACCTTCCACAAATACAAGAGGCAGGAAAACCGCGATGGTAGTAATTGTTGAGGCGAAAACCGCACTACCAACTTCCGATGCGCCNGCNTGNGCGGCTTCAATCAACGTCTTGCCAAGACCCCGATGACGGGAAATATTTTCCAAAACCACGATCGCGTTATCCATCANCATGCCAACTGCCAACGCGATGCCNCCCANACTCATTACATTTAATGTAATGCCCTGNACATCCATCAGGACAAANGTCGCCATAACAGAAGTGGGTATNGTTGCCGTAATAATTAGCGTGCTACGAAAATCACGTAAGAAAAGGAACAACACNAGAACCGCCAGAATCGCCCCCAATANCGCNGCTNNCTTCAATTCATCTATTGCNGCGCTAATGAATGTGGATTGATCGTAAATNGTCACGAGNTCAAAGGTTCGTAGTAATTGCTCATCGATNTCNGCTAGGCGCTCNCGGATGCTCNCGGCAACAGCNACGGTATTGGANTCACCTTCCTTATACATGGAGATTTCAATAGCTTCGCGTCCGTTAACACGCATGATGGAGTCACGTTCTTTGTGACCCTCCTCCACAGTGGCTACATCACGCAGCCGAAGAATACGTGCGCCCTCCTGAAATATAATTGTGTCACCAATATCTTCGACAGTGGCAAACTGATTCACCGTGCGTACCAGGTACTCCTGCGTGCCGTCGGTCAAACGACCACCAGACAAATTCACATTGGTGTTTTGCAACCGTTGACCCAGACCTTGTACCGTCAACCCCAAACGACCCAGTTGCTCCTGATCAACGTGAACAGCAACCTCATCTTCATAACCACCACCAACGATCACCGCCGCGACTCCAGCGACAGGATCAAGTCGCCGCTTTAGATAATCGTCAGCGAAACGACGCAGAGTCTGCAAATCATAGACAGGATCAGCCAACGGTTCTTTTCTGGTCAGCGCAAGTCTGAAAATTGGATCTAGATTCGGGTTCAGTCGTAAAAGAGATGGACGCTCTACATCAAGCGGCAGGTTGACAAGATCGAGCTTCTCACGAACCTCAATGGACGCAAGATCCATTTTCGTACCCCAGATGAATTCGAGTACGACATCTGACCTGCCTGCCGCAGAGATCGAATGCATCTCACGCAAGCCATTGATAGTGCCAACACGCTGCTCAATACGACGGGTTATCTGCTCTTCGACCTCGGCGGGCGCGGCACCCTCAAACTCTGTCCTAATCGTGAGCGTGGGGTACGTAAGTTCCGGTAGAAGATTAAGACCGAGTCGGTCCAGTGTTATCGAACCAAATAGCAGGACGGCAAGCGTTGCCATAGCCACCGTTACCGGACGAGCAATAGAACCGGAAATAACTCCCATTTGCCTGCCCTACCCTACAGGGGCACTAGGCGTACAGATGCTCCATCACGCAGGCCACCTTGTCCGGTTATTACGACCTGATCACCCTCATCAAGTCCTTCAAGAACCTCTACCGAGGAACCCATTGCATAGCCAATCGTAATCGTTTGGCGTGTCGCCTGTCCTGCTTTTACGACGAAAACCGAGTTTTCATCTTTTTGTGTAACCACGGCTTCACGTGCCAGCAGTAACGTATTCTCGTTAGAGTCATATCGAACGTTAACCCGGGCAAACATTCCCGGCTTCAGGATATTGTCGGAATTATTCAGAGATACTGTGACTCTAAAAGTGCCTGAGCTCGGATCAATCTCTGGTGAAACCCTGTTTACGACCCCTTCAAATTCAGCCGCATCCAACGCATCGATCAGCACAATTGCCAATTGGCCTTTCTCCAGCTTGGATAGCTCTTTCTCTGGCACGTTAAGCACCGCCTCGATTACCTCAGAACGCTTAAGCTCGAAAGCTCGGTCATTAGAATTTAAGGTATTACCAAGCTTAATGTGCCTCAGCGTAATCACACCGTCTATGGGGGCTTTAATTGTTGCTTCATCCAGCTCGTACAGCTGAAGATTCAGCGACGCATTTTCTCGCTCAAGGTTATAAAGCGCCTGATCATAGGCATCTGGAGATATCATTTTGGTTTCGTACAATCGCTTAGAGCGCTCAAACGCTCTCTCATAACTCTCGATATTCGTTCGGGTTCTTGCTACTTCGAGCTCAAGCCTCCGAGTATCTAGTTGCGCAAGCGGTGCGCCCGCTGCTACATAATCCCCTTCCTCGACAAAAATCTGCTCCACCACACCTTGGGTCCGAGCCACTACGACAGCTTCTTCTTCGGCAGTCAGTGACGCAGTCGACGCATAAAACGCATCGACACGCCCGCGTTCAACTTTAGTAACCGCCACAGGCACTGGCCGGTCTCTAAATTGTACGCCGGCTTTTGGATCACCGCCGCGACCACCCGCACGTCCACCAGGTCTGCGGCCCTCCCCACGTCTCGCATTCGGTTGATTGTTACTATCCGAACTTTTCTGATCCCTCTGAACAGTTTTTTCGGATGACTTTTCACCGTCTAAGCCTTTTTCGTCGGCGTCGTCACATCCAATGACGACGGAAAGTAGCGCGATTAGTATTATTTTTTTCATTAAAGCTACCAATTTGGTCGCGTCGGACCAATGAACTAACAATATACGTGTAACAGTAGTAATCGGATTATACGCACCAATAGCGCCAATCCGTCGTCAGGATATCGTTAAGATTCAGCCTTGCTGATACTTCTTGTCACGGTACATGGATGCATCAGTCTTCATCCGTGTTGGGCCGATCTGACACGTCGACAATGGTCGGTATCTACTTGTGCCAGAATCTATTATCTTCGCGTCACTAAATGGACCGGCTATCAGGTAGGACTTAGTTTAACAGGCAGGTTTGCATTACGCGGGGTGGAGCTTGTGGGGACGCAAGTGGGTGACGTTGGGGGCGCCATAATCCCACTTACGATTATTTAGGAAGACCTAACTAGCCGTCAAGGGTATCGAGAGCCTTTTGGAAACGGTTAGCATGGGAACGCTCAGCTTTGGCTAGCGTTTCCATCCAGTCTGCAATCTCGTCAAACCCTTCGTCACGGGCGGTCTTTGCCATACCCGGATACATATCAGTGTACTCATGGGTTTCGCCAGCGATGGCAGCTTTCAGATTGTCGCCCGTCTCGCCAATTGGAAGTCCTGTCGCAGGATCACCAACGGCCTCGAGGTACTCGAGGTGACCGTGGGCGTGACCCGTTTCTCCTTCCGCCGTTGAACGGAATACGGAAGCGACATCGTTGTAACCTTCAATGTCCGCTTTATTAGCGAAATACAGATATCGACGGTTTGCCTGAGATTCACCAGCAAATGCATCTTTCAAATTATCTTCAGTTTTAGAACCCTTAAGTGCCATCAATGATCTCTTTTGGTGATTAGAAGGTACTATACTAATCGACGACATAAATAGGTAAAATTGATTATTATTATTAATTTAATAGATATTAACTATTATTAAACCACTGATGCGAGATGCCACATAATATGAACATACGTGACCTACGTTACCTAGTCGCCGTAGCCGATACCCTTCACTTTGGCCACGCTGCTGAAGCCAGTCACGCTAGCCAGCCGACCCTAAGTGCCCAGATCCGCAAGCT